>JAJEGF010000034.1 GCA_022820025.1 Chloroflexota bacterium
CAATGACGAATTCTTCTACATTATACATGATGGTGATCCCTCCGTGATAAGCCCTATCTGTTTGCGTGCACAAATAAGATAGGCGAGGGATCGCCATCAACGAAAAAAAGTCACACATCACGTCTATATGTATTGTTTTACCGTGCAAAGCCTATCTTTGCAATAGTCCAAACCGCATCTCAGCATTTGCTATAGGAGGTTCCTCATGCCCAAGCTCTTCGGCCGCAACTTCACCCGCCGCCAACTGCTCAACCGCGTCGGCGACATCAGCCAGCTCATGTACGCCCGCCGCGCCGAGCGCCGCGAAGGATTCGAGCGCGGCGCCGACCTCATCGATGTGTTCAACGCTTCGGGCTTGGGGTTTTCCGTCCTGCCCGGCCGCGCCCTCGACATTGCCTCGGCCCACTACAAGGGCCAGTCGCTGTGTTTTCGCTCTGGCCCCGGTGACGTCGGGCCGGCCTTCTACGAGCCTGAGGGCTTCAAATGGGGGCGCGGCTGGTTCGGCGGGCTGGTCACCTCTTGCGGCCTCGACTTTGTCGGCCACCCAGAAGTCGATCCCGAAGAGGAAAACGCCGAAATGCCCCTACACGGCCGCCTCTCGTACATACCGGCTAAAAACGTCGGCATTGAGGCCGGCTGGGAAGGCGCGGATTACGTCGTCCGCATCCGCGGCCAAATGCGCCAAGCCGAGGTCTTTGCCGAAAATTTAGAACTGTCGCGCGAGATCTCGACCGTACTCGGCGAGCGCAGCATCCACATCCGCGACCGCATTGAAAACCTCGCCGCCGACCGCTCGCCGCTCATGTTCGTGTATCACTGCAACCCCGGCTTCCCCTTGCTCGACGAAGGAACCCGCCTCGTCCTCCACAGCCGCAAAAGCACCGAGTGGACCGCGGACCGCCCCGTCGTCCCCGAGGACTACACCGTGGCCAAAGGGCCGCAACCGCGCGCCCACGACGATGTGTACGTGCATCGGCCCCGTACCGACCGCCAGGGGCGCGTCCACATCGGCCTGCTCAACGACAAGTTAGGCTTGGGATTGTATTGGCAGTTCAAGCACAGCGAGATCCCCATCGTCAACCACTGGCAGCACTTCCACAAGGGCACGTACGTCACCGGCATTGAGCCGGGCAACTGCTCAGTGCTCGGCCGCGCTTGGAACCGCCAGCACGGGACTTTGCAGTACATCGAGCCGGGCGAGGTGCGCGAGTTCAACATGGAAATCGGCGTGTTAGACGGGACGGATGAGATGCGCGAATTTGAGCGGAAGGTCAAGCGGGGATTAGCCAAGTAAGGCGAGCGACCATGACAGTCTCCCTAGAGGCGCGCGAATCGGCCCAGACACCACCGCAGTGGGCCCTGCTTCAGCGCCAACTCTTCGACGCAATCGAGGACGCCGCTCCACAGGCGCTCGAAAGGTACACCCATCCAGATGGACGCCTGCTCTGGCCCCCCAGTCCCGACTTCGAGAGCATCGACGCGCTGGATGACTGCTACGAGAGCTTCCACAACTGGCCGCTCTTCTACCTGCTCGGCGGCAGCGACCGGTTCCTAGCCGACGCCCAGCGGGAATTCGACGTCATCAATGAGCAGATGAGCCAGCACGGCACGGGACACGGCTACCCCATGGTGGTGCGGGAGTACCAGCCGGGCTACGACTGGTTCCATCAGGGCGAGGGCAACTACCTGTTCTACATGCTCTGCATGGCCGATCCGACCAACGGAGCCAACATCGAGCGGGCCTGTCGCTTCGCCGGGCTGTTCCTCGGCGAGGATCCGGAGGCACCCAACTACGACCCCGAACACCGGATCATCCGGTGCGCGAGAAACGGCAGTAAGGGGCCGGCCTACTGGGCCTTCGAGGAAGGTCCGCATTGGCCCTATGAGGGGTACAACCTGCCCTTCTACGACGTGCCGGGATGCACCAATCACGAGGTGGTGCGAGGTAGTCCCGAGTTGGCCGCTCGGCTGGGCCAAGCCATGCGCGATCGCATGGGCCGCGGCGACGCCGTGGTCAACCTCCTAGCGACCACCCTAGGGACAAACGCCTACCTGCTGACGGCGGACGGGAAGTACCGCGCCTGGGTCCTCGAATACACCGAGGCCTGGATGGAGCGCGCCGACGCCAACGGCGGCATCGTGCCCGACAACGTCGGCCTCTCTGGTGTCGTGGGCGAACACACCAACGGCAAGTGGTATGGGTCGAGCTACGGCTGGGCCTGGCCCCACGGTTGGCACAGCGTGGGGCAGGCCGTGGGGGTCGCAGCCCAGAACTGCGCCCTGCTGACGCGCCGACTGGAATACATGGACTTTCCGCGGTCGCAGATCGACGTCCTCATTTCCCGCGGAATCGAGCGCGACGATCAGCTCTACGTGCCCCACAAGTACGATGATCCCGGACTGGTCAACTACGAACTGGGCGAGTGGATGTGGTACCCGATCCGCAAGGAAGACGGCACCACTTTGCAGCAGGACGGCTGGTTCGAGTTCATGCCCATGTACCCGTCCGACATCGCCCATCTGTGGTGCATGTCGATGGCCCGGTCCGATTCGCGGCGATTCGAGCGGACCCGCAAGCGGTCGGGCGATCCGTTCGCCGTCAACTCGTGGCACCACACCAAGGATCAGGGCGGGCACGACTGGGGCTGGATGGCCTACCTACACGGCGAGTTCCCCGAGTATCCAGAGCGGATCCTCGAACACAATCTGAGCCAGGTGCAGGCGCGTCTCGACTTCATGGCGCAGGACGAGCAGGACCCGGCCACCTACGGCGACGCCTATTTCCAGCAGCGAAATCCCGTTACCTGTGAAGGCTTGGTGCAACTCACCATGGGTGCCCCTCTCCCCCACTACAACGGGGGCCTGCTAGTCACGAGACTGCGCCACTTCGACGCCCAGCGCCATCGTCCGGGGCTTCCGCCCGACGTGGCCGCGCTGGTCTCGGGGCTGAGCGACGACCGGGCCGAACTGACCGTGGTGAACGTAAGCTCGACGGAGCGCCGGGAGGTGCTGATCCAAGCGGGGGGCATGGGAGAGCACGAATTCACCGAGGTCGAGGTCGGCGGGACATCCCAGCGCGTTCCAGTGAGCGGCAAGACGTTCGCGCTGGCTCTGCCGCCGCGCACCCAGGCCCGACTCGTGTTGGGCATGAAGCGCTTCGTCCACGAGCCGAGTCTGGCCCCGCCGTGGTGAAAATCGAAGCGCTATAATTCGGTCGCCCACTCCTCATACGCCAGCCGCACCGCTTCCCGATCGACGAACGGCCGGTATAGGAGCCGCGCCCGGTAGCGATAGGTCCGACCGATCTCCGGGTCGCGGATGACGTACTGCCAGTCCCAGGCCGGGCTGTGCGGGTCCGGCCGGCCGCGCTCGTCCTGGATGAAGTTCCACAGGGCGAAGCGGATGGACGCCTCCTGATCGAACATCATCGCATAGACCATCCGGTCGTCCGCGCTCGACAGGTCGCCGTCGCCGTCCGCTATACCGTAGTAGAACGGCAGGAGGAAGCGCTTGCGGGAATCTTCGACGATGTTGAGGGTTTCGGCCCCCTCTTCGTACGGGAGGGGATTGACCGAGGCGTGGGCGACGGTGCCGGTCTCGAAGCGGCCGTCCGGCAGGTCTTCGCCGAAGCGAATCCAGCCTTCCTCCCCTTCGCAGGTCCCGTAGAAATGGATCGCCCGGCCGCAGGTGCGGTTCATGTAGGAAGCCCACATGAAGGCGACGTACCCGAGCGGGGCGCATCGTTCGTCGGTCAGGCGGGCGGTGAACTCCATATCGACGCAGTCCGGCCCGAAGCAATAGCGCATCGCGCTCTCGATCCCCCAAGAGGAGTCCGCGGCCGGATGGCAGACCGATGCTTCGCCGGGAGCGTGGGAGAGGAGGAGACAGCGGTCCTTCCGGGGGGTAAACATCGAGCGGGCGGCGTCGGCCGCCGCGCCGTTCATGATGTGCTCAAAGTTGAGGCCGACGGCGTCGTCCCGATAGAGGTTCTGGTCCGGGTAGCTCAGATGGCACAGGGGGGTAAAGCCGCTCCCCTGGCGGGCGGCGTTCGCCTCGTTGTCGAGGAGGAGGCCCTTGAAGGAGCCGCCGTTCAGTCTGATTGTCGATACCATGCCGCTTCAGATCCGCCTGCTGCTCGTTTCTGCCAAGTCACGCTCTGCTCCATCTCGGGGTGTCGCCGCTGTCCGGCCTGCTGGGGTTGTCTTAGGAGTCGTCCCTGCCCCGCGCGGGTGCCTATCTGCCATACTATAGATCGGCACCAGACGCGTCAATCGCGTCAATCGCCTAAACTGGCGAGGCCAGATTGACCGAGCCAGCGGGTGCCTTGGTCAACAAGGCCGACGAAACGGCCCTGCTGACACCAGCACTCAAGTTGTTGGGGCTGGTGCCGATGGCTTATATTCGGTCGGCGACGCGAAGACGTCCACGGGTGGCAATTCTCTTCCCTCGACTCCAGCCCTCCTCACGCCACGTCGCCCCCGGTCAACCCCGTGATCCAACGGAAAACTGCGCGATGCATCTGACGTACGCAGTTGTGTTTCGCCGCACCGCCGCTGCCCTGTTGGCAATCTGGCTGGGCGCGTGTCAGGCACCCGAATCACCAGCACCGAACCCAGAGAGAAACCGGCTCCACACGCTCGGGCACACCTACTTCCGCCAAGCCCGGTACCGCGACGCACTCGCCGCGTATCAGCAGGCAGTGGCTCTAGACTCCCTCTCCGCTGAAGCCCACTGCCATCTGGCCACGGCCTACATGAAACTGGGCCGCAGGGATTCGGCTGAGACCGCGTATCTGGCCGCCATTCGCCTAAATTCGAGCCTTGTTCTGGCTTACCACAATCTGGCCGTGGCCTACGGAGAAATGAAACGCCACCGGGAGGCAATCGCTCTGCTGGAAGAGGCCGTGCGGATCGATCCGGGCACAGCTCCCTCGTACCGTCTTCTGGCCGGTCTGCATCAAGAGCAGGGGGCGTATGGCCGGGCCGAGGAGGCCCTGGTACGGGCCGTGGCGACCGATTCGACCGATGCTGAGGCACTGTGTGCCTTGGGCCGACTCCTCCGGCTGCAGGGACGCCGAACAGAATCCGCGGAACTGTTGACGCGCGCTGTCAGGTTCGATCCCGACAACAAGGAGGCTCACCGAGAACTCGGGATGCTCTACACCTACGCGGAGCGCTACGAGGAGGCCGAAGGAATGCTGCGTCGGGCTATTGAGATCGACCCGGCCTATCCCGAGGCATACTACAGTCTGGCCAATCTCTACTCTGCCCAAGGGCGCGAGGAGCAAGCCCAGATACTGCTCGACCGCTTTGCCGAACTGAATCAGCGGGCCGACCAAGTGCGAGCCATAGAAAAACAGATGAATCAGACCGGCGACCTAGACTCCTATCTGGCGGCGGGACGGTCCTACGGCGAGCTCGGCCGATGGGAGCGGGCCATCGGCATGTACCGGGCGGTCCTAAAGCGCCAGCCCGAGCATGTCAGAGCCCTCGC
The DNA here is from genome assembly GCA_022820025.1 of Chloroflexota bacterium. GTDB lineage: Bacteria > Chloroflexota > UBA11872 > UBA11872 > UBA11872 > UBA11872. The sequence goes on from JAJEGF010000034.1 coordinate 5,494, forward strand.
GGGATTAAGCCATGCCCACCTGAATCAGGGCAACCTAGACGAAGCGGTAGCGCTGGCCCGTCAGGTGATCACCCAAGCCCCGAATCAGCGCGAGGCCTGCGAGGCCCACTTCACCATCGGCTACGTCGCCGTCCGGAACGGGCACCTCGACCAGTCCCGTCGATCCTTCGAGCAGGCCCTACAAGTAGACACGACGTTTGCTAAGGCGCACCACGCCCTAGGCAACGTGGGGCTGCTTCAGGGTCGCCTAGATCAGGCCGAGCAGTCCTACAAGGCAGCGATCCGCCACCGACCGGATTGGGTCGAGCCCCGCCTGAGCCTCGGACAGCACTACCTCCGCCAGCAAGCCTACGACCGAGCGATCGCGGCGTTCGAGGCCGTGGAAAGGTTGGACGCCACCAACGCGAAGGCCCACTACGCGCTCGGCAAGGCATACGAACAGACGGGCCAAGTGGATGCGGCACTGCGGGCATACCGGCTGGCGGTCGCCCACTGGCGGGGCGATGCCCGTCAGCTTGCAGCGTTAGAGGCACGCATAGCACAGCTTGCCCCCTAAGCGAGTTTGATCGGTCTCGTTTTTTTATTGCACAGACCTAAGACCAGTCTATACATTACCACAAACGTGCATACAACCCGATTCCTGCGGCCCTAGAACGCCTAGGGTCGGAGAATCACCATCGTGGAGGTTCCACACAATGAAGAAAGCTACGCTTATCGCTCTGTGCCTGACTGTGGGCTTTGCCTTTTCCGCCTATAGTCATGTGCCAGAGGACCAAGTTCTGCTCGCGTTCCAGTTTCCCGCGGGTGCCGAGCCGACCCTAGACGGGGATCTGTCCGAGTGGGCCGTGGTTCCCGAGGACTATTGGATCGGGCCAGAGCTCTATACATCCACAACCGGCGAGAAGTGGACCGACCTGTCCAGTCTGAACAGCAAGGTCATCGTCGGTTATAGCGCCAGCCAGGACCGTCTCTATATGCACCACGAGTTGTTCGACAACTTCCGCAAGCGAGACGTCTCCGGTATCGAAAGTAGCCCTCCTCCCTTGCCCGACACCTTCGAGATGAGCGTTGACGGGGACCACGGCGGCGAACGCAGTTGGGCGGACGAAGCCGAGGACCGCGGGCGCTTCGCCCAAAACATCCACTTCCGCCTCCCGGACATCGATCCGGCGTCGACGAACAACGAGGAGACAGCGTGGTACTGGTTCTGGCATAGCCAAGCTACCTGGGCCGGCAACCCGCCGTACGCCGCCCAAGGGTACTCGTCGGATTCCGTCGTGCTCAACGCCGCCGACGTCACCGGCAAGGCAGAGTGGATGATGACATTGTGGGACAACCTACAGTGGGATGACCCGGACGGCAGTGTGGTACACGACATGGAAGAAGGTCAGATCATCGGTCTGAACTGGATGATCGGCGACTATGACAATATGGACAACAACGAGGCCATACAGTATGTCCTGAATGGCGAGGGAACCTACTGGGAAACCGCCGCGGTAGCCACCGACTTTCTGCTGGCTCCATTGGAGGAAGTCGATTTTGGCACGGCAGTCGAAGCCGAAAGTTGGGGCCGCATCAAGTCTGCGTTCGGGCAGTAGCGGACGGCGAGTAGGTTCGCTGCTAGCGGTTCAAGCTCCATAACACGAAGGAAGGGGGGATGTGGTCTCACATCCCCCCTTCCCTAATAATCAGCCCAACGGTGTACGCGGGTTGGGCCCACACACCACAAGAGGGTGACATCTTGGCAAGAGCGCGATTGGCAAGCTTGCTCTTGTGCCTGGTGGCGAGCGCGGGGATGTGGCGTCCGGCAGAAGCAGTAAAGATCTATCGCTTGGGCGGCGAGGACTACGCTAGCTTTCCCCTGCTGCCCGAGGTAGCAGACGGCAGCGTCGAGTTCGAGCAGTTGAGTTGGGCCGATGTGGATCCCGCCCAAGCCGGCGACTTCGACAGCGTCAACCTAGAGGGAGTGCTGGCTCCCTACTACTACGGCAGCGACGAGAGCATCCTATCCACGGTGGAAGAACGGGGCGGCTTTCTGATGACCGAGCGCTACTCGGGCTATGGCCGCAATTCGACTCTGGACGTGGTCGCCGATGGCGACTTCACCACCTTCTTCCTAGAGCACAATGCGTCGCTGTCGGATTACAGTCCAGGCGGCGGTATCAGCGGCTTCACCCTGTACTTCGACTTGGGCGGCCTGTTCCCGGTGAACCGGGTGCGGGTGTCGCCGCGTCCCGGCTCCCCCAACTACATCGAGCACATGGCTATCGCCACCGGCAGTGGCGAACCCCACGGGGGAACGCCGAACCGGTCTCACCTGAGATTCCAGCACAAACTCGTCAGCGACACGAAACTCGACTTCAATCTGGTGGTGGAGATCACGGAGAACAAGAGCCCGGTGGTGGAGATTCCTCTAGACCGGACGCCGGTGCGACAGCTCACCCTGTGGGTCAACCCGTTTCAGCGGCAGGCGTGGGAGATTGCGGAGCTGGAGGTCTTCGCCGAGGGGTATGTGCCGTTCGCCAGCTATACCTCGAACACCATTCCGCTGGGTGCCCCCTCCAGCCTAGGTTGGGTGCGCTGGTCGGGCCGCCAAGACGAGTCGGCCCGGGTATCGATCCGCAGCCATGGCGGCGACGACCCCGAGCCATCCCGGTACTGGCGGCGGACCTTCCGCGCCGACGAGGAGGTGCCGTATGGGTCGGACGGCTCGCCACTGACCCGAGCGCAGTACGACAAGCTGAAGGTGAAAGAGAAAGGCCGCATCACCCACGACGCGGCAAACTGGGACCTGTGGTCGGCACCGTATTCATTTGGCGACAGTCTGGGGGTGCCGATGGTGGCACCGCGGCCGCGCAACTACGTGCAGTTTTCGCTTGACTTCGCCAGTGATTTTCTAGATGGGGGCCAGGTGAATTTCCTCGAATTTGCAGTCTCGTCGCCGCCGGCGGCGACGGATCTGGTGGGAGAGGTGGACCCGTGGCAGGCCGAGGCTTCGCAGCTAACCGAGTTCACGTACGCGGTGCGGCCCACCTTGTCGCTGCAGGATCGGGGTTTCGACAGCCTAGAGTTGCGCTTTCAGGGGGGCCGAGTGGTGGAGGTGGTCGAAGTCGAACTGGCGGGAGCGGCGGTGGCCTTCACGGAGATAGACGGCCTGCGCACCGAGGACCGGGTGGTGGTGAGCTTTCCACGGCTGGCGGTGGACCAGAGTGGTGAGTTGCTGCAGGTTCGGCTGCGGGGCGAGGTGTATCGGTATGCGGCGACCTTCCAAGGCCGCATTTTCGACAGCGAGGCGCCAGAGGAGGTCTGGCAACCGGTGCGGGGCGGCGATGCGACCAACAGGCTGGACGGCAACCGGCTGTCGGTCAAGACGCTGTCGCTGGGCGCGTCGATTGTGGCCGGGTTACAGGTCGAGCCGGCCGCGTTTACGCCCAATGGAGACGGCATCAACGACGCGGTGGCGATCCAGTACGACCTGCTGAAGTTGACCGAGGACCGGCTAGTGGAGGTGGGGGTGTGGGATCTGTCGGGCCGGCTAGTGCGGGAGGTCTATGTGGGCCGCGACCATTCGGGTCAGTACATCCAGCCTTGGGACGGACGCGACAGCGACGGCCAGCTAGTGCCGCCGGGGCTCTACGTGTGCCGAGTCGCGGTCGATCGCGAAGGGGGTCGCGACAGCGGAACGCGCCTGATCGCGGTGGCGTATTGAGGCTCCCAGATGCTAAAGAGGCGTGGCAACATGAACGGCAAGATCAGCACGGCGCTGGCTCTCTGGATCCTGTGTGGTAGTGCGGTCTGGGGCCAAGGGTACATCATCCGCGGCAACCAGATCGTGGTAGAGGGCCGCCACCTGAAAACCTGGGGGTTCCCCGTCGGCACGGTCGAGTTCTTTGCCCCAGCGAACGCAGCCCGCCCGCACTTTGTGGCCAAAGATATCGACGCGACCCAAGACATTGTCGAGCACCTGAAACGGAACCCGCCCAAAGGAGTCAAGGCCGAAGACGTCGCCTTGCTGGATGCAGTGCGGGCTGGCACTAATGCGGCCGGGGCAGCCAACCTTCTCGACGGCGATTTGACCTCGTACTGGCAGCCCGACCCGGACCAGCCACTGCGCGACTGGTGGTTCGAACTGGATCTAGGGCGGATCGTGACCGCGACTCGCATCCTCCTGACCTTTGTGGATGCGGATCTTGGCGATCCCTTTCTCCAATATACCCTGCTGACCTCGGATGGCGAGCGTCCCGAGCAGGGTCTGAGGGACGTCAAGGGCTACGTCCTCGTTTACGCGAGTCCGGGCGCGAACAAAAACCAACGGGTCTTCGACATCGAGCTGGAGCCGTCGGGAGACGCCCGCGATCTGCACTGGCGGGGAGACCAGATCCGCTACGTCCAACTCGTGGTGACGGAAAGTGACTCGGTGCGAGGCGCCGAAGTATCCCGCGAAGCCTACGACGCCTTGGAGCCCGCCCGCCGCGGGACGGTGGACTACTACAAGAAAGTGGCTGATGGGAGCATCCGGGTCGAGCCGGAGATCTACGAGGCGATCGACGCGAGATCGCGTGGCGAGGTCCGGTACTTCCGCCGCGAGCGTCCTCGACTGGCCGCGATGGAAGTGCGGACGATAGGCGAAAACATCGCCCTGGGGTTGGCCGCCCGCCGGGGGGTGGCGCAAAAGATAGGGATTGATACCACCGTAGTCACCAGCTTGGTGGACGGCCTGTACGAAACAACGGTCGGAACCACTGTCCGCACGCACGCCCTGCGCTTCTTCTTCTTCGATTTGGGTGCCTTCTTCTGGGTGGATCGAGTGCAGATGTTCTTCCTGAACGCGGGGTACTGGGGGCCCATCACCCAGTACGAAATCCAGACCTCGGACGGCAGTCTGACACCCGAGGGCACCCTAGCCTGGACCAGCCAGGCGCTCGGCGGCGACGGCGGCATGGATTACCACGCCAACGTGTTCGAACCCACGGTCGCCCGCTACATCAGCATTCCCTATTCCGGCGGCCTAGCGGGAGGCAACGCAGACACGCGGGAAATCCAATTCTATGGCGAGGGATACCAGCCTCGCGTCTCACTCACGTCGCCCCTGATCACGCTGGACGGTGCCCGGACGCTGAGTTCGATCGAGTGGGAGGGGGACACGCCCTTGGGAACCTCCATCGCGCTGCGCAGCCGGACCGGCAACCAACTCGCCGACGTCCTCCGCTATTTCAAGAAGGACGGTAGCGAGATAACGGAAGAGCAGTACAACAAGCTGAACAAATTCGCCAAGAAGGATATCGAGATCGTGACCGAGCAGGTGGCCGGGGGCGACTGGAGCGACTGGAGCGAGGAATACGACTTCTCGGGGTCCCCCATCACGTCGCCAAGCCCGCGAGCGTACCTCATGCTCCAAGCCTGGCTGAAGACCAGCGATCCACAACAGGCGGCTTCCCTGCGGTCGATTCGGCTGAACTTCCTCGATCCCCTGGCTCAGCAGGCCCTCGGCGAGCTCGAGCCGGGCCTAGTATCCGAGTTGGGTGCCACCGACACCCTGTCCCTGTTCGTCAAAGCCCGGTTCCTGCGGAACGGTCCAGGAATGGACCAGATTCGCCTGTACGCTCCCGGAGTGGACCTCGATCTGCAACTCCTCCGCATGGGCCGGGAGTCACAGTGGGACGCCGGCCCGGTAGCCGAGTTGGGACCAGCCGATCTGGAGCAGGTCCCGACCGGATCGGATTCGCTGTGGGTGCGCCTAGATTCGGCGGTGGGTCCCGAGGTCGATCTGATCGAAGTGCGGTTCACCACCACCCTGTTCCGCCCCGGCGCTGTCCTGCAGGCGGAACTGGGCACTTCGTCCGAGGCCAATCGGTGGCAGCGGGTCGATCCCGGCGATGCGACCGCCCTGGCCTCGAGTCAGGGGATGCTGTTGCGCGGGCCGTTGGCAGACAAACGGGTGATGGGCCCGTTGACGATCACTGCGCCGATCCTGACCCCGAACGGCGATGGGATCAACGACGAAGCGCGATTCGAGTTCTCGGTGCTCCGACTCACCGGGCAGCGCACAGTGCAGACCCGCCTCTACGATCTGGGCGGCGGTCTGGTGCGGACGTGGGAGGAACGGCGTCCCCTCGTGAGCGGATCCTACGCGGTCCGCTGGTCCGGCCACGACCAGAGCGGCCGGCTGGTGCCCCCTGGGATCTACCTGTTGGAAATCGAGGTGGACACAGACGTATCGAGCCGCAAAGTGCACCGCGTGGTCCACGTAGCGTATTGACGCCAGGGTCTATCGAGTGAGAATGCAGCGGATCAGAACCAGCTTGGTCATGCTTGGGACATTCTGCCTAGTGGCCCAAGATCTGGCTGCTGAAAGCCGGGTGCTGGGTGGCACCAGCGGCCAACCCTATAACAGCGGCGGGGGAGAGATCCCGGCCGCGGCGCAAATCAGCGTTGACGAGGCCGCGCTCACCAACACCCCAGGCGATGTGGTGGACTTCGACTTTCCCGGCAAACCGGGCTGGATCTTCCCCCAGCGAGCCGACTCCACCAGCAATATCGCGGCCGGAGCCACGCTGACCTCGCCGAATCTCTTGACGCTCGGCCTCGCCGAAGAGCTGCTCCTGATGGTGGACGGCGATCTCGAGACGGCTTTCACCCGCAAGAGCGAGGCCGAGGGGCCACAGGTCCTCGCCTTCGGGGCCATGCTCGACTTTGACTTGGGCGCGCGCTTCGGGGTGAACCGAATCCAGTTCTTTCCGCGCAACGCCCCAGGTTTCGCAGCGCCCGACTTTCCTTTCCAAAACGACTATCTGCGCGCGTACGAGCTTCTGGTCAACAACGGCAGCGAGAATGACAGAGACGAGTCCGGCAGGCCGGTGATGACCAGCTTCAAGCTGGAGTTGCAAAACGACCAGCCCGTGGTCGACTTGCGGATTCCTCCCCAGTACCTGCGCTTCCTGCGCCTGCGGTCGCAGACGTCTATCGGCTTTGAAATCGCCGAATTTCGGGTGTTCGGGACCGGGTTCGTGCCCGAGGCCCAATACATCTCCAATGTCTATGATCTGGGGGACAACTGGGGCGTGTGGGGCAAGATCCGCTGGATCGAGGAGAGCCTCGGTTTCGCCGGGATGGCGCAGGCCCGCATTTCGACGCGCGCCGGGCACGACGATACGCCGCTGGAATTCACCCGCCCCGGTCCCGGCGGTTCGGTGAATCTCCCCTATAAGGAGGGCGCGGTCGTCACCACGGCCGATGGAGAGCAGATTGCCTTAGACGATTTGGAGCCGCTCGATGCGCTGCGAATCTACCGGGCACTGCCATTGGCAGAGAAGAACCAAGTAGCACTGAGCCTAGAGGACTATCGCGGCCTGAGCCCACGGGGCGAGATCCGGGACGATCCAGACGCCTGGACGCCGTGGTCGGCTCCCTATGGGCAAGAGGGCACCAGCGGCATCACAGTCGAGAACATCCATGACGAGCAGCTTGGGGCGGTCATCAGCACTCCGGCCCCACGGCGCTATTTTCAGGTCCGGGTCGAACTGGCGAGCCGGGACCTCGAGGCAGCGACCGGGGTTGGGCAGTTGGCCTTCACAGTGTTCCCGCCAGCGGCCGAGCGAATCGTCGGCGAGATCTACCCTCGTCAGGTCGAACTGGGCGTTCCGGCAACCTTCACCTACGCGGTCATGCCGACCCGGATACGACCGGGCCAAGACAGCGGCTTCGACACCTTTGAGATCGCCACGCCGGTCCGGGTCGAAGCGATCGACTCGATCCAAGTCCTTTTCCACGACGGCCGCATCGAGGCGGCGGATTTCTCCGCTTGGGATCTGAGCCCGTCGGCACTGCCCACCGATCCGGCCGCCGACTTCGGTATCGAGGCAGTGGAAGAACGGCGATTCCGGGTGCGCTTCCCAGCCATAACGGCTAGCGACCTAGAGGCCGACCAAGCCACCGTCCTGAGGATCCGGTTTCGCTGCCGCGTTCTCAGATACGGGACGGCCTTCCCCGGTTGGGCCGGCAACACCGGGACCGGGACCACCGGTCAGAAGATCCTCGCCGGCAACGCAGCCCACCTCGGCCCCGGGGACGCCACCTTTCCTCCGGTGGGAACCGCGGATGCGCGGGTGTTGTCGGTGGACGTGCCCCTTGCGGGCGGCGACATCCTGATCAATACCCGGGCCGTACCGCGGCCCTTCAGTCCCAACGGCGACGGGGTCAACGACCGGACCCACATCTCCTACGACCTGTCGCGGGTAATCGGTCCGGTGCCCGTTGAGGTGAGCGTGTTCGATCTCGCCGGCCACTTGGTTCGCCGCCTCTTCTCCGGCGAGCAGGGAGACGGTCACTGGTCGATCCCATGGGATGGGACCAATGGCAGTGGCGAGCTCGTGCCACCCGGGATCTATCTGGCTCACGTAGATGTGCACAGCGTCGCCAGCGCTGCGACGACCACCACCGCGGTCCAAGTGGTGTACTAAAACTGATATGGCGATTTCACCGAGAGAGGGTCTCTCCATGTTGACGACCGGCAAGGCCGCGGGAGCACTGAGCGCGTTCGTGCTCATCGCCATTATGCAGGCATCTGAGGTATTCGGTCAGTCCTCCGACCGGCTTCTCGGACAGCGGCGAGGGGAAGAGATAACCTATGAACCGAGGGGTCCTGGGGTCCTCTACGACGCCCTAGATCCGGCCCTCAAGAAATGGTACGTGCCACAGGAGCTGTACGAGCTGTACGGCTGGCAGCAGTGGGCGTATTCCAACTATGCCCGCGAACAGTACCAGCGCTACGTAAACACCGACCGCGAGGGCGACCCCTTCTACGATCTCTACGGCAACTACCTGACCCGGGGGTGGCTAGTCTACGACTGGAATCAGAGTCAGCCCGGACAGTTTGGTTCCTCGCTCTACAAGGATCCGAGGTTCGCTAGCTGGTTTAGCAGCGTCCTAGTCAGCTCGGATTCCAAGGGCCAGTTTCACTATGCCATAACGGCTGGGAATCAGATCAGAACGGCGTTGACGCCGCTCACCTTTTCCAAACCCAACTTCAACGGCATCCAGATGGACTTCGCCGCGGACAAGTACCGCGGCACGATGCTGTTTTCCCGGATCAGCTTGCCGATCGCCAGTACCACGGCCAAGAACGCGCCCGCGACAGTGACCAATGGCACCAACCTGATGGGAGGGCGAGTCGTCGCCCAAGTTGGGGACTTCGTGGAAGTGGGGGCGACTATGGTCAACGCCCACAACTCCACGACCTTCGAGGACGCCTTCGAGCGGAATCCGCTCAAAGGCACACTCGCTGCCAACCAAGGGGCGGTCCCGGTGCGCGGCCTAGCCCTTGTTTTGAGCGATGATTCACCGGACGACGGCGTGGCCGGCGCGGCCCTGTTCTCGCACGAGATCATCATAACCACGGAGGATCCGGCCACCGGGAGGCGGGAGGAGATCCGCCAGCGGGCGATGGTGACCGATCCGGCCGCGTGGCCCGTGGTCAGCGGCGGCTTCCACCACGAGGGCTTCCAGAGCGCGGACGGGGAGGAAAAGATCGTAATCAGTTACGACTTCACCGACATCGCCTACACCGGGCCGCGTCCGAACACCATCGCGAAGATCACCTTCGATCTAGTGGTGGCCAACGACTACCGCATCCAGATATGGTCCGACCGCCAGACCGGATTGCGTCCCACGCCCAACCTGCCGCTCAGCGGCGAGGATATCGACGAGCTGGCACCAGCGCTCTTTGAAGTGGCCCGGGCCGAAGGCAATGTGCCGGACAACTCCAACCAGACCCGACTCGTCTTCGAATACGGCTTGCCCACGGCAAATATGGTTTACGGATTCACCGTAGACGTCAAGGAGGTAATGGGGTTTGATGCCTACGCCGAACTGGCCATCAGTCGCTCCTACCACCAGTTCCCCAGCCCCAGCCTAGCCCAAACAGGCCGCGATCTGTCCAGCTATTCCAAGGAGGCAGAGGCGTGGATGGTCAACGTGTCGAAGGTGGCCTATCCGTTCTTCGCCTTCGGCGAGGCCTTCCGCCTAGACCCCAACTACTCCACCACAGCGTACCTCGTAAACAGCGAAGGGGACATCCTCTACGACCATTCGACCCGGCACCTCTACGAATTCGTCGAGGACAATGACGACCAAGACCGGATTTCCGACTGGGCCCGATTCGAGCAGGGCTCCGGCGATGCCAACGTGTTCCCGGGCTGGGACGAGAACAACGACTTTGTGTCGGACTTCAATCAGAACGACAGCGCCATTCTAGCGAATCGCATCCCCGACTATGAGGAGCCCTTCTTCCGCTACTATTCAGACCGGCCCGAGTTCCTCTTCGGCATCGACCTGAACAACAACAACTGGGTGGACCGCTTCGAGAACGACGATCTGGCCGACTACCCCTACAAGACAGACCAGCAGGGGTACAACGTGTACGGTGGCGCTTTTGTAACGCCCGACATCAGGGCCACACTGGGGCTTCTGCGGGTCAACTCGTTGTCTTCCGCTCGCAAGAACCACACGACCTACGGGCTGATCACCTTTGCGCACGACTATCCCCGATTCGGCGCGGTTCGGATCTACAATATGCTCAAGCGGACTAGGGACACCATACCCGACGACCGCCGGGAAATGACTCCTTACCTCGGTCTGGCCACCGGCAACCTAGCCAACATCGAGGACCTGCTCCCGGCCCGCGACACTTGGGTGAACTCGACCTACCTCGAGTTGGATTATCGCCCGGTGAGCGAGTTGAAGACCCGGACCAAGATCAAGTACGACCTGTATGCTCAGCAGGGAGACGCCTACAAGCGGGGCGTCGGCCCTATCCTCGAGGAGCGCACCCACTTCTTCGGACTCATCAACAAAGCGGATTACACCTACCGCGTCAGAGGTCTTGAGATCCAACCCAAGATCAAGAGCGAGTACCTGAACCAAGCGCCTTTCATCCTAGAGGGCGATGAGCGCGAGGAGTGGACGGGAACGGGCACCCTGCTGCTGCGGCATCCCATGTTGAGCGCATCGTCTCTTGAGACCGGGCTAGAATACCATCGAGTTGTGGATCTGATGCTAGACGAGAAGAAGGCCCTCGTCGCCAACCGGGTGGGGGCCACAGGTGATTCCCGCAGCCTAGTGCTAGCCGCCCAGTGGTCCAACGTCCGGGAATACCAAGGCTATACCCTGACCACCCAGTTCGGCATCATTTACACCCGGGTCTGGGACGAGTTCATTGCCGCCGGTAACGAGGGAAGATCCGTGAAGGAAGACCGGGGCCGCGAATTGAGCACCACCTTCATAACCGTATATGCTGGACTGTGATGAACAAGTCCTCCCAAGTGCGCACCGTGCGGCCCAGGTCCCGAATCCTCATCCTCGTCGGGCTCGCAGTCGCGTTGGACGTCGCGCCCGGCGCATCCCAGTCGGACTACGGGAATCGCCTCGGAATCCGCGAGAGCGGCCGGGCGATCTACTACTCGACAGCTCCCAGCCTGCGCACGGACGCCTTCGTTCCGTCCCTCAAGAAATGGTACATGCCTCAAGAGGTCGCCAACCACTACCGCTGGCGATGGGAGGCGGGAACCAACTACGCCCACGAGCGCTACCTGCGCTACCTATCCACCGATCAGGAGGGCGACAATCACTACGATCTCTACGGCCGGCTCCTGACCCGAGGTTGGCTGATCTACGACTGGCAGCAGAGCCAGCCCCGGACCTCTGAGGGGAACCTGCTCCACAAGACCGACCGCTACAAAGACCTTTTCAGCTCCCTCGTGATCTCTGCGGACGCCAAGGGACAGCACCACTTCCGCGTGAGCATCGGCGACGAGATCGGCACGACCCTGACGCCCATGACCTTTCGCAAGACGGCTTTCAACGGGGTCCAATTCGACTATATGTCGGATCGCGTCGCGGCCACAGCCCTCCTATCCAGAATCAATGTCCCGCTGTTCCTGCCAGCGCGCAGTTTCATCGACGAGTTCACCAATTTCATCGGTCTGCGAGCCGTCGGGAATTTGGCCGACTTTGTGCGCATCGGCGGCACCTTCGTGAACGCGCACAACGGGCGGAGCTCGACCGTGCCCTTCGACGGGAGTCCATTGACCGGCAGGCTGAGCTCTCACCAGTCGGGCGCACGCATCAACCGGATCACCGTGCGGATTACCGACGATTCCCCGGCCGACGGCGAGGGCGGTCCCGCCCTCTTCGCCCACGATATCGAGATTACAACCCGGATAGGAGAGCTGGACACGGTGCTAGTGGGCAGCCAAATCGGCTTCCATCCGAGGGTTTCGGGCGGCATTCCCCGGGATGGCTCCCTAATAGCCGAAGGTGCCGGCGAACTGGGGCGGATCCGGCTGGACTACGTGCTGGCGGATCCAGACCCGGCAGTCCTCGATGACTTGGAAACGGTGGTGTCCCTGACCGATGTGGTCAACAACATCAGCAAAGTCCGGTTCCGGATGGTCCTGAGCAACGACTACAAGGTGGAAGTCACTTCCGACCAGCACACCGACAACGCCATCTTCGAACCGCGCCCGGTGTTCAGGACCATGGTGCGGGCACCGGGGAATGTGCAGGACCATTCCAATCTAGGTGCCGTGGTCTTTGACTACGGACTGCCCACCGCCACCCAGGTCCTCGGCTTTACGGTGGAGGCCGACGATCTGGCCGGGTTCAGGCTCTACGGCGAGTTCAACGTGAACCACCAGTACCGCAAGTACCCCGATGTAAGCCGGACCACTCACACCACCTCATCGGGCATTCGGGGCAATCCCGCCGCCGAAGCGTGGATGGTCAACGTGGCCAAGGATTTCTATCCCTATTACCTCTTCGGCGAGGCCTTCGGCATGGACGCCGAATACTCGACCACCATGCGGTTTTTGGATTCGGCGGGTCGGGTCAATTACGCGGACACGCCGCCGGCCCATTCCAGCTACCTCTACGACTTCGTCGACGACAACGACGACAACGATCGCAAGAATGACCAGCAGCGCAGATTCGACGACGGCCGGACACCCGACGAACGGAACAGCATTCGCGTGTTCGAGGGGTACGCGGACGAGGCTGTTTTTCCCGGTCTCGACGAGAACCACGATTTCATCTCCGATTTCAACCAGAACAACACCCGAGTGCGGCCCAACAATGTGCCCGACTACGCCGAGCCCTTCCTGCGCTACAGCGTGGATCGGCCCGAGTATCTCTTCGGCATCGACATGAACAACAACGGCTGGGGAGACCGTTTTGAAAACGACAACGAACCCGATTACCCGTACAAGCGCGACCGCCGCGGATTTAACGTGTACGGCGGTGCGTGGATCGTGCCGGGTGCCAAGCTCACCGCGGGCCACCAGCGCGTGCGCCGTCCCTCAACCGGCGATACCAATGTGAGCAGCTATGCCCTTTTCGCGTTCGAGCGCAGCTATCCCAACGTGGGCAAGTTGACAGTTTACAACATGTTGAAGCGGGTCGAAGACGACATCGCCGACGACCTCTTCCAATGGTTGCACGGAAGGTTCAGGGACGAGGGCATGACGCCGATCCCGGATCCGCTGGGCCTGCCCAATACTTGGGTCAACAAACTGTCGCTGGCCTTCGAGCGTCGGGGCAATGTCGGCGTCAACTTCGGGAATAAGCTGATCTACGAGGTGCTGCGGCAACGGGAGCAACTCACCGTGGACCGGAAGGGCCGGAAAATCTCGCAGCACACCCGGCGGCTCGGCTTGATCAACAAGCTAAGTTGGCTTTATCCCCTAAGCAGTGGAATTCAACTCCGTCCGCACGTCAAACACGAACTGTTCCTAGACGACACGCCGTTCAACACGGAGTGGCTCCTAAACGACCGGGTATTCGAGCGCAAGGAGTGGGCCGGTATGGCCTCCCTGCGGCTGGACATCCCGGTACTGAGCCACAGCACGGTGATCGTCGGCCTAGAGCAGGTCATCTTCCGCGATTTCGCGCAGCAAGAAGTGGCGTTCGCAGACGATCCAACGGCCGGCCTGAACCGGGGCGATCCCACCGGCGATTTCAATGAGCTGTCCCTCGCCCTACAACTGACCAATTCCACCAGCTATGTGGGATACCGGCTCATGTCGACGATTGGAGTGCGGGTGGACCGCCGGAAGATCGACTCGTTCGACCAGAAAAACCGGACGGAGACGAGCGGCCTGTCCTATCTCACTGTATATGCTGGATTGAGAGAATGATGAAACTAAAACCTGCGGCAGCGCCACTGGCCTTGGCTCTGGGCATCGTCCTGTCGGGCTGCGAGCAAGACGCCCAAGGCCCGGTGCTAGCCGAGGTAGGAGACACCCGCATCCACGCCGCGCAGCTACGCCACTTTGAGGAGCGCCTAGTCGAAAGCCTGCGGTCCAAGGAGGCGGGCATCGAAGGACGACGGCAGCATCTGCAGGCCCTGATCGACAAGGAGATCCTCATTCGGGAAGCGGCAGCGCGGGGATGGGATCGCGACCCCGACCTGCGCCGCAAGCTGAACCGCGAATGGACCGAGCGGCTGGTGAACGAGTTCTTTGCCCGGGAAGTGGACGCGAAGATCGCGCTCGAAGAGCAGGAAATCCACGACCACTACCTGAAGACTGGACGGAATCGCGCGGTCATGGGTGGCAAGATCGAGGTCGAGAGCAAGGAGGAGGCCGAGGAGATCGTGCGCCTGTTGCAGGGCGGTGCCGACTTCGGGGAGTTGGCGCGGCAGCGCTCGACCCACCGCGCGACGGCCGAGCAGGGCGGTCGGTTCATGGGGTACGCCACCAAGGACCAGATGCCCCTGCCCATCATGCAGGAAAAGGTCTTTCCGCTCAAGAAGGGTCAGACTTCCGAACCCATACCCCTGCCGGGCGGCACCTACGGCGTGTTCCAGGTCATGGACGAGGCACCTGTTTCCCTCGAACGGGTGCGGAGTATAGTGGAGACCGAGCTCCACCGGGAGAAGGCCGGCCTTCGATCCGTGGAGCTTGGCCGGGAATTGCGGGATGCGCTGAACCTGCGTCTCCGAGAAGACGGTTTCGAGCTTCTCGCCGCGCGGCTGGAGAGCGAGGGATACCCTTTCTCCGAGGCAGAGCGCGGCACGGTACTCTACGAGTTCGACGGCGGCACCATTACAGTGGGAGCGTTCATCGACGCGGCCGAGGAGAACTACCGGGAGTTCGCGGGAGATGTGCTGGCGCAGGTGCGCTGGTTTGCCGAGTCTGTGCTAGTCCCCCGCACACTGGCCGCGCAGGCTGCTCGCAATGCCGGAATCAACCGCGAGCAGGAGATGGTCGCCTGGTACCAGGCCAGGCAAGAGGAACGCCTGCTGGCGGTCATCCGAAAGCAGGCGACGAGCGACATCCAAGTAGATGAGGACGAGGCGCGGCGCTTCTATGCCCAGAATCTGCGGTCTTTCATCCCAAAAGAGGCCCTGACGCTGGACGAAATCCTGGTCGCCACACGCGAAGAAGCGGTCGCGCTTCGGGACCGGATTGAGCGCGGTGAGAATCTTCGGATCCTGGCCCAGCAGCACACCCTGCGGCGCATGGCCATACCGGACAGCGGGCGATTCCACCTCCATTGGTATCAGAGAAAAGCGCACGAAGCTCTGTTCGCAGCCGCCCAGGGAGCCGCGCCGGGCGACCTGCTGGGTCCCATCGAAGTGGAGGTGCCGGCCCACCAAGTCGCGACCCCCGGTGCGGCATCAGCAGACCGCTACTATTCCGTGTTCAGGCTCGTCGAATCGACCTTCGGAGCCGGCCCCCAGCCCTTCGCCGAGGTCGCGACTCGGGCTTGGGCCATAGTCCTGCGCCAGAAGCGCGATGCGGCCTTCTTACAATTCCTAGGCGAACTGCGGCAACAGTACGAGCCTCAAGTCAAGATCCACGAAGAGAACCTGAGAACCCTGGTACGAGAAGAACAGTGATGCGATCACCCGAGGTGGATCGCAAGCGCACCGCCATCATCGCTCCAACCTCGGGTCCGTTCGGGCGGGATGCCGATCTCCGCCCTCACCCACTGACGCGCCTCCCGTGAAACAGAAAATCCCCCCACTCTACCGCCAGTACCTGCGGTCGCGCTCCGAGCCCCTCCTCGAATCGCGCCACCGCCTGACGTGGCGGGGGTTCTTCGTGGGGGGCTGCCTGAGCTTCTTCCTCGCCATCAGCGCCCCCTACAGCAACATGGTCATCAAGGGTGCCTACGTGGCCGCGGACATCAGCACCCCGGGGGCCATCTTCGTCTTCGTCGTGCTGATCGGCGTACTCAACCTAGCCTTCAAGCTGGCCGCACGCAGCAGGGGCACAGCCCTCGCTTTCGCCATCGCCTTGGGGTCTGCTTGGCTCTACGCCTACTGGCCCTTGACCAATATCGATGTGCATTCGCCCGGACTGATCTTCTCCACCTTTGCGCTGATCTGCGCCCTCGGCAACGTGCCGCTGGCGTGGTCCGGCCGCAGCCTAGCCCTCAACCGCGCCGAACTGATCATGGTGTACGCCATGCTGGCAATGGTCTCGGCCGTGTGCACAATGGGCCTGACCGAGCTGATCCTGCCCACTCTCACCGCTATCTTCTACTACGCTTCGCCGGAGAATCAATGGCGGGAGAAGCTCTTCCCCCACTTTCCCGAACACAACATCCTAGTCGACGACGGGGCCGAGAACACCCTGTTTTACGAGGGCATTTCCGAGCTCGGCCAGAGCATCCCCTACGGCGCTTGGGTCGAGCCGTTGATGTGGTGGGCCGTCTTCCTGCTGGCGCTGTACGTCTGCATGATCTCGATCGCCGTGATCCTGCGGCGTCAGTGGATGGAGCGGGAGCGGCTGACCTATCCAATCGCTCAAGTCGGTCTGGCCATGATCCGCGGCGAGGACGAGAACAGGCTGGTGAACGGTTTCTTCAAGCGTCCGTCCGTGTGGATTGGCATGGCCATCCCATTCCTCGTCGGCAGTCTGAGGGGCATGTCGAGCTATTACCCCTCCATTCCCATGGTGTCCATGCGCCTGCCGATACCGTACCTCGAAGGCAAGGTCAACTTCGCCCTGACCGGCTTCACCTACCTCATCGACACGAGGATATCGGGCAGCGTGTGGGTGTTCTACCTGCTCGGCAGGCTCCAGAAGAGCGCGCTGGCGATCGCCGGGATCAAATCGGAGCAGGTCCACTTCCACGGCGTCCCCGACGCACCCCTAGTCGGCTACGAGGGGCTGGGTGCCCTGCTGGTGCTGGTCGCGGGGGTGCTGTGGACGGCCCGCGAGCATCTGAAGGCGGTCTGGCTCAAGGCCCTCGGCCGAGCGCCCCACGTCGACGACCGGGACGAAATCCTCTCCTACCGCAGCGCCGTGATCGGCACCCTCGGGGGGATCGCGGTCATGACCCTGTGGCTGTGGATCATGGGCACACCGCTGTGGGTCTCCTTTTTCTTCATCGTCCTGGCCATGATGATCTTCATCGGCATCACCCGGATCATCGCCGAAGCCGGGCTGGCAACGCTGCGGACGCCCGTCAACGCTCCCGACTTCGTCGTCATGGGTCTCGGTTCATCGCTCGTCGGTCCCACCGGCGTGTTCAACCTGTCCATGACCTACATCTGGGCCGACGAGGTCCGGTCGTTCGCCATGGCGACCTGTACCAACGCCCTCAAGCTGATTGAGGATATGGATGCGCGCAGCCGGCGGCTGGTCTTCCTCGCTCTCATCCTCGCCCTGCTGATCGGGACGCTGGGTTCGTTCTGGATGATCTTCCACGCCGCCTACCGCTACGGCGGCATCAACCTCGATTATTGGTTCTTCAAGGCGGGCCCGGCGATCGCCTACGACAACGCTGTGCGCAACCTGGAGCCCGCCGGCATCTACTGGCCGGGCATCGGCTTCCTGTTCGGCGGCGGCGGCATCATGGCCCTGCTGTACTGGGCTCGCCACCGCCTGTCCTGGTGGCCCCTCCACCCAATCGGCTTCCCAGTCGCAGCCGTGGACCTGATGCCTCACATCATTACCAGCGTGTTCGTCGCTTGGTTCATCAAGGTAATCATCCTCCGCTACGGCGGCGTCAACTTCTACCAACGTACTCAGGGGTTTTTCCTCGGGATGATCGCCGGTCAGATGCTGACCCTCGGGCTCTGGCTCATCATCGACTACTTCACAGGGCACACCGGCAACTTCCTGTTCTCTTGGTAGTGAGAGGTCTGTTAGATGGGTCGCTTTGTTTTACTCATCGCTTTTGTCGCGTGTGCCAATCGCGCGAACACCACGCAGGGCAATGCGGCCGACTGTACCACCGAGACAATCGCCGCCTTGGCCACCCGTGCAGCAGCAAGCGCCTATCAAGACATCAAGGAAGCCGGAGTCGTTGCCGATACCCTCGCCGATTCCATTGCTATGGCCGTCGTCGATTCGGTCGCCTATGCTGCCTATGACTCGCTCTTTGCCTCTTTGCACACCATCTTCGGTCCCGAGGCAGTGGCGGCTTTCGATCAATATATGGATGCCAAACAGGCTTTCTACACTGTAGGCACTCCCATTGACGAAACCGCATTGAGCGGCGCTTTTGCAGTCGGTAAATACCTTTTCAACGCCGCTGGCGTTATGCACCGTCTAACCGCAGCGGAAATAATCATCTGGGGCAACGAGTATTACCCAGCTTGGGATCAATTTAACGCGGTGGGAAAAGAGATAACCGAGCAAGCCGTCGCGGCCGCACATAAGGCTGACTGCGCTTTCTACAACGACGCCATTTTGTCTGTGGATGCACCAGATGCTTCCGTTGGATACCGGGCTGCTATCTTGGCCTTCTCTGATGCGTATCTCGAAATGTGTGCCCCAATGCCGCCCGCGCAATTTTTCGGCTTCGCGTACGGGCTAGCTGGCCGCTTAGATCAGGCGGCTCGCTATAATGTGTTGCGGACCGCATTGAATACAAGCTACTACACGAGCAATCTGTATTGGGGCTTGGCGGCCGTCTCAGAAACAGCCGAACAAGCTGCCCTGATTGCCTTGACCTTGGATTGTAGTCAGTAAGACGGTGGGGTGTCAGTCTGAAAATAATTTATTGGAGCCGCCTCCCGGACTCGAACCGAGGACCGTCTGATTACAAATCAGATGCTCTACCAACTGAGCTAAGGCGGCTCTCTCTCAAATCTACGCCATCGGATTATCCTTTACAAATGCTGGGCCATCCGGCACGCCAAGTCCCCGCGCGTTATAGGATCGCGGCCCGCAAGGTCCGACGACAGACCCGCAGCCCGCAGGCGCTCAACTGGCGCGTCGGCCAAGGCATCCGGTTCAAAGCGCAAATGATCGGCGCACCCCTGCCATATCCCCTCCACGGCCAGCGTCTGCACAGCCGCAAAGGCCGGATGCCCAAGCGGCACGTCCTCGTACCAATACAGCGGCACGCCAGCCGCCAGCAAGGTCTGCTGGTACTGGCGACGCAATGCCGCGCTGCTGCACACATCCGCTGGGGTCCGTTGCTGACCCAAGCAAAAAGCAGCCAACGCACCAGCGGCCTCGCCGATATTCCATTCCACGGGATGCAGGCGGTAGCAGCCATTGGTGATGTGCGTGGTGCCGATGTTCTTGCAAGCCGCCAGCAAGTTGTCCAAGTGCCGCGACACGAGCGCACCCAACGGGATCTGGAAAGGCTTGGTCGGCGCAGTGTACACCACGTCAGTAGCTTGGCCGTGGATGTCGATGGCGTACCAACCTATGCCGACGCTGTCATTAAAAGGAGCGGCGCGAGCATGGGGCTGGTGCGGAGCAGCGACCTCTTGCTCGACAATGGTCTTGCGCGCTTCGATGCGCCGGGACTCGCGGATGTAGGGGTACTGGGAGAAGCCGTCAGCAGTCCCCATGATGTCGGGGCGCAACCTCAACTCGGGATAACCGCGACCGCCGTCATCGCGCAGCACCTCAGTCTGTAGCCAGTACAACAACCCCAAACTCAGTTCCTTAGCCGCCGCTATCTGCCGCGCCTGCTCGTCGGGCGGCACATCGATGAGGGTGCCGCCGGTGTAGTCATTACCCTGCCAGTTAATCAACGCCACGTCCCTCGGCACCTGTCCCTCGGCGAATTGATCGGCGCACAACAAGCGACGGTACGCCCAAAAGGAGCCGGGCAAGTCACCGGCGGTCTCAAAGAATCGGTACGTGCGCAGGCCGCGGGCGTACTCCAAAGTCAAGGTGTAGGGCTGCTCGTCGCGATGGCGCTCGTAGTTCGGCGGGCGGGGTATGGTATGGTCTTGACCGGGGCAAAAATCAACCGCAAACGGACATGTAAAAGACTGAGTAAGATGCGGGACTGGGCCGTCGGTGCGGGCGTGCGGCTCGCCGGTCTGGTCGCGGCTTTCAGCGCCGGAGACGTAGGGAACGGGCAACAGAGGCAGCAGGTCGCCCAACTCCGTGGCGTCGAGCACATACGCCGGAGCAAAACGCAAGACATGCGTGCCACCATCTTGGACGACATCGACGGTGCGGATGGACTGGCCTTGGACGTGGGCAGCAGACGCATGGGCGCGATAAAACAGCATCAGGCGACCGGCTTCGACTTGGGGTACGACTAAGGACAGCAGGGACGTTAGGCCAGCGCGCGGCTCAAAGCACAGCGCAGAGACCCAACCGGCCCCGGGATTGAAGTGCGGGTCGTCGGGATTTTTCAGTTTGTATTTGCGGCGATAGAACGCGCGGATGCCAGCGCGGAATTCGCCGTAGAGTTCCGTGCCGCCAAAGTGCTCTATGTGCGGATGTTCGTCTAAAGCGGAGACGCCCTGGCTAGTGGCTTGGCCGCCGATCCACGGGTTTTCTTCGGTCAGGCAAACTCGATAGCCCAAGCGAGCGGCGCGCACGGCCGCGGCCACGCCGCCCAAGCCACCGCCCAAGACCAAAATGTCGCATTCAACGGTG
>JAJEGF010000077.1 GCA_022820025.1 Chloroflexota bacterium
CTTCGCGCGAGACGATGCCGAGGCTGCGGTCTTCGAGGGGCAGATCGACACGTCCGCCCCCCTTGCGGTGCGACTCGCGGACGGCGAGGGCGATTTCGAGCGCTTCGCGGGCGTCTTCGCCGGTGCAACGCGAGTCCTCGCCGGTCTCTATGCAGTTCATCAGGTCGTAGAGCACGTTCACGCCGGCCGGCCGCGGGCTGTGGCTGGGCCTGAAGAAGTGGCAGACGGGCCCGGGGCCGCGCTGGCCGGACATGCCCTCCTCGATCCGCCACAGCTCGGGGCTGCGGCTGTCGTCCATCAGGCGGATCATGCCGTCCGTGCCGGTGATGTCGTAGGAGAGTTCCAGGCCGCCGGTGCGCATGCCGCGGAAGAGGCCGCGCACGCCGTTGTGGCAGACGAAGTAGCCGGTCCCGGCAAAGTCGTCCTCACCAGCGACGGCCTCATCGCTTTCGGCCTCGCCGGCAACCCAGGCCACCGGCGCATCGGTGAACATGGTGAGGCGGGTGATCAAGTGGCTACCGTTGTGGGAGAGGTTGCAGTTCAGGCCGCCCTGCACGTGAAGAACATCGCCGATAAGGCCGTCGTCGATCATTTCGCGTGTCTGCGTGAAACTGTCGCGCCAGCGGTGGGTGCAGTTGACGGCCAGGTGAATGCCGGCCTTACGACAGGCGGCGATCACTTCGTCAGCCTGCTCCAGCGAATAGGTCAGGGGCTTTTCGGCCCAGATGGCCTGGACGCCGTAGTCGCCATTGGCGATCTCAAGCAGGATCTCGGTGCGGGGCTTCATGGACGTACAGATGCTGACGATTTGCGGCCGGGTCTTGGCCAGCATCTCCCGGTAGTCCTCGAAGAGGGCGTCGATCCCCCACTTGGCGCGGGCCGCCTGGCGCTGCTCGGCCCAGGTATCCGAGAGGCCGACGATTTCGAGTTCGGGGACGGCGACCATGCAGCCGATATGGGCGTGCGGGAGATGCCAGCCGTCGTACTTGCTGCGTTCTTCGTCCCAGGTGCTTGCGATTCGGCCAAGCCCGATCACCGCGGCTCGTGTCATGGGCGCGTGCCTTTCCGTCGACGCCGTGGGGCAGAGTATGACGTGTGCGGACAACGTTTGCATCCGCGCGCGGACGAGGGCCAACGGTGAGGCGATTCAGGATGCCGCTGATGCTGGCCGTCCTGGGTCTGGCCATGAGCGTGTTGAGCGCCTGCGACAGCGAGCCTCAACCCGTTCCCGACGCCACGCCAACGCCCAGTTCCTCGAACAGACTCACGAACCGGGAATGGCCGGTGGTGCATTCGGACCCGGCGGCGGCCGTTGGTCAGCGCGCCGTCCTGCGCGCGCGCGTGTACAACGTTTCGACGGTCGCCGACGATCTGATCCTGTGCGCGTGGGTTGACTTTGACAACGACCAACTGTCAACGGTGTTCCGGGTTCCGGACACCACGGAAGGTGTCGCGCGCGACGACTTCGTGTGGCTGGAGGGGTCGATTGCGCGCGTTGCCGAACCAGGGGGTAGCTGCGGGGACTCGGTGCAGCCGGAAGTCGAGGTAAGTCACCTGACGGTTACGGATCGCGTGGGCGTGCGTCCCGCTCTTCGGTCCGAGCGGATCGAGCAGGCGCTGGAGCGCCGGGGAGTGCGCGTGGTGCTGGAGCGGATCGAGTTTGCGGAAGAGGAGACGCGCATCTATTTCACGCTGGAGAACCGGCGCGAGGAGACCCTGCTGGCCTTTGCCACGGGGCTGGTGATCGAGGTCGAAGGAAGCGAGATTCCGGCGATTATTCCGATCGGCGAAGGGATTGCGGCCCCGCGGGGCCGGGTTGCGTCGAACTCCGTGGAGCACGGGGGCTTTCAGTTCCCGGCCCTGGCGCCTGATGGACCACCGATCACGGTGCGCTGGCGCGGCGCGCGCATGGCGCCATCCGACGAGGAGGTCGGCGAATGGACGTGGGTGGTGGACCCTTCCGGCGCGGTGGCCCCCGCGGGGTAGACCAGCCGATGGCCGGCGTCCTGGTTTGAGCCCTGACCGAGACTATTGGCTGCGCTCGGGCCGCTCGCGGCCCACGGTGGCCTGGCGTTTCGTGCGCGGTTGGACTTCGGCCACCGATACGCAGGACCTTGGGATAGCGATTCCCGGTCCGGGTCGCATGACGGTGACGACGGGCGCCAAGTGGCCACCCGTGTAGGTTTCGAGCGGGACGAGGCTGTGGGCGTAGGCGCGGTTGGCTTCGTGACCCGTGCGGCAGTCGTAGCCGAGATTCAGCGGCGAGGGTTTGCCCTGCTGCACAGCCTTGGCTTCCATGGGGTGCCCGTAGTCCGCCACCCAGACGCCTCGGAACCCTGGGGGCAGATCCACGCGCAGCAGCAGGTTGCCGATGTAGCCACGCCAGCGGCGACCGGCATCACCGCCGAAGTGGGGCGAGTCGTCAAGCCAGCGGGGCTTGGGATCCAGAAAACCCTCGACCATGTACAGCCCGTCAAAGTCCGGGGTGAGCTCCGTGCTAAAGAACGCGCGTCTGGCCGCCTTCAGCCCGCCGGCCGTGCCGAAGATGAACTCGAGGCGTTCGGGTCGGGCGTAGTGCCAGAACGTCAGCCCACCGTCGGAGCGCCATTCCGGCCGTCCGGGATCGTCCTCGAACCCGCACCTGCCAAGCAACTCGCCGCGCTGATTGAGGAAGCGATCTCCCAGCCTGCCCTCGCGACCAGACGTCACGTCATGCCAATCGGACGTTCGTGGTCTAGCTCCAGTCGAACAGGATCTTTCCCGTGGTCGCCCGGTTGGCCAGTTTGAAGGCCTGGACGGCGTCTTCGGGGCGGAATCGATGGGTGATCAGGGTCTTGATTGGGACGTGTCGACGGCGCACGAAGTCAAGCAGTCCCTCCCACTCGTGCTGCTTATAGAGCCAGGATCCGCGCAGCGTCACCTCTCGAAAGATGATCTGCTGGCTGGGGGCAATGGTGGGGTCGTGGCCGACGCCGACTTCCACATAGGTTCCCTGCGTCCGCAACACGTCGACCGCCGCGGCGCGAGCGGCGGGGTGACCGCTGGTGTCGATGGATGCGGCCGCTCCTTCGCCGCCGGCCGCCTCAACAATGCGTTCGACGAGGTTGGCGTCGGCGCTATCCAGCGCCGTCCGGGCCCCACATTCCAAGGCCAATGCGCGGCGTTCGGCGACGGGATCAACGCCGATGACCGCGGCGCCGCGTGCCCGACCGAGCATCACGCAGGCCAGCCCAACCGGCCCAAGCCCAAACACCGCCAGCGGGCGGTCACCGGAGACCTCGGTTTTGCGCAACGCGCCGTAGGCCGTTCCGACGTTGCACGAGAGCAGCGCGCCCATTTCCCAGTCGAAGTCGTCCGGCAGCGGCAGCGCATTCCGCGCCGGCGCCAGCAGGTAGGCGATGTTCGTGCCGTGCCGGTGGCGGCTGAAGTGCTCCGCATCGGCGCAGAACATCGCCTCTCCCCGCCGGCAGTGGACGCAATGCCCGCAGCCCACGATGCCGAACACCACCACGCGGTCGCCGACGGCGGGATAGTTAACGCCCGGACCCACCGCGTCCACGATCCCCGTGTTTTCATGACCCAGCGCCCATTGACTGAAGCCGTTCGCGTCGCGCGTGGCGGCGGGCGTGCGGTAGTGATGCAGGTCGCTGCCGCAGATGGCGGACATCATGGTGCGGACGCGCATCTCACCCGGGCCCGGCCGGGCGATCCCGGCGCTGCCGACCTCTACCCGCAAGTCGCCAGGGCAGCGCACGCAGGTCATCCGGGAATCAGCGGCCATCGCGAAGTCTCGAACCTGGGACCGGCCCTTCTATGATGCGCTGTCGGACGGCGGGCTCCAAACGAGGACGATGCGCACGGCGGACGCGGACGAATTCCGGCTGATCGCTCATCGCGGCGCCTCGGCGTGCGCGCCCGAGAACACGCGGGCGGCGTTTCAACTGGCGGCCGAGCACGGAGCCGAAGAGATTGAGACGGACGCGCGCCTTACACGCGATGGCCGCGTGGTGCTCTTTCACGACCGGACGCTGCGAAGCAAACTCGGCCGAGCGGGGCAGGCGGAGGATTTGACGCTGGCCGAACTTCAAGCGCTGGACATCGGGACCTGGTTCGACCGCACGGGCGCGGCCGCGCTGAACGACCCGAGGGCCGGATGGGACGAGCGTCCGGCCGACACGTCGTCGCCCGAATACCTGCTGGGGTTCGACGACTACGTGGACGAGTTTGGCGACTGCTTTCACCACAACATCGAACTGAAGGGTGAGACGCCCGAACTGCCGCGGGCCGTACTGTCCGCCATTGATGGTGCGGATATCCGTGCGCGCTGCACGTTCATTTCGTTTCACCTCGATCAGCTCGAGCGGCTGCGCGATCTGGGGTGCGACGCCACGGCCGGCTGGCTGTTTGCGAGGGCCGGGGAACCGCCCCCCTCACCAGCGACCGTGGTGCACGAGTGCCGCCGGCTGGGCCTGCAACAGTGCAATCCTCGATTTACAGCGCTGACCAAACCGCTGGTGCGGGCTGCGCACGACGCCGGGCTGGAGGTTCGAGCCTTCGGCATCCGGACGCCGGCGGACTTGCGGCAGGCGGTGAGCCTGGGCGCCGACGGCGCCACCGTCGACTGGATCCGGGCCGGCCGCCGCCTGCTGGCGAACGGGCACCTCACCGCTGGCGCAGGTTCCCGGGATCGGCGAAGGGAACGGCAATGAGTGGTCGCGTCTACCTGCCGGTTGCGCTGAATCTCGATGGCGCGTCGGCCATCGTCGTCGGCGCGGGCGAAGCGGCCTACTTCAAGGCGTGCCTGCTGGTGGACTTTGGCGTGGCGACCACGGTGATCGCCGCGCCGGACTTTGCCGACCCGTTCGACCATCGGCTGCAGGACATGGGCGATGGGGGGGAGATTCGGTTACGGCGCCGGTCGTACGCGCCCACGGATCTGGATGGGCATCGCGTGGCGATCATTGCCACGGGTGAGCGGCCGATGGACTACGCGATCGAGGCGGACGCCCGTGACCGCGGGCTGCTGGTGAACGTGGTGGACGATCCGTCGCACTGCGATTTCTTCGCCTCGGCCTACGTGAAGCATGGGTCGATATCAATTGCCGTGAACAGCGGCGGCGCCAGTCCAGGCTTCACGGGGGCGCTTAAGGACGACCTGGCGCAGCGCTACGGACCGGAGATCGAGGACCACCTTGCGCACTATCTCGTCTGGCGACGGATGGTTCGGGAGCGGGTGGATCCGTTTGTCGAACGCGAGCACCTCTGGCGCGGGCTGCGTGCCGACGGACTCTATGACCTGCTGCGGACGCAGGGGCCGGAGGCGGCGCGGGCCATGGTGGAGGAACGAATCCAGGCGTGGGCCGATTCCCGAGCCGCCACGGAGGAGAACCGCTAGATTTCGGCCTCGTCGCTGACCATGGCGGGCATCATCACGGATTCCGAGGTGCCGTGGATCACCTTGTTGGCGGCGGGCACAACCGTGACCAGCACGCCGCAGAGCCGGGTCTTGCCGTCCACGACCATGTAATACGGCGACAGGCGCGCCCGGCCGGTCATTGGACGAATCGCGTCGGACTCGACGTCGTAGTAGCTCACGCCGACGCGGCGGCTCTGGTGGAACTGCTGGAGGATGTAGGGCGTGGTCTGGAAGCTCGACAGGGCAGTGTCCACGGCCTGGTCCCATACCTCCTGGTTGACATCGTGCCCGATGGTGACGCCGCGGCTGCCCCAGGCCAGTTCCGAGAAGCCCGAGGGCTTGAGCACCAGCCGCCGTTCACGCTGGGACAGGCCGCGCAGGTCGTCCCAGTGGCGGATCCGGCGCTTGCCGGCCATCAGCGGTGGGTCGACGGCCGCGGTGGGCGGAATGGGTTGGGGATCGAGCAGCCAGGTCGGCGGCAGCATGCGCTGGAGCCGCGCTTGCCTGTCTTTGCCCAACGCACCACGCCAGAATTCCTCCAACTCGGGGTGATGGAAGAGGTAGAAGAGCAGCTTTTCTTCCAGGTAGCTCTTGAACGGGGCCGTGACGGTGGCCAGCCGGTGTTTCATGGCGTAGATGACCAGGTCGATCTTGGGGATGTTGGGCAAGTCGTGGAGTTCAAGGAACCGGTAGACGAGGTTGACGGGTTCCCAGCCATGGCAGTTGCGCATCTCCAGCGCTTCGTCGTGCAGCCGCAAGTCGCGCGGATGAATCTGGCGGGTCGGCAGGCCGGCGTCGCGAAGGGCCGCGGCGGCCCAGTCCATTTCGGGCCGGTAGTCCTCGGATTCGTCCGCGACGACGAGGGCGACCGAGGGGTCGTCCACGCGGGCCGCGCCGCGGAGGGCGGCGGCCAGGCCGCGCACCATGCCATCGTCTCCGCCGACCAGCGTGAAGCCCAGATCCTGGTAGGCGCGGCTGATGGCGCCGAGGACGCCGAAGCCGCCGGGGACGGCATCCAGTTCGGTGGCCATGAAACCGCCGCGGTCGAGGGCCATGAGGTCGGGGCGGATCATGATTGGGAGCGCCGAACGATAGCGTCGCAGCCGTCCCAGCTCGCGCACGCGCTCCGGCTTGCCCTGCTCGAGGCACGTCAATACCCAGGCGGGCGCGCGGCCGCGCGCGGCGCTGGTGTACAAGCGGTTGGCGGCCACGTAGAACGCGAGCAGATCGTCGCCCAGGCGTTCCAGCTCGGCCACGGCGGCGGGCGAGAGGGGGAATGGTCGGGGCGCGATGCGCCATGGCGTGCCGGCGGCATCGGCCGGCGTTTCGCTACCGAGGGGCGCGGCCTTGCCGACACGCCGGGCAGCCGCTCGCTGGTCTGCTGCCGTGAGATCCGCCGTTGTGCTCTGGGGCGTCAAACGGTGTGGCTATTCGGGGCCCGGAACTGGCCGAGTTTACCAGTGCCGCGGGGCGAGACGGATTCGGCGCCTGCCAATGGCGGCGTCACGACAAAGCCACGGGCATTCGTCACAATTCTTACCGGACTTGCCGAGGCGTATGTGAAACAATAGGCGCAAATCGCGCCGATCGTCCCGCGCGCGGGAGCTTGTCCCGCCACCTTTATCTGGAAGCCCATGGCCTTCTTGCAGCGCACTCCCACACTTCGACGGATTGGCCCGCGCCTCGCGGGGCTGGCGGCTCTGGCGCTCGCGGGAACCGTGTTCGCCGCCTGCGAGACGTTTATCCAGACGGTAGAGCCGACGCCCACGCTGATTACGCGCACCGAGTCGGTACGTCAGCGGCCGATGGTGGCCGTGTCACGCGGCCAGCTCATCGAGGCGATCCGGACAACGGCGCGCGTGGAGGCGCTGAATCGCGCCGAACTGGCGTTCAAGACGGATGGCCGGGTGAAGGGTATGTACGTCACCCAGGGCGATACGGTTGAAGAAGGCGACGTCCTGGCCGAACTCGAGACGGGACGCCTGGAGTCGGACATCGAGAGTTCGCAGGAGGCCCTGCAGAACGCCGAGTTGCGGCTGGACGCGGCCCGCACACGCGCCCGGGACGAACGGGCCGCCGCGCAACGGGCGGTCGCGAATGCCGAGCTGACCCTGGAGCAGTTGCGAACCGCGTTTGACAAGCTCATCCGGCGCGCCACCGCCGAGCAGCTGGAGGCCCTGGAGGTGGATCCGACAACCCGCGAGGATCGCGGAGCTGTTGACCTGGGCGTGACCGAAGCCGAAGCGGCCGTGGTGCGCGCGCAGCGAGTCGTGACCAATGCGGAAGGCCGGCTGGCGGAGGTGAAGGCCGAGGCGGCCGGGGTGATTTCGGAGGCGCAGGCCGCCGCGCAGGCGCAGGCTTCGCTTGACGGCCTCAAGGCCGACCTGATCGTCGCAACCGAAAACCTGCGTGCGCTGGAGTCCGGCACGGCCACCGCGGGCGCCTCGCCGCGGGAGTCGGCCCGGGCCCAGGTTGACGCGGCGGTGGAGGCCGTGGCTTCGGCCCGGTCGTCGCTGGCGCGGGCGGAGCAGGACGTGGTGAATGCGCAGGATGTTCTGGATGGCGCGGCGACCGAGGTGCGGACGCAGGTGATGGACGAGGTTCACAAGGCACGGTCGGAAATCGTGGACATGAAGGCCGAAATCGGCAAGCTGGCCGAGGTGCTGCACGAAGTGACGTTCCGGCCGTTTCCGCATGTCGTGGAGGCAGCCCAGCAAGCCCTGGAAAAGGCCAGGCTGACGCGCGATGAGATCAACAGCCACAGTTCGCGCGCGACCGCCGAGGCCAAGCAACGAGCCGAGCTCGATTTCCAGGCCGCGCAACGTACCTACAACGAAGCCATTCGGCCGGCGTCGACGCAGGAGATCGAAACGGCGCGGGCCAATCACGAAATCGCCCTTGCGACCCTGGCGCTGCTTGAGACGCGACTTGCCGATCTGCTGGATGGCGGCACCGAGGCGGACGTGGCCGAGCGGCGTTTGCAGAAGCGGCGGACCGAGCTTGAGGTTCAACTGGCATCGGCCATTGCCAAGCGCGACGCGGTGCGACGCCAGATACGCGAGGCGGAACTGCGCCTCCAGGCGCTGCTGGGTGGCGAAACCACGGGCGGCGCGATCGAGCGCATGGCCGAGGCGATGCGAATCGAGCGGAGCAGCGCCCTGACCGCCGCGCGGGCGCGAGTGCAGGCGGCAACATCGCGGATTGACCAATATCTTCGTGGACAGACCGAGGCCGAGGCCCTGGCACGCCATGCCGATGAGATTCGAACCACCAGCCTGACGGCGCTGCCCGATGCCGAGGCGGCGCTGGAGGCCGCCCTGGCGGACCTGCGGGTGGCCGAAGCTCGCTACCAGGAAGCCACGGCCGCTCCCTCGCTGGCCCAGTTGCGCGTCGCCCTGAATAACGAGCAGGCGGCACTCCTGGAGCTTGAGGCGACCGTTGAGAACTTCGATCGGTTCGAGCGCGGCGAGTCGGCCACCGACTTTGAGCTGCAAATCCTGGAGAACGAAGTTGAGCGCAGCCGCATTGCCCTGGACGCGCTGCTCACGCAATCGGAAGACAACGTGATTCGGGCGCCGTTCGACGGTGAAATCACATTCACGCGTGGGCGGGCCGGGTCACAGGCGCGGGCGTTCAGCGAGGTGATTGGGATTGCCGATCCATCGGCGCTGATCATCGAGGTCCGCATCCCTGAATTGGACCAGTCCAAGATGTCCGTCGGGCAGCCGGCCGAGGTGGCGCTGGACGCGTTCCCAGGGGTGAAGTTCGACGGGAATGTCAGCGCCATCCCTCGCACGATCGTGACGCAGACGGGTCAGACGGTGCGGATTCCCGACGCGTTGATTGACGTGGATTTTGAACGCGAAGGGGTGCGGATGGGGATGCTGGCGCGCGTCAACATCACCTTGCAGGTAAAGGACGACGTGCTGAAGATTCCGGTGACATCGCTGCGTGATCTGAACGAGCGCACGTTCGTTGAGACGGTGGTGAACGAGCAGCGGCGCAGCCTGCCGGTGGTTACCGGGATTCGGAGCGACAGCGAGGTTGAAGTGCTCTCGGGACTTGACGAGGGCCAGATGATCTTCTCCGCGCCCTAGCCAGGCGCCCCGGGTATGCGACGCGTTCCCGCGAGACTCCAGTGCCGCTAGCCATTATTCGCTTCGTGGCGAAGCGACTGTTCAGCAACCGGGCGCTGGTCAGTTCGACGGCGATCGGCCTGTTGGTCACGGTGACGCTGGCGACATCGGTGCCGCTGTATGCCGAGGGCATCAGCGGCCTGCTGCTGCAGCGCGAGCTGCGAAAGCCGATCCCGCAGGCGCAGCCATCGTCCAGCATCTTCATCCGCCACAAAGAGACGGACGCGAGCAATCCCACCGACACGCCGAACTATCTGGCCTACGACCGGTTCTTCCGCTCGCTCATCCCGGAAGCGGTCGGGCTGCCAACGACCCAACTGATCAGCTACCTGTCGACGGGCCGACGGGGGCTGCTGGATCTCTCGGCGCCGGCGAGCGACGACCTTTCACGACCGCCGCGACGGTTCGGATTCTCATTCATGTTTTCGATGAACGATTTCTTCGATAACGTCCTCATCAGCGAAGGTCGGAGGCCGAGCGCCGAGGTCAGCACCTTCATCGGCCCGGCCGGAGCGCGGATGCCGCTGTTTGAAGGCGCGTTAACCAGCAACGCGCTTGACAAGCTGGGCGTGCTGGTCGGCGACGTGGTTGGGATGCAGTTCAACAATCCGACGACCGGCGAACCCGACGTTCTGGCCCTGCGCGTGGTCGCGCGCGTCTTGCCCCGCGACCCCGAAAGCAACTACTGGCCCTATCCCGTCCGAGCGGCGTTTGACGAGGGCGGGATCTATATCGAACGGGCGGCGTACCTGGGCCCCTTGCTGGAGTTTGCGCCGGCGGCCTTCAGCGAGGCGACGTGGTACGCCGATTTCGACATCGACGCGATTCGCGCCACCAACTATCGACGCATTACCGGCGGGCTGGTGTCGATCCGCATTAATGCGAACGCGGTGTGGGACGGGACGCGTCTTGAGAATTCGCCGGAGCCGATCTTCTTTGACTTTGAGCAGAAGCTTTTCTTCCTGACGCTCCTGCTGCTGATCCTGAGCGCGCCGATCGTGGCGCTGACGCTGTATTACATCATTCTCACGTCGGGAATGGTGGTGGATCGGCAACGCAATGAAATTGCCATTCTCAAGAGCCGGGGCGTCGGCACGCTGCAGGTTGTCGGCATTTACGTGCTGGAGGGCGTGCTGATCGGCGGGATCGCAACGGCCGCCGGACCGTTCCTCGGCGCGTTGCTGGCCCAGGTTATTGGCAAGACGTTTACGTTCCTGGTGTTCACCAATCGCGATCCGCTGCCGATCGACATTACGACGCGACACTTCATGTGGGCGGGCGGGGCGGCTCTGCTGGCCATTGTGGCGACATTGCTGCCAGCCATCAGCGCCGCGCGCCACAGCATCGTGACCTATAAGCAGGAAGTCTCCCGGTCCACCAGTCGCCCGTGGTTTCAGCGTTACTTCGTTGACGTGATTGTGGTGGTGGGCGCCGCGTATGGGTATTTCACGCTCTCGCAGCGCGATCAACTGGTAACGGTGGGCGACGGCGGGGACCTCTTTTCAGACCCGCTGCTGGTGATCATCCCGATCATGTTCATGTTTGCGGTCACCCTGTTATTCCTGCGCTTCTTTCCGTGGCTGGTCGCCAGCATGGCGTTCCTCGGCAACAGGTATCTCGGGGTTTCGATGCATCTTGGGCTGCGCCAGATCGCGCGCGAGCCCCGGCAGTTCACGCGCCTGATATTTCTGCTCGTGCTCACCCTGGCGATCGGGGCGTTCAGCGCCTCGATGGCCGCCACGCTCGACCGCAACTTCGACGACCGCGTGTATTTTTCGGTCGGGTCGCAGGCGGATTTCCTGGAGATCGGCGACTACGACGAGGAGACGCAGGAATGGTCGTTCCTGCCGGTGGAGCGCCACCTGGAAGTTCCGCAGATTCTGCGTGTGGCACGGCTGTGGCAGAACGAGGACACGGGTTTCCGGCGCCCCGGCGAAGCGCTGCGCGTGCCGATCAAGACCTATGGCGTGGACCCACTGGACTTCGCGGAAACGGTGTGGTGGCGGGACGACTTCAGTCCGTTCCCGCTCAACAGCCTGATGAATCAGTTGGCGCTGGACGAGCAGGCGCTGATTGCCTCGCGCGAGACGTTTCAAGGCGAACTCAACCTGAGTCTCGGCGACCCGCTGCGCATCGACTTTGGTACACCGCAGACGCTTGAGTTCTTTATTGCCGGGTGGACGGACCTCTTCCCGACGCACTATCCGGAAGACGGGCCGTACGTGATCGTGAATCTCGATTACGTGGAGCGCAGCCTGGGGCAGACGCCGTGGACGGTGCTTGCGCATACCGACCCGGACGTCCACGCCCTGGAATTGCGCGAAACACTGCTGCTCAAGCGATTCAAGCCGCTTGACGCCCGTGATGCGCGGGCGGAGATCGCCGCGGCACGCGACGACGCCACGCGCGTCGGCATCTTCGGCATCCTGTCGATCGGATTCCTGATTGCCGCCGTGCTGACGATCATGGGCTTCCTGATGTACTCCTACATGTCGTTCCGGCGGCGCATGCAGCAGCTGGGGATCCTGCGGGCCATGGGGCTCTCGGTACGGCAGCTCGTGGGCATTTATGCCTTCGAAAACGGATTCCTGATCGTGCTGGGCGTCGTGTTGGGAACGGCGTTGGGCGTGCTGACCGGCAACCTGTTCATTCCGTTTCTGCAACTGAGCGTGGATCGCTTTGGGGACACGCCGCCGTTCACGGTCATCACGGCCTGGGGCGACGTCCTCAAGATCTACATCCTCTTTGGCGCCGTGGTGGCGGTGGCATTTCCGGTCAGCGCCTGGCTGCTGTCCAAGATCCGGATCAACGAGGCCGTGAAGTTCGGCGAGGAACAGGGATGAGCGCGGCCCAGGCGCCCGACCGCACCAACGGGGCCCGGCCGTACATCGTGTGCGACAACCTGGTCAAGATTTACAAGACCGAGGATCTGGAAGTCGTGGCCTTGCAGGGGCTGGACCTCGAGGTCCAGCGGGGCGAAATGATGGCCATCATCGGCAACAGCGGTTCCGGCAAGTCCAGCCTGCTGAATGTTCTGGGCGGGCTGGACCGACCGACGGCCGGGCAGTGCCGGGTTGGCGACCTTGACATCCTGCAGGCGTCAGAGTCGGACCTTGTGGACTACAAGCGTCACCACGTTGGGTTCGTATGGCAACAAAGTTCCCGCAACCTGGTGCCGTACCTGACGGCCTTTGAGAACGTGCGGCTGCCGATGCTGTTCGGAAACATGCGCAAGGCCTCGGACCGCGCCAAGAGCCTGCTGCGAGCCGTTGGGCTCGAGGACCGCATGCATCACCGGCTGAGCCAGCTCTCAGGCGGCCAGCAGCAGCGGGTGGCGATCGCGATTTCGCTGGCCAACGATCCCGACCTATTGCTGGCGGACGAGCCGACCGGCGAGGTTGACACGCAGACGGCGGGGCAGATCTACGACATCCTGCGCTATCTCAATCGCGAACGCGGGTTGACCATCATCATCGTGAGCCACGACCGGAATATCGCTCACCAGGTCGAGCGGGTGGTTGCGATCCGCGACGGCCGCACCAGCACAGAGACCGTTCGCCGCGTGAGCATTCACGAAGACGGCGAGGATCACACGCACGATGAGTTTGTGATCGTGGACGACACGGGACGTTTGCAGGTTCCGCAGGAGATGCTGGACCAACTGGGCATCCGCGGGCGTGCGTTCGTCGAAGTCGAAGGCGAAGGCATCGTGATCCGATCCGGAACGTCCGGGATAGCAACCGTCGCGGCCTCGTCAAGCGCCGGCGACGACGAGTCGGACGGCGATGAAGCACCGTCGCCGCCGCCGAACGAACCAGTCATTCCAGCGCGGGTTGAGTTGGCCGCACCGGTTATTCCCGGCCGATCACGACCGCCCCGCCGGCCGGCGAAGCCGCCGCGGCCCGCACCCAAGCCTCCCGCCCGCACCCAACACGAGCATATCCCCGACGAACACCGGCCGTTTGCGCCACCGAGCGAGGGTTCGGCCAGCAATGACTGAGGCGACCGGCTTTCGTCCGACGGATGCCGCGACCAAGCGCGAAGTGATCCTGGAAGCCCGTGATGTTTCTCGCGTATTCCGGGTGGGATCGGAGGAGATCCGGGCCGTCGATCACGTGAGTTGCCGGGCCCACGAGGGTCGGCTGATCACGCTCCGCGGGCGATCCGGGTCGGGCAAGACGACGTTGCTGAACCAGTTGGGTTCACTGGACAGACCCGACGACGGCGAAGTGTATTTCCGGGGCCGCCAAGTCAGCCGGCTCAGTGAATCTGAGCTCACGAAGATCCGTCGTCACAATTTTGGATTCGTCTTTCAGTCCTTCGCGTTGCTCCCGGTGCTGTCGGCCTTCGAGAACGTGGAACTCACCATGCGCATCGCCGGACGCTCAGCCAGCGATCGCGCGTCTCGCACGATGGAAGTGCTGGACATGGTGGGGCTGGCAGAGCGCGCCGGACACCGGCCGTTTGAACTGAGCGGCGGTGAGCAGCAGCGCGTGTCCATCGCCCGATCCATCGCCAACCAGCCGGCCGTGCTGATTGCCGACGAGCCGACCGGGGAACTCGACAGCATTACCGGACTGGAAATCATGCTGCTGTTTCGCCGTATCGTGGACACCGAAGGGCTGACGATCATCATGGCCACGCACGATCCGGCACTGAGCCAGTTTGCGGATGAGTCGTGGGTGATGGAGGACGGCCGGCTTGAACTGGCAGAAGGCGATCTCGACATCGATATTCCCGAGTTGCGGCAGCGCATCGAGTTCGTCGAGGACTAGCTGCCGAGAGGCTCAGCCCTCGGGAGCGCGTGAAGCCTCGTATTCGCCGAGGCGCATGATCCAGACGCCCCAGGCGCCCGCGGCGAGCGAAATGGCGGCCAGCAGGGCGCCCACCACGCCGAATCCGGCCGCGTCCACAATCAGGCCGATCAGCGGGGTGAGTCCAAGCCCGACCCCATCCACCAGGAACTGGGTCACGCCCATCGCCTGACCCAGACGTTGCGGCGGCGCTCGCTCGCTGAGCATCATGATGACGATCGGCGAGCTGA
>JAJEGF010000080.1 GCA_022820025.1 Chloroflexota bacterium
TCGACGCCCTAGTCGTCATCGTCGGCTGCGACAAGACCATCCCCGCCGGCGCCATGGCCCTGGCTCGCCTCAACATCCCGGGCCTCGCCCTCTACAGCGGCAGCATCGCCCCCGGCAAGTTCCGCGGCCAGGACATCACCATCCAGGAAGTCTTCGAAGGCGTCGGCGCCCACGCCGCCGGCAAGCTCAGCGCCGACGAACTGATGGAGATCGAGAACGCCGCCTGCCCCGGCGCCGGCGCTTGCGGCGGCCAGTTCACCGCCAACACCATGGCCACCGCCCTCGATTTCCTGGGCATCAGCCCACCCGGCGCCAACGTTGTGCCCGCCATGGACGGCGGCAAGGCCGACACCGCCTTCGAAGCCGGCCGCCTCGTCATGGACCTGCTGGATCGCGACGTCCGCCCCCGCGACATCATCACCCGCGCGTCCGTCGAAAACGCCATCTCGGCCGTGGCCGCCACCGGCGGCTCCACCAACGCCGTGCTCCACATCATGGCCATCGCCCACGAGGCCCGCGTGGACCTTGAACTCGAGGACTTCGACCGCATCGCCGCCCGCGTCCCCATCCTGGCCGACCTCAAGCCCTGGGGGAACTACGTCGCCACCGACGTCTTCCAGGCCGGCGGTCTGTCCCTCGTGGCCCGCGAACTCCACAAGCTCGGCCTGCTGCACGGCGATGAACGCTACGTGGACGGCCGCACCATCGGCGAGGTGGCCAACGCCGCCGTGGAAACCCCCGGCCAGCAAGTCATATACCCCGCCGACAACCCGCTCAAGCCCACGGGCGGCATCCTCATCCTGCGCGGCAACCTGGCGCCGGACGGTTGCGTCATCAAGGTCTCCGGACAGGAGCGCGACACCTTCACCGGCCCCGCCCGCGTCTTCGACGGCGAGGAAGCCTGCTTCCAGGCCGTCATCGACCAGGACATCGAGCCCGGCTCATTCATCGTCATCCGCAACGAAGGCCCCGCCGGCGGCCCCGGCATGCGCGAAATGCTGGCCGTCACCGGCGCCATCCAGGGTGCCGGCCTGGGTGATTCCGTCGCCCTCATGACCGACGGCCGATTCTCCGGCGCCTCCCACGGCTTCATGATCGGCCACGTCGCCCCCGAAGCCTTCCGCCGCGGCCCCATCGCCGCCGTCCGGGACGGCGACCTCATCACCTTCGACGTGGACAACCGCACCCTGGACGTCCATCTCACCGACGACCAGATCGAGGAACGCCTCGCCGACTGGCAACCCCCGGCTCCCCGCTACCCCACCGGCGCCATGGCCAAATACGCCGCCCTCGTTTCCTCCGCCAGCCAGGGCGCCGTCACCACCAACTAACCCGGCTGCTTCGACCTCTTCTGTAGGGGGCAACCCTCGTGGTTGCCCTCTACGCTCGTGCCGCATCCCCGGCACCCTAGCCCCGGCCGTAATTCGCTCCCCAGCAAAAGCCACTAGGTCCAGGGCACGAAACGCACGGTGGACCCAGCGCAACCCACCCCCGGCTGAAACTGGATCCCTAGCAAAGGCCGCCTGTGGCGGCTCAAATCATGGGGTGCATCGTTAGGGCCAGGGACGTCTCGATGTCCCAGACCGCCTGCGAAACCTCCCGGCCGATCAGGTCCAGCTTGCGCACCTGCTCGATCCGCCCGGTCACGTGCTCCAGTTCCCGGCGCGACAGCAGCTCGCGGAAAATCCCGCAGGCCTCCGCCAGGCACACGATCACGATGTCCCGCGGGTCCGGAATCTCGTCACTGAACAGCACTTCCATGATCCGCAGCTTCACTTCCCGGTCGGCCTTGCCGTCCACTGCCGGGTAGCGCCGCGCCTGGAACACCCACAGGAACTTCTCGTCCCGCACGTGCAGGATCCCGTGCTCCACCAGCCGCTCCAGCACCCGCTCGCGGATTGGGCCGGCCCGTTGGGCGATATCTTGAATCCAGAAACGCGTGTCGCGCTCCCCGTCCGCCTGCGCAATCCGCTCCAGCGTCGGGTCCAGCAAGTCGTCGCCCACCGGTGTCGGGTCGATCACCGTCAGCCAGTTCGGGTCCGTGTCGATCCGGTTCTCCAGCGCCAGGTCCATCAGCACCGCGCCCGCCAGCGCGCACTGCACCGACCACTCCGGCACCCGGACGAAATCGCCGCCCTCGTCGTCCAGCAGCAGCAGCATGATCTCTTCAGGAAATCTCAGCACCGCCCACGCTCCTTTGCTTGCCGCCTCTGATCTCCCGTCAGGATACCCCCGCCCCCGGTCGTCACGCCCGCTCGTACACCGACACCTGCCCCTGGCTCTTCGACGTAACCCCCACGCCGCCAGGTCCCCCACCGCCCAGGCATCCGCTCACCCCTCCGCCTCGCCCCACGTCACCGGCGGCCCACCCTCCAAATAGGTCGTGTGCTCCGCCGTAATCGCCGCCGGAATCGGAAACACCACCATGATCTCCGACACCCCGTCCCCGGCCCCCACAAACCCATGCGGCGTATCCGCCGGAAACACGCACACGTCCCCTGCTGCCGCGTCCGACCACGCATCCTCAATCCGCACCCGCAGCCGCCCCCGCAACACCAAAATCGCCTCATCCACGTCATGCCGATGCAGCGGCGTCACCGCCCCCGGCTCCACCTCAAAATGCTGCATCGACACCGACCGCGACCCCTGCGCCTCCCCCACAACCTCCCGCACCACCTGCCCCGGCCGCCACGCCCCCGCCGCCTGCTCCGCTATTCGAACTATCGGCATGACCGACTCCTTGCAACCGCCGCGTTCATTCCCGCCCCCGCAGTATCATTCCGCCAACCCCACCAGCCCGCTTCCCAGCCAGAGGAGCCCCCGAATGCCTCTCCCCCCACGCATGAAATTCGGAATCTTCCTGGCCCCCTTCCACTGGCTCGGCGAGAACCCCACCCTCGGCCTCGAGCGCGACCTCGAAACCGTCCAGTGGCTCGACCACCTCGGCTACGACGAAGCCTGGATCGGCGAACACCACAGCGCCGGCTGGGAAACCATCTCGTCGCCCGAACTCTTCATCGCCACCGCCGCCGAGCGCACGCGCCACATCAAGCTCGGCACCGGCGTCATCAGCCTCCCCTACCACCACCCCCTCATGGTCGCCAACCGCATGATCCAGCTCGACCACATCACCCGCGGCCGCGTCATGCTCGGCGTTGGCCCCGGCGCCCTCGTATCCGACGCCTACATGCTCGGCATCGAGCCCCTCACCCAGCGCCCCCGCATGGACGAGGCCCTCGGCGTCATCATGCGCCTCCTCACCGAAACCGAACCCATCACCCACCACGCCGAGTGGTTCACTCTCCAGCGCGCCATGACTCACCTGCGCCCCTACACCCAGCCCCACTTTCCTATTGCCGTCGCCGCCGCCCAGTCCCCCTCCGGCATGCAACTCGCCGGCAAACACGGCGCCGCCGTGCTATCGCTCGGCATCCGCCCCGGCAGTGCCGAAACCGTCAAGCTCGACTCCTTCTGGCAAATCGCCCTCGATGTCGCCAGGGAACACGGCAAAACCATGAACCGCCACGACTGGCGCCTCGTCATGCCCGTCCACCTCGCCGAATCTCGCACCGAAGCCATCGAACAGGCCCGCGTGGGCGCCGCCCGTTTTCAGCGCGACTACTTCGAAGACACCATGGGCTTCGAAAAGACCTTCGACGGCCCGCCCGAACAACTCATCGACTACATGGTCGACAGCGGCGCCTGGTGCGTCGGCACGCCCGATGACCTGATCGCCGCCATCCATCGGCTGGATGAGTCAAGCGGCGGCTTCGGCGGCCTCCTCGTCATGGCCACCGAGTGGGGCAACCGCCAGCAAGTCCGCCACAGCTACGAGCTAATTGCCCGCTACGTCATGCCCCAATTCCAGAACTCCCTCACCAACCTCACCGCCTCCCAGGAATGGGCCGCCCGCGAACGCCACAACCTCATGGCCCTCCGCACCAAATCCCTCGACAAAGCCACCAAGGACTACCAGCAAAAATCTTCGTAAGGGCGGCGTTCCCGCCCCGCCCGTCCTCCGGTCGGGCGTCCCGTCTTTCGTAGGGGCCGGTTTCTAACCGGCCTCTTCCGCGCAACCAACCTCAACCCATCCCCGTTCGCGGTGAGCCGGGCCGGAGTCCGTCGGAGGCCCGTGTCGAACCACACCCCCGGATGCGGCACCCACCCCCACGCCGTCCCCCGATCCTTCGTACCGGCCGGTTTCTAACCGGCCTCTTCCGCGCAACCAACCCCGACCCCACTCGTCTTCCTCCGTCCGCCATCCCGGCGTCAAGCCTGCCCTGAGCCTGCCGAATGGGCCGGGACCCAGCACCCTGGTCAACCCCAGCACTCCCAAGCCCCCGACGCTTCCGATCCCGCTCCTCAGTTCTCTCTCACTCCTCTGCCCTCTCACCTCTCCCCTTCTTCTCCCCCATCCCAACCCACTAAAATCGGGCCGGGCGGCACGCTGTAGCATGATTGACCGCGTCGCATTGGGCACGGAGGTGTGAGGTGGCAGTCACAGACCTACAGGCAGGACTGATGACCGCTGACGACCTGCTCCGACTCTATGGCGAGGGCGTCCGAGGCGAACTGATCCGGGGAGTTCTCTGCCAGACCATGCCAACCGGCAACGAACACGGCGTGATCGTCGTCAACTTGGCCTCTGAGCTCAGGAACTACATCAAGCCCAGAAAGCTCGGCCGGGTTACCGCCTCCGACTCGGGTGTCTGGCTGGAACACGACCCCGACACGGTCCGCGAGCCCGACATTGCCTACTTCTCGACTCAGAAGATTCCGCTGGACGAACGAGTCACGGGATACGCGGAAGTCGTCCCCGACCTGGTC
The DNA here is from genome assembly GCA_022820025.1 of Chloroflexota bacterium. Lineage (GTDB taxonomy): Bacteria > Chloroflexota > UBA11872 > UBA11872 > UBA11872 > UBA11872. Next base: position 4,828 of record JAJEGF010000080.1, read on the forward strand.
GTGGAAATCGCCTCCCCCGGCGACACCCGCCGCGAAGTCAACGACAAGGCGCTCATGTGGCTCAGCTACGGCGTACGCCTGGTATGGGTCGTCCACCCCGACACCCGCACCGTCGATGCCCATCGCCCCCAGGCCGGCGTATCAACGCTCACCCAGGACGACACGCTTGAAGGCTTCGATGTCCTCCCCGGCTTCACCTGCAACGTCAGCGACATCTTCGCCCCCTAGCCCCCCGCCACCACCCCCCGCCGTCCTCCCATCTTTCGTACCGGCCGGTTTCTAACCGGCCTCTTCCGAGCAACCAACCCCGACCCCGCCCGTCTTCCTCTTCTCCCCTCCGCCTCTACTCTCGAAGCTCGCTCCTCTCAGCTCACTCCTTCCCCACCCCGCCATCCCGGCGTCCCCGGCCGGGACCCAGCACCATGGTTAGCCCAAGCACTCCCAAGCTCCCCCTGGCAGCCCACTCGGACAGATGCTGCCAGCCTCCGCTCCAACCGTTCGTGGTGAGCCGGGCCAGAGTCTTCGGCGGCCCGTGTCGAACCACCTGTAGATGCAGCACCCACGCCCGGTCATCCCGGCGTCAAGCCTGCCCTGAGCCTGCCGAATGGGGCCGGGACCCAGCACCCTGGTCAACCCCAGCACTCCCAAGCCCCCCTGGCACCCCACCCAGACCAAGACCTCCCAACCTCCGCTTCCGCCACTCGTGGTGACCCGCGCCCGTCCCCGGCGGCCCGAGTCGAACCACACCCCCGGATGCGGCAACCACCCTCCGCCTCCCCGTCTTTCGTAGGGGCCGCGTTTCTAACCGGCCTCTTCCGCGCAATCACGCCCGAGCTACAGAAGAGTCTCCCGTCGGCACGCCGTCCCTGACCCGCCGGTCCTCCTCTTCTCCCCTCCTATTCCCCTCGGCCTCTTCATCTCACCTCTCGCTACTCTCAGCTCACTCCTTCCCCACCCCCACCCCCAACCCCACCTTCCCGTCGTCCCCCGCCCGCCGTATACCCTTGCTCCATGCCACGAACCCACGTCTACCTGGGCGGCAAAGAACTGGCCCTGCTTGAAGAAGCCGCCCGCGCCACCGGCGCCTCGCGCTCGGCCTTGATTCGCCAGGCCGTGCGCCGCACATTCGGCCCCCTTGCAAAAGCGGAAAAACTGCGAGCCCTGGAAGCCAGCGCCGGCAGCTGGTCGGGCCGCAACTTCACCGGCGCGGAATACGTCGACGCCATCCGCGGCGACCTGAATGAACGTCTCAGTGCGCTTGGTATAGAGTGAATCTGCCGTACGAACAGATCCGCCACGGCTACGGACTCATCGCCCGCTAGGTCATGAACCAGTTCCAGAATTCCCTCATCGGTCTAACTGCCTCTCGGGAACAAGGCGCCGGCGAACGCCACAGCCTCATGGCCCGCTCCAAGTCACTGGACAAGGCCACCCAGGACTACGAGAGAGCCCTGAAGGGTTGAGATGGTGTCAAACGTGGACTGGCGGGCGATCCATACGTACGACGGTTCCCAAGATGCCGCTTTCGAGGAGTTGTGTGCCCAACTGGCGCGAGCCGAGACTCCAAGTGATGCCGAATTCATTCGTAAGGACGCGCCCGATGCCGGAGTTGAATGCTTCTGTGTCCTCTCTGACGGGAGCGAGTGGGGCTGGCAGGCTAAGTTCTTCGATCGTCTCGATCCCCCAAAATGGTCACAGATCGATGATTCAATCGAGACTGCACTAGACAAGCACCCAAAGCTAGTTCGCTACTACGTCTGCGTACCTCGTAATAGGTCAGATGGCCGCGTTGAAGGTCAGACATCGGCTCTCGACCGCTGGTTCCAACACAAAGACAAGTGGGAAGGGTGGGCTAGCAACCGGGGCATGACCGTAGAGTTCATCTGGTGGGGCGCGTCGGAGCTTCTCGAACGCCTCCCAGCGGTCACTGGACGAGTGGAGTTCTGGTTTGGTGAATTGCACCTCGACGAGTCTTGGTTCCAACGTCGATTCACTCAGGCGCGCGAGGCTGCCGGTCCTAGGTACACTCAAGAACTCAACGTTGCTTCACCAACGGCGCGCGATCTAGATCTATTCGCTCGTACGGAAGAGTCTATCGACTCGCTGAAGTCGGTGGCGCGCGGAATTCGACGTGCCTTGGGCAGAGTTGAGCGTGCACTTCGAGATTGCGGACAATCAAGTGACGAACACTCGATAGCGAAGCTCCTAGAAGCAAGCAATCGAATACTGTGTGAGATTTCACAAGTCGAGCATTCACCTTCGAGGGTCTACCCGTTTTCTCAGATTGCTGCGGATATCAAAGAAGCTGAGGATGAAGCCGAACGAGTCGGCGAGATGCATTTGAAGCTTGCAGACGAGTTCGAAGTCCAAAATGACCAGAGTGAGAAAAGTCTAGATCACAATGCTAATACCTACAAGGAGTCGTCGAGTCTGCTCGATTCACTTGCATATGAACTCTCTAGGGCTCGCGAAGTCTTCGAGCACGCCGATGAAGTATCCAATAGCAGCTTGCTGATCCTCACAGGAGAGGCCGGATCAGGTAAGACTCACCTGCTGTGTGACTGGACGTACAGACGCCTCAATCAGAGGGCACCAACAGTGCTCCTAATGGGTCAGCAGTTTCGTACGTTGAGCGATCCCTGGTCACAAACGCTGGCGCAGCTCGATGTACGAGGGTCGTCGGCGGAAGCATTCGTCGGTGCCATTGAGACTGCGGCCCAAGCATCGAGTCGTCGCGCAATCGTGATTGTCGACGCGCTTAACGAAGGCACAGGACACGATGTATGGCCCAGTCACCTAGGGTCGTATTTGACATTGCTCCAAGAGTCACCGTGGATTGGCGTGATCCTGTCCATTCGTACGCCCTATGAGAATAGGATTATTCCGGACGACGTTATGCAGGCAGGGACTCACCTGCGACACCGCGGATTCGCAGGCCAAGAATATGAATCAGCACAAGCTTTTTTTTATCACTATGGCCTGGACTTTACGTCGGTTCCCATTCTAGACCCAGAATTCCAGAAACCGCTGTTCCTCAAAATTATCTGTGAAGGCCTAGTGGAGCTCGGCATGCGGAGGGTGCCAAGAGGATTTCACGGGATCACACAGATATTTGAATTGTACCTTAAGGCCGTTAATAGCAGTCTTTCAAAGCGTGACGTCCTTGATTATGATGAACGTGACAACTTAGTGAAGGAGGCGCTCGAGGCGATTGCACTCAGGATGACTCAAGACGACTCCCGTTGGATTCCAAGATCGGAAGCGCGCGACATTGTAGACGCTCTGCTGCCTGGTCGCGAGTTCAGTCGATCGCTATACGGAGGCATGGTATCTAATGGTGTTCTGACAGAGAGTTTGGGTAGCAGCGTCAGACGCACAGACGAAGAATTCGTTTATGTGACTTACGAACGCTTCGCTGATCACCTCGCCGTTGATGTGCTATTGAGAACTCATGTCGATCCAACTAACCCCAAGAGTGCTTTTCTCCAAGGTGGAGACTTAGCTTTCCTTACAGTTGGAGACAGTGATCTAGCTTCAAGCCTCCTTCCTGCACTGTGCGTTCAGGTTCCTGAGTTCACGGGCAACGAGTTTTTTGAAGTTGCACCTCACATTCTCGACGATCCCGTGCTGCGAAGGTTTGCAGTTGAATCTTTTAGGGAAAGTATAATTTGGCGAGGTAAGCGTGCGTTCGACGATTCGTCGCTGAAATTGCTCAATCAATTCATGACACAAAACATGGCTCCGGTGGATGCTCTGGACACTCTCCTTACGGTGTCCGTCGTGCCTGGACACCGCCTTAACGCCTATACCTTGGACCGAGTGCTTCGCGGTATGTCAATGTCCGATCGTGACGCATGGTGGAGTATCGCAATTCACCATCTCTGGGGTGAACGTCGCGCGGTCGACAGATTAGTATCGTGGGCATCAGCGAGATCTTGCGTCGATGAAATTGACAATGAGACGATCGACCTCGCCGCCGTTGCGCTTAGTTGGATGCTTACAACTTCAAACCGATTTCTGCGAGACAGAGCAACAAAGGCGTTGGTGGCGTTACTAACCGGACGGATCGCTGAAACATGTCGCCTATTGGAAAGGTTCAGCAATCTCGAGGCACCACATGCAGACCCTTACGTAGACGAACGCCTTTATGCGGTTGCCTATGGCGTTGCAATGCGATGCCATGATCCTCGATCAGTTGAACGCTTAGCTTCTCTTGTCTATGAGCTGGTATTTGCGTCAGGACACCCACCGTCCCACGTGTTACTTCGAGACTATGCTCGTGGTGTTATCGAGCGATCTGTCTTTCTAGGGGCTGACGCTGAGTTTGATGAACAACTGTTCCGTCCGCCATACCAGAGTGCGTGGCCGATTATCCCAGGAGATCAGGATCTCAAGCCCCTGATGAATCGTCGTAGCAAAATCAGATTCTCTGTAATGGACGGCGACTTCGGTCGATATGTCATTGGAACCAATTCGGGAAAGACGCCCTGGACCTCATGGCGGCGTGAAGACTCAAAAGGCAGCGAAGTAGCTGCTAAGCTCGACTTATCAATGGTACAAAGGTATGTACTCTGGCGCTCGTTCGACCTCGGATGGACGGAAGAGAGATTCGAGGACTTCGACGACTATCTGGATAGCTCCATTTACGGGAGGCGATATACGAGAAGACCAGACAAAGCGGAACGGATCGGAAAGAAATATCAATGGATAGCCTATCATGAGATTATGGCTTATATCGCCGAACACTTTCAGTATCACGACGAATATTTGCAGGGTGACGCAGATCAACGCTACAAGGGACCGTGGCAAGAGCATCTCCGAGATATTGACCCGTCATGTATGGTCGTATCGACCGCCAGTGATTCGCTATCAGCGTGGTGGAAGTTCGATCTGAATCCAGATTGGAGTGATCACCTTGAGCATGATGAATGGATAGCCCGGCAGGACGACTTGCCGAGTCTGAATGATGTCGTTAGTGTGACATGTAATGGAGAGAACACGGGGTGGCTCATTCTTGATGGTGCCTCCAGGTGGACCGAGCCGGCAGCGGCTGACTATGATGCATATGATGTGCCCAGGAGAGATATATCAATGCTTTACGTCGCCTACCTTGTTCAATCGGAAGACATCGATGCTTTAATGAAATGGTCTAGAGATGTTGACTTTTACGGTCGTTGGATGCCTGAGAATGCTGCTTTAAATGGAATGTTCTTGGGAGAGTATGGTTGGTCCGAAGCCTATCGACACTGTCACTATCAGAACGAAGATTGGATCACGCCTGGCAACGAGTGTCCTGTTTCAGTTCGACCATTTGGTGTTGAGTATCATGTGGAATCCGGATTTGATTGCTCGATCGACGAAGGATTTGGATTGCAATTACCGAGTTATCAGTTCGTCCAATCGATGAGACTTAGATGGTCTGGAAGAGGAGCGGATTTCGAAGATCGCAGGGGTGACATTGTAGCCTTCGATCCTTCGGCGCATCAAGACGGTCCGTCAGCCCTTCTGGTCCGCGAAGATGTCCTGAGGGATTATCTCGTGAACGAGAAACTGGCCCTTTTCTGGGTGGTCTACGGCGAGAAGTTTGCGGTCGGCGGTTCAATGACGGGAAGACTTCAGGGTGGCTTGCGAACTTCCGGTTTATATAGGCTAGCGGATGACGGGCCGTCGGGATCGCTACGACAGTCTGTCTAATCTATTAGAACTGAAGGATTGGCTGCCGACTGGGAATCGCGCTAATTCGGACGTTCGCGTCGAGACTTAACCGCCCTGTGCCATTGCGTAGATTCATCCATCGTCAAGATCGCGGATCCTATCCCGTGCTGTCGAGAATGGACGCTCAATTCCGCAGCGACGCTTGTCGCAGACTTGCGGTCTCGAGGAACAGACATGGCGAGAGTATCAATGCACTGCTAGTGTCGGGCGCAGAGTTCGCAGAGTAGTTGTACGCGCCAAGGGAGTCTGGAAAGACGCCAGTGATGGGTTGGCAAGTATGGGGTATGTTGCGGCTAAAGGTCGTCTTCCTCAAACGCTGTTGCGAACGCTGTGACTTGGAGTCGGCTCGCTCGCTTCCCCGCCTCCCAAAGGTCATAAGCCGTCTGCATTCCCACCCACGTCTCCGGAGACGACCCAAACGCCTTCGACAACCGGATCGCCATCTCCGCCGACACCGCCGACTTCTCCTTCACCAGTTCCGACAGCGCCTGCCGGCTCACCCCCAACCCTTCCGCAGTCTTCGTAACGGAAAGCCCAAGCACCTCCAGGCACTCACGCCTCACCATCCCACCCGGACGCCGCGCCCCAACCATCCCCATCCTCCAACCCCTCGCAACCCCACCGACCAACCGTCCCACCCACACCGCCCACATACCCACCCTGGAACCCAAAGGCCACACACCACCCCACACCCGGCCGCCGCCGTTCTTCACCCTCGCCTGGGGGAGAGGCAGATGCTGTCCGCGGCAATCGGTGAGGGGCTCTTCCGGGCAAGGCGCTCAGCCCCAGCAACTCCCGCGGCCGCCCTCCCATGCCGAGCCGCCGCTTCTTCTCCCTCTACCCGTGGGAGAGGGTTGGGGTGAGGGTCTTCCGGTCGTGCGCCCACCCCCAGCACCCCCGCAGCCGCCCTCCTGTCACCGAAACCACCGCCAACCCGCTCCATATTGTCTTCTAGCGACAATATGGCCACCCTCACCCTTCCATATGTTCACTTCCGACAATATGACCGCCACAGATCCTCCATATGTACTCCTAGTGACAATATGGCTGCCCCGGCCGTGCCAAATGTTCGGCTGCCGACAACATGCAGAGGCCTTCGCGTCCTCGAACACCTCTACCTCCAGCCGTTCGTGTCGGTGAGCGGCATTCAGTCAGCCACCCGAACCAACTTTCCCGCCGCCAACCGCCTGGTCGCCCGCCTGGTCGACCTCGGCCTCCTCGAAGAAATCACCGGCGACCGCCGCAACCGCGTCTACCGCTACACCCCCTACCTCCAAATCCTCGAACCCAACACCCCCTAACCCACCCGCGACCCATCCCCATCTCTCGTAGGGGCCGCGTTTCCAACCGGCCTCTTCCTCTTCGTCCGCCATCCCGGCGTCCGCGGCCGGGACCCAGCACCAACCACGCACCCGACCGCACCCAAGCTCCCCCTGGCACCCCACCCTGCCAAGAGGCTCCCAACCTCCGCTCCAACCGCTCGTGCTGAGCCTGTCCTGAGCTCGCCGAAGTGGTCGGGCCGACGTCCCCGGCAGCCCGTGTCGAACCACCCCCCGTTGTCATCCCGAGGGCCCCCGAGAGATCTCGCCTCAATTCCCCTCCGCCATCCCATCCCCGTACGTGGCGATCCTGCCCTGAGCTTGCCGAACAGCCTCTCCTGAACTCGTCGAAGGAGGCCCGTGTCGAACGACACACCGGCCACACGATGACAACGCGCCCGCCGCCATACCTACAAGAAAAATGTCCAGATCACCGCGCTCGGTCGCCCATGCATGCAGTGCAACCGTTGCTGGCATCGCCAGCAACGCCCGCATTGCTGACATATCGTCGACCGTCGGCATGGCCCACCCCCAGCAACACCGATGGCCAAACTCCCAACCCCGGCCGCTATTCTTCCCCCTCTACCGGTGGGAGAGGGTTGGGGTGAGGGTCTTCCGGTCGTGTGCCCGCCCGCAGCGACACCCATAGCCAAACTCCCAACGCCGGGCCGCCACTCTTCACCCTCTCCGAGGGGAGAGGCAGATGCCGTCCGCGGCAATCGGTGAGCAACTGTGTTGAGGCGCCGCGCGTTAGGCCATGGTGGGGTCCCAGGTGGTCTGGTGCTGACACACGGCGTTGCAGAGCACCAGCAGCTTGCGCATACAGGCGGTCAGGGCCACCGTGGGCGGCTTGCCGGCGGCGCGCAGCCGCTGGTAGCAGGCGCGCAGGCGAGGGTTGACGCGGATCGCGGCCACGGTGGCCATGTACAGCACCGCCCGGATCTGGCCGCGCCCACCCCAGACGCGGCGCGGGCCGCGCCAGGCGCCGCTGTCCCGGTTGAAGGGCGCCACGCCGACCAGGGCGGCGACCTCCTGGCGGGTGCAGGCGCCGAGTTCGGGCACTTCGGCCAGCAAGGTGGCGGCGGCGACCGGGCCGATGCCGGGGATGCTCTGCAGCCAGGCGGCGCGGGTCTGCAGGT
>JAJEGF010000039.1 GCA_022820025.1 Chloroflexota bacterium
GATGATCGGCTAAGAGACCTACGGCTGCGCGCCGAATGCTTGGATCTAATGTTGCATTATCCAGTGCAAGAGAGAGATGTCTGAGTACATATACGCGAAACGTAAGCTCAGTTGCTCGAAGGTCGCGCAAGAACTCCTTCCGTCCCCCTAGGGCAGCCACATCAACAAGAGTAGCAAGTCCGAGGGGGTCCTCGAATGTACCCGGTAAGTCCAGGCTAGACAGCGGATGCAGGTGGTGCGCGCCGGGGTAGATCGGGAGAGCAGCAAGCCTGTCACGTAGGTCTTCCACACCGACGATCTGCAAGCGTCGTCCATTGAACCAATCAATCAGGCTTGGAAGAGAAAAACGCCCTTCCTGCCATAGTTGTTCGATGGTGGCTGGATCTGCCTCCTCGAGTGCTTGGACGGCATCCTCTACAGCAAACTCTGGGCAAAGGTGCTCCAGAGCTTCAAAAGCCGACTCTTCTTGGTCAAGGAAAGGGATGTCAAGTCTTAGAGATGTAAAGATTTCAATAGTCGAGGCGTCGGTCCGGAATACACGTTTGCACGGCCATAGCGTTTCATTGATAACCGGGGCCAAGGCAACCCCGCCTAGACGCTCCTCGTCAGCACGCTTGGCATTTCGATTACTGCTCTGCCTCCCAAGCAAGATGGCAATCTCACTCCACAGCGCAGTACGGTCGCTTTCCGAAGTCAGACTGGGAGGGAGATCATCATACCGCACCGGGCTATTCAGTCCATTGGCCTTCAATGTGGAGCACAGAGTTTCCACGTTGAACAATGAAACGCCGATAGAACGAATAGTGCTGTGATAAGGTCTCAGGTTCTCTGCGACAAGTTCGATCCCCAAATCCTCGAGCACGGAGATGTGATCTGCTTCCTGTTGTTGCGATAGGATCGTGACCCCACTGTCAGGAGTAGTCCAATTTCCATTGGACGTAAATACTGCAGCTTCCTCCTTGAGTACGACTTCTAAGGCTGTCCAAAATTCCCGCCACACGTTATCTCGTCCGTCTCTGTTGACGTTGACGTAGAGCGTGTTCAGCCTAAAGGCAAGGTCCCAGAATCGTTCGGGGCCCAACATTGTCGTCAGTTGCGGTACCGACCTAGCCACCGTCCTCGCGGCTGTCGAGAGTGCCTCTCGGTTCCATTGGGACTGGTAGTCCTCGCCGAGAATGACGTGCTTCCTGTCATTGCTCGGGAAAAAATCTGCGTTCACATGGAAAGGCAGCCCGGTACTCTCTTCGGTCGGCAGGCATGCGCACAACATGCCTGCGCACAGCTCGCCCTCGATGGGCACTGCAACCACTACTTCTGCCGTACGCTTGTCCTCAATGCGGGCTGGGTGCCGTGCACGCAGATCTGTAGCGGCATCTTTGAAGTTTCCATGAAGAAGATGCCATATACGATCATTAGCAGAATCGCCCTCGCTGATGATAAGCAAATTCTCATCGACTACTCTTTCTAATCTGAGTCGTGACCTCCCTTCGTATTTAATACCTATTTCGTTAAGGTTCTTCAGGAATAGCATCGTCACTGGGAGAGATCGTTCCAGTTCCTCCAGCAGGCGTTCCGCCACATCTTCAGGTGCGGGCTCGGCCCTTAGTGCTCGCCTGAGTGGCGTCTCTTCATCACGAGCGAACGGGAACACGAACCTTGTTCCAGGAAGATCGGCTCTGCTGCATTCGATGCAGCCTGGACAGACGCTGATTCGATCAGCTTCGCTTCGTTCTTCGTGCAGTGTCCAATGACGGCCAGCAGAGATCAGCTCGGGCTGATCAGTCAATTGGTAAACAGAGATGAATCCTATACCAAAGGCACCAGTTGTGCCCTCTTGTAGGCGTTTGTCACCTGAACCTATCAGGCGGAATCGATGGAAGTCACACATGTGGACACTATCATTAGTTCTCCAAAGACATTCGGGAGCCTCTATGTCCTCACAGCTAGAAAAAACACCATCGTTTTCGAGGACGAGAGAATTTTGCCTTATATCAAAGCTAATCCAACTAGCGGGAGCGTCGTCCGCGTTTTGGATTAGTTCGCGGGCTAGCGTCCCGTAGCCTTGCAGATCTCGCAGCTTCGCTCCAAGATCCCCCAAATAGTCTATACTTCGCGACAGAGTTCTTGAGCTAGTCATTTCCCTTGTCCGGCCAGCCCATGTACCAGAGGAACTATAGCCATGTGTTTAACAGAAATGCTTCGGAAGGTCCCCGACCAGCGGAAAACCCACTGAGGGATACAACTCTTCAGCGTGAACACGACGCCATCCTCCCTTTATGTCGATATGTCTAGGGGAACAATACTGCATATGCGAAACAAATTGCAATATGGCGAATACGGATATGTGGCTCGCTAGCTATAGCTCATCCACAAGTCCCTCCGGTCAGGTCATGCCCGACAGGCTTGCCTGGGCCATCTCACCAGGGCTGGAGTGATTGGGCGTCTACCGGATTCTAGGAAACATACACGGGCCGTTCTCGCCTCTACGCTGGCGCAGAACCCGATGCGGGTCGGCTGCCGCGCGAGCGTGGCACCTTCCAGGTCGCGCCTGTGGGCTCGACCGCGATGTCCAACGGCGCCTTGGCCACATCGATCCCGACACCGATGTCCAGTGCGGTCGCCATTGGGTACCCTCCGGCCAGACTGGCGACACGCTCTGCCTTGCAGACTCGGGCTCGTGGGGTCACGGCCCCGGCAACTGTTCGAACTCTGCGCCAGCGTCAGGGCCGGCACGACCCTGCTCTCTCGCGGTCTCCACGATCCAGGGCCGATCGGTCTGTCCCGGCCCATCCACTGTCACCCTGGGAATTCCAAGGCTCGTGGTACATACAAGGGCATTAGGATGCACGACGTAGGGACGAACTCTCGGTCTCGATCGTTTTGGGAAGCAATCTTGAAGGGGCACTGGCCGACGCAGCCAGAAGAAGAGGAGGCCGACCGCGCGACGCGAGGGCTCTGCGGGCGGGGGCAATCGCTGCAGCCAATGGACCAGTCGGTCTTTCCACGCAGCTCAGGAACGAACGCGAAGCGCGGTGGCTGGAGGGCGACGTGAGCCGATTCCGTCACGACCTGCCGGTGTGACCCGACTTCGTGCATCCGTGACCCACGCGACTGCGCCACGATCTAGCCCACGCCAATACCTGTGCCATCAGTTCGGAGGCCGTGCGCTCGGCAACTGCGGATCTTCTATTGGTCAGACTGCCGTCCATACAACGGGGTGGTCGGTCCTCTCGGCCAATGCAGCGGAAGTCCTGTTCGCCGCGCGGATTGTGGTCAGCTCAAGTCGGCCATCGGCAAGAGGCGGCGCGTCGAGGCAGGTCGCAAGTCGAATGGAATTCTTGCCTACCTTGGGAAGGCCCCGATCATCGCGAGCGAGTCCCGGCATGCCAATCCGGCGTTCACGCCCGCGTATGATGTCCGAGCAGCTTCGGCTCCAGCGCGGGAATGAGTCGCCCATGAACGACTACAAGCTCGATCACGAAGCGCTGGCGGACATCGTGCAGCGTGTTGTCGAAGTGGCACAGCCCGAGAAGATCATTCTCTTCGGCTCCGCCGCACGGGGCGAGATGGGTCCAAACAGCGACATCGACCTGCTGATTGTCAAAGACGCCCAGGATACGCGCGGCCTCTCCGCGCGAATCTACCGCAAGCTTCGCGGCGTGCGGATCGCCGTTGACGCCATCGTCGTCGCCCCGGTACACCTCGAGCGCTACAAGGACAGCCACGCGCTGGTGATAAAACCCGCCTTGCAGGAAGGAACGGTGGTCTACGAAGCCGCCTGAGCGTTTCCCACCAGACGACCCGAGAGAGTGGCTCAATCGCGCCCGCAGCAATATGGCCAGAGCCGCGAATCGTCTCCCAGCCGTATACCTCGAAGATCTCTGCTTCGATGCGCAGCAGGCCGCGGAAAAGGCCATCAAGGCCTTGTTGATGGCGCGTGGCGTTGAGTTTCCCTACGTGCACGACATCGGCCTATTGCTGACACTGCTCGAGGACACCGGCGAGTCAGTGCCAGAAACGGTCCGGGAAGCCGAGCGGCTCAACCCATATGCCACGACGACCCGCTATCCCGATATGGCGCAGCCCGTGTCCCAGCAGGAATACGAAGACGCCGTTCGAGTCGCGGATTCGGTGGTTCGCTGGGCTGAGGCACGCATCTAGCCCGTACGACCTGCCTGCGGCTGGCGTGAATCGGCGGAGCGCACCGTGTCGATTCCCCAGATTGCACCCGAATATCGGCAAACCAGACACGGCCAATTCTGATCGCTCGGCCGGTATTCTCTTGCACTGCGGCCGCTGGCTTCGCCACGCCTGCACTTCCCAATGAGTACGGCCGGGTGCTCGACACATCCTCCTATTCGTAGTCATGGCTAACGAATACGATCGATTCCGCCCTGAAGGCACCCGCCAACTTCCGCTGATAGGCGCATGCGGCGATCCCGGTCGTTACCGCCTCGACCCGAAGACTCCACTTAGGACGACATGTCAGATTGCGGGACGCGCATTTACACGATCACCGCGGTGCCCGAGCCACCCACCCAGGCAGTTTCGGTAGCTCAGGCGGGATCACCGCGACGATTACAGATTTCTGGATTCCAAGCCGTGGGCGTCGCGCGGACGATGACCATGCCGTGAGCGAACGAACGCACCACCAAACTCCGATGTGTGCCGGCGCCTGCGGCCTCGCCACGAACCACGATCTCCGGGACGAAGTCCGCCGAATCGTGATCGCGACAAAGCGAATGGCACCGTTCCCGAAATTGCAATTGCGTCAGTGAATCTTCGGCCAGCTAGTCGAGCCGCTGTGCCGTATCCGTTCGATCAGCACTGCTCAGCGAGTGATGGTGGAGCACTCTCGGAATCGGTTGGGCACGTGCTGGCAGCAAGCGCTGGTGGCCCGAAGCATCCAACTCGAGCGACGCGACCGCCTACGCGAACCGCTGCGTCGGTCGTGACTAGCTCCAGCACCCGGCAGATCGGTATTCGGCGCGCGCTGCCTTTGAAGATACGCCTGCGGTCCGCCCTCGACGCCAACGATTCTTCGTGCATTCGGGTCGCCAGACTCTCCGACCTGGCACTGCGTTTCCCAGTGCTTCTCGGCGTCCGCATCGGTCAGACAGCGCAGGCTCGACGTACGCCCGATGGCGGGCGTGCGAGCCTCGCTTGCAGGCCTGCGGGCGCACGGTCCCACGGAGAGTAGCGTCCGCGTCCGATGCGCCGGCGTGGCCACCGGCGAATATCCCAGGACTGCCTGCGTCGCTACGGCTCGCCGCACGCGAAAGAGCCGGCACGACGGTCTCGCGAGAAGGCCACCTCAACCCTCGTCCCAGCAGAGAATCGACCTGAGCGAGCACCCCTCGCGCGGCAACCCATACGCCTGGCGCGACCCACCGTCGACTGGCGGTTTTCGGACATCGACGAGCGGCTCTCGAAGGATCGGACCGCTCCCGAATGCCCGGATCCCCAGTTCCTGGAGGTGCGTATCGCCCAACGTTAGACCCGGGTCCGTTTCTTCGTCAGATCTCCACACCCTTGGTCTAACTCCCTGCTGCCCCGTGCACACCCAGCGCCCCGTCTCACGCCAACGCACGGTCCTGCGGATGCTCTATCTCCATCGCTATCTTGCGGTCGACCAGATCGCCACCCTCGTCTTCCCCACCTCCAGCCGGCGTGCCTGTCAAGCCTGCTGCACCACCCTCCATCGCAAGGGCTTCGTTCACCGCTTCGAACTCGCTTGAGGTGGTCTTGGGGGAGGTCGATCCAGTTACGTCTATGCGTTAGCCCCTGCAGGCGCCCAGATCCTCGCGCAGGCTGACAACATTCCGGTCGTGGACATCCCCGTGGATCCCGATGCACCCACCGCTCAGTCGGTCTTCGTCCATCATCAACTCGCTGCCAATCGCTGTCTGGTTGCCGTCACCCACGCTATCAGGCAGAATTTTCGGACTCATCTTTGTCAGTGGATCTCCGATCCCCACAGTCGGCTGCGCTACCGGCCCGACGGCGCCCGCTCCTGGCGCAGCGTCCATCCCGACGTGATCGCCATGCTGCGGGAGGCGAATCGGGACCACTGGGCATTCCTGGAGATCGACCGCGGCACGCAGCCGCTGGCCCGCTATGTCGCCAAAGTCCGCCGCTATGCGCGCTTTCAGCGTTCCAAGGCCTGGCTGTCGCACTACCCGGTGTTCCCGGCCCTACGGGTGGTGAGCCTGTCGGCACGCCGGCCGGCGGGGATCACCGAGTTTGCCGCCGATGTGATTGACGAGTTCAACCACTTCGTGTACTGGGCCCAGCGCCCGAGCCTGTACGTGGCGGCGACGGCCGAGGCTGAGTTGCTGGCCGATCCATTCGGGGACATCTGGCGACCGGCCTCCGGCCCCCGCGAGGGTCGGTCGGCCCAGGCACCGATGGAGTCGGGCGGCGCCAGAGGCACCTGAGCCCATACCGGTCCCGAGCTACGCGGGACGGCCGCGTCGGCGTGGCGAGACCGAGCCGCTGAGGATTGGGTCCAGCAGCGCGACGGCCCAGGCATGACCCACCGCTAGGACCGACTCAAGGCCAACTTCGGCCGCGCCACGGCGATATTCGTCCGCTCACCTCGGTGGCGGCGCGGGCACGGCCAAAGGCCGGGACGGAGTCGCGGTCCACGTCCACGCGCGGTCCAGCGCCCGATGCATCCGGCCCGCCGTGCACGTAAGGTGTGGCGCGCAGCGGTCGATGGTCAGGAGATCCTCGCAGGTCGGGAAACGGCTCGTACGGTCTGCGTACGCGCCGAGACGGGCGGCGACTTAGGCCACGCGGGATCGGGTCGGGATCCTCGGTGGCGGCGCGTCTTGTGCTGCCTTCACATTGAGGCCGGCAAGCCACTCGATCTCATCCGTTGGCGGGAACGCGAACCCGACGATCAGGTCGATCTCGCCGATTCGGCCGTCCCGGTCGAAGGCCTCGAGCCGGTAGGACAGCGCGGGTCCGTCGGCGACGTGCGGTGCGCGGTCACGGGGGTGAACGGCGAACCGTACCGGTTGCAGACCCTGGTGTTTGGTAGCCGGCCGGAGCGCCGCATCCACGGCTGCGCGCGTGGGCTCGCTCACGCCTCCGGAAGCCTCTTGCACGGCTCCTGGCTCGCCTAAGCGAAATTCCAGCCGAAAGTCATCGAATCGGACCCAACAGTGCGGAGTGTCATCAAGCAGCCGAGCAAGGAACTCTTCAACTATCACTGAGCGTCGGAGGCGATTCACCTTAAGCCCAGTGTGCCCGGCTAGATTCGACAGGCCGTCAACAATCGCCGAACGTGAAGACGCATCAAGTCGACGTTACCTAGAGCCACTGGATCTGTCATGCTCCAACTCAGATCGTGTTCGGTACACCTGCGGGACGCCAGCGCGCCTCAGTTCACCGGCCGAAGCTTGGCCAGTAGCCGCAAGTGCTGCTCCAGGCTTGTGGGCCCGCAGTCAGCAGTCGCCTTGCCCCTGGGGAGTTCGGGTGCAGCTTCTCGGCGACTCACGGCTGGTGACCGCACGTATATTTCGCCAAGCGCCATCCTGTGCGTCAGAGTCCCGGTGCCAACCAAGGATTCAGTATTCGAATCAGTTTTGACTGCGCCAGATCCATAGAGCCGAACCCGTGCAACGTAGAAGGCACCTGCAGAATCAGCGGTAGGATTGACGCACAGAGGTCTGCGAGGAGTGTCACGACGCACCTCACCCGAGCACTTGGCAGGCGAATCTTCCTGGACTTCGCACGACGTAGGTTCTATGGGCGAACCTGAACCGCCTAGAGAAGGCCAGCGGCTGATCGGACCGCTGTTCGATGAGCCAATGCTGGTCGAGACCGTGCGAGCTACGGGCCTAGGCGCGTGGACCATTGGACTCGTCGGTCAGCAATCGGAACAGTTCCGCCGGGTCACCCTTACTACGAGTGACATTGCTCAACTCACGATCAGCGAGCCCACGCTGTCCTACGACGGTGACGGAGAGCTGCTTCGCCTCGGACTCCAAGCCTACGCGCTCGGCATCGCACATGAGTTTGATCCCTACTTCGGGCTGTCAATCTCGCGCGTCGACCCGTTGCCGCACCAGCTTGAAGCCGTTTACGACCACCTGCTAAAGCTCCCGAGCGTGCGCTTTCTGCTCGCCGATGACGCGGGTGCCGGCAAGACCATCATGGCCGGTCTGCTGGTCCGCGAGCTCAAGCTCCGAGGACTTGTCGAACGCGTGCTCGTCGTCTGTCCTGCCAATCTGACGTTTCAGTGGCAGCGCGAGCTCCGGGAGAAGTTTGACGAGCAGTTCCTGGTGCTCAAGGGATCAAACATCCGCGATCAGTTCGGCGTCAACCAGTGGTTGGAGCAGCCGCACGTCATCACCTCACTCGATCTGGCCAAGCGCGCTGACATCCTCCCGGGGCTACGGCAGGTTCGCTGGGATCTGGTGATCGTGGACGAAGCCCATCGCATGTCGGCCAGGGACGAGACGCACAAGAGCCAGCGCTATCGGCTGGGGGAATTGCTGCGCGACAGTGCCGATCACGTCCTTCTGCTGACTGCCACGCCGCACAAGGGCGACCCACAGAACTTCACCCTCTTCCTGCAACTACTCGACCAGGACGTCTACGCCGACGTGAAGTCGATCCGCGAAGCGATGGAACAGCAGCGCGCCCCCTTCTACCTGCGGCGAACCAAGGAGGCGATGGTCTATTTCCCGGAACAGCAATCGGACGGCAGCTGGACCGCGGCACCCGTATTCACCAAGCGCTTCACGCACACGGCCGGCTTCGCGATTGACGGTGACGAGTACGAGCTATACGACCAGGTCACTCGCTTTGTGAAGCGCCAGAGCCTCCGCGCGGCGTCGCGGGGAGATGACCGGCGGGCTCGCGCCGTCGGCTTCCTCATGTCGCTGTACCAGCGCCGACTTGCCTCCAGCACCTACTCCATGCGCCGCTCGCTGGAGAATCGGGCCAAGCGACTGGAGGACGGACTCGTACAGGCTGAGGACCTGGCGCGGACCGCGCCGCCTGATCTGCCCGACTTGAATGAGCTCGATGAACTCGAAGACTCCGAGCGCGAGCGCCTGGAGCAGCTGCTGGAAGCCGTCACGCTGGCTGGAAATGCCGATGAGGTTCGCCGGGAAGTCTCCGAGCTCCACGAACTGGGGATCCAGGCAAGGTCCGTGGAGAAGTTGCAGTCCGAGGCCAAGCTGCGGCGCCTTGAGGAAATCCTGCGGGAGGAGGGGTTCTTCGACAACCCTGACCAGCGCCTGCTGATTTTCACCGAGTTCCGGGACACTCTGAACTACTTGGTGGAGAGGCTCGAGAATTGGGGACTCCGGACCGGCACCATCCACGGCAGCATGTCGCCGGGCTCGCGCGACGAGCCTGGCACGCGCCTCCACGCCGAGCAGCAGTTCCGCGACGGCGAGATTCAAGTCTTGGTGGCCACGGAGGCGGCGGGTGAGGGCATCAACCTGCAGTGCTGCAACTTCCTCTTCAACTACGACATCCCCTGGAATCCCAATCGCTTGGAACAGCGCATGGGACGCATCCACCGGTATGGCCAACGGCTCGACTGCCTCATCTTCAACTTCGTCGCTACCAATACGATCGAGGGACGCGTGCTGCAGCGGCTGCTGGACAGGCTGCAGGAAATCCGCAAAGCCCTGGATGACGACGCCGTGTTCAACGTGATTGGCGAGGTGCTGCCCGCAGCCCACGTAGAGCGCGTGTTCCGGGACTACTACGCGGGCAGGTTAGGCGACGCCGATCTAGAGGAGAGGCTGCTGAGAGACGTGGATGAGGTGCGCTTCCGCGATATCTGCCAGACGGCGCTGGAAAGCCTGGCAGCCAAGCGGCTGAACCTCGACATGCTGGTCGAACGTCGCGCCCGTGCCCAGGAGCGCCGCATGGTGCCCGAGACAATCGCCCGTTTCATGGCGGCCTGCGCGGAAAACGCGGCGCTCACGCTCACGCCGGTGCGCCACTTGCCCCATTCGTTCGATGCTGGCCGCACGCCCTCAGTACTCAAGGCCTACGACCGCGCTCCAGACTGGAAACTGGCTGACATTGCGTCCCGCTATCCGCGTCTCTCCACCGACCGCGAGACAGCGGAGGCTGGCAGCCTGGAGTGGGTCACGCCGGGACATCCACTCTTCGAAGCCTTGCGGCGGCATAGTCTCGAGGAGGGACGAGAGGCTTTCGCCAAGGGCGCCTGCTTCCATTCGCTGGAGCACGAGATGCCGGCGCGGCTCGACATTTACCGCGCGCGAGTGGTGGACGGCCTGAGTAACGTCATCCGCGAACGGCTATTCACGGTGGAATTGGCCGACGGCGCCCCGCCCCGCCTGCGGGAGCCGGAGACTCTCGGCAATCTGACGCCCGCTGTTCCGCCTGACGAATTGCCTGCCGCGGCGTCTTTGCCGGAGCAAAGCACCTGGCTGCATGAGTATGCGCTCGCGCCGTTCATCGACCGGGAGCGCGAAGAGCGGCTGGCCGAGGTGGACCGCATCTCCGAGCACGTCGAGTTGGCCTTGACCGAGGTGCTGCAGCGCATCGACCAGGAGATTGGCCGCACCGTCGAGGAAGCGGAGCAGCAGACCCCTGGCGCCGAGGGCCGCAAGGCCCAGGCCGAAGCTCGCTACGACGAGGTGCTGACTCGCCGTGACCGTCGGCGCCGCGAGCTCACCCGGCAACGCGCGCTGACACTGCAAGGCGTCGAGCGGCTGGCCAGCGTGCTCGTATTGCCCCATCCAGAGACTGAGGACCCAGAGGTCAGGCGGCTGCGTCCCAATCCGGAGACCGAAATGACAGCCATGAGGGTAGTCATGGAATACGAAGATTCCGAGGGGCGGCTGGTGGAGGACGTGCACACCAAGAACCTCGGCTACGACGTGAGGAGTCTCGACACGAAGTCCGGCGAGCTGCGGCTCATCGAGGTGAAGGGTCTGGCCGCCGTCTCCGGCACCATCCTGCTCACGCCGAATGAGCGTCGCGTCGCTGAGGACCGCCGCGACTGCTACTGGCTCTACGTCGTCACCAATTGTGCGGTCGAACCGAAACTGCAGGAGCCCATCAAGGATCCGGCCCAACGCCCGTGGCGCGAGGTCCGCAAAGTGCAACACTATTGGCTGGCGGTCGACGCATTGACCCAGCCGATGGTCGTTCGGGAAGATCAGCCTCCCTATGGAGGGCGGACGCACGATGCGTAAACGCGGGTTGAACCTGTGGGTAGTCAATCACTGGATGAGCAGTTGGATGCCAGACAGCCCTGATTTTCAAGCTAAGCCGTGTACACCAAATGGCCTCAGCAGTTTGAGGTGCCGCAATGCATGAAGTGAAATCCATCCAGGACTTGCTCAGCCAAATCGAGCGCAATGAGATTCTGTTGCCTGAGTTCCAGCGTGGCTATGTGTGGAAGCGTGACCAGGTACGTGGCCTCATGCAGTCGCTGTATCGTAAGCACCCAACCGGCCATCTGCTTGTATGGCGAACCTATAGGCCCTCCACAGTTCGCGGGGATGGTTCGAGTTCCAACGGTCACTCACTGTTGCTCCTCGATGGCCAGCAGCGACTTACGACGCTATACGTTCTAGTCGAAGGTAAGGCACCGCCGTTCTACGAAGGTGAGTCGCTATTCTTCGACCTCTACTTCAATGTGCAAACTGAAGAATTTAGATTTTGGCAAAAGACGCATATGGAAAACAATCCCGCCTGGTTTAGTGTCCATGAATTTCTTAGGGAAGGTCTGAGTAGCCTGCTGGACAGGCTAGGAGACTTGCCTGACGAGCTCCGTGAAATCATCCAGAACAATCTGTCCAGGCTCGCCAGGCTTGACCAAATTCGCGGCTACAACTATACGGTCGATCAGGTGACGGGAGACAACTATACCGTCGATGAGGTGGTAGATATCTTTAATCGAGTCAATAGCAGTGGAACGCCGCTCACCAAGGTCGATCTAGCCTTGGCCCATATCTGCAGCATTTGGCCCGAGGCCCGCGCAGAACTGCGCACATTCAATGCGGAGATGACCAAGCACGGGTTCGGGGGGGATTTTGGATTCCTCGTCCGGTGTCTCGCCGGTATAGCAACTGGATCGGTGACGTTGGAAGGTGGGTTCCTCCGGGTGCCTGCGGACCAGCTTCAAGATGCCTGGCTTCAGACGCAGGTGGCGTTTGAGCATCTTGTGAACGTCTTGAAGCACGAGGCATTTGTGGACGATCTGAATGACTTGCCGACTAGCAACGTCCTCGTACCGATGACCGTATACCTCGCACGGCAGGGGGGAAGCTTTCCGAGTGACGCGATCAAGCGCCGGTTTATCCGGTGGATGTATTTGGCCGGTCTATGGGCGCGGTACTCGGGAGCAACCGAGACGAAGCTCCAGCAGGACACGGCCTTGGTGTCCAATAGTGATCCCGATCCCACACCCGAGCTGGAGGCAGCGATCTTGCGCGAGCGAGGCCGACTGACCTTGGAGGCGTCCGACCTGGCCGGGGCGGGCATCGGCTCGGCCTTGGGACGATTCAGCTATGTGCTGGCGCGAGCTCGTGGTGCTCGAGACTGGTTCACGGGTATTCGGCTCTACGACGACGCCGTTGGCAAGCGCAACGGCCTGGAGTCTCACCACATCTTTCCAAAGAAGGTCCTCTATGAGGCAGGACTGCACTCGCGGTCCGACAGTCGGTCAATCAACGAGGTAGCAAACCGGGCCTTTCTCACGCAGAAGGCGAATCGTAAGCTCGCCGCCACGCCTCCGGCGGAGTACCTCGTAGACATTGAACAGAATCAGCCGGGCGCACTCCGAGCACAAAGCGTCCCTATGGATCGCGAACTCTGGGGAGCGGATAGCTTCTTCAACTTCCTTGCTGCCCGCCGACAGTCGCTGGCTCAGGCCATGAGTGAATTCATTGCCAGCTGGATTCCAAGGGGTGAAGAGGACGAGATGGACGAGTCAGCCGTCCGATTGCGGATGGAGGCGGGAGAGAACGACAGTCTCGAGTTCAAGTCAAGTCTTCGCTGGGACCGTCGCGGTGAACGCGTGAACAAGGAACTCGAGAAGGTCGTCATAAAGACAATGGCTGGGTTTCTGAACGGGCACGGCGGCACACTCCTAATCGGTGTCGACGACAGCGGCAGCGCCGTTGGGATTTCGGCTGACTACGGGACCTTGAAGAAGAAGGATCGCGACGGATTCGAGCTTCACCTGCAACAGCTCGTCGCGCGCGATCTCGGCGAAGCGGCGTCGTCGTACCTGACAATCACCTTCCACGAGATCGACGGACATGACGTTTGCCAGGTGACGGTCGAAGCGAGCGACCATCCGATCTACGTGGATGACCGGAATTCCGCAGTCTTTTTCCTTCGCACTGGCAACGCCACCCGCCCGCTTCCGGTGAACGAGGCGGTGAAGTATGTGCAGCACCGCTGGGGAAGGGCGGCGTGAAGTCAGCCGAGGCTGGATTCCCTAAATGATCCCAAAGGCGTGCAAACGCCTGGCTGAGGTGGACTTTCCAATTGCCGAGGTCTCGCGGCACGCGGCGCGTGAGAAGTCGATCCGGCATGGACACCCGTCCACGTTGCATCTCTGGTGGGCGCGGCGGCCGCTGGCCTCGTCGCGCGCCGTCCTCATGGCGCTTCTTCTCCCCGATCCTTGCGATCCTCACTGCCCTAAGGCATTCAAAACGCAGGCGCCGAAGATCCTGGGGGACGTTCGGCAGCCGCCAAGATCCGATGAGGAGCTTCGACGGGCGCTGCTCTGGTTCATCGGCGCATTCGCCAACTGGGACATGGCGGCATATCCAGTCTATCTGCGTGTTGCGCGCAGGCTCGTGCAGGCTGCACACCCGGAGGTGACACCGCTGGTGGTGGACCCGTTTGCGGGAGGTGGCTCAATTCCGATGGAGGCGCTGCGGCTGGGCTGCGAAGCGTTCGCCAGCGACCTCAACCCGGTGGCTTGCCTCATCCTCAAGGTGATGCTCGATGACATACCACGGCACGGTCCGGAGTTGGCCGATGAGCTACGGCGGATTGGCGCAGAGATCAAGAGCAAGGCCGAATACGAACTGGCTGAGCTGTATCCCAAGGATCCCGACGGCTCCACGCCCATCGCCTACCTTTGGGCGCGCACGGTGCGCTGCGAGTCGCCCAACTGCGGCGCGGAGATTCCGATTTACCGTTCAGCGTGGCTGTCAAAGAGAGGAGCAAGCAGGGCTCGCTACTTCAAGGAGACGGACGACGGCTCCTGTGTTGCGCTCTTGGTGAGAAGTGCTTCACCAGGCGAAACGGTTGAATTCCGCATCGCTCGTGGCGAAGGGCGCGAAGATCCAACGCCCGGTTTCGTTGAGCTTCCAGGCAGCAAGGCGGCCGGCAACAATGCCAACGTGATCTGTCAGTGCTGCCAGGCAGTGCTTCCTGGGGCGAAAAAGAACCCGCGTGTACCCGAGCAGCTCGCGAAGCAACGTGGCGGTGGGGATGTCGTCTTCGATGGCTCGGGCCGTCGAACTGGCGGCGCTCGCATTCTGGCGGTTGTGACACTGAGGCCCGACGAGAAAGGCCGAAACTACCGGCTGCCAACAGAGGCCGACTACGAGGCTGTGCGCTTGGCGCAGGATCGGATAGCCCGCATCCTCAAGGAGTGGGAACGCTCAGGCAAGCATGGTCCATGCCCGATACCCGATGAGCCGCTGCCGCCAATCGGGACCCTCGGATTCCGCGTTCAGCGCTACGGCATGCTCCAATGGGGAGATCTGTTCACGGCGCGGCAGAAGGCGGCGTTGGTGGAATTTCGGGCGCAATTACGGGAGCAAACAGACAGTACGAGTGAACACGGTATGGCGGCCGTAATTGATCGTTGTGCCAACCAACTTAGCCATGTGTCCCGATGGAATGTTCCGGGAGAAAAGGTCGAAGGGACTTTCGCTCGCCAGGCTCTTCCAATCGTCTGGGACTTTGCCGAGGTGAATCCGTTTAGTGGTGCAACTGGTAGCTATGACGGTGCACTGGAATGGGTCGCCAAGGTCATGGCGGCTTGGCCAAAGACTGATTCTGGCCAGATTCAACTGGCCGACGCCGCGGATCACCCACTACCCGACCTGTCCGCGGGCATCTGGTTCACCGACCCACCCTACTACGACGCGGTTCCTTATGCAGACCTCGCGGACTTTTTCCTCGTCTGGCTGAAACGAACACTGCCTGACCACCCGCTGCTGCGTGATCCATTTGATTCTGACAACCCACTCTCACCGAAGACGGCCGAGGCAGTACAGGACGAGACAAAGCTCAATGCTGGCCGAGCGAAGGACAGCGTCTGGTTCGAGGAGGCTATGGCGCGAGCGTTTGCCGAAGGCCGACGCGTTCTACATCAAGATGGCGTTGGCTCGGTCGTCTTTGCCCACAAGACCACCGAAGGATGGGAAGCGCTGCTGTCGGGAATGATCCGGGGAGGTTGGACCATCACCGGGTCCTGGCCGATCGCCACCGAGATGCGCTCACGCCTGCGCGCCCGCGACTCCGCCGCGCTGGCAACCAGCATTCATCTGATTTGTCGTCCGAGGCCTGACTATGCGTCGGTTGGCGACTGGGCCGACGTGCTGCGCCAGTTGCCCAACCGAGTCGGCGACTGGATGCAGCGCCTGCAGGCTGAGGGTATTCGCGGGGCGGACTTGGTATTCGCTTGTGTCGGCCCAGCACTTGAGATTTACAGCCGCTATTCCGCCGTCGAGACTGCGGACGGCCAAGAGGTCGCCCTGCCGGAATACCTGGAAAGGGTCTGGGAAGTAGTGGGTCGCGAGGCTCTCTTGCAGGTGCTTGGCACGAAGGAAGCCCAAGCGCGCAACAGTATGGCTGGTGTTCTTGAAGAAGACGCTCGCCTGACTGCGCTGTTCCTCTGGACCCTCCAGAGTACGGGAACTGTCGAAGAGAACGGCTTGGAGGAGGAGGAGGAATCGGTTGCCAAGGCGGCGGCCAAGGGGTTTGCCCTTCCTTTCGACGTCGTGCGCCGATTCGCCCAACCGATGGGAATCGACCTGGACTCGTGGACCGGCCGCGTGATCGGCCAAACTAAGGGCACGGTCCGCCTGCTCCCGGTCACGGCGCGCAGCCGCCAGCTATTCGGCCAGTCCGGGGCTGGCACGCTGGCCGACGAGATCGAGTCTAGCGTGGCAGCCGCGTCGCAGCTCAGCCTTTTCCCTGCCGAACCGGCCGGCACGCGAACCCGTAGGCGGCGACGCACGCGCGCGGTGGTTGCCGGTGATGATCTCGGAGCTACTCTGGAGGCAACCACGCTGGACCGCGTCCACATCGCGATGCTGTTCCAAGCGTCTGGCCGCACCGAGGCGTTGCGCAATCTGCTGGAGGCCGAGCAGGACCGCGGCCTCGACTTTCTGCGCCTGGCCAACGCCCTCTCCGCCCTTTACCCCCGCGGCAGCCAGGAAAAACGTCTACTCGACGCCATGCTCCTTGCAGTTCCGGGATGATCTAGTGGGCTATACGATGGTCATTCCGGGGAACCGAGAGCATTCGTGGTCGACGGCAATGCCTTCTCGTTCCGAGGCCAGCATCCCGGGGCAGTTGTCAAGGGATGCTTCCGAGAGACTTTTCGCGACGCCGTCGTTCTCATTCCGGTAGCGAAATAGAACATGGATCCCTGGTATCGAGTCGTAACTCTTCGCCCGGAAGTTCGCGAAGGCCGCTCGTTTAGCCCAGACGAGTTTGCCATTGCCCTCGAGCAGGTCGTGGCGGGAACCTCGCCGGCGGACTACCGGGACCCCGCGCAGTTCTTCTACCGCACGTGCTTCACGCGTGCGCTTACTGAGCACGCCGGCATGGTGCTGCGTCGGATGTCCGGGCGGACTGAGAACACAGCGCCGGTTTTGGCGCTCATCACGCAGTTCGGCGGCGGCAAGACTCACACGCTAACTGCTTTGTATCACCTGGCCACCGCCGGCGCGGCGGCCGCTCGGATGCCGGGGGTGTCGGAGCTGCTCACCATGGCGGGGATCGCGACCGTGCCCTCGGCCCGCGTCGGCGTTTTCGTCGGCAACGCCTGGGATCCGACCGAGGGGGGCGAGACGCCCTGGATTGATTTGGCCCGGCAGCTGGCGGGCAGCGCGGGCGTCGCCGCCCTGGGCGCCACCGCGCGAACTGCTCCACCAGGCACCGATGCGCTGGCCCGAGTATTCGGTGCCGCGGATGCCCCGGTGCTACTGCTGTTCGACGAAGTGCTGAACTTCGTTAACCGCCATCGAGGAATGGCCGACAGCTTTCACGCCTTCCTGCAGAACTTGACCGTCGCCGTGACTGCTACGACGCATGCTGCGGCGGTCATCAGCCTGCCGCGTAGCCAGGTGGAAATGACCGATTGGGATCAGCAATGGCAGGAACGGATTACCAAGGTGGTGCGGCGCGTTGCTCGGGATCTAATCGCCAATGATGAGTCCG
The DNA here is from genome assembly GCA_022820025.1 of Chloroflexota bacterium. GTDB lineage: Bacteria > Chloroflexota > UBA11872 > UBA11872 > UBA11872 > UBA11872. The sequence goes on from JAJEGF010000039.1 coordinate 17,428, forward strand.
AAATAAGCGAGGTCGTGCGTCGGCGGCTGTTCGAGGATCTGGGCAAGCCTCGCATTCGCAAGCGGGTTGCCAGGGCCTACGCCGACTGGTGCTTCGAGCGCACTGCCCGGCTTCCGCCCGAGTGGTTGGCCGTGGATACCGCGACGACGGAGGACCGAGCCAAAGAGTTCTTGAGAGGCCGATTCGAGGCGTGCTACCCATTCCATCCGGCGACGCTCTCAGTCTTTCAACGCAAGTGGCAAGCGCTGCCACAGTTTCAACAGACACGAGGCGCCCTGGCCATGCTGGCGCAGTGGATCTCGTGGGCTTCGCGCGAGCAGTTTCGACAAGCTCGAACTGAGCCGCTGATCACGCTGGGCTCGGCACCCATGCACGTGCCCGAGTTTCGTGCTGTCGTTCTCGGTCAACTGGGGGAGACGCGGCTCGACGTGGCGATCGACGCCGATCTGGCGGGACCGATGGCCCACGCCAGAGCCCTCGACGCGGACACCAAGGGTGCGCTGCGCGATATTCACCGCCGGGTAGGCACGGCAATCCTCTTCGAGTCCTCCGGCGGACAGTTTGAAAAGGTGGCGCACCTGCCGGAACTGCGATTCGCGCTGGGCGAGCCGGAGGTCGAGACTACGACCATCGACGGCATGGCGAATGCGCTGGAGGCGCGCAGCTTCTTCGTGCGCCGGTATGGAACCGACGGTTACCTGATCCACCATCAGGCGACCCTGAAGAAGGTGGTGAGCGACCGGCGCGCCTCACTCGACGAGGAAACCGAGGTCAGGCCAGCGATTCGCAGGCTTGTCGAAGACGCCTTCAATGCCGGTGCGACCATTCCGGTAGTTTTCTTCCCGCAGGAAAGCGCTGCCGTGCAGGACTCGTCGCGCCTCGCACTAGTTGTCCTCGACCCAGAGATGGAATGGCAAGGAAGCAAGGCCATCGAGCGAGTTGGCACGTGGACCAAGCAACGGGGTAGTTCTCCCAGGCTGTATCCAGGTTCCCTGGTCTGGTGCGGTCGTAGACCGGGGAGGGAGCTTCGCGACAAAGTCGAAATGTGGCTCGCTTGGCGACGAGTCGAGGCGGAGGTGCGCGGGGGTCTTCTCGGCAGCGAATTTGACAGCTCCGTTCGCTCCGACGTGCGGACCAGCGTCCGAGAAGCGGAGCAGGCTGCAAAGGACGAGGTTTGGGCTGCCTATCGGTTCGTTGCGCTTGCCGACAACCGTGAAAGCAACGGACTCAAGATTATCGACTTGGGTGCCGGACACTCCAGTGCCAGTGAGACCATCTGCGGACGAATCATCAGCGCACTGAAGACCGAGGCGCTACTCAACGAGTCCGTCGGCGCGGGGTATATCGATCGCCATTGGCCGCCCGCGCTCAAAGAGGCGGCGGCCTGGCCGCTGCCGAGTCTGCGTCAGAGCTTTCTGAGCGGGGCCTTGACACGTCTGATCGATCCGGATGCCGTCCTACGAGGGCAGATAGTCGACTTTGTTGCTCGGGGCGACTTCGGGCTCGCGTCCGGCTCGCAACCCGACGGTAGCTTCGAACGCTGGTGGTTCAGCGAGCCCCTACCACCCGAAGAAGTGGCCTTCGAGGCCGACGTGTTCCTTCTCACTAAGGCCAAAGCCACACAACTCAAGGAGTGGCGGCAGAGTCCGGCGAAGACCGAACCGGGACCCACGCGAACCCGGCAGCCAGAACCAGGTCCCAAGCCAGGACCGGGATCAGGTCCAACACCCACTCCGAACCCGAGTGCCACAGTTACCACACTGCGCGTATCTGGCGCGGTGCCGCCAGAGTACTGGAATCGGCTCGGGACGAAGTTGATTCCAAAGCTCCGCGCCGGCGACGGAGTCCGCGTAGAAGTGGAGTTTTCGGTTAAAGTCAACTCCGAATCCGCGCAGAACATGGAATCAGAACTGACGCAGATACTCGCTGACCTCGGACTGAGCGAGCAGGTGCGTCTGGAGCGGTCATGATGTGGTGGCGTAACCACGATTCTCCAATGTCCCCGTCTTCCCTGCCGTGATAACTAGCCCGCGATCAGTTGACCTGGTTAGCCATGCCTAGAGTATTCATGTCCTATTCTCACAACGACGAGGATCTAAGACAGGAGTTGGAAAAGCATCTTTCCGGCTTGCATCGACAGGGCGCAATCAGTAACTGGCATGATCGACGAATTGGTCCCGGCGAGGAGATTCACAGCCAAATCAGCGCCCAGCTCGACGCGGCTGACATTATCTTGCTCCTGGTCAGTGCAGATTTTCTCGCATCGGACTACTGCTACAACCGAGAAGTGATGCGCGCCATGGAACGCCACGAGGAGGGTACGGCGCGTGTACTACCAATCATTCTGAGGCCGTGCGACTGGCAGGCTGCACCGTTTGCAAACTTGAACGCCGTTCCGACCGACGGCAAGCCTGTAACAAGCCACGTGAATCTCGATGATGGGTTGCTAGAAGTTGCCATGGCCGTGCGGCGCGCGGCGGAATCAATCGACCGAGACCGTTCCGCTTCTGTTGGACTTGGCACAAACCTCACAGACTCTGTGGAGTCGCCAACGCTAAGGCTGCGCTCTAGCCAGCTCAGGGTCAGGAGAGAATTCAGCGATCGCGAGAAGCATGTTTTTCTAAACGCAGCATTTGAATTCACTTCACGCTACTTCGAGAATTCTCTCCAAGAACTTCAAGTGAGGAATACCACTGTTGAGACCGAATTCAAGCGCATCGATGCTAATGCGTTTGAAGCTATAGCCTTTGTTGGAGGGATGGAAAGGAGTCGATGCGGCATTTGGATTGGTGGTCTGGTGAATACAGATTGTATGAGCTTCTCCTACGATGGTGTTGGCCAGCGAAATAGCATCAACGAATCAATGTCTATTGACGACGATGGCTTTACACTCCATCTCAGTCCTATGGGAATGGCCTGGGTTGGAGAGCAGCGCGATGCAAACCTCACTCACGAAGGCGCTGCTGAGTACTTCTGGGAGCTGTTTGTCGGGAGACTGCAATAGCTGCGAAGAATCGTTGAAGGCCGGCGTCGCGGTGACAAACACCGGTTGGATGCGGTGCAGCGCATTTTCAGGAGCGCGAATTCCGAAAGCGCTGAGGCGGCAGCTCAAATCGTACGAACTTATGAGTTGGCCGCTTAACGAAAATGTCCGTGAACGCTGCGCCCTGACGACCTTCTGCGCACGAAGTGTCGGCTGCTCGTAAAGCCTGCTAAAGGGCGGTGCCGAGATCATTCCATGAGCATAACCCGGAAGCTGCGGAGGATTAGGAATTAAGCGAGGTCGCCCATATCCGTCTGAATCTCGGTTGCGGTTTCTTGTATTCCGTTGGTCTTCTTGTCCATGATCTCCATGCGATCATCTATCTTGATTAGACGTCTTTCTAAGCGCTTGAGTCGATCGTTGTCCTCCTGAGCAATCCTGAGAATCTCTTGCTGATCAGAACGAAGAGAATCGAGTTTTTCATTCGTACTCATGACTTCCCACAGCCTCTGACTGGCTAGCATGGTGCTTCCCCGAATCGTGAGTAGCGCATGCTTGCAGATTCTAAGGCGACGGCGCAAGAACTTTCACTGGCCTGAAAGGATGTCGCATATGGACCGCCTCCCTGATGACGGCTGGGCGACGGTTCTCCAAAAGCAGCCAATGTGATCCTGGCTGGCAGCGTCCGTTTTCTGCCAAGGCGCCGCCAGTCCAGACACAATAGTCAAAGCGTAATCGCCCTCCTGCCGACATCCACCGTCGATGAGCAATTACTCCATGTCGTCTGGTATGGCTACTCAGGCCTCGTCAACCTCTTCTGTATGGCTTCGGTCCTCGAGCTGAGGAGCATCATGGTCCCAATGACGGCTACTCCGTCCGGGTAATTGTCCCTGACCGATCAAGCCACCTGTAGCGCCAGTCCTGAGCGGCGCGGTACTGGAGGTTCGGGGCCGTCGACGTAGTCGTTCACGCGGATGGGGCGGATTGCACCAGTCCGTGCGGGCGCTGCCTCCGGGCAGCCGTGCATACCGGCGTCGAAGCGCACAAAGCGTCTGTGGTGGGATCCTTAGCCGGATTCTAAGACAGACTTCGAGAATCGCCCTGCGAGCCCATTGGGTCACGATTCGACTGGGCAGGGCCTCCCCAATCCGTTAAAATGCCAATATTGATCGATTTATCGGTGGTTGGAAACCGCATCTGGCGGATCGGGGATACTAGCCTGCCGACGTTCCGGTGTCGGGAGGCGGTAAGCCGAATCGAGGCGCAGTGCCGGTGACCAGCGATGGGCCAGGCTCAGTTGAGGGACTATTGGCCTACGGGCTGTGGGGTTAGAGTCCGGACGCCGCCGCCAAACACGTGGCTGCCCCTCGGCGCCCCCGATGTAGACCCCAAGTTAGTCCGCGAGGCTAGGAGAAGCTTCGTCTGCCGCCAATGCTATTGCTTCCCGACTGCCGCGAGTTAGGACACAGCGGACGGACGTTTAGCGGACGCGGGGCCCTTGAGGTGAGCATTGACACGTGAACTGGCTCGGGTTTCAACAACTGCCCGTCGTCAAGTGCAACCGAACGCCCCCTTCCATCCCGCCTGACTGACCTACATCTTGTGGGGTGGACATCGGACCGGCGCCAGGTCATCCCGCGGGCATACACGAGTTTGGTTGGGTTGGCGCATAGATCGTGAGCCGCCGCCTGCTGGCACACCGGCAGGGCATGTGTATAAGCACTGGAGTGATGGTGATTCGTCGCACCAACCGGTGACGATTGGGGGCTCTAGGGGCTTGCAGAGCGACGCGGGCGCCTCTTAATAAGGCCTCCGGCACCGCAGACGTGAGGCGACCGGCCCTACTTGCCTGGGACGTTTCCCCTCGAAATAGGCCGAACGTCCAGCCGAAGCGTCCTTGCGGGTCACGCCGCTGCCAGATTCGCGAGCCGCAACTCTGTCTCCTTAAGTAGCATTCGATCAGGTTGGCTGATGAGAGTCTCCGAATGATCTGGCTGGGCCCCAGTGTCGCTACTGTGACCTGACAATCATTGGACTCATGCTTGGAAGCAGCTTCGATGATCGACAGGAGCTTATGGCCCTAGTCGTGGCCAGCTTCTGCGAGATGGTGCTCGTCAATTCCCTAAACGAAAAAAGCAGACATGGACTTGTCGAGCGGGTGGCGCGTGCTGGCTGTTCCCGCGTGGTGACACCTGCACTCAGGCAGCGTACCCTACCGCTGCCACGCGATGACCGTTGACCGGCGGCCCCTAATGGGCATCTGGAGACCTCACGTGGGGCCGGGTCAACGATCCAGCAGTGTTGCTCGGGGTCGCCATCTACGACAGGAGAACTGAATGAAACGTCGGCTACGCGCGATCTTCACCATTCTCGGGATTCTGCTTCTCGTGGCATATGTAGCCTTACGTGAGATGGAAGACCGCGGATACCTGGACTTGCCGCGGTTCGAATCACCCCCTGAGACTGTGACCGAGGCCTTCGTGGCCGTCGTTGGCGATCAAGACCCCAGTTGCTTGGAGTCCGATGTTGATGTGTTGGCTGGGTACTGGCGATGGGTGAAGCAATTCACCGTTCTTGAAGATGTGTCGGTGCAACGCGCCGGCGCGAACGAGTTCATCAATCTGCTCGTTGAGCACCGGGTCGCGTTGATTGACTTAGCCCCAACGCATGGATGCACCGGAGTGTTCGCGTCTTTGGATGTTGTCATCGACCGTTACATCGGATTCATCACTGCGTTCCGCCAGAGCGAAAGCGCTCCGGTGATGGAGAAGCATCGTGGGGACTACTCGGCCGCCGTCGACACCGCCACGTCGAATCTCCGCCAAGCCATCCGCGCTGCGTCCAGCGAGCCGTCACCGTAGGATCCCCGGACTCCACCTAGGCGCGTGGAGTCCAGGCAAGTCCGGCTGCGGTTCATGGCATCCGACCACGGTCGGCGTCTTGAAGCGTCAGCCGTCCAGAATCTCCGCCAAGGCTAGGACTTGCAGGCGCGGGTATTCGATCCCCAGCACGCCCAGCGTGCCCGCTCTGGCGGCGAACCTGGTGAAGTTCCGGGCCTGCGTACGTCCAAAAGCTGGGTTGATCGCAGTCAGGCCCGCCAGCAGCGCTTCGCCGTTCTCCAGGACGTCTTGCATCACTCGCAGGTCATGGATGCTCACCGTTCGCCCGCCCTTCACTTCCAGCACCATGCTTTGCAGGTCGGGATCGTTCGGCATGGCGAAGTAGAGTCGCCCGTCAATCCCGTCATTCGCCGTCCGCTTCGTCGTCACAAAGCCGGCTACCTGATGGACCGCCCATCTCTGGAAGTGGTATTTGTCGCGCTCCCATAGGTTGAGCGCGCCTTCGAGGTCGCGCGGCACACCTTCAAAGGTGAGGTCCTGGCCTTCGATCAGGCCGATCCGCTCTTTTAGCCTGACACTCGCCACGCGCTCGACCGCGTGGATGGCGATCTCAATGCCGAACCAGCGGCGCTTCAAGTTGTGGACAGCCTCCAGCGTAGTCGGGCAACCGCAGAACGGATCGAGCACCAAGTCGTCCTCGTTGGACGCGGCCTCAATCAGGCGCGCCAACAACGCGAGCGGTTTCTGTGTGGCGTAGCCCATGCGCTCGCGCCCGTAGGTCGGCGTAGATTCCATAATGGTGTCTTGGGCTACCATCCCGTCCGGATCGTCGTCCATTGGTGCCAGAACTACCGCAGTTTGCTGCTGCTATTGACGAAGCGTGCCCGCAGGTAACGGCCCTCCTGCGGAATGCCGATGACCTAAACGGACCGAGGAACGGCTGCTCGACGCCTTAACCAACCGCGGCAGGGCTCCGCGCAGTGTTAGCCAGTGGCATGTCGCTGGCTTGCAGACGCAACCGAAGCTCCGCTTCCAGTCCACCCGGGTGCGCATACCCGGTGGACCGGAAGCCGCAGGACCGCTAGGTCATACGGGGACATCCGCGGGTTCTGATAGGTAGGCGTCGAGATCCTGTGCTGCAGCCCGCTGGGACGTCGGCAGGGCGTGGGCGTAGAGGTTCGCCGTCGTCGTCTTGGTTCGATGTCCGAGGCGCTCACTGACCACCGGGAGGGAGTGTCCGCGTGCCAGCAGCAGCGAGGCGTGGGTGTGACGGAGATCGTGCAGCCGCGTCGTCGAGGGGAGTCCCGTCCGCTCGAATGCCGCCTTGACCCATCGGTGCAGCGTGCTGCCGTGCAGCGGCGAGCCCCCGGCGCTGGTGAACACCAGGCCCTTATCGGCGTAGACGCCCTCCGCTCGACGCTGCGCCGCCTGACATCGCAAGGCCGATAGAGCAAGCGGCCCCAAGTCCACGCGGCGCTCCTGGTGAGTCTTGGTTGGTCCCAGCACCAAGCCTTGGCCGGACACCGGCGTCAGGCTGCGACGCACGATCACGTATCTGCCGTCGAAATCGACATCCGACCAACTCAGGCCCAAGAGTTCGCCTCGTCGCAGCCCGCTAAGCACCGCAAGCACGAGCAGCGGATAGACCGGATACGGCTCATTGGTCTCGAAGAGACGGCGTATCGCTGGTCGGTCAAGCACGGTGACCGAGCGCATCGGGATGCGCGGCAGTTCGACACGGACCGCCGCGTTGCGCGCGACCAACTGCCAGGTGACCACCTGGGCCAACGCCTTCTGAATGACCGCGTGAATCAGATGCACCGTCGCCGGCGCGAGACCCTGGTCCACTGCGCGATCGCACAGGCCCTGGACGTCGACCGGAGAAACACGACGTAACTGCAGGCGTCCGAGATCGGGAATGATGCACCTGGCCACGATGCCTGCGTATCGGGTATAGGTGCCGGGCTGCCGGTGCAAGCGCACGTGTGGCAGCCAGCGGTTCTGAAGGTAGTCGGCAAGCGGTTCCCGGCCGCCGCTCGCGGCTACGCCGAGTTCAACCTCCAGATGAAGGTTGGTCGCGACACGTTCAGCGTCCCGGCGTGTGCCCCGGACAGTGCGCGATCGATAACGCTTGCGACCGCTGGAGTCGCGGCCCTCATACACGCGAACTCGCCACGCCCCTCGACGTACACGTTGAATCGAAGCCATGAGTTCATCACCTTTGAATTGGCGTCCGGGATGTCGACGTGCGCATCAGCCGGATCTGGGAATTGCTGTGCCGCAAGGTCGCGACAGATGAGTCGTGGACCACCAGGTGGCTCGACGAGTTGAAACGTCGAGCCCCGCACCGGACTCCGCGGCCCGCAGTCGCTGCGCAGCATTCGTAGAGAAGGAGATTCACGGCACCGGATCTGGCACCGATCGCAAAGTGGTCGTCGATCCGTTGGCAACCGACGGCAGCTGAGTCCGCGCTCGGTTCGAGCCAGCGTCGCTTCGCTTCGCAACGACTGGCGGGCACCGCGAGATTGCGTGCCCACCGTGCCGAGGCTGGCCAGCGCCGAAGTGATAGCCACCGCGAGTGGCGGCGAAGCCACACTCAGAATCACCGGCCCGCCGGACTCGGCTCCTGCATTTGGCGAACACATCGGTGCCGCAACTGCGTGGGCAGACGCATGGCATGGAGTCGGTCCGGCGCGGCCGGTCACGGCATAAGGCCGTGATCCTTCAGACTCAGGGCCCGGTCCCCACCGATGATCACGTGATCCAGCACCTGGATGCCGAGCAGATCGGCCGCTTCGACCAGGACGCGCGTCAGCGCCGTGTCCTCGGCACTGGGCGTCGGGTCGCCGCTGGGATGGTTGTGGCAGACGATGAGGCGAGGGATGGCCTCCACCACCGCTGGCCGCAGCACCTCGGCGGGCCGGACCAACGCGGCCCGCACGTTGCCCTGGTAAATCACGCGCTGGCCAACGACGCGGTGCTTGGTGTCGAGCAGCAGCACGCGCACCTGTTCCTGGGCGAGCCCTGCCATCTCCGGCGCCACCAGGCGCCGGACATCGTCGGGACACTCGATGGCAAGCCGCCCGTCGGTGTCTCGTCCCGGCTGCGTCTCGACGCCGTAGCGCAACGTCAACTCGTGCAACACGCGCAGGTTGGACCGCAGCGCGTCCAACAGGAGATCGTCGTGGCTTGATTTCGTTGTCTCGGACATTCCGCCCTCCTGTGTGTGTCGTATGAATGAGCGCGAGGCGGCCGACGGTCCGAGCGCCCCGCGGCAAGCGGTGATGCCGGGCGTGGACGCGGAACCGCGGCGCCTCGTGTCCCGGCACGCCAGGGGCACGACGCCGGTCGGCACGTCCCCCACGCGAGATGCCCGGGACTCCAGCCATCGCACGCACGCCAGCCGCCGGATCGTTTCGGGCGCGTTGAACGCCGGCACCCTCGAGACAGCGTCTGTCGGTCGCGGAACCATCGGGCCTACGTCACGTCGGTCGCCGGTTCGTTCGATGGGTGCACCGGTCGTTGCGCTGCGGGGGCTGGCGCCCTGCCGGGCCCCAGCCACCCGAGTTGCGTTCAGCGCCGCCGGAACGTATTCACCACCCCGGCCAGCATCGGCGCCAGCACCGCCGGCGTCGGGCAGTCGATGAAGCGACCGGCAAACAGCTCGCGCATGGCCGCGCGGTTCTTGGCCTCCAGCGCCACGCCCAACCCCAGCACCTCGATCCGGGCGTCGGCGGCACAGGCATTCAACTGGCGGACCTTTGTGTCGTCCTCGGGCTCCCCGTCGTGGATGAGCACCAAGACCTTCAGGGCCTCCGGCCGCGGGCGCATTTGGGCCAGGAGCGCCTCGTAGGACAGGCCGATCCGCGTCCCCGTGTTCGCGTGCAGCCCCGCCAGCCGGGCGAGCGTCTGCTCCGACGCCTCGCCGTCACGCACGATCGGCGTGGCGCCCTCGAACGCCGTCACCGCGTGCCAGATGCCCAGCTCGGCACAGGCCAGATGCAGCGTGGCCGTCGCCAACCGCGCCGCCTCCATTGCCGCCCCCTGCATCGATCCCGACCGGTCGAGCAGCACCCCCACGGCCACCGACGCGGGGTCCGGCTGCGGCTCGGCCGCCCGCACGAACGGCGTGGCGTCCTGGCTGCGGATCGCCGCCCGCACGCTGAGGCGCCCGTGCCGATCCGACCACTCCGGCGCCTGCGCAAGCTCCGGCAGCGCGAGCCGCGCCACCAGTTCACTGGCCAGCGGTTCCGCCGCCCGCAGCAGCGGCCCGGGCGGGGCCAGGGTCCAGTCAGCGGGCTCGCCCGCGCCCACCACGCCAACCGGCAGGTCATCGTCGCCGGCCTGCGGCTCGCCAGGCCCCTGCCACGCGGCGGCGCCGCCCGGCCGCGGTTCGGCGGCCTCTTTCCGCGTGCCACGGCCCGGCGCGACCAGGACCAGGACGCGGTCGGGCATCACCGGCCCCAGCCCGAGGATCCGCACGATCTGGTCCGCCAGGTCGTATACCCGCCCGGTGTCCGGGGCTGCCCAGGCGCGTTCCACCAACGGGCGCACCCGCCGCCACAGGCCGCGATTGCGCGGCGACAGGCGCCCCTTCAAGGGCTCGCCCAGCCGCTGCGCCCAGCGCCAGTGCAGCGCCGCGACGATGACCCAGCGCGGATCGTCCGGGTCCTGCAGGTCGTCGCGCGGCTCGCCCAGCGGGGTGACGGCCGCGTACGAGGCCCGGCCGACCGCCGTCAGTGCCCCACGCACCGACCAGAACTGGCTGCCCATGATGCGCTCGATCCGCTCGTCCTCCAGGCAGTTGGCCACCTGCGTGACGACCGGGGCGACATCGACCCGGGGCGTCGTGTAGCGGGCATGGCCCACCTCGTGCACCAGCAGCCCCCGCGTGATCAGGTATTGCTGCCGCGGCGGGCCCGCGATGGCCACGGGGTTGACCGCAATCGCGCGTTGGCCGAAGTCGCACACGCCGACCTGGCAGATGCGCGGATCCACTGTCAGCGCCACCGAGAAGGCGTGCGGGCCGAGAAACGATTTGGCGAACGTCACGAGCTGGCGCTCGACGCTCGGCCACTGCCACCATTGCACCGTCATCCGTTGTCCTCCATGAGAAATGGGCGAGGCCCGCGCGGGGTGCCCGCACGGGCCTCATGGGTCGTTATGTCAAGCGGCGAGTCAGACGCCCGCCGGTCGGTGGTTGGCCACCATCTGCAGCAGCAGGTCGCGCGTCTCGACGTTGACGCGGCCATCTGAGTCGCGGCCGGCCACGCCCGGCAGCCACGTCAGCAGCGCCGCGTCGGCCAGGATCCGGCCCGGATCGCCCGCCCCCTGCAAGGGCTCCTTGACCAAGGCGCCCCAGGCCAGCAGCCCGCGCGGCGACATGTCCGCCGGCAGCTGCCGGGTGCGCCGCAGCGAGCGCGTTTCCTGGGCCACCCGGGCCATCCAGGTGGCCACGGTGGCCGGGATCCCCGTGTGCTGGCGCACCAGCCGGGCCTCCGCCTTCGGCTCCAGGTAATCAAACTCCAGCGTCATCGGGAAGCGGTCCGCCAGCGCCGCGTCAATGGGGTTGACCAGGTAGCCCTGCCCCTGGTTCATGGCCATGACCACCATGAACCCATCCGCCGCCTGCACCTCGCGCGAGCCATGCTCGGTCAGCACCAGCACCCGCCGCGAGATCGCGCCCAGCAGCACGTTCAAGGTCTTGCCGGGCATGCGGTTGGCTTCGTCCACGAAGAGCACCTGGCCCCGGCGCATCGCCTGCGTCAGCGGCCCGTCGGCCCACGCATACCGGGCCGACGCGCCCGCGCTCTCGAGCTCGTCGCCGCCTGCCAGACGACAGGCGAGTTCGGCCTGCAGCGCGAACGGATCCGTCGCCGCCCGTTGGTCCGGCACATAGCCGCCCAGCAGGTCCACCGGCTGCATCGCCTCGTGGCCTTCCACCGTCCGCAGTTCGCGGTGGGCATACCCGGCCGCCTCGGTCGCGCAGAGCGACTTCCCCGTCCCCCGCGGGCCCACCAGCATGGCGTGCAGGCCGCGCTCGACGGCCAGCACTAACTGCCCCAGCTGGGGCCCCTGGAACGTGGCCCCCTCGACGCGCCGCGTCAGTGCCTCCGGCAGCCGGCTCGGCACCACCAGCCCGGTGTCCCGGTACACCGCCAGCGCCTCAGGATCCGTCAGTAGCGGCGCAAGGTCGTCGGACGTTGGATCCGGCGTGGCGGTGCAGGTCGATTCGACCTCCAGCGGCCGCCGCCGCTCGCGGCCCGGCAGCGGCTCCTGGTCCCGGTAGATCAGCCAATACCACAGTTCGTCCGCCGCCCGCGCCAACGGCACCGCCAGCGTATGGTCCAACTCCCGCTCGGCGGCCGCCCACGCCTCCAGCAGCGCCTGCCAGGCGTCGAGCAGATCGGTGGCCCGCTTCCGCTGCGCCACCGCCTCGAGCAGCGCCACTAGCCCCAGGTCGGCATCCAGCCGGCGCAGCCCGTCCAGGCGCGGCCAGTCGAAGCGCAGCACCCGCTCACCGCGCGTGTGCCGCCGCGGCCGCCGCCGCACCCACACCCCGGGCTGATCGCCGACCCGGGTGCGGGCCTCCAACACGTCGCCGCGCAGCGCGGCGATCACGGCCTCGGCGATCGGGATCACACAGGGCGCCTCGCCCTCGCGTCGCCGGGCCGTCCCCGGCAATGGCTGCCCGGCGGTCCACGGCACCAGCGGCGACGTGGTCTTGCCGTTCCGTAATTCCTGCTCGATCTCCCATAAACCCGCAAACCATCGGCGTGCCATCGGGCTCCTCCCGTTCCGTCTGGTCATGGCCCACCCGCACGGGCCCGGCCCTACGGGGGCCGGCACTCCCCGTGCGGGCGCCGCGCCCCCGACAGGGGCGCTTTACCGCGGCGCGATCAGCGCCTCGTGGCCGGCGCCGGCGTCCCCAGCACCTGCGGCGTCAGTTCGGCGATCCAGGCGGCGGCCGTCCGGCGGTCCAGCCGGCCGAGATCGCAGCCGTAGCGCGCCGGTGCGGCGGCGACCACGTCCAGCCCCAGCCGCTCGCCCAGCAGCCGCAGGGCCTTGAGCTGGATGGGCAGCGGCGGCTCGCCGGCCGGGTGACCGGCCGCCGTGACCTCCGGGCCCTGCGTCGAGCGTTGTCGCCGCGATCCACGCGGGCGCTCGATCCAGTCGGGATCCACCGCCACCCGGTGCCAGGTGCCGCGGGCCACGTGCGAAGGCCGCACCCCGCCGGTCAGCTGGCGAATGGCAGCCGCGGCCTGGCGACGGTTCAGGTCGGCAATCGCCACGCCGAAGCGCGCCGGCACCGCCTGCCGCCAATCCGTCCCCAGTAGCTCCGCCAACAGGGTCAATTGCCGGTTGCGCGCGGGTCGCTCGCCGTATGGGACCTGGCGAGCGGCCACGGCCTGCGCCTGGCGGTTCTGCGCCGCCACGGCTGGGGCGGCACCAGCGGCCGCCCGTGGCAGGGACGGCGCGTGTCGCCCGCCACGCTGAACCAGGCGTTGCCCTGCCTCCGACAGCCAACGCCTCAAGCTTGAAACCACGGCGCTCCTCCTTCCGCCCGTCGCAGGGCGGCCAAGGCCCGCCGCAGTGCGTCGCCGGCGGGCCGCGATCCACCAGTCGGTGGAATGCCCGCCGGCGGCGTGATCCGCCGACGCTGAACCTGAAGCCCCGAAGCGACCTCCCGCCGCTCCGGCAATCACTCATGGACGACGACTCCGACCTCCCAGCGCGTCGTCGTCACATCACTTGCGACGCCGACGACCTCCCGGCGTCCCGTCGCATCGATTCCAGTCGCAGGCCCGCGTCGATTTCATGGTGCGCGGGTTTGCGACATCTGGAGCATGCCGGCCATGGGCCGCCTCGCCAATCCAGGTTTCCGTATCCGTTAAGCCTGCAATCATCTGGCTACAGTCAGGGCCAGGAACAGAGTCGCGCGCTGTTTCCCAGATTCACCAGTTCCATCTCCCATGAGAACGCCGAGCACCTAGCGTCATCCCGTGACGATTGGACGTTTAGTCATCACGCCCTAGGACGGAGTTCGTCATCCGAGTCGACTGCGCATCCCCACGTCTTGCCAGACTGACGGCGAATGCTGCAACAGCAGACGGCAATGCTGGTCAACCAGGTGCCCTGATCACCGAAGTGCGGGATGCGTCTGACGGGCGGACGGACGCCAGAACGGAGGTCGACCACCTGCCAGTGGCTGACAGTGAGGTCACTGATGCACCAATAGGTTCTGTGAGTTCAAGGGAACGATTCGCTCCGGCTGCGCGTAGTTATCAGTGGACGGCACCAGGAGATTGGATGATGAGGGCGGCCAATGACCGATGAACAAGCCGTGCTGCGATGTCAGAGCGGCGAACACGAAGCATTCCGCCACCTGGTGGAACGCTACAAGGACGTGCTGTTTGGCACGGCGGTCCTCATGACCGGGAACCGTGCGCTGGCCGAAGAGCAGGTTCAGGAGGCTCTCCTCGCCGCGTGGCGGGGCATTTCGGGCTTCCAACGCGGACGGCCGGTCAAGCCCTGGCTCGTCCGCATTTTGGTGAATGCGGTGGTGTCGCAGCGCCGACGGCGCGCCATTGACACGGTACCGCTGGAGACTTACAGCCACGCAGACGACCGTCCCAGTCCCGGCGAGACGGTGGAGGCCAACCTCGACCGCGAGGAGATCCGGGAGGCGCTGGGTGGGCTGAGTGCCGATCACCGGCAGGTGGTCGTGCTGCGTTATTTCGCGGACCTGACGGTTCCCGAGCTGGCCGAAGCCATTGGCGTGCGGGAGGGCACGGTCAAGTCGAGGCTCAGTCGAGCTCTGGGCCAGCTCCGGGAGCAACTTGCATCGGGCGGTGCCCGAGAGGCGTACAGCCATGGCCAGTAACTACGGATCGAATCAGGAGATGGAACGCGCGCTGCGCGAGCACTTTGAAGCGGAGGCGGAAGACCTCCGTGCGCCGCAGAACCTGTGGCAGTCCATTGAAGGCCAGATGGATCTGCAGCCCACGCGCCATCCGGTGACGCAGGTGCGTCGCAAGATTCTCGGCGCGCTGAAGCAGAACTGGTTTCCGATGATGGCCACCGGCGGCGCCGTGGCCGTGGCGGCCTCGGCCGTCATCGTGCTGTCCAATACCGGTGGCGAGATTCAAGTCGTCACGAAGGAAGTGCCGGTCGAAAGGACTGTGATCAAGGAGGTGCCAGTCGAGAAAGTCGTCCGTGAGACCGTGGTCAAGGAAGTCCCGGTCGAGAGGATGGTCGAAAAGTCGGTTACCAGGGCGCCTGCGGCACAAGCCGCGCCGTCGTATACGGCTCCCGCTGCGCCGCCGGCGCGGCCGCCGGCCACGACCTTTCAAGACTACGGCCGGCAGCCGTTCGTGGCGACGGCCGAGGACGCGGTCTCCACGTTCAGCCTGGACACGGACCGGGCATCGTATCAACTGGCCCTGTCGTGGCTGCAGGAGGGCTACGACATCGAGCCCGACTCGGTGCGAGCCGAAGAGTGGATCAACGCCTTCAACTACGGCTACGAGATGCCGGCCGACGACTGGGGCTTTGCGGTCACCAGCGACGTGGCGCTGCATCCACTAGAAGGCGACAAACACCTGGTGCGGGTTGGTTTCCAGGCGGCGGAAGTGGCCGAAGACCGCCCACTCAATGTCACGTTGGTATTGGATGCGTCCGGCTCGATGAATAGTGGCAACCGGGTGGACACGGCGCGTGCGGCGGCGGAGGCGATCCGCCAGAGCCTGCGGCCGTAGGACCGGCTGGCCGTGGTGCACTTCGCCGACGGAGTGGTAGACGACCTCACGGTTGAGCACACATCGCCTGATGCCTCGGCCGTCCAGCGGTCGATCCAGCGGCTGGCGCCGCGCGGCGGTACCAACGTGCAGGCCGGGCTGAATCAGGGCGTGCGCCTGGCGGACCGGATTCGCCGGGAGCGGCCGGAGGCGTACAACTACGTCATCCTGATGTCGGATGGCGTGGCCAACGTGGACGCCACCAACCCGTTCGCGATCCTGGAGTCGGCCTACGACCGGAATGCGCTGAACCCGCTGCGGCTGATCACGATTGGGGTCGGCATCAACAACTACAACGACGTGTTGTTGGAGCAGTTGGCACAGCACGGGAACGGCTGGTACCGCTACCTGGACAACACGGGCCAGGCCCAGGCCACGTTCAGCCGGGAGAACTGGCTGGCGCTGTCGACGCCCTTCGCAGACCAGACGCGGGCCCAGGTGACCTGGGATCCCGATCTCGTGAAGTCGTGGCGGATCATCGGCTACGAGAACCGGGTGACATCGGATCAGAGCTTCGCGGAGGACCGCAAGGAGTTTGCGGAGATTCCGTCAGGCGCGGCAACAACCGTGTTCTACGAGATCGAGCTGCACGACCAAGCGCTGGCCCGGGCCGGACAGGACGTGACGCTGGCCAACGTCGAGTTGCGCTGGGTGGTGGCGGAGACAGGGCAGTCGCGGTCGCAGCGCGCCGAGGTGCGCGGACGGCTGGGCACCAGCCTCAACGCCACAGGTGATCCGCTGTTGCAGCTGGGCGCGATCGTGGCGCTGTCGGCTGATCGCTACGGCGGGCTGTTCGACGGCGACTATGTCGCCGAGATCTCCCGCGATCTGACGGAGCTGGAGGACCGGCTGCGGTCGTTGAACAGCAGCCTGGGTGGGCTTGGCGCCTACCAGGACTTCCGCTTCATGCTGGAGCACATGGCGGAACGGGCGCGGGCGCAAGCGCCGCCGGCTGCGCCATCGGGCTACAGCCGCTAGCTGACGGCTCACGCCACGGGGCGGGCACGACTGTGTCGTGCCCGCCCCGCTCGCGTTTCCGGGACTAGGCCCCCGAGCGGATCGCCATGACAGATTCTTCGAGGGCGGCGACCTACCCGTGAACGTGTTCGACGCCGCGGCGGGGGTGGATGGGGAGGCGATTTCGGCCCAGGTCGCCGACGTGGCGCTCGCCGTGCGCCAGCGGTGAGGATTCGCTCCAGCCCAATCCCTTCATGCCACGAGAACCGAACGGGTGCGGCCGTCCGGTGGACGTCGCCCAGAGCCTGGGCTTCGCTTCGGCAGTCATACATCGCGCGAGGCTGCCGACGGCTGGCTGCACTCGATCGCCTGATCGGGCCATTTGGCGTGATGGCGTGTGACAAGAGCACCGTTGGGTGTGTGAGGTCACTCCTGGGTATCAAAGCTGGGCGTGAGGCTTGGGAGAATCCCGAGCATCCGGCGGAGGTGACTCGGTCATTCCGTGGCCGCCGCAGTTCCGCCGTGCCGCGGTCAACCTCGAGATACATCCAACGACGGTGGCCGTCCACCGAGAGCTCGGCCACCGCGTCGGGATGCACCGTCCGCCACGTTCGGCCCACCCGGTAGCGCACGCGCGCGTGCGGATCGGCCGTCCATTCGCACAGCGCCGCCCCCGGCTGCGCGCGGCAGGCTGACCGGATCGCGAGCAGGCAGCGGTTGACCGTCAGCTGGTGGTTGACGTACCGCGGCTCCAGCGCCGCCGGCCCGGCGACCGTTGGAATGTCGGCCCGCGGGATTCCCGCGAGGACGGTCAGCACCTCCGCGCCCGCGTCGGACAGGCCGTAGACGTAGCCGCGGCGCCCCCCGCCGGCCCCGCCGTGCAGGGGCTCGGCCCGCACCACCCAGCCTTTCTGGTGCAAGCGCTGGAGGCAGATTTCGCAAGTGCGCCGGCTGGCGGCTTCGAAGGCCAGGGCGTGCACCCGGGCGGTGGTCAGCAGCCGACGGGTGTAGAGCAGGCGCAGGACCTGCAGCTGCCGGGCACCGACGCGCACGCGCATCACGAGGTCAGAGACCGCCGGGGGCGCCAGTCTTGGCCGCGCCGCGGCAGGGGTCCGGGTTGCGATCGAACGGGTCCCGGCCGCATGAGGATTGGTGAGGCCGGGGGCTGTGGCGTCGGGCTGGCGCCGGACCTGCGAAGGCCTGGACCCTGCGGGAACGACCAGGACACGGTCGGAGCATCCCAAGGGCCGTGGGCACGGGGCCGGCGCCGGACCTGCGAGAGCTCGGACCCTACGGGAACAACCATGGGACGGTCGGGAAATCCCAGGGGGCGTGGGCATGGCGCAGTCGCCGGAACTGCCAGGGCTCGGACGGACGAAGAACCCGTCCCCCCAGGACGAGGATTGGATATGACGAGGAATGGGGGGCCGGGTTAACAGTTCCGCGAACCGAAAGGTCACCAATGCACCGCGAATGCGAAACACTCGGGCGTTCCGATCAGGTTCAGCAGGCCACGCGGACACCGCTCGGATGTTCGCGTCGAGCGCGCGAGCCATTCGAAGCACCTCTCGAGCCACCTCTCGAGCCACCGCGCGCACTCCGAGCGATGACGCGTCCGAAGCATCGACCTCGTCGTCAAACGCCGGAGCATCGCCATGACAACATTCAGATTGGAAATCGTCAGCAGTCCCGAGCGTCTACCAAACGCTGACCACTGCGCCCGCTTTCTAGCGTCGGCGCTGAACTCCGAGCTTAGGCCCACGGGCATGTCGACGGGCGGCGACGTGCCACGACTGCCAAAGGTGGCCGCCAAGACTGCGACCAACAAGTCACCTCAAGAGACAAACGTCGTCGCCGCGAACCAAAGGTCGTAGAAGCCCTTCATCCGAGTGTTGGCAATACCCAGCCGCACTAGTGCCTCAAACTTCTCGGCCACGACCGTCTCGCGCGGATACGCCCGCAGCCGAGAGGCCGGAAAGTCGAGGAGCGTCGGAAAGTCGGCTTCCACGACGCCAGGCGTCACCACATCGCCAAAGCCGACATCAACCTGAAGGCTGATCCGTGCTCCGTCGAGATCGGCTTCGAGTCGAACTCGAATCCCGCCGGCCGCCTGTCGGTCACGAATCGGCTCGGCCCGAACCGACCCAACACAGAATCGAATGCCATCGGGGGCACCTCCATCGCGCATAGCGTCCGAAAGACGGATCGCACAACCTCCTCCGCCGGCTCCCCATGACCGAGCAGGTCCACATCGCGTGTGGCTCGGTGCGTCGACGCGGACCACACGTCGAACAGGACCGCCCCTTTGAGCACAAACTGGTCGCGGAAGCCCGATACTCCGAGCCGGTAAAGCAGTCGCTCGTTTGCATAGCGGGTAAGGAGGCAATTGAAATCCTCCCCGGCTTCGCGCGCGAGATTCAACAAGCGTTGCCGGACAGACGCGGGGATGTTCCGTGGTTGCCGACGCCTCACAGGATCGCTTCCATGTAGGGCTGCATCACCCGCGCCACGCGACAGATGCGCGCATAGGCAGCGAGCTCATCCGCCGTGCTGAGCCGCTGATCCACGCAGTCGCGGAGCGCTTCGATGGCGACATCCACGCCTACCTTATTCCGGAACTTGAAGCAGTCCGCCACAGTCTTCGCCGGTTCGTACACGCGCACCGGCACCCCGTCGATCAACGCCGTCTGAATCCCCTCGTCACGCGCCGCCCCCGAGAAGCGCACGATCCGGAGTCCCACGCCGGCCGGCCGCGGCGCACGGTCCTTCGGACCAATCGCTAGCCACACTTCAAACGGCGCCTGCGTCGTTAGGCCGTGGACGCGCAGCGCGGAGAGCAGGCAGATCACTCCCCGTGGCGTGCGCTTCGCAACCTCGGCCAAGAACCGGTGCTCGCTTGCCGTGACACCGACCGGGGCGTAGAGACCCCGACCCACTTGTTCCAGCAGTCCCTCGCGCGCGAGCTGACCCAGATACCGGCCGGGTATCCCCTGCGCCTCAAGCTCTCGCGGGCGGGCCAGTCCCGCTCTCTGGACGAGGTCGAGAACCACCGTTCGGCATTCAGACTTCATACGCCGAACATTGCGGATATGTCGGAAGATGTCAACAAGTACCGACATTTAAAAGGCCTCCTGTCGCGGCGTCGAGGCGCTCGACCTCACGGGAGCCCAAGGAATCGGCTCATGCCGTCAACGGACCGCGAGCGGATCGCGTTGGAGACACAGCCGGATACCATGGGCGTTGCAACCTGCCGCCGCGACGTCTCCTGTCAGCGACGGCTCAGGCGACGCCGAACCTTTCGGGGCTGGTAGAGCAAATCCCTCTTATGTCAAACAGTGCTGACTGCCGAAGCCCCGCAAGCCCTGCGGGATTGCCTCCGTGGAACTTCTGTATTCGGGAGCTCGGTGGGCGGAGCGGCCGGTGTGGTTTGACGACTTTAGGTCGCCGGTGTTCAGCGATCTCCCCAACAGCCAGATGCAGCGTTGCTGCGAGGTCACGGGTGATATCACGCTGTTTCGTCAACACTCGAACTAAAGCAATGGCAATACGTGACACTTTCAGGCACGGCTGGCTACCTGCGAGTACTTGGCTCGCCGGGATTCGAGCACCGAGCACGGCGGGAGCTTGGCCGTATTGCTGGACCGATTCAACGGCAGACGCCTGAACGGGCCGAACGATGTGATGGTCGACTCCGACGGGGCCTTCTGGCTGCCGTATTCGGGCTACCAATCTTGATGACGTACACGGGCGAGCGAGCTGAGATAGAACTGCCCACGCGGGTCTACCGTCTCAATTCCGCGGTAACGATCCTTGAGCAGGGGCGGAATCTGGCGGACTTCGAGTGAATCGTAGGCGATCTGGTCTCGGTGGATTGGTGTGGTGAGTTCGACCTCGTCGTGATGACGGGTCATGCTTTTCGATTGCTACTCGAAGACGACGAACTGCCAGCGTTACTGGCCGCAATCAGGCAAAGGTGCTTCTCCCCCGGCCCCGTGACGGTCCCTTGATCGGAACAGCCTTTAAGTCCTTCTGCTACCGACTACGCCGCTGGATTGACCGGTAGATCGGTCGTCACGATGGGGACGATGCTCGACGCGTCATGCACTGGAATCGCCGGCGTCGCCATCCCGATGTGGCCGCCACCAGCATCGAGGTACGGCGCAATCCAGACGGCGGTTCCGGCTTGACGTGGTCCGGTGATCGACTCCTGCGACTCGCTGTCGGAGGACGGTACCGCTAGGTCTGTCGTGACGTATCCGTCGAGCGTGCGATAGACGTACGGACTGGCCGTCGCGCGTCCGTGACGGTCCAGCAGCACTGTCGTAGCAGTCCAAGTGCGCATCCCGATAAGCCCGCAGCCGATTGGCGTGAGCCGCCGGAGTGACTGGTGGAGATTCGGCCTGATCAGCGGCCCGGATGGCGAGGCGCGGACTCCACCTAGGTACGTAGGACTGCGTGCGGCGAATTGCGCGCGTATTGCGAACAGCCCGCCGCCGCATACAGGTCGGCTTCGGCCGCGTACGTGGCGGCGTTGCCGGGATCCAACTCGATGGACCGCCGAAAGTCGGCCAGCGCGCGTTCAGGATCACCCAGCGAGACGCGACGCAGCCCACGCTCCCGATAGATCTCGGCACGTTGGTTGTCGGTCAGTGGTTCATCAAGTCGCCGCAGCTTTCCGGTGTCGCGACGCAGCATGTTGGTGAAATTGAAGCGGGCCTGCTCGGAGAGGCGATCTTCATAGACTGATCGGTCGGTACAGTCGGGCGGAAGTGGCACGGGCGCAAGTTCACCCAGCCGACCAATGGATGTGACGCCGACGAAGACGATCAGTCCGACCAGAATGCTGACGCGCGACAGGCGCACACGCGTGGACCCGCCCCATCGCCAGTCGTCGACGAGAAGCAGGATGGCCAACCCCACCACGCCAAACGCCACGATGACGAAGGGCACGCCGCTGTAGTCATAGGCCTCAAGTCGAGTCAATCCGCCCAGGGCAAAGGCCGCGGCCGCCGCTCCGACGGTGACCACCCAGCGGAGCCGGTGGGCGCGCGGCCGCGGCAGTCGATTCGTTCGGCCAATCACGCGTACCGGACCCATTCGCGTTCCGCGGCGCAAGGCCGTCCGGCGAGTCTGCTGACCGGCACGGGCTTCGGCGTCACGCCGCAGCTGCTCGCGCACCAACGCGGACTGCCTCGCCAGGGCGCCGGCCGACAGACCCGCCATCTGGACCGGCGGATGGAGATCGCGACACTGGCGGCAGAGGGGCTTGTTCCCGGTTCCCCGTCGCCAGCTGTACCACTGGATTTTGCGCCCACGCGGACACACGTCCGAGACGTGATGCACGTCGGAATAGTGGGCGTGGTACGGAGGAACGCGGGCTATCGGTCGCTCCATTCTCGCCGGAGCCCGACGCCCGTCGCCCCGCGTACCAACGGAATCAACACACCGGTGAACTGCCAGGCCACAGCGTGACTGGCCGGCAGGGATGTGTTGGCCGGCCAATGAAACACGCGCAGCCAGCTGGGCGCCATTCGAGCACGCCTACGCGAGGTTTGCCGTCTCCGTCGGCTCAGACGCGCACGCCGCAGCGTAGCAAGTGCCGGAGGGCGATCGGCGCACGCTCCGCTTGCTCGCGATTGGCGTCGCCCGACTCGCGCTTCAACGTCGTCTGCACCGTGTGCCGGTCAACGGAAACTGGCTGCCACTCGCACGCGAAGGTGCCTGCCGCCACCGTGACCGGCGCATCGTCGCCCACCGATGCCCCAGGTAGTTCAGAGCGAGTGCTCGGCTCCGTACACGACACACTCGTCACGTCGCACGGTGGCCGCTGGCGCCCGCCGGCGACCTTGTGCAACAGCGGGCCAGTTGACCAGCGACCCGGCCAGGGCCGCGGCATCACTGGTCCAAGGACGTCGACATGCCCGAATCGGCTGTGGGGCGTGGTGACGAGGGTCACTTCCAGCTGTCGTGCCGAGGCCACGTCAGCACCGCGCTCGATCGGCCGGCCCACGACCAAGACTCTCGGGTCGCGGCCGTGTCCTCGGTGAACCGGCCAGGGCGATCGGCGCGTGTGCGACTCGGATCGCCTGCGCGGCTCCGGGCAGTTCGCGTTCGCCCCCGATTGGATCCTGACGATGCGAGCCGATAGTCGCCAAGGCCCGACACGACCGGGCCAGTGACAAGCCGTGTTTAACGCCTGATCGGCAGCACCGGCGGATCAGCCGATTGACCAGACCAATGAGGTAGACGACCGGAATACCTGGAGAACTTCGGTGTGAACGCGACGACGGACGTCAAATCCACGTGGGAACGGGGAATCGGAACCGGGGGATGCAGCGCCGGCATCTGTTCCTGAGGTCGGCCGGCCTCTATGTGGCCACTCGAGCGTGCCAGGCGATCCGCGGCACGCAGGCGGCCAATAGGGTGCGCTGTGCCTAGCGCGGCGTGGCCGGGAGGCTGGACCAACGGACCGATGTCATCCGCTCTTTGCTGCCGCTGAGCCGACAGCACAATCTCCGGTCACACATTCCTGGAGCGCTGACTCGCCGTCGCGCCGGATACCGTGGATCCCGACAGCCGCGACACCACCAGAGCCAATCGCCCGGTCACGCACTTTCGCGTGCGGATCGGCCGTCCA
Organism: Chloroflexota bacterium; assembly: GCA_022820025.1. Taxonomy (GTDB): domain Bacteria; phylum Chloroflexota; class UBA11872; order UBA11872; family UBA11872; genus UBA11872. Next base: position 40,642 of record JAJEGF010000039.1, read on the forward strand.
GTCGCATAGGGCCGCACCCAGCAGCGCCTGGAGAGCCTGCCGGTTCGCCAGCAGGTAGCGGTTGACCGTCAGTTGGTGGTTGACATACCGCGGCTTTAGCGCCTCCGGGTCCGCCATCATCGGGATGTCGGCCCGCCGGGTCTCCTCGAGGCTGATCAGCATCTCCGCGCCCGCGACGGACAGGCCGTAGACGTATCCGCGGCGGCCGCCCAGGGCCCGCCGTGCAGTGGCTCGGAACGCACCATCGGCTCCTTTGGTGCAAGCGCTGGAGGTAGGTCTCCTAGGTGCGCCGTGTGGCGGTCTCAGAGGTCCGAGCGTGGTTGTGGGCCGCGGTCAGCAGCAGATGGATATCGAGGAGCGGGCGCAGGACCTGGAGCTGCCGGGCACCGACGCGGACGCGCATCACGAGGTCGGCGACCGCCAGGGGCGCCAGCCATGGCCGCGTCGCGGTGGGTGGCCAGGTTGCGATCGACCGGAACGCGACCGGCGGAGGATTGCTGCAGTCGGGGCCTGTTGCATCGGGCGGGCGTTGGATCTGCGAGACCTCGGACTCTGCAGGAACGGCCAGGACGCGGTCGGCGAATCCCCAGGGCTCGGGGCAGGGGGCAGGCGCCGGAGCTGCTACGGTCTGGACCTGCGAGGAACGATCAGGGTGCAGCTGCAGAATCCCAGGGGCCGTGGGCATGTGGCAGTAGCCGGGCACGCGAACGGTGGGAACCCACGAGGCATACGGACCGCAGGCCGAGAATCGCAGCGGCGGGACCCGAGACCGACGAGCTGCCGAAGCCCTGGGGAAGTCACGGCACGCGGGGGCGGGGACGTCCGTCGGGGAGCCGGATCGGGAGGACGACGAGCCACCCGAGGGAGCCGTCCGGCTGTCTCGCCCGCAGTGGATGCGCGGGCGGCAGCAGACTGCCCGAGCGGAGGCCGAGGTCCTGACACGGGAAGGAAATCGGCCGAAGCATAGGTAGTTCCACGAGGCGACAGGCGGGTGGGGACGGTCGCTCGGCGGCCGGGCGGCTGCACCTACAGGATTGCGGCCCCTGCGGTGGGCGGATGGCGCGGGATGGGTGCGAGTCCGTGGAGACGACGCCCTAGACGACGGCTGGCGCGCCGCTCCACACGTCGCCTCGATCGCGGCCCACGCGCCGCACCATGAAGGCGCGGATCAGCCCGCCGGCAACGGGCCATTGACTCGCGTTGGCACCCGCGGCACTCGACGCACGACTGAACCGATGGCTCGGGGCTCGGCTGGCTCTCGGTCCACTCATGCGGCCGCCAGCGTGGTCGCGCGCATGACGTGGCCGGGCCCACATCCTCCGGGCGCTGCGGGCGCGTCGCGTCACGGATGCTGAGCAACTGTGCCAAGTTGTCATTCGCACGGTCAGCCGGCGCTACGGCCACTACTGGCACGCCGGCGCCTGGCGTGCAGCGTCGCCCTCCGTCCCGAGATCCGCGTCGTCACGAGCCGCCGGTCGCGCGTTCCGCGGCTGCTGGACGCGATGGAGCACGGCGTCCGCAATCTCACCGACCTCGACAGCGCGGCGGTCGGCCGCTGGAGCGTCAGCCTACCCCCCGCCAGCGTGAAGCAAAGCGGCCAAGTATCCCCCCACCCCCAAGGCCAGGCACGGGGCAAATGGCAACCGCAAGTTTCGAATCGCTTGCCGGTAGCCCGCTTGGACGAGAAGCGCGACCGTGGCAGCCGCCACGGCGATGCACAAGACTGCGATGACACCCGAGACTCCCGCTGCCAGCCCCACGATCCCGACGAGTTTGATATCGCCGAATCCAACGGCCTCGCGAGCAGCCAGCCGCGGGAGCGCCATCAGCGCCATGCCCACTCCACCGCCCGCGAGCGCATCCAGCCAGCGCCCGCCGGACACCGCGAGTGCCGCCGTGGCGATCACGCCGGCACCGACGAGAAGGTTAGGGATCCGCCACTCGCGGACATCGGTCACCGCAGCCGCAAGCGCAACGACGAGCACGACCAGGAGACTCGGCACGTCGGTCTCACCCAAAGAGGCCCTCGGCGATGCTCAGGAGCATGGGTACGAAGATGAGCAGCATGAACGCCGGGAGAAAACAGACGGCGATGACGAGCTGCGCCTTGGCCTCCTGGGACGCCACGGCAGCGTCGATGGTGTGTTGGCGCTGGGCCCGCAGCCCGACCTCATGCTGGTCGAGGACGGCGTCAAGCTCCGAGCCGAGGCGGCGTGCCTGCTTCAGCGCCAACACGAAGGCCTCAAACTCGGGCGAGCCCAGCCGGTCGGCCGCTTCCTGGAGAGCCACCGTCAGCGGTACGCCCAAGCCGTACGCCGCCATGGTGCGCCGGATCTCGCCGACGAGTGCAGTCGATGCCACCTCAGACGCGTCATCCTCCACCAGCACGTGGAGCGCCCGTTCCACGCCCATGCCGGTACCGATCAGGCCCCGTAACTCGGCAATGACATCTGGCACCTCGGCCAGAATCTGCTGACGTCGAGCCCTCCGACGCGCGTCGATAATCAGCGACGGCGCCACGAACCCCAGCAGACCGCCGATGGGTGCGCCCACGATCATGGCCGGAACCCATGGAATCAGAAGGGCTAGCGCCCCGCCGATCGACGCACCAGCCACAAGCTTGATCGCGACGATGGTTCGGGGCGTGACCCATGCAGCTTCGAAGCCGGCGTCCCGCAGATCGTGATCACGCACGAGGAGCTTCGAGTGGCCAAGACGCCGCCCGAGGACCTCAAGCAGCATCACGATCGCCCCCAATGGTCCGGCCGGTGCTGGAGTCGTGGCGTGCGAGCCGGCCTGGGTCAATCTGACGACACGCCGGTGGCGAGCCCCGCCAAGGAGCTCGGCGACCTGTGCAAGCACCACGAACGCAAGGATTGTCGCCCCGCTCGCGGCTGCCGCAGCGGCGAGCGTCGACAGACTATTCATGGCCGGCCTCGCGTAAAGCGGCGCCAGAGCACCAGCCCCGCGAGTTCACACAACACGGCGCTGGGAAGGAGCACGTACTGCCCCAGCGGCTGGTCCATGACTGTGAAGGACGCCGGGTTGGTCCAGCGCAGGTATAGGTGTATGACCGGGATGGCCAGCGCAACCACCGCGATCTGAATCCGCAGCCCGCGGGTCCTCGCATGCAGATCATCCTGGGCCCTCAGGTTGGCGGCGACCGTGGCCTCGAGCCCTTCCAGCGCCGTCACGGCGCGCCGCCCCGCCACGCCGTGTTCGACGGCACGCGCCAGGACGCGGTAGGCGAGCCTTAAGTGCCGACTCGGCGTTCGCGCAGCTACCGCCACCAGCGAGACATGCAGCGGCCGATCGAGCCGGAAGCGATTCGCGATCCATGCAAGGTCAGCCTGGACCTGCGCCGTCACCACGCCCTCGGCCGCGGCACGCAGGGCTTCGACATAGGTTGCGCCGGTTCGTAAATGGGCGCACAGGAGGCGCAGCAGCACCAGGGACTCGCGGTCGGCACGGGCGCGGGCGCGGGACGCAGCCATTCGCAGTATCAGCGCAGGAGACATCGCTCCGGCAGCCGCACCCAGCACGGCCGCCGGCAGCGCAACAACCCCGCCGATTAGGCCGCCAAGGAGCACGGCCAGGCCATTGAGCAGGACAAACGTCCGCGGTGATAGTCCGACGTCTGCCTCGTGCAGTTGGACTCGAAGACCACGGAACCGGTGCTGTGCCCACCCGGACGCGGCTGTCGTGGGGCGCGCGTGCGCCGGGGCGAACGCCAAGGACACGGCGACGAGGCCGGCAGCGGCGGACCCTGCAGCAATCAGGGCCGAATTCACTCGAGAAACCCTTGCAGCCGGAGCTTAGCCCGCAGCTTTGGCCCGGGCCGATAGCCGTCGACAGCTTCAAACGAAACGCTCGCATCACCCGCTGTTCGATCGGCGGCAAATACGGGCCGCAGGTCGTAGACCCCGGCAGTCGATGTGCCCGCCAATTCCGCGACCTCAAGCACGGCCCGTCGGCCGTCCGCCAGACGGCCGACATGGAGCACTAGGTCGAAGGCACGCGCGATGGGCTCGCGCAGGTCGCGCACGGCAACATCACGGTATTCCCGGCGAACCAGCGTCTCCAGTCGGCCCAGCGCGTCGGACGCGCCGTTGGCATGGATCGTCGTCCCCGAACCGGCGTGACCCGTATTCAGTGCTTCCAGGCACACGTAGGCCTCACCCGGACTGCGAATCTCGCCGACCACCAGGCGGTCTGGCCGCATGCGGAGCGCATTGGACACGAGATCGGCCACTGAGACCGTGCGGTCCTGGTAGTCGACCGCGCGTTGGCCGTGGACGCACTGCAGGCGAACGGTGTGACCGTGCTCCGGCACAGCCAGTTCCGTGGTGTCCTCGATGATGATCACGCGCTCGTCTGGTGGTACCACCGCCAACAAGCTGGCCAGCAATGTCGTTTTGCCAGCGCCTGTGGCGCCGGCAATCAAGAGGTTCAGCCGCGCGCGGACGGCGGTGGCCAGGAACGTTGCCATGGCTGCGCTCAGCCCACCCGCGGCCACCCAGTCGGCCGGCCTGGTCGCGGCCGCGTTGAGCCCCTCGGCTGCCGCCCGCTCCTGTCGCAGCGCCAGACGCACGCGCCGGTGCTTGCGGATGGAGAGGCAGGGGCCGCCGACGGGCGCGATCACCAGGTTGGCCCGGCTGCCATCGGCCATGCGCGCGTCGACACAGGGACTTTCCAGCGACAGATGCCGTCCCACCAGGGCCGCGAGCTTCTCCATGAGGGCCGAAAGGTGCTGGACATCGCGAAACCGGACCGGCGAGGCCTCCAGCCGGCTCCGGCGCTCCACCCACACGTCGGCCGGGCCATTGACCAGCACGTCGGTCACATCAGGATCGGCCATCAGGGTCGCTAGCGGGCCGAGCCCGGCCAGTTCGTCGCGCAGCCGCCGGACCAGGCCCGAGTCAGGCACCGCGCGGGGAAAGATCTCGGTCAGGTGCGCATGGACGACGGCCTCGATACGCGCGCTCCGGTCGGGCACCGGGCTGAACGGGTCCAGCACCTGCGGGTCAAGGACCGTCACCAGCCGTTCGCGAACCTGAGCCAACAATGCCTCGTCTTGGAGCAGACGGTCGGGCGACTCGTACTCGCGACGCTCGCCCGTGGCCAGGGCGCTGGAGCCCGTCACGGTAGGTACTCCGCAGCTTGGCGCTCGCCGCGCGGATCAACGCTCGGCGGCTCGTCGAGTCGCTGGCTGAGAACAAAGGTCCCCGTCGGGATTCGGGCCACGTAGCGCGGGACATCGACCACCGGCACGGCCAGCACGGCGGCGCCGATTCGGACGGCCGCTCGACGGTTGAGCCCCTCGCCGTCTGATGAAGTCTGGAGCGGCTCACCGCGGTCGCTGCGTAATTCCACCAGCAGGACGCCACGGCCGAGGATCTCAACCTGGTGGGGCATGGACGCCGAAGCCCCGTGGCCGGCCGCCGGATCCGGACTGGCAACCAGGACGTCAACGATCTGGGATGGCGGCAACACGCCGCCCAAGGCACGCACGGCGTCCACCGGGATCGCCACAAGGGCATGGCCGGGCGGCATCGTCGCCGCATGCGCCAACAGGGCCGCTCGGCGCGAATCGGCCAGTTGCCCGTCCACGATGTACTGACCCTCGGGGATCGGACCCGTGGCATAGGTTCCGGCGGCCGCCTCAACCGAGGCAAAGAAGCCCGACGGCCGCGCGGCGGGGTTGATGTCCCGGAGCTCCAGCCTGTCCGGAGTGAGGGGGTCGCCCAGCGCGAGCGGCCGAGCCGCGACCACAATGGGCGCGACTTGCATATGCCGATATACCAAGACTCCGGCGATGACTCCGAGCAGAAGGCCGAGCGCGAGCATCCAATGCCGCTTCATTGGCCGTTCTCCCAGGTGGTCGCGCCCTGAAACCGCACCGTGACCGCAATCGATTCGTCAAGATCGAAGCTCCGAACCATGCCGTCGCTGTAAGTCACGCGGAATCGAGCCCGAAGGTGGATCGTGTACGGGTCGAGCCGGCCGTTGACGACGGGTGTTACGTCGTTCCACTGGAATCGCAGGCGCTCGTTGGACCTGCCCGTGTCGCCGGGGCGGGTGCCGCTAGGTCGATCGTTCACCCCGCGGACAAGGGTCCATTGCTCCAGATCGACGCTCGCAGACGGATCCGTGGCCGGTGGCTGGACATCCGGACGTACCCAGAGGTCGATCGGCGCCCCACGCAGCACCTCGATAGCCCGAAAGCCTGCGCCGTCGGCAGCATTGGCCGTTCCCGCGAGCACCGGCGCCACACGAATGCTGCCCGCCGGCGGATCGTAGGCCGGCAGGGGCGACTCCGTCGGGGTTGGCCGATCGTCCGGCGGCCGTGGGGTTGGCTGCGATGTCGGCGTGGACTCGGGTCCCGGACCACGCGATGGCGTCGGATCAACCTGCGGGCCGTCCGATCCGTTCCCCGACGACCGATGGTCCGGATCTCCGACCACGGGATCTACGATCGGCTCCGTTGACGTCGGTGTGGCCGTCGGTCCAGCGTCGTTCTCGGGCATCGGGGGAGGCAGGACTCCCGTGGTGAAGCGCACACGATCGTCCTGGAAGAAGACGATGCTTGTTGGCACATAGCAGCCGTGGCGCTTTCGATAGTTCTGATAAAACGTGCCCGCGAGCAGGTGGCCGTTCACGTCCCGCTTGCGGCCGTTAAAGGCGGCGCCGTCGTAGCGACTGTTCACGCCCTTGCTGTAGCTGCCGAGATCCACCGCGTAGAGATCGTTCGGCCGACTGTCGGTCATGGTCCCGTAGTAGATGCCGGTCTCGGATTCCTCGACCGTTGTGCCGGCGTAATAGTTGGTCACCTTGTAGATGCCGCTTGGAATTCGGCAATTTGGGTGAGGCGTCCCGACTGGCGCGGGCGTTGGCGCGGGATGGGGGAGGGAAACCCAACGGCGACGTGATTCGTAGCGCCCCGGGGACACGACGACGCGTTGAGTGTCGTAGTAGCCCGCGGTCCAGCGCCGCTCGGTCGTCCACTGGCCAGGCACCCACACCGTGGTCACCACCTCGCGTTGCTCCGTGATCCAGATGCCGTGGTCTTCCCACTGGGAAGTGTCGACCCAGACCTCTCGGAGCTCCCAGCGCGAGGTGTCGACCCAGACAAAGTCGATCCCTAACCCGTCGTCGTCTTCCACCTCTGACCAATAGCCACGTTTCACCCACTGCAGGCGCTCTTCCCAGTGGCCCGACACCACCCACACCCTTCGCGCCTGCCAGACCCGCTCCTCGACCGTGCGCGTCCGGGCGTCCCAGCGTCCCGGCACCCAGACGCTGTGATCCTCCCAGCGGCCGGGAATCCAGACGCTACGGGTTTCGATCACAGGCTCTACCCAGACCCGCTCGGTCTCCCATGTGCCGTGATCTGCGCGTACATGTGCGACAGTGCACATGGTCAACACGAAACCGACGGTAGCCGCCAGCCACCATTCCAGGCGCCACATCGGCTAGACCGTCTCGGGATGCACGGCAACCCCGGCCCAGAGCTGGTCCGAGACTCGTGCGTCAAACACGAGACCCACCGCTACCAGGGCAACTGTTGGGTCCGTGAGCAACGACGCCGCCTCATCGCCGATCAACCTGCGCAGCTCATCCATGTCCACCGCGTCCCAGGCGGCGGGCGTCCCGACTGGCCAGACCCGCACGGCCCATCCACCCGCCGCCACCGCTTGGTATTGCTGGCCGTCCACTCGCACACGGTCAATGTCGCCCTGTCGCAGGGCGTGGGCGACGAGGGTGCGCAGCGCCCCGCGTCGCGCCTCGTCGACGGCAGCCGCCGCGGTACCCCGTCGCGCCCGGTCCCAAGCCACCCACTCAAGGAGATGCTGCTCGAACGCGACGAGCTGGTCTGGATCAGGTTGTGTCGCTACGTCCTGTGGGGGAGCGACGCCGGGCCGCCCAACCACGATCGTCGCCGATGCATCAAACGGCGGAAGGACGGCGTGTACCCGTGCCCGGCCCGGCGCCAGGCCTGTCACGAGGCCTTGAGGACTGACCGAAAGGACGGAGCGGTCACTCGAGAACCAGCGAACCGGGGCGTCCCCGCGCGATGTCCCATCGGCCAGGGCAACCTGGGCGCGCACTTGCGCTTCTTCGCCGACACCCAGGCGCAGCGGCTGTTCGACACCCTCAGCGACAGTTAGGTTGGTTACGGCAATCCCGGCGGGGATGGATCGTGCGGGACGGCTCTCGGCGGATTCGACCCCGGCCGCGGTGGGAAGCATCGGATTCCCGCCGGCCCGGCCGATCAGCATGCCGATCGCCCCGCTGAGGCCGATGGCGGCGGCGGTGACCACCACCGCGAGGGCAAGGGGAAGCCGGACGCGGCGCCTCGCAATTGATCGGTGTGTCGGACTTCGCATGGCATTAGCTCCTTGTCGTTGCGCTGGCGGTAATTCGTAGTGCGCGAGTCGCCGGCAGGCCGGCCAGGCCCAGAAGGCCGGTGCGCACGGGGATCTCGGCCCGGATGGATACGGTCGGGGCGGCCACGCCCCGGTTGCGGATGCGATCAAACGCGCCCGGCGCGGTGACGGCGATCTCGGCCGACGAGGCCACGGCCTCAGCCGAAGACTCCGCGATCTGGCCGTCCAGCGACCGAAGATTCCGGCGCAGGTACTCGCGGGCCACGGTGGCGGCTTCCGTCGCCAGCCGGATCTCGCCGTTGGCCGCCAGATGGTGCGCATCAATTTCGCCGGCGGCCACCACGGCGGCCTGCTCCAGCGCATCGCCAAACCGCAGCCGCTGGCCACGGATGGCGTTGATGTCGATCACCAACGCCCCCAGCAACAGGCACAGGCCGAGCAACAGCGGCGTCAACCCTGAAATCGCACCGCTCTCCCCGGCCACGGCGACCCTCACGGCGGCGGTCATCGATTGACTTCGCCCCGCGCGGTAAAGCGCGAGCGCAAGGGCACGTCCAATTCCAGGAGGAAGGGAATCCGGACGCGCTGGGTACTCCGCAGTTCGACGGTCACCGGCTCGCGCCAGTCCACCGCCGCCGGCTCGATCACCACCGACACGGATGCAGGGTCGAGTCCCGCAGTCGTCAGGTCGGCCGCCACCCGGTCTCGGAGGGCGGCACTGTCCCCGCCCGCCTGCGCCGCCTGCCGGGCCGCCGCGGCGGCCACGTGGTTCTGGGCCTGCCAGGCATCCAAGGTCTGGGCGAAGACGATTACGGCCACCAGCACGGGAACAATGACCAGCAGCGACAGGACGGCCTCCGCACCCACCGCCCCTCGCTCGGCACCGAGGCCCGGCCTTCGACGGCCGAGCCCTCGTCGCGGCCTGTCCATGCCTGGCATGGCCTAGAGCGACGTTAGGTCCGTCAGGACGCCCTCGAGATAATCGGACAGGCCGTTGTTCCAGGCCACGATCGCCGCCCCGAAGACGGCGACCCCAATGCCGGCGATCACGATGTATTCGGTGGCGTTGCCGCGCTCATCGGTCGCGGCCGACCGCAGGCCGGCCAGTAGCCGGTCCTTCATGTGCATAACCATCACGGTTCCTCGCAGTCGTACGATGAAGAAAGGTCGGCGAAGACGTGCACCGCGTGCCTCGCGGCCGCTCTTCGCAGGTCGAATCCGGCGCCGACGGGGGCGAGGTGTGGTTGCCGATCCCCCGCCGGCGCCTTAGCAGCTCATCCCAGGCTCACCTCCTTGCCCTTCCTACGGGCCGGCAGGGCCCCGTCAAGTACGGTTTGTTGCTGGTCGCCGTCGCCGATCACGGGCGTCCAGACCGAGCCCAGCGGATCGGCCAGAAAGGCCGGCTCCCAGGCCACCGCGATCTGCAACACCTGGTCCATTCCCCAGATGCCGCGTGCGGCCACGTCGTGCAGGCCGGTCTCGACGGCCTGGCGCAGGCTGGCTACTCGCGACCGCCGGGTCGTAGTTACGCGCAGCTCGGGAAAGATTGGGAACTCCGAACGCCATGTGCCTGATCGCCAGAAGTGCGCATAGCGGTGCACCTTCCGGCTGTAGCGGCGGAGCTCCGCCGTGCCACGGTCGATCTCGAAGAAGAGCCAGTGGTCGCCGCGCGGGCTGCGCACCTGCGCCAGCCCGTCGGGATTGATCACATGCCATCGTTCGCTGGCGCGGTAGCGCATCCGCAGGTGCGGGTCCGAATTCCAGCGCACGAGCGTGTGCCCCGCGGTGGCCTGCAGCGACCGCCACAGGGCGATGAAGCACCGGTTGACCGCCAACTGGTGCCGGGCGCGCTCGGGCGTGAAGGCCTCGGGATCACGCACGTAAGGGATCTGGCTGCGCGGCGCGTCGTCGATGTGCTCCAGCACGCTGGCGCCCTTCGCCGACAGGCCATAGACGTACCCGCGGCTGCCGCCACCTGGGCCGCCGCTGGTCGGCCGCGCCCGCACGACGAGGCCTTGCGCATGCAGCGTTGTGAGGCAGCGCTGGCAGGCGCGCCGGCTGACCGGGGCGAAGACCACCTGGTGCACTTGGTCGACATCCATGAAGCGATGGGCGCGCAACAGGCGCAGGACCTGGGCTTGGCGAGGGGCCCAGATCATGGGGAGAACCCCGGTGTCGTCCTGATAGTTACGCGGCGCGACGGTCGCGCTTTTGTCGGAACATTCCTGTATGTCAAGGCGGCGGCCAGGTTCGGCCGACCACTGATTGTCGGCACACCGAGACGACGGTGGCCCGTGGCCAGACGTACGAGATGACGACAGAGATGACGATGGCGCATGCGTCGTGTCGTTCCGGCCCGCGGCATCGTCACGCTGTGCCCTGGGGCCTCTCAGGGGCGGCGTCGCTCGGCTGGGCGGCCAGATCGACCCGGCCCTGCGCCTCGCCACGCGCGTCATTCGTGGACGACCCGCCCGCGGAATCGGTGGTGGCTGGATCAGCGCGCGACCCATCGGCTCCCATGAGGACGCCGTAGCGCGCCGCAACGTGGGCATCGAGCGCCGCCCGAGGCTGGCCCAAGGCTCGTCGGGCGCGCGCTTGGATACGCGACGCCATGACCGGATCGCCGCGCGGGATCGGCCCAACGGCCGCCTCGAAGGGCTGGGCCGGCTGGTTGTCGACCAGCGTCTTGATCGCCATGTGATAGGCGGGGAGGTCATCGAGTTGTGCCGGCGTAAAGGCGGGCGCCATCTCCATGGCAAAGTGCCGCGTCTGCTCGCGGAGCCCGCCAAACACGACGTGCGTCCGGGTGTTGAGTAACACGCTCGTCAAGATGCTCTGCAACCGACGATGACCGGGATTCTGCGTGGCCACCGCGAGCCCGACGCCGTAGCTGCGCGAGCGTTCGAAGAACGCGCCCATGTCGCGACCGGTGTCCACGAATTCCTGGAATTCGTCGATCACCGCGAAGAACGGCGACCGGGTATTCGCCGGCCGCCGCAGCACGGCCTGCCAGAACTGGGTCACCAGGATGCTGCCGAGCAGCCGGGATCCGGCCGCGCCGAGCGCCGTGTCGGCCTGATCCAGATTAGCCAGCACGATCTCCCCGCGCTCGAGCACGCCATCCCAGCGCACCGCCGAGCGCGGTTGCACCAGGATGTTGCGCACGCGCGGGTCCTGAACCAGCATGGCCATTCGCCGCAGGGCGCCACCGAACGTCATCTCAAACTGCCGGACCGAGATCCGGTCGACCTGGTTGCGCCAGTAGGAAAGCACGAAGGGATCAGTGACGTTGGCGACAAGGCCCTCGCGCCATTCGCGGTCAATAAAGAGTCGTTCGAGATCGAGCATGGTCGGCTTGATCTGCGGGTTGGCCGCCAGCGTGCGAAATCCATACGCAAAGGCCTGCGACATCGAGGTCCCCCAGAGGAAGTCCTCGCCGCGGACCAATTCGCGCAGCAGCGAATACACCGCCATGGCCACACGGTCGCCTTCATCCGTGTCCCGCACGTCGAGCGGATTGAGGCCCACGGGGCGGTCGGTATCGGCAAAGTCGAGCGACAGCACGTCGCGCTCACGCGCTGGGGGAATCGAGGCCAGCAGAGCGCGCGCGAGATCGCCCTTGGGATCCAAGAGCAGGACTCCGCGGCCGAGACGAACAGCCGACAGGGCCAACCAGAAGAGAAACGTGCTCTTGCCGACGCCCGTCGGACCAACGACAAACACGTGCTTCAACGCGTCGGCGGGCTTTAGTCCGTAGGTCCGCGGCTCACGGCGCTCATCCATCAGGCGCCTGCCCCAAGAAGAGCGCCACGTCCCGTGTGACGCGGCCGCGTCGGGCGCTGTGGCGGGTCCAGATGCGCTGCTCGGCGATCCCTGCAAATTCGCTGAGCGGGCGCCCGGTCAGCGCGGCCGCCTCCGCAGCACTCGCCACGAATCCGGCGCCCGTCCACAGACGGGCCGCCCGGACAGTCCGGACAAACGAGCCGCGACGAATCGGACGTCGCAGGACCAGCCGGTTGAACGGCCCGGCTCCGCGGTTGAAAACTGCTGCCGACTGCCGCAGCCGTCTACAGGCCCGCCGCCGGTTCCGCGCCCGGACCAGGAGGTGGACTTCAAGCACCACGAGCTGGCCGCGGACCTTCGCCTCAGCGGCACCGGCCTCGGCCAGTCGTTCCCGCGAAACGCGGTGTGACCTCGGGTGGTGGGACTGGCCAGCAAGGGCGAACGCGAGCATGTCGCGCAGGGCCTCTCCAAGGCTGCGCCCGAGACTCTCCGCCAGGCCGCGTCCACCGGTCGCGCGACCGGCGCGCAGGGCCTCAACGACCGCCCATCCGTTGCTGCGGACTCTAGGGCTGATCGGCCTGGCAATGCTGCGGATGAGCACCTTTTCGTCGTGCGCCAGTCCAGCGAAGACCGAGTCCAGGTCCAGCGGGGGTCCTGTCGCCGGATCGTCCCGCAGCGGCAGCGCCCATGCACGGGCCGGCCGCAGGTAGCCGCCAGTCGTGAATGCGTCGCGACCGGGCATCACGCCGGCGCACCAGGCCGGGATACGCGAACTGTCTCCGTGGAGCTACGACGTCCGGTCAGAGCGGCCGCGGCTCGCGGCCACCAGCCACGCGTCCGGCGGCGGCGCTCGGCGGCATCCAAGTGCTGGGCGTAGCCGCGCGCCACGGCCTGCGTTCGCTGGAGCAGCCGCTCCAGCCGCGTCTGCTTACGGTGAGCATTTTCAAGTTCGGTCCGGAGCCGGTCGACTTCGCGACAGAGGTCCACGACCTGACCACGGGCCACTGCGAGCTCGCGCTGGGCATCGGCGGCCGTCGCGATCTCCGGCAGTCGCTGCTCCAGGAGAACTGCCAGCCGGTCGCGCTCGCGCGTGACGGTTCGGCGGCGCCCGGTGCTCCGTGTCGCCATTCGTCTGCCTTTCGCGCCCTGAACAGTCCGCCGTCTCTCGTCGGCGGGATCTTCGCTGCGAACATCCCGCTCATCGACGTTCGGCTACGGTAGGCACCGCGCGAGCGACGTGGAATCCAGGATTCAGTAATTCCGCGCGGGCAATCCCAGCCGCGCCCCGCGCGCTGACGGGACTGTTCAGGCTCAGCGCGACCTCACCGCAGGCGACCGCTCAGGCACCGGCCGCGCTGCCGGACTCTCGAGATCAGAAGGTTCTCGAGAGCCCCGCTGTGCCACGGGCAGGGACGTCGCGTAGTTGTGCCGCCGGTCAGCCGCGACCTTGGTCGCCACGCGCCGAGCCCAGAAGCGGGCGAAGTCGCCGGAGTACATGCCCATGGAAGGCCACGCGTCGTCCAGTCATCAGGCGAACGACTTTGACGCGGCCTCCTGGAAGAGCGGCGCACGGTACGGGTCAAGCCAATTCCGTGGCGACACGGCGTCGTGCCCCCTACTTGTCGCGTCGACGGCGTTAGCAGTCCTCGCGCGACTCGTCGTGAGCGAGCCGCAGCGACAATCTCGCCCATGTCACCCCAGACCGATCAGGACAGCCCGCAACCTTGGTCGGAGAGTCCGCATCGACGACCTCTGCAGCGACTGAGGCACCCATCGCGTTCAGCGTCAAGCGTCATCCCGCGCCCCGTGTCGCCGCACGTCGGTAGGTCGCGGCGGGCACGAGGTCTGCCAAGGCGCGATGTCGGCCGAGACCGCACTCGGACGAGGCT
>JAJEGF010000045.1 GCA_022820025.1 Chloroflexota bacterium
GTCCAGCGCCGGGTTCGTCGGCTCGCTGAACGTGGTTCGCGTCACCGTCGGCGCGTCGGGGGGCTGCCCCGGCGCGTCCGCGTCCGTGACGTTGATGGTGAGGGTGATCGCGGACGCATTGCCGTCAACCGTGTACTCCACCTGGCCCGCGTAGGAGGCCTTTGTCTCGTAGTCCAGGCTGGCGCCTTGTGTGACGCTGATCTGGCCGGTGGCGGCGTCGATCTCGAAGGCTCCGGAGGTGGCGGCCTCGCCGGACAGCGTGTAGCTCAGCGCCACGTTGTTGTACGGCGTCCCCGTCACCGGCGCGCCCACCTTGGTCCCCCCGACCGAGTTCTCGGCAATGCTCCGAGACGTCTTGGCGGTGATTCCGAGCGTCGCGGTCCGCGTTACCGACCCGCCGTAGGCGTCGGTGGCGGTGTAGGTCAGTTTCGACGAACCCTGGTTGAGCAAGGTGACCCGAAGGTGGGCCTCCCCGGGATTACCGGACAGGTTGACCCCGAGCAAGGCCGGGTGCTGGGCCGCAGCTGCATAGGTCAGCGTGTCGCCATCCGCGTCGGCGAAGAGGACGCCCACGGCGCCCTGCCCGGTTTCCTTGTAATCCGCGATGGTGCCGACCGGGAACGTGCCGCCATTGAAGGCCGCGCTGGTGGCGGTGGGCGGGCGGTTGGCCGTCCCCTCGCCGGTGTCCGACCACGAGCCGGTGCCTTCGTTGCTGCGCACGCGCACCTGCACCTCATAGGTGGCGCCGGCGTCCAGGTTGGGCAGCGTCAGGCTCGTGGTCGTGACCGGCAGCTCGCTGGTGGCGGAGTTGGTGTTGGGGTCGGTGTAGGAATAAGTCGTCCAGCCGTTGGGGGTTTCCCCATCGGCGACCTGCTTCCGATACTGAACCTCGTAGCCGGTGGGGGGCGCGCCGCTGGTCGGGGCGGTCCAGGTCACGTCCAGCGCCGGGTTTGTCGGCTCGTCGAACGTGGTCCGTGTCACCGTTGGCGCGGCCGGCTTACCCGCCTGCACATCCGTCAGGTTGATCGTCAGCGTGATCGCCGACGCATACGCGTCAACCGTGTAGCCCACCTGGCCGGTGTAGGAGCTCTTGGTCTCGTAGTCCAGGCTGGCGCCTTGCTTGACGCTGATCTGGCCGGTGGCGGCGTCGATCTCGAAGGCCCCGGACGTGGCTGCCTCGCCGGTCAGGGTGTAGCTCAGCGCCACGTTGTTGTAGGGCGTCCCGGTGACCGGGTTCCCCACCGCCGTGCCAGCTGCCGAGTTCTCGACCACGCTGCGGCTGGCAGTCGCGGTGATCGCGATGGTCGCGGTGCGCGTCACCGACCCGCCGTAGGCGTCGCTGGCCGTATAAGTGACCTTGGACGAGCCTTGATTGCGGAGGGTGGCCCGCAGATGCGCTTCACCGGCATCCCCGGAGAGGCTGACGCCGAGCAGGGCGGGATGCTGGGCGGCGGCGGCGTAGGTGAGCGTGTCGCCGTCGCCGTCGGCGAAGAGGACGCCCAACGCGCCTTGCCCGGTCTCGCGGTAGTCCACGGTGCTGCCGACTGGGAAGGTGCCCCCAGCGAAGGCCACGCTGGAAGCGGTCGGCGGCCGGTTGGCCGTGCCCGAGCCGGTGGCGGACCAGGGGCCTTTGCCCTCGAGGGACGTGCGCGCGCGCACCTGGACCTCATAGGTGGCGCCGGCGTCCAGGTCCGACAGCGTCAGGCTGGTGGTCGTCGCCGGCAACTCGCTGGTGACGTTGTCCTCGTCGTCGGTGTAGGTGTACGTCGTCCAGGCGTTGGCCTGTTCGCCCTCGGCGACCTGCTTGCGGTACTGGACCTCGTAGCCGGTGAGGGCGATGCCGGTGGCGTCGGGGGCGGTCCAAGTCACGTCCAGGGCTGGATCGGAGGGTTTGCTGAAGGTGGTGCGGGCCAGCGTGGGCGCGTCCGGCTGGCCGGCCTCCAGGTCCGTCACGTTGATGGTGACGGTGATGGCCGACGCATTCCCGTTGACCGTGTACCCCACCTGGCCGGTGTAGGAACTCTTGGTCTCGTAGTCCAGGCTGGCGCCCTGCTTGACGCTGATCTGGCCGGTGGCCGAGTCGATTTCGAAGGCGCCGGAGGTGGCGGCCTCGCCGGTCAGGGAGTAGCTCAGCGCCACGTTGTTGTAGGGCGTGCCGGTGACCGGGGCGCCGACCGTGGTGCCGGCGGCGGAGTTCTCGGCAATGCTGCGGGTTTCGGTCGCGGTGATCGCGATGGTCGCGGTGCGCGTCACCGACCCGCCATAGGCGTCGCTGGCCGTGTACATGACCTTGGACGAGCCTTGATTGCGGAGGGTGACCTGCAGGTGGGCCTCGCCGGCATCCCCGGAGAGGCTGACGCCGAGCAGGGCGGGATGCTCGGCGGCGGCGGCGTAGGTGAGCGTGTCGCCGTCGGCGTCGGCGAAGAGGACGCCCAGGGCGCCTTGCCCGGTCTCGCGGTAGTCCGCGGTGCTGCCGACCGGGAAGGTCCCGCCCGTGAAGGCCGCGGTGGAGGCGGTGGGCGGCGTGTTGGCCGTGCCCTCGCCGGTGGCCGACCAGGGGCCGGTGCCCTCGTTGCTGAGCGCGCGCACCTGGACCTCGTAGGTCGCCCCGGCGTCCAGGTCCGGCAGCGTCAGGCTGGTCGGCGTGGCCGGCAGTTCGCTGATCTTGGTGCCAGCGTTGTTGGGATCCTCGTACTTGTAGAGCGTCCACGCCGCGGGAGTCTCGCCGTCGGCGGCCTTCTTCCGGTATTGCACTTCGTAGCCGCTGATGGTGACGCCCGTGACCGCCGTCGGCGCCGTCCAGGTCACGTCCAGGGCGGGGTCGGAGGGCTCGCTGAAGGTGGTGCGGGCCAGCGTGGGCGCGTCGGGCTGGCCGGTGGTCAGGTCGGTGACGTTGATCGTGAGGGTGATGGCCGAGGCATTCCCGTCGACCGTGTAGCCCACCTGGCCGGTGTAGGAGCTCTTGGTTTCGTAGTCCAGGCTGGCGCCTTGCTTGACGCTGATCTGACCGGTGGCGGCGTCGACTTCGAAGGCGCCGGAGGTGGCGGCCTCGCCGGTC
>JAJEGF010000017.1 GCA_022820025.1 Chloroflexota bacterium
GCGACCGGGGTATCGCGCCTCTCGCCCTGCTGTGGGGGGGGGCTTTTGCTCCCTCTCCGTGGGGGTGTGGGTGGGGGTGGGGCTCTTCCGGGCAACCATCCGCGGGTAATGCAAAGGTCTCCGAATTCGGGAATACCCAAGGTGCGCGATTGCCGTCGATTCGCCGCTCGGACGAGCGCTGGCATCCATCAGCCGCGACGGCACGCGCGATTTCGGCCCCCGCCGGCGCGCGGCAGGGGCTAGATAGTGGCGGTGCGTGTGGCGCGAGGCGTCTCGCAGCTTGGATTTCGCATGGTCGCTCGCAAAAAACCTATCACAGCCCCGGACCCATCCACTCGAACTCCAATTCGCCCACCACCACCGTGTCGCCGGCGGTCGTCCCCGCCCGCTCCAGCCGTTCCGTTACGCCGCTGCGGTCGAGTTGACGCTGAAAGTAGTCCGCCGCGTCCGGCGTTTGGAAATTGAGCTTGCGCGCCAGGCCCTCCAGCCGCGCGTCACGCACCACGTAGGCGCCGTCGGACCTGCGGAATAGCTGCGCCGACTCGTCCACCGGCGCCGGACGTAGCACCGCCGTCTCCTCCGGCTCCGGCCGCGGCGCGGGCGGCGCCTCGGCCAGCATTCCCACCGTTCGCCCTACCAGTTCCCGCAAACCAACCCCGCTCGCCGCCGAGACCGCCACCGCCTCGAAACCCTCGGCCAGCACCAGCGCCTCGAAATCCGGCCACAACTCGCGCGCTTCCAGCAGGTCCATCTTGTTGAAGGCCACGATTCGCGGGCGATCGAGCAGGTCGTCGCTGTAGGCCCCGAGTTCGGCATCGATCGCCTGGAAGGCCTCGAACGGGTCGCCTTCCAGCCCCGACCCGTCCACCACGTGCACCAGCACCCGCGCCCGCCGTACGTGACGCAGAAACGCGATCCCCAGCCCCGCGCCCCCGCTGGCCCCTTCGATCAGTCCCGGCAGGTCGGCAAACACCACGCCCGAGTCGCCCGCCTGCACCACCCCCAGTACCGGCTCCAGCGTCGTGAACGGATAGGGCGCCACCTTGGGCCGCGCCGCGCTCAGCCGAGCCAGCAACGACGACTTCCCCGCGTTCGGCGCCCCTACTAGCCCGATGTCCGCCAGCAACTCCAGCTCCAGCCGCACCTGCCGTTCCTGCCCGCCGCCCCCGCGCGTGGCCAGCTCCGGCGTCTGAAACCTCGCCGACTTGAAATGCACGTTGCCCAGGCCACCGCGTCCGCCCTCGGCAACGACCACGGACTGGCCTTCCTCCACCAGGTCCGCCAGCACCGCCCCGGTCCGGTCGTCATACGCCACCGTCCCGCACGGCACGTCCACCGTCACGCTCTCGCCGTTGGCCCCGTGCCGCTTCTTGCCCTCGCCTTTTCCGCCGTTGGCCGCGATGAACCGCCGCTTGTACCGGAACGCCGTCAGCGCGTGCAGGTTGGCCCGCGCCCGCAACACCACGTCGCCCCCGCGCCCCCCGTCCCCGCCGTCCGGCCCGCCCCGCGGTACATACTTCTCCCGCCGAAAATGCGACACCCCGTCCCCACCGGATCCGGCCCGGACGTAAATCTGAGCCTCATCAAAGAAACCACGGTCGGCGCCACGTTCTGGCGGCATTCCAATACCTCGCTCGGTTGCACCCGCATTGTGACGCAGCGCTGAGTCTGGATCGTTCCTCGCTACACTCGATGTTCGATCGAGGCCTGCGAAAGAACCTGGAGGCGCCCAGTTGCGCGTGATCGCCCTCGCCGCCCGCCCCGGCGACGCTGAGTTCGCCGTCGGCGGCACGCTGGCGCGCCATCGCAAGCGCGGTGACGACGTAACCATCGTCACCGTGGCCAACGGAAACTCCGCCCTGGACGACGTTCCGCCCCGCGAACTGGCCACCCGCCGCCGCGCCGAGGCCGAAACCGCCGCCGAACGCCTGGGCGTCGACCTTGTCTGGATGGACCACTCCGACTTCGCCGTCCAGAACGACGCCGTCACCCGCGTCAAGGTCGTCGAAACCCTCCGCGCCCGCCAGCCCCACCTCGTCCTCGCCCCAGCCCCACTCGGCAACGTCCTCGACTCTGAGGGCGCCTGGAACCTGGCCCGCGCCGCCATCGAAATGGCCGCCGCGCGCAACGTCCTCTGCGAAGGCGATCCCCTGCCTCAGCCCCCCGCCCTCCTCGCCTATGAACGCACCTGGACCGCCGGCTTCACGCCCACCGAGTTCGTCGACATCACCGACACCCTCGATGCCAAGCACCATGCCCTCGATGCCCACGTCTCTCTGGCCGCCACGATTCGCGCCAGCCACGGCGTCGAACTTGGTGAAGCCGCCGAAACCGTGGCCGCTTATCGCGGCCTCCAGGCCGGCGTCGCCTTCG
This sequence comes from Chloroflexota bacterium, assembly GCA_022820025.1. GTDB lineage: Bacteria > Chloroflexota > UBA11872 > UBA11872 > UBA11872 > UBA11872. Next base: position 2,374 of record JAJEGF010000017.1, read on the forward strand.
CCGAAGCCTTCCGCGGCGACTCGCGCCTCGGTCCCCTGCCAACCCGCCGGCTGCTGCCATAACCGCCGGCCCCGCGCCGGCGCCCGACGCGCCGGCCAACCTGCGGGCGCTCTTCGGACCACGCGGTCCGCTGGCCGAACACCTCGCCGGCTACGAGCCCCGCGCCTGCCAGGTCCAGATGGCCGAGTTCGTCGACGGCGTTGTCGATGAGGACGGCCGCGGCGTCGTGGAAGCCGACACCGGCACCGGAAAAACCCTCGCCTACCTCGTTCCGGTGCTGCGGGCCAGGCACCGCGCCATCGTCAGCACCTCCACCAGGGCCCTCCAGGACCAGCTCTGGACCCACGACCTCCCACTGGCCGCGCGCGTGGCCGGCGTCGCTCCCAAAACCGCCCTGCTCAAGGGCCGCGCCAATTATCTCTGCCTGCTGTCCCTGGACGAGCAGGCCCAATCTCCGGATCTCCTGCTCGGCGAACGGCTGAACAGGGTCCGCGCCTGGGCCTCCACCACCGCCACCGGCGACATGGCCGAGCTCGGCGCCGACGCAACTTCCGACGTCACGACCAACCTCACCCGCGGCGTCGATACCTGCGAGGGCAACCTCTGCCCCTTCCACGGCGACTGCTGGGCCGAGAAAGCCCGTGCCCGTGCCGGCCAGGCCGACGTCGTCGTCACCAACCACCACCTCGTCTTTGCCGACGCCAAGCTGCGCGGCGCCGGCGGCGAAGCCGCCGGTATGCCCCTCCCGCCCGACGGCGTCCTCATCCTCGACGAAGCCCACACCCTCGACGAAGCCGCCACCTCGTCCTTTTCCGCTCATCTCGACGACGGTCGCGCCGCCCGCATCATGAACGCTCCCCGCGTGCGCGACTCTCTCGGCCCGGACCACACCCGCGCCATGTCCGCCGTCGTCGCCGCCAGCGCCCGCGCCTTCGCCGCCCTCAACCGCATGGTCGGCCTCAACCGCACCACCATCACCGACGAAATCGGTCCCGGCCTCACCCTCGCCGAAACCGCCCACGCCCTCCTCAAAGCCTGCGAAGCCATCCCCGACCCGGACACCCGCGCCTGGGTCGCCCGCCGCATCCATGAACTCGCCGCCGACGCCGACCGCGTCTTCCGCCTCGACGACCCCGCCTGGGTCCACTTCGCCGAACGGGCCCGCGACGGCTCGCTCACCGCCCACGCCGCCCCGCTCGAAGTCGACCGCCTCATCCACGGCGCAACTCGTCACCGCCCCGCCGTCATCGCCTCCTCCGCCACCCTCACCGTCGACCGATCGTTCGCCTACCTCATCTCCCGCCTGGGCTTCGGCGGCGCCGCCGAACTCATCACCGATCCCGCCTTCGACTACCGCCGCCAGGCCCTCATCTACGCCCCCGCCGACCTCCAGCCGCCTCCAACCGCCGGTGCCGACGACGAGCCCTACCTGGCCGGCCTCGCCCACCGCCTCGCTGAACTCGTGCAGGCCTCCGGCGGCGGCGCATTCCTCCTCTTCACCAGCCGCCGCGCCATGAACGACGCCTGGCGCCGCACCCGCAACGCCTTTCCCTATCCCCGCTTCCGCCAGGGCGACGCCGCTCCCGCCGACCTCCTCCAGCGCTTCCGGGAAGCCAACAACGGCGTCCTCTTCGGCCTCCGCTCCTTCTGGGAAGGCGTCGATGTCCGCGGCGATGCCCTCCGCCTCGTCGTCATCGCCCGCCTGCCGTTTGCCGTCCCCGACGACCCCGTCGTCGCCGCCCGCACCGACCACCTGCGCAGCCAGGGCGCCAACTGGTTCGCCGAGCTGGCTCTCCCGCGCGCCGCCCTGCTGCTCAAGCAGGGCTTCGGCCGCCTCATCCGCTCCACCACCGACCGCGGCGTCGTCGCCGTCCTCGACAGCCGCCTCCGCCGCCGCCGCTACGGCTCCACCATCCTCCGCTCCCTACCCCCGGCCCCCGTCACCCACCGCCTCGACCACGTCCAGCGCTTCTTCCAGGCCAGAAACCCGCACACCAAGCTGCACACCACCCGGTAAAGTGTTGGTATCCGCCCAACGCACGACTGGTTGACGGGATGAGCCCGGAACTGATCGGAATACTGAGCGTAGGCGCGGCGGGGCTGATCGGCTTGGGCGGAGTCGTCAGCATCAACGTCGCACTCTACCGTGGACTACGGTCCGACATGACGGCCATGCGCAGTGAACTGAAAACGGAGATCGCTGCCACGCTCAGTGAACTGAAAGCGGAGATTGACGCCACCCGCACTGAGCTAAGAGCGGAGATCGACGCCGCCCGCGGTGAACTGAAAGCGGAGATCGACGCCGCCCGCGAGGATACGAAGGCCCTTGAGGCCCGAGTGGCGGGGCTAGAGCAGGGTCAGGCGCGGCTCACCGGCGCCGTCGAGGGCCTCTACACCGTCTTCGGTAACGCGCAACCCGGCCGCGAGAGCGAATCCGCCGCCTAACTCACCTGACAGCCGCGACACCAAGTTCCACGCCGCGACATTCGTTTCGGGCGTTCTGCCTGGCGAGCCGTGTCCTCTAGTGACACCCGCAGGAACTCCCGCAGCCCCCGCCCCCGCCGCTCATGTACGCGTCATTCGCCGTCTGCGCCTGGCTCGCCGAACCTGATGACGCCCGCCCCACCATCGCCGGCGCGTAATACACCTGCCTGACCCGGCTGCTCGCGCACGACGTACAGATCACCGGGCTCTCGTCCGTCATCGAGCGCCGCACGTCAAACACGTCCTCGCACGATTCGCATTCATACGTATACGCCGGCATCTGAACACCCTTCGCGGTTCAGGCAGTCTCGCCCGAATTCTATCCGGTGCCCGCGTCCTACCATGACCCGGCCTCAACCCCGCCGAGCACGTCAATGCCCCTCGACCTCACCGCCTACATCCGCGACGTCCCCGACTTCCCCAAGCCCGGCATTGTCTTCAAGGACATCACCCCGCTGCTCAAGGACCCCGGCGCCCTGGAGGCCGCCGTGCAGGCCCTCGCCGAGCCCTATCGCGACGCCAATCTCGCGTCCGTCGCCGCCATTGAGTCCCGCGGGTTCATCTTCGCCGCCGCCGTTGCCGTTGAACTCGGCTGCGGCTTTGTTCCCTTGCGAAAACCCAACAAGCTGCCGGCCGAAACCACCTCGGCCGCCTACGAGCTTGAATACGGCGCCGACACCATCGAGGTCCACGTCGACGCCATTCACGCCGGCGACCGGGTGGCCATCATCGACGACGTGATCGCTACCGGCGGAACCGCCGCGGCCGCCGTGGAGTTGGTGGAGACCCTGGGCGGCAACCTGGTCGGAATCTCATTCCTCATCGACCTGGCATTCCTCGGTGGAACCACAAAGCTGGGCGACTACCCCGTCCACACCGTCATCACCTACAACGGCGACTAGCCGGCGCCAACCGTCCCACACCAGGCAACCAGCGACACGGCAATCCCGACCGACAGCAAAACGGGCAACCGCCCGCGCCCGCGCTAGAGAACCGGCAGCGGATCCGGCCGCGCCGCGTTCAGCTTCGTGATCTCCGACGCAATCCGTCGCGCCGCCTCGAAATACGGCCCCGCCACCGGGCTATTCATCCCCTGCGACGCCACCGGCCGCCCGTTGTCCGAGGCAATCCGCACCTCCGGGTCCAGCGGGATTTCGCCCAGGAACGGCACGCCCAACTCTTCCGCCGCCCGCCGCGCCCCGCCGTGGTCGAAAATCTCGAACCGCGCCCCCGTGTCCGGGCTGATGAAATACGACATGTTCTCGATCACGCCCAGCACCGGCACCCGCAGCTTCTCGAACATCGCAATCCCGCGCCGCACGTCCTGCAAGGCGACCTCCTGCGGCGTGCTCACGATCACCGCGCCCGACAGCGGCAGCAATTGCGACAACGACAACGGCGCGTCGCCCGTGCCCGGCGGCAGGTCCACGACCAGGTAATCCAGCTCCCCCCAGGCCACGTCATGCAGCAGTTGCCGCAGCGCCTGCGCCACCATCGGACCCCGCCAGATCACCGCCTGGCCCGGATCCGTCAGGAAGCCCATCGACATCACCGGCACGCCAAACGCCGACAGCGGCTGAATCTTGTCGTTCTCCAGCACCGGCCGTCCGTCGATCCCCAGCATCCCCGGTACGTTCGGGCCGTAAATGTCCCCGTCCAGCAGCCCCACCTTCGCCCCAAGCTCACGCAGCGCCACCGTCAGGTTCACCGCGACCGTCGACTTCCCCACGCCGCCCTTGCCGCTCGCCACCGCCAGCGTGTTCTTCACCCCGGCCAGAACATCGCCCTCCTGGCCGAACCCTGTATTGGTCGAGACTTCGGCCGTCCAGGTGATCTCAACCGTGCTCGGCCACCTCAATCCGGCAATCGCCTCCCGCACCTCGCGCTCCAGCGCTTCTCGATGCGGCGACGCGGGCGAGGTCAACACCACCGTCAACGACACATCGTCGCCGGCCACCCGCACGTCCCGAACCAGCCCGGCCGCCACCAGCCCGCGCTGCAGATCCGGCTCCACCACGCGCGCCAGCGCCTGCGTGATTTCCGCGGCGCGATCCGGGGGTACCTGAGGTAGGGAAGTCATGGCAAAGCTAGGTATCGAGGAATAATCCGGCGCCGCGCAATCCGCGCGCCGTCCTGGCCCCCAAGGCTAGCACCGGTCATCCCTCGCCCCACCCGGAGACCCCCGTGCATCGCCCGAGGGACGAGCATCCAGCCGCAATCCCTCAAGCGGCCGCCAATCTCTCCCCACGCCAGGCACACCGTGGCAAATCGCCCCTCGTCCTCGAAGACGCTGCGCCTCTTACTCCCTCGCCCCGTGGGAGGGGTTGGGGTGAGGGTCTTCCGCGCAACCAACCCGCCCCTGGCCCCCGACTCTCGTGTCATCCCGACGGTCCACCGATAGCCTGCCCTGAGCCTGGTAAAGCGGATCTCCGCGAATCCTCGTCCCTCGCAATCCTCACCCCTCCCAGCTCTTCCCGTCGTGCCCCTCCCATCGCTCACTCCTTGAAGCTCGCTCCTTCCTCCGGCCCCGGAACTCCTCCACCAGATCGGCCACATCCTCCGGGCCAATGCCCTTCGCCCTGGCCCTCGCCTCTCCGTACTGGAGCAGTCGTCGCCACTCGCCCTCGTCGATGCAGCAATGCTCCGCTTCGCCAATTAACTCGCTTCTGCTCCCTTCCTGCTGCCTCATCACCTTTTCCACCCGCTCAGACGTCGCAAACGGAGCGCTGTCCAGAGCATCCCGAGAGGACACCAACCCCACGCTTCGGTCACTTCAGCCGCACGGCCGGCAGCCGCTTCAACCTCTGGCTCACCGGATCCACTTCGATACCGACCGATTCCAGCGCCGTCACGCCCAGCAACGGCTCGGCGTCGTCCCCGCCAAAGATCACCGTTCCTCCCACGAACTCACCCATGAACTCGATCTTGGCAACGGTGACGTCGAGGGACAGATCGCTGCCGTCGGCCAACTGGTACAGGCGCGTCCCTTCGGGCTTGAGGCCGATCGCTTCCAGGTGCGGCCTGGGAACCAGCGAATCTGTCGCGCCGGTATCGACCAGGAATAGACCCTCCCAGAACCGATCCTCGTCCGCGGGGTTGGTTATCCTGACCGTTACGTGTGTCGCTCCCATTGTCCTGCCTCCGTTGAATGTCAGGGTCCGTGCTTGCGCAGGCGGCTCTCATCTGCCTGCAACCGTTCCACCGAACGCTCGACGCCCGCCATTCGCCCTTCAACCCGCCCCACGAACCACGCGACGCCAATAAGGGACCTTTGCAAAACCCGAGAGGCGGGTGTGCCGTGTCAATCTCTTCAAGGGGCCGCCGTTCTTCCCCTCTCCAAGGGGAGAGGCAGAACCTGTCCTGAGCTAGTCGAAGGATTCGGGCGTCTTCGGCCGAAATCGGTGAGGGGTCTTCCGGGCACCCAATCACGGGTTACGCAAAGGCCTCCAACAACCGAGATAATCACGAGAGTGCCAAGTCCAAGAGTCGCGCCAAACTCAGCCATCATGGCGGTTCCTCCCCAGCGAAAGCCTCTGGACCCCGCCGTATAGCCGACGAAGGCCAGAAGTCAGCAAACAACCGCCCGTTCGAGATTCTATCCCAGGGCAATAGACCTTCCCCCGCAGACCGTGTCGCATGCGGACAGTTCGATGGCGTACCCTGTGGGCAACGATGCGATAGAGGCACGACCATGACACCGGAGTTGATCTTCGGCTTGGTCGGCTTACTGATCGGCATTCTGAGTGTTGGGGCGGCCTTGGCGTGGCTGATCGTGGCCGGGCAGGCAAGTTTGCGCAGGGACCTTGGCGAGCGGATGGGCATGCTGGAAGCGCGCATGTCATCAATGGAAAACCGCATGACGGCGATAGAAACGCGCATGTCGGCGGTCGAAGTGCGCATGTCCGCCTTGGAGGCGGGCGTCGTGGCCTTGGACACGCGCATGTCGGGCGTTGAAACGCGCACGTCCGTCATGGAACGCGAACTCGGGCGCACGCAGGGCCTCATCGACGGCCTCCGGGCAACACCCGCCAGCCCCACCACGGCTGACTGACCTACCTCCACACACGCACACGGGCGGAAAAGGAGCCGAGCGGCATGCCGCCCACGCGAGATTTCGATACAACCGTCCAGGCCCGCGCCCGGCGCGATCCGGAGTTCCGCCAAGCCCTGCTGCGTAAGGCCGCCCGCGCCCTGCGCCGCGGCGACACCCAGGCCGGCAATGCCCTCGCCGACCTCGTCTCCGCGACCAACAACGAGCTTGTGGAATACCTGGAAGACGCGCACGACCTCGCGATAGTGGCCCAACGGCTGGCCGACTTCTCGATGTCCGACGCCATCCCACACGCCCGGATCGAAGCTGAAATCCGCAATCAGGAACACTGACCTCGCGCCGCTAGCGTCTTCTGTCCCGCTAACCGCCCCGCAGGCGCGCGTTACTCAGCTGAAGTTACGGCCCCAGCACCCTCAAATCGGCGATCTGGTCAGCCAACTCATTCGCTTTCTGTACGACCTCGGTACTGGCAGGCTCGCCACCGGCTGGCACCACCCGCCCGCTGCCGTGAATTTCCCGAACCGCGAATCCCTCCGCGTCCAGGAACGTCGGCCGAATCTGGCCCTCGTACGCCAGCACGTCGCGGTTCGTCGTGTTGCGCAGCGTGTGCTTGAACGAGACGTGCGACTCGTAGTCCGACGGGTACAGCAGTTTCCAGTCCTCGGATCCTTCCACGACCTCCAGAATGCGGTAGAGATCCAGGCTGTCGTAATCGGACGAGCTTCGGCAGCCGCTGATTCGCTCGACGATCGCAAAGGAGCCGAAGGCCGCCTGCCCAATCACCACCCCCGCCCCCACCATCACCGCCACCACCAGCAAAGCCGCCAAAAAAACCGCCACTCGAAACGCCCCACCACCCAGCCCCGCACCCGCATCAAAATCCCGCTCATGGGAGACCCTTCCAAGACACCCCTCGCCCCAAGCCGCGTCCGCTCTTGCTCGCTCTCCTGAGACCTTCAATAAACCCGAGAGGCGAGTGTGCGGTGTCAGTCTCTTCAAGGGGGCGTCGCTCTTTACCCTCTCCTGGGGGAGAGGCAGATTCGGCCGTCTTCGGCCGAAATCGGTGAGGGGTCTTCCGGGCACCCAACCCCAGGTGATTCAAATGTCATTCCCCTG
>JAJEGF010000064.1 GCA_022820025.1 Chloroflexota bacterium
GAGATCATCGTGCCCCTGGGCACCCTGATTGATCATGAACTCGTGAAGGTGATCGACAGCGCCGGGGTGGAGGCGGCCGTGGTTCGGTCGCCGATGACCTGCGCCAATGCTCGGGGTCTTTGCCAGATGTGCTACGGCATGGATCTGGCTCGCCATGACCTGGTGGCCGAGGGGACCGCCGTTGGGATTATCGCCGCGCAGTCGATGGGCGAACCCGCGACTCAGCTGACGATGCGTACGTTCCACCTTGGCGGCATTGCCACGGGCGCCGACATTGTGGACAAGGAACAAGGGCTTCCGCGGGTGCAGGAGCTGTTTGAGGCTCGCATTCCCAAGGGCGTGGCCGTGATGAGTGACCTCGACGGTACGGTTGAGGTCATTGACGATGACGAGCAGCGCCGAGTTCGGGTGGTTTCAGCCCACGTGCACGAGTACGACTACGTGCTCGAAGCCGGGATGGTCCCGATCGTGGACGACGGGGCCGAGGTGGCGAGAAACGCGGTGCTTGCCGTGCCACAAGTCCAGGCTGATGATCTCCTGGCTCGCAAGGCCAAGAGCAAGTCGAACACGATCAGTAAACGGGCGCTGGCCAAGGTCGCCAGTATTGGCGTGACAGCCGAGGCGGAGGGCGTGGTTGAGCTTCATGATGGCCGGATCGTCGTTCGCGCCGAGGATGAGGATGTCAGCGAGTACCCGGTATCGCCGGCCTCCGAACTGCGCGTGCACAGCGGTGACTTTGTACGGGTGGGCGATCAACTCACGGAGGGTCCGCTCAACCCCCACGACATTCTGCGCCTTCGAGGCCGCGCCGAGTTGCAGCAGTACATCGTCAGCGAAGTTCAGCGGGTGTACCGAATGGTCGGCGTGGCGGTGAATGACAAGCACATCGAGATCATCATCCGGCAGATGCTGCGTCACGACGCGGTGGATACGCCCGGCGAAACGACGCTCTTGCCGGGCACGCTGGTCGATCGGTCCACGCTGGCGGAGACCAACGTCCAGGTGGCGGAGACGGGCGGTCGGGTTGCGGATTCTCACGAAGTCCTGCTGGGTGTGACCAAGGCATCTCTGAATAACGAGAGTTTCTTGGCCGCCGCGTCGTTCCAGGACACTACGCGCGTCCTGACGGAAGCCGTGGTGGAAGGCAAGACGGATCACCTGCACGGGCTGAAAGAAAACGTGATCATCGGAAAGCTCATCCCGGCCGGAACCGGCTGGGATCGGTATCACGGTCCGGAGCTCGAAGCTCCGAGCCAGTCCGATGTCCTGATCGACACGGAGGCCATGCACATGGCCGAAGGTGTGTCGCTGGATGACTTGCGTGAGGATAACGGTGCGGGTGACGTCACCGACGCTGATGACAGCCCGCAGGCAGGCGTTGTGACGGCCGGTGCGCCGCCAATGGACGCTGCCGAGAGCGATTTGCTGGCGGGCATCGATACGAACCGACCTGGCGCGAGTGACGATTTCGCGGACTTCCTGCGGCCTGTGGACGAGGCCGGCATCGACGAGTCATCGGCGGTGCGCCTGGACCCGACGACGGACGGCGACAGCGTTGACGATGGGGATGGCCGGTGATAGGCTCGTCGCTGCCGTGGCTGGCCCTGTGCCGCCGGGCATTTTCTACGTAAGGGCTCTGAAGGTCACCTCGTGCCTACAATTAATCAACTCGTCCGTAAGGGGCGCAAGCAACGCCGAAGCAAACTCAAGGCGCCAGCGCTGCATTACTCGTACAACGGTCTGCGACGTCGTATGCAGCGGGGCGATGGCTCGCCCCAAAAGCGGGGCGTATGCACCTTAGTGCGAACCGTGACCCCGAAGAAGCCGAATTCGGCGCTACGGAAAGTTGCGCGCGTTCGGCTTTCAAACGGGATTGAAGTCACGGCGTACATTCCCGGTGAGGGGCATCGGCTGCAGGAGCACTCGGTGGTGTTGATTCGCGGTGGTCGCGTGCGCGATCTCCCAGGCGTCCGGTACCACATTGTGCGCGGAACCCTTGACGCTGACGGTGTCGAGGGTCGTCGACGCAGCCGGTCCAAGTACGGCGCAAAGCGCGACGCATAGCTCGCTGAATCGGAAGTCCCTGCCCATGACGTTGCCCACAGCAGCCGCTCCGCCGCGTGCAAGTCGCGCCTGATGCCGCGTCGCAAGCGACCGGAACGTCGCGTGATTCCGCCAGACCCTCGATTCAACAACCGCACCGTGCAGCGGTTTATCAACAAGGTGATGCGAAGCGGCAAGAAGTCGCTGTCGCAGCGGATCGTATATCACGCCTTCGACATTATTGAAGGTCGGACCGGCGCACCGGCGATTGACGTGTTCGAGGCCGCCGTACGTAATGTGATGCCCCAAGTCGAAGTCAAGCCGCGTCGTGTCGGTGGCGCCAATTACCAGGTCCCCGTGGAAATCCGCGGGGACCGGCGCTATTCGCTGGCCGTGCGCTGGCTGATTGATGCATCCCGCAATCGGGGTGGCCGGTCTATGCCCGAACGCCTGGCCGCCGAGTTGATGGAAGCGGCTGACGGGCAGGGTGGCGCCGTGCGACGGCGGGATGAAATGCATCGAATGGCGGAAGCGAACCGAGCGTTCGCGATTTACGCGTATTAGCCCGTCTGCCTGAACCCCGGAACACGAGGCCCATGAACACCCTGGATATTTCGCGTACGCGTAACATCGGAATCATTGCCCACATTGACGCGGGCAAGACGACCACTACGGAACGCATTCTGTTCTTTTGTGGCCGGATTCACCGCGTGGGCGAGGTGCACGACGGCAACGCCCAGATGGACTGGATGGCGCAGGAGCGTGAGCGCGGCATCACGATTGTGGCCGCCGCGACCACGGCGTCCTGGAACGATCACCGGATCAACATTATCGATACGCCAGGTCACGTTGATTTCACCGCCGAGGTGGAACGTTCGTTGCGCGTCCTCGATGGTGGAGTTGTCGTATTTGATGCGGTCAATGGCGTGGAGCCGCAGTCGGAAACCGTCTGGCGGCAGGCCGACCGATACAGCGTTCCGCGGGTGGCCTTTATCAACAAGATGGACCGGCGCGGGGCGGATTTTGACGCAACGATCGATTCGATTCGCGACCGACTTGGCGCCAATCCCGTGCCCATTCAGATCCCCATTGGCTTTGAAGCGGAGTTCGAAGGTGTGGTCGACCTGGTGACCATGGAGGCAATTCGCTGGTCGCCGGACCGTCTGGCGGCTCCCGTGCGAGGGCCAATTCCGGACGAGCTTGAAGCAGCCGCCCTGGACGCTCGTGAGCGAATGGTGGAGGCGCTGGCCGAACTTGATGACGACGTGGCCGTGAAGTATCTCGACGGCGAGGAACTGAGCACGGATGAGCTCATGGCGGCCGTGCGTCAAATGACGGTTCGGGCGCAGGGTGTTCCGGTGCTGATGGGCTCCGCGTTGCGCAACAAGGGCATCGAGCCATTGCTCGACGCGATCACGGCCTATTTGCCCTCGCCTCTCGACGTGCCGCCGGTGACCGGAATCAATCCGAAGACCGGCGCGGAGGAACAGCGCCGACCAGCCGAGGACGATCCGTTTACGGCGATCGCGTTCAAGATCGTGGCTGACCCGCATGCCGGCAAGCTGGCGTATTTCCGGGTGTACTCGGGATCGATCGAGCCTGGCGGTACCGTGCTGAATACAGCCGCCGGCAAGCGGGAGCGCCTATCGCGGGTGCTTCGCATGCACGCCGATAAGCGCGAGGAAGTTTCGGAGACGATCCGGTACGGCGATATCCTGGCCGCCGTGGGCGTCCGCTCCACTAACACCGGCGATACCCTGACGGATCCCAAGTACCCGCTGCAGTTGGAGTCCATTACCTTTCCCGAGCCGGTGGTCACGATTGCGATCGAGCCGAGGAGCCGGGGCGATCAGGACAAGATCATCGATGCGCTGCGACGGCTTGGTGAGGAAGACCCGACGTTTCGCATCAGCGCCAACGAGGAGACGGGGCAGACGCTGATTGCCGGCATGGGTGAGTTGCATCTTGAAGTCATTGTGGACCGGCTGCTGCGTGAGTACCGCGTGGGCGCCAATGTCGGACGGCCGCAAGTGTCGTATCGGGAGCGGCCGCGTCGGGAGACCACCGGACGGGGGCGCTTTGTCCGACAGACTGGCGGCCGTGGGCAGTACGGTGATGTGACGGTTGAGCTTGAGCCGCTGCCGCTGGGTACGGGCGTTCAGATTGAGCGTCGCATTGTCGGTGGCGCGATTCCCGTGCAGTTCATACCGGCGGCCGAGCGAGGAGCGGCGCGTCGGTTGACAAGCGGCCCACAAGGCATGGAGGTCACTGACGTACGCATCACGCTTGTGGACGGCTCGTACCACGAGGTCGACTCGTCGGAGCTTGCCTTTGAAATTGCCGGCGCCATGGCCGTGGAAGACGCGCTGAACAGGGCGAAAACGGATGTCATGGAGCCGTTGATGAGCGTCCAGGTCGTCGTTCCCGAGGACTACGTGGGCGACACGCTGGCCGGACTGGCCGCAAAGCGCGGCACCATTCACGGTGCCGACATGCGTGGCGGGTCGCACATTCTCGTGGCGGAGGTACCGCTGGCGACGATGTTCGGGTACGCTAACGAGTTGCGTTCGGCGACTCAGGGTCGCGGGACGTTTTCCATGGAGTTTTCCCACTACGCGGTGACTCAACGAGCGGGTGCCGCGGATGGACTTCTGACGCCGGTTTCTTAACCGCGCACTGCGCAGGAGCACAGGAGCGAATGGCACGCCAACACTTCGAACGAACGAAGCCGCACGTAAACGTGGGCACGATTGGCCACGTTGACCACGGCAAGACGACGCTGAC
>JAJEGF010000051.1 GCA_022820025.1 Chloroflexota bacterium
AAATCACAGCCCCCCGCGGGCGGCTGGGGCCGCCGGCGAGGCTCTTCGCAGGCCGCTCCCCAGGGGAGAGTGCCGGCCTAGTCGCTACTCATCGTCGAAGTACGCCGACCCGAAGATCAGCCCGTCGTGACGTATCGCCCACGCGTGCGCGGCGCTGCCGCTGCCCTGGGACGACGGTCGCAGGTTGCTGAACCAGGCGCCCTCCTCGGTCACGTTCGCGAGCTGTTCGCCGTAGTTGTAGACCATGCCGTCAAGCCCGCGAGCCCTCACGAGCTTTATGTCGGTTCCAATCCGTTGCGGCAACACCGGGTGCACCAGGTAGCGGTCGTCCTCGTCGATCAGGAACAGGAACGACGCGCCGTCAAAGCTCTCCGTGCTGTTGTAGTACGCAATCGTCGCTTCCAGACCGTCGCGCTCGTACCGCTCGATGGCCGCCTGCACGTAGGCCATCGTCGCCGCTTCCGGATCATCGGCCGTGGGGTAATAGCCCGAGGCGAATATCCGACCGTCGTGCCGAATCGCAAACGAGACCTTCGGGGCTTCTTGCAGCGTCACCGGGTGCGGCCACAGGTACTCGACCCAGACGCCTTCCTCCGTCGCCGCCGCGATCGCCTTGCCCAGCTCAAACCCGTCCGACCCCACCACGTCCTTGATGTCCGTCCCGATCAGGCGCGGGAAGAGCGGATGCACGAAGTAGATGTCGTTCGCATCCATGGCAAACAGGTAGAACTGTCCCTCGAAAGCCGCCGTGCTGTTGTAGTAGTTCGTCATCGACTCCAGGCCGTCGCGCTCGTACCGCTCGATCGCCTGTTGCACGTACTCCACCGTGTACTCACGGGGATCGGCGCCGATCCAGGCCGGCGGTTCCGCGTCCGGGTCAGGCGTGTAGTACCCCGACGCAAAGATCAGGCCTTGGTGCCGAACCACCCAGGCCGTCTTCGGCTCTTCGCGGCCCGTGGCCGGATTCGGCCACGGGTACTCCACCCAGTGCCCTTCCGGCGTCGCCTTCGCAATTTCCTTGCCCAGTTCGTACCCGTTCGATCCAACCACGTCCTTGATGTCCGTCCCGATCAGGTGAGGAAAGATCGGGTGCGCCAGGTAATTGTCATTGGCGTCCATCAGGAACAGGTACAGGTAACCGTCGACACTCGCATCGCTGTTGTAGAAGTCGACCGTTGCGTCCAGACCCTCGGTCCGATACCGACCGATCGCGTTGCTCACGTACTCCCGGATGATTTCGGCCAGGCCCGCCCGGACCGAGAAGTGTCCGGAACTGAATACGATGCCGTCATGCAGCACGAAGTAGCTGCGTTGCGGTTCGCGCTGGCCGGTGACCGGATTCGTCTGCAGGTGATTCAGCCAAAAACCGTCGTCGGTCGCGCCGAGGACAACCCGTATGAGCGAGTGACCGGCCGGCAGCCTGGCCCCTACCAGGTTGCGGAAAGCCGGCACCGCCAACACGGTCAGGGAGGACCGCTCCACGGCAAGCAATGAGCGGCCGTCCTCAAGGCTCGCTTCGCTGTTGTAGTACGCCATGGTGGCCTCGAGGCCGTCTTGCTCGTACGCCGCAATGGCGGCTGACACATACGCAAGCGTCCGAGCGTCCGCCTCCGCTGTGGCCCCCAGGGCGATCGATGCCGGCTCCCAATCGAACCGCTCAATGCTCAGCCGCTCCTGCAGTCCTGTCGGTCCGATGGCCCAGGTGCGGTACCCGTCGGTAAATCCCGTCCAATTGGTCGCCTTGTCCCACAGCAACACGCCGTTTGACGTCTGCTGGCGCGTGATGCCGTCGCTCGGGTCGTGCTGCTCGTTGTTCACACAAGCGCCGATCGTGTCCGGAGCCGTGGCTTGCAGTGCATCGAAGCCAAGCACGTACTCGCAGGCCGCGACATTCGCCGAGGCCCGCCCAACCGTGCCCACCAGCGTGAAAGCCACGGCAACAAGTGCCGCGATAACTGCAACGACCAGCAAGCGAGGTACGGATTGCATGCCGGCCGACGCTGCGACTTCGGACACTGCTACTCGACTTCGGAACATTCTTGAGTCCCTTCTCCGTGACGTCCGCCACGTTGCGTTAGGCGACAACAAACGCGCGCGCCAGCCTACATCAGGACCCAACAACACCCCAAGACTGACGAGCCCGCGATGCCGGAGTCAGGCCCACTCACGCGCGTGACACAACCCGCCCTGGGTCACGGCAAACCATCACTCGCCAGTTGGCCTCCGTCCGCGACGACCCCCTGACTCCCGGGATTCCGTCCCGGCCACCCAACGTCTACGCTCCCAGGCGCCGCCGCAAGGCGTCAACCGCGCCGGGGTCGGTACAAGCCGCGTAGTGCCCTGGTAGCACAGTCCGCAGTCCGCCGGTCGCCAGTCGCCTGATTGACGAATCCTGGGCCGCTAGGTCGGTCGCAAGGTGTCGCACATTGGGACGCAGGTGGCCTCGCATGTATATCAGCGCGTCTCCCACAATCCCCACGTCATCCCGCACCAGGCTCATGCTCCCCGGCGTGTGCCCCGGCGTATGCAGCACCTGCCAGTCGCCTACCGTGTCCCCTTCCTCCAGGGTCGTCGCGATCTCGGGCGCTTCCCAGCGCAGCACTTGGGGAACCGGCCGGTGATACAGCAACCGACGCAAGCCCGGACTGTCTGAGGGATTCGACACCAACGCCGCGTCCGCCGCGTGAATCGCTACCGGCGCCTCCAGGTCTCGCGCCAACTGCGCCGCGCTGCCCGAGTGGTCGTAGTCGTAGTGCGTCAGCACGATCCGATCCACCGAGCCAGGAGGCACGCCCGTGGCCCGCACGGCGCGCTGGATCGCCCCGGCCACGTGACTCACGCCCGTATCGATAAGCAGCGTTTCCGCGCCAACCGCCAGGTAGGCCAGTGCGCCCCACCAGCCGCCAAGGGCAAACACACCCTCGGCAACCTCGCGCGGGTATCTGCTAAGCACGATGAATCATGCTAAATCGTCCATGAGGCTCCACGGCCAGACCGAAAGGTAGTGGCAGACCGCGCCGAAGCCGGCGCTTACCTGAGCGCTACGAGTCGCAGTCCTGGCCGAGCGTGCCTTCCCAGTAGTGGTCACCAGGCAGCAGATTCGTGTTGCCCACGCTGCCTTCCTTGTAGCCCGTGCAGTAAAAGTCGCCGGGGTTCAGCTTGAACTCGCCGCTTCGTTTTGGCTCACTATCGCCACACGCGGTGAGCGTGAAGGCGAGCGCCAGTAGTATCCCGGCGCCCGCGACTTTCCCCGTGCGCCCTGCACGACGAATCGACTTCGAAATCATCCGGCGCCTCCCCGAGCGGAAACGTCCGAGCGCAGCCCTTTGAGCACGGCGCCCCTCTACGTCAGTCTAATGATGCGGCGAACCGAGACCTCGGTCAAACTCCGGCCGCCTCCAGCTCTCGATATCAGCCTGCGGCGCATCTCGCCCGCCCGCGCATCCTTGCCCTCGATCGTCGTCCAGCGGGACGTTCCGGCGGCAGCCTGAGCTACTGCGCCTCATGTCGTTCCGTCTCGGGCTAATATTCCCAGCGACACTTCCAAAGGCCGATTAGCCGCGTGACGCTCAGCCGACTTCTGGTCCCCTGGTCACAGTTCCGCCCGTTGCCCCTGGTCCTTGCCCTGGTCCTGGCCCTTGCGCTCGCTGCCTGCGGTGAGTCGGCTGCTGATGCCTCGGGCGGCAAGGGCTCCGGTGTCGCTCCGCCCGGACCAATCGACGCGACTCCGGGCGAGACCGTCGAGCGCGATGGCGTCGCCATCACCGTCTTCGAGGCCGGCGCGGCCCGTTCGTTCGACCGCCGCGAACAAGCCGCCGACGGCAAGATCTTCATCTCGGCCAGGCTTTCGATACGCAACTCCGGCTCCGAGATTCCCGCCCAGGGTCCGGACGCGCTCGTGCTCGAACTACCCGACGGGACCATTGGTAAACCCTGGATTGTCACCCCGGGAAGCCGCCTGCGAGACACCGGACCGGGGCCAGGGGAGGAATTCGGCGGCTGGCGTAGCTGGGAAGTGCCCGAGGGCACTCGGGCGGCGACCCTCAGCTTCCGGCCTGAACCCGGCGTCGAGATTCGCTTCGGGTTCGCCTTGTCGGGCGAAGTCCGCGATCGCTGGCAGGTAACGTCGGACCTTCGCCACGTCTGATGGCCGCGCTCTGTGTGCCGCCCGGTCGTAAACGTCGCCATCAAGGGTGAACTCCAGGTGCCGTCGCGCGGACTCGAGCCCGCGCACACCGTCGGCTCGCCCGCCTCGTGCGATAAGCTGGCATTGAGTCCAGCACGGCGGGCGTTCCCACTCCCGAGGTTCTTTCCAATGACCCGATTCCGCATCCCTCGCCGCGCCATGGTCGGCGTGGTGCTTGGCTTTGTCCTCGCCGTCGCGCTAGCTGCCTGCGGTGAATCGGGTGGCGACGAGTCGGTCGCAGTCGATCCCCCGGGACCCGTCGACGCCCAGGTCGGCGGAACTGTTGACAAGGGTGGGGCCAACATCACCCTCACCGAGGTCGGCGCCACTCGCTCCTTCGGCAGCTTCGATAACGCCGAGCCCGGCTTCATGTTCATCTCCGCCTACTTCGTCGTGCAGAACAGCGGCAGCGGCTCTATCAACCTCGATCCTGAAGTCATGACCCTCGAACTTGCTGGCGGTGGCACCGGCATCGCCCGCCAGGCCGCCCCGGCCGCTCGGCTGGCCAATGCCGGCCCCGCGCCGGGTGCCGAGGAACGCGGTTGGCGCAGTTGGGAAGTCCCCGAAGGCACCCGCGCCGCCACCATCAGCTACAAGCCCACCGCTGACACCGAAATCCGCTTCGGCGTCATCGTCCCGACCGAAATCAAGGAGCGCTGGCGCGTCTGATCGTCCGGCGCCCGCGACGAGCTTGCCGTGACGCTTGAGCTCTGGAACTTCCTGCTCGTCATCCACCAGTTCAGCGGCACGGCGGCGCTCGGCGCCTTTACCGGGGCGCTTGTCGTGGTGGTCCAGGGCCGTCGCATGGCCGTGGCCGGCGGCTGGACCGACGGCCTCCCCACCGAACCCGTCCTGCGCGCCCTTAACCGCTGGGTAACCGCGCCCTCGATGACCCTATTGCTCGCCAGTGGCCTCGGCCTGGCCCTCACCAATTCCTATCGAATGAGTCCCACATTCCTCGTCACCAGCACCGTCGCCATGGGCCTCGCAACCGCGATCTGGCTAGGCGTCATGCTCCCGGCCGAAACCCACTTCCGCGCCGGCCGTCAATGGCCCCTCGGATGGCGGCGTTGGATTTCCGGCTGGATCGCCTTGGCGGTCCTCGTCCTCTTTGCCTTCGCCATGATGATCATCCGCCCCGTCTGGTGGCCCGCCGTCACCGCCTGGACCCCCGGCTGATCGCAGGCGCCTCGATGAAGGCCAATCCCGGCTGAGGCCCGGCTTGGCTCAGCGGTCAACCGGCCCCGCCTAGAGACCATTGCATAACCCGAGGAACGAGTGTGCGATGTCACTCTCCTCACGCGGGCGCCGTTCTTTCCCCTCTCCAGCGGGAGAGGCAGATTCGGGCGTCTTCGGGAGAATCGGTGAGGGGTCTTCCGGGCAACCACCTCAGGGTTACGCAGAGGTCCCGGCTAGCAGGGACCGCCGCCCGACCCGCCGCACCGCTCCGGCGCGATGGCTGTGCTGTAGTCCTGTCGCTTCAACTCTTCGTCGCCGCAGGCGCCCAACGCCAGGCTGAGCGCCACCAGAAATGCAACGCCAACCAGCGACGAGCGCTGGAGTCCGCGACGTCCCGCTCGAACCCACAGGCTCATGTTCCTAACCTGTCAGAGACTTGGCTCGCGCCTAACCCTAGCGCAACCGGATTCTCGACAGCACGCGGAACTACCCGGCGTAGCTCATCCCCGTGTCGCGCAGCGTCGTCGCCGTGCCCTCGCCCATGCCGCCGCCGATCACCTCGCCGAAATACACCACGTGATCCCCCGGCTGC
>JAJEGF010000085.1 GCA_022820025.1 Chloroflexota bacterium
CTTGCGCTGGAGCTGACCGACTCCCCGCTCGCCGTCTCCCTCGTCGGCGCCGCGCGGATGGCGCCGATGGGCCTCTTCGGGCTGATCGCCGGCGCGCAGGCGGACCGGCGGGCGGGCTCCGAGGCCATCGCCTCGCTGGAACGGGAGTTGCACGCGCTGCGGGACGCTCAAATCCAGGCGGGCGAGTCCGGCGACACGCTGCGCGCCCTGCGAGAGGCCAAGCCCGAGACCGTCGTTGGCCGGTTGCGCGACCGGATGCATCCCCGCACCCCTGAAGCCGCGCGACTGCTGGAGGCGGCCTTTGCCGGCAGTCTCGACACGGTGCTCGTAGCTCGACCCGACGACGGATCAGCGCTCCGGGCAGCCGCGCGCGACCTGCACCTGAGCCGGCTTCGCTGGCGCCCGACCGCGGGGTTCCGTGGCTGGCCCTACGAGGACGACGGGGGCGCGGCGGCGCCAGACGGCCTGCGCGGGACGCTGGGCGACATGGTGGATGCCAGCGGTTCGGATGCCGGCCTGGTGCGGCGCCTGTTGCGGCGTGTCGTGGTCGCCGAGAGCCTGGACGCCGCCTTGCAGGCGCGGCAGGAGCGCACGGACCTTGCCGGCCACCATATGGTCACGCTGGACGGCGACGCCATTGACATGGACGGGACCGTGCGGCTGAGCGTTCAGGACGCCGCGGGCCGGGGTATTGCCGAGCGGCTGGCCCGGGCGGAGCGGGCGCTGGTGGAAGCTCGACGTCGACAGCCGGACCTGGAACGCGCCGCGACGAGGGCCGACCGGGCGCTGCAGGCCGCGGACGACGACCTGCGGGCGGCGGACGGCGCCGGCGACAGGGCGGCCGGTGCGCGTCAGCAGGCGCACGAGGCGGCAAGCGCGGCGATTCGGCGGCATCAGCAGGCCGATGCCGAGGCTCGAGCCCTGGGCAGCGGAATCCGGGACGCCGACGAGCGCCGGCGCGCTGTGAAGCAACGCCTGTCGGCGATGGGGCCGAGTCTTGAGGAGTCCGAACGAAACGTCAGGCTAATCAGCGAGGAGCTCGATCACGCGGGTACGGCCGCTGCCGGCACCGCCGAGGCCGAAGCGCAACTGGCGGCGCTGGAGGCAGCGCTGGGCGTGAACGAGCGCCGCGCCTCCGATCTGCGGACCCAGGCGTCCCAGCGGAAGCGAGCGGCCGCGCAGGCCGGCGCCGAGGCCGAGGCCCTGGAACGCGAGCGAGGGAACGCCGAGCGTTCGCTGGCCGAGGCGACGGCCGAACTGGCGGAGATGGACGCTGTCGCCGACAGCGAAGCCGCACCCGACGAGGAACTGATTCGTCGACTTGAAACCGGGGCCCTGGAGGCCAGGCTGGAGCTCCAACGGCTGCAGATGCAGACCGAAATCCGAGCGCAGGAGGAGGGCAGAGCCACGGCGGACGTGGCGGCGGCGCAGCGCGAGACCGAGCGACTGGTGGAACGCCGCGCCGAAATCCGGTCGCAGGCGCGCGACGACCTGGGGATTGATCGATTGGAGGCGCAGAAGGCCACGACAGCGGTCGGGCAGATTGAACGTCGAACCGGCGATCTGCGACGGCTGCTGGACCGGCTTGGCCCCGTGAACCCGCTGGCGCCGGAGGAATATGAGCGCGAGCGCGGCCGGGTGGACGACGCCAGGCGGCAGATCGCGGACCTGGAGGGCGCCGAGGCCAATCTGCAGACGCTGGCACGCGACTTGCAGCACCAGTTGCACGCCGAGTTCATGGCCACGTTCGAGACCATGAACGAGGCGTTTAGCTCGACCTTTTCCGAACTCTTTGGGGGCGGCGAGGCGCACATGACACTGACGTCGCCCAGCGACATCGAGCAGACGGGGGTGGAGTTTTCGATTCGGATGCCGGGGAAGCGGCCGCAGCAACTGGCGGCGCTGTCGGGCGGCGAGCGCGCCCTGGTGGCGGCCGCGTTGATCCTGGCGCTGCTGAAAATCCGTCCGCCGCCGTTCTGCATCCTGGACGAAGTGGACGCGGCGCTGGACGATCAGAACGTGATGCGGTTCTGCCGGCAGGTGACGAGCCTGAGCGAGCGGACGCAGATCGTGCTGATCACGCACAACGCCATCACGGTGGAGGCGGCCGCAACGGTGTACGGCGTGACCATGCGTGAAGACGGCGTTTCGGAGTTGCTATCCATGCGCCTGGACGGCGTTCCGACCAACGGCGCGACGAGCAACGGCCACGCGCCAACGCCCACGGGCGAAGCCGCGGCGCGGCGGAGCGTCGCCAGCGCCGCCTGAGGCCATTGCCCGGCAGCCCGCCGTAGGCTGAAGGCGTGCAGCAGGCATCCGCTTCGTCACCAAGCCCATCGGATGAACTCGGTCGCTAATCGACCCGGGCGGCGCGCGCGGCGCTATGGCCCGCCGCGGCGACGACGCCGGAATGCGCGACGCCTCGGCCGACCGCCGGCGCGGCGGACCCCGGTCCCCGTATGGGGTCTGGCCCTGGCGCTGGGAACGTCCGTCGTCGTGTTCATGCTCGTGCTGGCCGCCGTGACGGATCCGTTGGCCGGCCTGCGGCCCCTGGTGGAGGACGCCGGTGCGCTGATTCAGCCGCGCGCCCCGGTGGCGACCAGCGACGAACCGCTGGTCCCCCGGCGCGAGGACCCCAGCGCCGACATTGCGGACGTTCCCTCCGTGGTCAATTTGGATCGGGACCAGGCGCGGCAACTGCTGGAAGACGCGGGCTTCCGACCCCAGGTTGAGGAATCGTTCGACGACGTCGTGGCGGAAGGCCTGGTGATCAGCCAGGAGCCCCCGGCCGGCGCGTCGCTCGGGCGCCTGGAACCGGTCCTGATGAACGTCAGCCGCGGACCGTCGCTGGCGCCGCTGCCAAACGTGGTTGGGCTGGCCGCGGAGGTTGCGCGCGTCGATCTGGACCGCCGCGGATTCCAGGTGATTGAAGTCACGGCGTTCAACGAGGACGTGCCAGCGGGCACGGTGCTTGGCCAGGAACCGCTGGCGGGGGCCGTGGTGGACCGGCGCTCGGTCGTGGTGCTGCGGATTAGTCGAGGGGTGGAGATTGTGCCGGCGCCGCTGGTGGTGGGACGCGCGGAAGACGACGCACGCCGCGCCATCGAGCTGGTGGGGCTGGCGGTGGGCGAGACGACGTATGTCGAGGACGACTCAGCCCCGAACGGAGTGGTTGTGGCGCAGAATCCGGCCGGTGGGGAAGGGGCCCCGAGCGGGTCCGATGTGCTGCTGACGGTTGTGCGGATTGGTGAAGTGAATGTTCCCGCGCTTATCGGCCGGACGGTGGACGCGGCTCAACGCACGCTGTTCGACAACGGCCTGCTGGTCGGTTCAATCCGACTCGTCCCAACGCCCGGCGCTTCCAGCGAGATCGTGGTGGGCCAGGAGCCGGGCCCCGGCGCCAAGGTGGCCCGGGGCTACGGCGTGCGCCTGATCGTGGCGGTCCCGGCCGCGGCCCCCAGCCCGCCGCCGGCGCCGGCGGCTAGCGGCTGACGTCCAGCGGGAGCGCACGCACGGCCTCAAGACCGGCGGTAAGCACGGGATCGTCGTCGGCGCCGATCTGGGCCTCGGCCAACTGGACCTCAAGGTCCGGCGTAAGGCCGCTGCCGGCGCCCGCCAGGGCGACACCGGCGGGTGTGAACCAGATGCCGGTGGTGACGCGCATGATGGAGCCGTCGGAGAGCCTGTGGAGTTCCTGGACGGACCCCTTGCCATGCGTTTGCTCGCCGATGAGCATGGCACGGCCGTGCGCCTGGAGGGCGCCCGCGAAGACTTCCGAGCCACTGGCCGAACCGCCGTTGACCAGGACGACCAGCGGCGTTCGCAGGTCGCGGAAGCCGCTCACGGCGTTGTAGACATGCGTGGGATCGTTGCGGCTCTCGCGGCGCAGAATCAGTTCGCCTTCCGGAAGAAACCGGCTGGTGACGGCAACGCTGGCGTCGAGCAGCCCGCCGGGGTTGTTGCGGAGATCGATGACCAGCCGATCGACGCCCGCGGTTCGAAAACCGCTGAGCGCGCGCCGGACTTCGCCGGAGGTTCGGGACGAGAAGTTGGCGATGCGCAGGTACCCAACGTCCTCGAAGACTTTTGTGGTGACGGACTGCACGATGATGCGGTCGCGCACGATGGTGACGTCGCGTTCGGTCGTTTCGCCCTGACGCCGCAGGGTGAGCGTGACCGGGGAGCCACGCTCGCCTCGAACGATTCGTCCGAATTCCGCGAGGGCGATGCCCCTGGTGGAGACTCCGTCGACCGCCAACACGTATTCGTTGGCGCCAATGCCGGCCGCCTCGGCGGGCGACCGCGGCAACGGCTGGGTGACGAAGGGAAAGCCGTCACGCACTTCAACGCGGATGCCGACCCCGACGAAGGAGCCTGACAGGCTGATGCTGGATCGGCGGGCCTGTTCAGGGTCGTGGTAGCGGGTGTAGGGATCGTCCGTGGCGTCGGCCAGGCCGCGGATGGCGCCTTCGCGCAAGGCCTCGGCCGCGAGCGGGCCGTCGTAGAAGTTGTCCTGCAGCACTCGCCAGGCTTCCCAGAACAGACTGAAGTCAACCTCTTCGTCCTCGTCCTTGACGTCCGGCGGCGGCTCGCCAGCGAGAACCAGCGGTGGCGGGATGCCCGGTCCGAGGGCCGTGGCGCCGGCGACGAACCCGATGGAGAACACGAGACACAGCGCGACGACGGAACCGGCCAGCATGAGGGCGGTGCGCAGGGGACGTTGCATGGGACGTACGGCGGAGGGACGCTACCTCCACGGTAGCGCAGGGCAATAAGCCGTCGGTGAGAAGGCCGCCGACCCGCGGAGGCTGGCCGGCCCTAGCTGGTGTTGAAAACGCCGACGGCTTCGTCGGCGAGGATGGTTCCGGCGTCCATGCGAATGACGCGGCGACGGAGGTTGTTGACAATTTCGCTGTCGTGGGTGGCGACGAGGGTGGTGACGCCTTCGCTGTTGATGTCCAGCAGCAGGCCGATGATTTCGCGGGCGTGGGCGGGGTTGATGCTGTCGGTGGGCTCATCGCACAGCAGGACGTCGGGCTTGGAAATGACGGCGCGGGCAAGGGCCACCTTGCGCTGTTCGCCGCCCGAGAGTTGCCGGGGGAAGCGTTCGCCCTTGTCGGACAGGGCCACGCGGCTGAGCACGTCGTCCACCGCCACATCGATCTCGCGATTGGCCCGCCCGCGGACCTGGAGCGGCAGGCCGACGTTTTCGCGGACCGTGGCGTTGGGGAGCAGGCGGGTGTCCTGAAACACGACGCCGATGCGGCGGCGGAACTTGGTGAGCGCGGCGCCGCGAATCCTGGAGACATCGACGCCGTTGACGAGGACCACGCCGGTGTCAAATGGTTCCTCCCGCAGGAGGATGCGAAGCAGCGTGGTCTTGCCCGCGCCGTTGGTGCCGATGAGAAAGGCGAACTCGCCGCGGGCAATGGCGATCGAGACGTCGGCGAGCGCGGGTTCGCCGTCGTAGCTCTTGGTGACTCCCTGCACGACGATCAGCGGCGCGCTCCTATACGGCGAGGTAGCGGCGCACGGAGACGTAGCTCCCGATGCTGCCGACCACCAGTCCGACCAGAACGATGAAGACGGCGAGATTGCGGACGAAGGACACATCCGTGGCGATGGGCAGGAACGAAATGATGCGAGTAATCGTGGGCGCGACCTGCAGGTACATCACAACCAGGGCCACGGCGGCCAGCGTGGCGCCAACGAGGCCGATGAAGGCACCTTCAATGATGAATGGGCCACGCACAAACCAGTCGGTGGCGCCGACCAGTTTCATGATCTCGATCTCCTGGCGACGGGCGTAGACGGCGATGCGAATGGTGTTGGCAATGACGAATAGAGCAACGGCCGTAAGGGCGACGATCATGGCGGTGCCGGCCGCGCGGGAGACGTTACTGATGGATACCAGGCGCTCGACGACATCCAGGGGAACCGCGACGCTCTCGAACACCCCGGTCATCCCGCGAAGCTCGTCGGCGAGCGCGGGCAGCACGGCCGGGTCGTCCATGCGGAGCTCGACGCTGGCGGGCAATGGGTTGGCCTGCAGGATGTCGATGACGTCGCGCTGGTCGAAGAAGCGCTCCTGGAAGATCCGGAGGGCGTCTTCCTTGGTGACGAAGACAACCTCGCCGACGCCGGGACGTTGCTCCAGGTCCTGCATGATCTCGGTGACGCGGGAGGGCCGGGCATCGTCGCGGACGTAGGCAATCAGGTTGCTCTTGCGGCCCAGGGCCGTGACCATCTCGTTCAGGGTGTCGTTGATGGCCAGAAAGGCGGCCAGCGTGACCAGCATGACGGCCGTGGTGACGACGGCGCCGAGGGTCATGGTGCGGTTGCGCCAGAGCCCGAGCATGGCGGCGCCCAGCACGTAGCGCAGGACGTTGAGCTTAGCCGTCATAGCCGCCGCCGAGTTCGTCGCGCACGACCTTTCCATTGGCGATTTCAATGACGCGCCGCCGCATGGTATTGACGATCTCCCGGTTGTGCGTCGCCATCAGCACCGTGGCGCCGAGGGCGTTGATGCGTACCAATAGTTGAATCGTGTCCCAGCTGGTGGCGTGATCCAGGTTTCCGGTGGGTTCGTCGGCGACCAGGATGGGGCAGCGGCGAACAATGGCGCGGGCGATGGCGGTGCGCTGTTGCTCGCCGCCAGAGAGTTCGTGGGGATGATGGTCGGCGCGGTCGCTCAATTGCACAAGGGCCAGGGCCTCGTCCACCCACTTGGAGGTGCGGCCGTTGAATTCGCCGGTGGACTTGAGGACGAACTCCACGTTCTGACGCACGCTCAGACCCGGGAGCAGCTTGTAGTCCTGGTAAATCACGCCAACGCGTCGACGAAGCTTGGGGACTTCACGGCGGGAAATGCGCGTGACGTCGGTGTTTTCGACGAAGACGTTGCCGCTGTCGGGGCTGGTGTCGCGGTTGATGAGTCGGATGAGGGTGGTCTTGCCGGCACCACTGGGGCCAACCAGGAAGACAAATTCACGCTCGTCGATCTGGAGGCTGACGTCGTCAAGCGCCCGCGTTCCGTTGGGGTAGACCTTGGTGACGTTCTGCAGAACAATCATGGGTGCGGCAGGGGCAGCGCGAAGGCCGAGGCGGTGGACAGGACGCCGGCGCTGGCTGTGGGTACGGCGTCGGACTGGTCCAGCGTAGCGAGCCACTCGGCTTCGAGGGCATTGAGACTGAGACCTACGGCCTGCCGCAAGGCCCGATCCTGGGACGCGCCCTCGCGGTAGGCGTCTAGGATCCTGGTGATCGCGGATTCACCCCAGCGGTCGATTATGAATTTTACGAACGAGTTGCTCTGGGCGTAGGCCAGCAGGGCGCCGCTGCTGTGAACGGGGAACGACCCGGTGAGGCCACGCAATGAGATCAACCGATCGGCTGCGAACGCCGCGTCCACGATGGCGTCATAGGAAAACCGCTCGGCGACAGAGCTCTCAACGACGGTGGCGACGCCTTCGTGGAGCCAGCTGGGAATGTTGCGCGGCGGTTCGCCGACGGCGTGTTCGATGGCGATGTGCGTCAGCTCGTGGGCAATGGTGGACGGAAGCGTGGTGCGGCCCCAGTCGAACCTGGAGGCGTAGAGCACGATCAGGTCGAGGCGGGCCGACGCCACGCCGCCCACCCAGGGGCGCGTGCCACGGCCCATGTCGGCGCGCATGCGGTCGCCGTCGGCGTAGAAGACCAGCCGCGTGCGGCGCCGGAGTTCGAGGCCAAATTCGTCCTCCAGGGCGTCGAGGCCGCGGCGGATGCCGTCGACGGCGTCGGCGGCCAGGTCGTCGCCGGCGTACCACCAAAAGTCCACCAGGCCTTCGGACTGGGTCTGCCAGGGAAGTTCGCCGTCGATGTAGGTCACGCTGCTGGTTGCCGTGCGCGTGGCGCCGTCCGCGTGGCGAACCTCGAATCGATACTCGATGTCGGCGCCCGGGAGCAGCGTTCCCCGCGGACGCCAGCGGTGGGAGGCGGTAAGCCGGCCGTCCGCAAGCTCGAACGGGGCGCGGCCTCGTCGAGTCACGATGCCCTGCGGCAGTCCGAATAGGACCGACACCCTGGATGGCGGCGGCCCGGTCCACGGCGCATCGAGATGGAAGGTGATGGCGGACCGAATCTCCACGTCGGCGGTGAGATCGGCGGGGAGGGACGGCGCCGCGGCGACCGGGGCAGGTCCACTCGCCAGCCAGACAAGAGCAGCCACGCCGAGCCCTACGACGATCTGCGCGAGGCGCCTCCACGGCCGGCGGCCGGCCGGCCCGAACCGAAGACCCAGGGTCACGCGCCGGACTCGTTCCCGGAGGAAATTGAGGATCGGAGCCAGGCCTCGATGAAGGGGTCGAGCGCGCCGTCGAGCACGGCATCGGTGTTGCCCACCTCAAGTCCGGTACGCAGATCTTTGACCTGGCGGTAGGGGTGCAGGACATAGGAGCGAATCTGGCTGCCGAAGTCGACGGCGGCCTGTTCGCCGCGCAGGCGGGCCTGCTCGGCTTCGCGCTCGGCGATCTGTCGCTCCAGCAGGCGCGCGCCCAGCATCTCCATGGCGACCTCGCGGTTCTGGTGCTGCGAGCGCTGGTTCTGGCAGGAGACGACGATGCCGGTAGGTTCGTGACGGATGCGCACGGCGGAGTCGGTCTTGTTGACGTATTGCCCGCCGGCGCCGCTGGCGCGGAAGGTCTCGACGCGGAGGTCCTCGGGGCTGATCGCCACTTCGTCCACGTCCTCCAGCACGGGTACGACGTCGACGCGGGCGAAGGAGGTATGGCGGCGGTTGCTGGCATCGAAGGGGGAGAGACGGACGAGGCGGTGGACGCCGCGCTCGGCCTTGAGGTAGCCGTAGGCGTAGCGGCCAGAGGCGCGCAGGGTGGCGCTCTTGATGCCGGCTTCCTCGCCATGCGAGATGTCCACGACATCGGGCGCGAACGAACGCGAATCGGCCCAGCGGGAGTACATGCGCAGCAACATTTCGGCCCAGTCCTGCGATTCCGTGCCGCCGGCGCCGGATTGGACGGTCAGGAAGGCGTCGTGTTCGTCGTATTCGTCTCCGAGCAGGAGTTGAAACTCCAGGGAGGCCAGGCGGTTTTCGAGGGCCGCCACCTCGCTCGCGACTTCCTGTTGCAGATCGGGATCATCCGGGTCGAGGAGTTCAACCAACCCGACGACGTCGTCGGCCTGCGTGTCGAGTTCGTCCCAGAGGTCAACTTCATCCTGGACGCGCCGGTGGCGGCGCATCACCTCGCGGGCGCGGTCGGGGTCGTCCCAGAGATTGGGCGCGGCGACCTGGCGGTCGAGTTCGGTTAGCGTTGCGCGCTTGGCCGCCAGGTCAAAGATGCCTCCGAATCTCGGTGACCCGCTGGCGGGCGCGTCGCGCGCGCCCCTCAAGATCGGCGGTGTCGACGGCTTCGGTCATGGCAGGGCGACTCCCCTTAGTGGACGCGCTGGCGGCTGCGGCGTCGGTTGCGCTTCTTGGCCGCGCGTTCGCGGGCCCGTCGTTCACGCCGGGAGAGGCGCGGCGCCCGGCCGGCGCCGTTGGTTGCGCCCGCGGGTTGGGCGACGGCCGCCGGACGGTCGGCGCTGTCCGCCGGCTGCGCGGCTTCGCTGTCTCGGTGGCGGGTCAGCACGGTTTCTTCCTGCACTGGATCCTGAATCTGCACCCGGAAGAAGCGCCGCACGATGTCGGAACGAATCGTGGCAATGAGTTCGCCGAACATGTGGAAGGCTTCGCGCTTGAACGCCACCAGCGGGTCCTGCTGCCCGTAGGCCCGCAGGCCGATGCCCTGGCGAACGTCTTCAATGGCGGTCAGGTGACCGACCCACAAGTAGTCGATGGTCTGCAGCATCATCCAGCGCATCAGCCGCGGCGCCATGTCCGGTGGGATGTCGGCCAGTCGCCGCCGGTATCGGGATTCGGCGTCCTCGGTAAGCAGTTCGGCCGCGTCTTCGCCCTTCAGACCTTCCAACTCGTCGGTTGAAACCGGCAGTGGCCCGTCAACCGCGATATCGGAGGCGTAGGCCTGTAGGAGTTGCTCGAGTTCGGCTACGTCGCTGTGCGGCTCGATACCGTGGGCTTCGACAATCCGTTCGACTTCCTCGCCCAGCATTTCCAGGAAGAGCGCGTCCAGGTCTTCGGCATTGAGCACGCGCTCGCGCTGGTCGTAGATCACGCCGCGCTGCTGGTTGATGACGTTGTCGAACTCCAGCACGTATTTGCGGGTCTCGTAGTTGTGGGCCTCGACCTTGGTCTGCGCGGACTCGAGCGCGCGGGAGACCATGCCGCTCTCGATGGGGACGTGCTCCTCAACGCCCAGGTGCTGCATGACGCCCTTGATCTTGTCGGAGCTGAACCGTCGCATCAGGTCGTCTTCCAGCGACAGGAAGAACTGGGAATAGCCGGGGTCGCCCTGGCGGCCGGAACGTCCGCGCAGCTGGTTGTCGATGCGGCGCGCCTCGTGGCGCTCGGTACCCAGCACGTAGAGCCCGCCGAGGTCCACCACGCGGTCGTGCGCGGCCTGCCAGTCAGCGGCGGCGAGGCCCTCGGGCTTGCCGCCGAGGATGATGTCGGTCCCGCGACCAGCCATGTTGGTGGCGATGGTGACGGCGCCCTCGCGGCCGGCGTCGGCCACGATCACGGCTTCCTGGGCGTGGTACTTGGCGTTCAGCACGTTGTGGGGAATGCCGCGCCGCTGGATGCGCTGGCTGAGGGCCTCGGACTTCTCGATTGACGTGGTGCCGACGAGAACCGGTTGACCAGTGGCGTGAACCTCGGCGAGGGAGTCGATCAGGGCTTCGTCTCGGGCCTTTGCCGTGCGGTAGACAAGGTCTGGGCGGTCGTCGCGGACCATGTCCAGGTTGGTCGGCACGACGGTGACGTTCAGGTCGTAAATGGACTGGAACTCCTGCTCCTCGGTCTTTGCGGTTCCGGTCATGCCGGCCAGCTTGTCGTACATGCGGAAGTAGTTCTGGAAGGTGACGGTGGCCATCGTCTGGCTTTCGCGCTGGACTTCCACGCCTTCCTTGGCCTCGATGGCCTGGTGGAGGCCCTCGCTGTAGCGGCGGCCGTGCATGAGGCGGCCGGTGAACTCGTCGACGATCACGACTTCGGCGCGACGGTCGCGTCCATCGACCACGCGGCCATCCCGAAACAGCACGTAGTCGCGTCCGCGGGCGTAGATGGCGTGGGCGCGCAGGGCCTGCTCGACGTAGTGAACAAGCTGGAACGACGATTCGTCGTACAGGTTGTCGACGTTGAGCATGCGCTCCAGCGTGGCGATGCCGGCCTCGGTGAGGCTGGCGGTGCGCAGCTTGAGGTCCAGGGTGTAGTGGGTCTCTTCCTTGAGCCGTCGCACCACCTGGGCCATCTGGTAGTAGTGCTGCGTGGACTGCTCGGCGGCGCCGGAGATGATGAGGGGCGTGCGGGCTTCGTCGATGAGGATGTTGTCAACCTCGTCGACGATGGCGTAGTGCAAGCCGCGCTGCACGCGCTCGTCCAGCGCCTGCACCATGTTGTCCCGCAGGTAGTCGAAGCCGAACTCGTTGTTGGTGCCGTAGGTCAGGTCGGCGGCGTAGGCGGCGCGCCGATCGTCGGGAGCCAGGCCGTGCTGAATGACGCCAACGGTGAGACCCAGCCGCTCGACCAACGCACGGCCGTACCAGTTGGCGTCACGGTTGGCCAGATAGTCGTTGACGGTGACGATGTGCACACCATTGCCGGGCAAAGCGTTTAAGTAGGCGGCCAGTGTGGCGACCGAGGTTTTGCCCTCGCCGGTGCGCATCTCGGCAATGTCGCCGCCATGCAGCACCGCGCCGCCCATGAGCTGAACGTCAAACTGCCGCTCGCCGGTGTGCCGGCGCACGGCCTCGCGCACGGTGGCAAAGGCTTCCGGCAGCAGACGGTCCAGCCTCTCGCCCGCGTCCAGCCGCTGGCGGAACTCCGGCGTCTTGCCCTGCAACTCCTGGTCCGAGCAGCCGCGAATCTCCGGCTCCAACGCGTTGACGCGCTTGACCAGCGAGGCATACCGGCGCGCGGTGCGGCCGGCATCGTCTCCGACGATCTTCTTCAGGAATCCCAGCGGCATGTCTGTCGATTAAGTGCGGTGGCGCCCACGGCAGGCGCGGGACGTTAATCGAGTATATCGAGAGGCTTCACAGCGTCGGTGAGGGCTCGGAACACAAGAGGTTTCGGGCCAAACAGAGAAAAGCCGGGTTTGGGCACCTGCAAACATCACGGCCTGCGCAGGGTGGCAAATGTTCGGCAGGCAATTACTATGTCCGCCCAGAATCGTTCACGGGCGGACGGACGGTTGTGAATTCCTCGGCACCCCACTGGCGCTTTGCGCGCATGTCGCCGTCCCAGGTCAACCAGGATCCGGTGCAAGGTGAGTTCTTTACGGCCGCCGCCGACTTACCGGATCGGTTAGTTCGAGAGTCAATCCAGAACTCCCTGGACGCCCGGCGACCGGGCGAGACCGTGAAAGTCCGCTTTGCCTTCAGCGGCGCCGAGCGCGCACTTCCAGTCGAGAAGGCCCGGCAATACCTGATCGGCCTTAGGTCGCATATCCAGGCCGTGGCCGACGGGCCGGCCGACAGCGCCGAAGCGGCTGCCATGCGGAGCGCGCTGGAGTGCCTCGATCAGCCCATGACCTATCTGACTGTGGGTGACTCGGGCACGACGGGCCTGCTGGGTGAGGTGGACGCCAATCGCGAGCGGGAAGTCGGCAATGACTTCTGGGGCTTCTTTCGCAGCGTGGGCATCTCGCCCAAAGGCGAGGACTCCGGCGGCTCCTGGGGGCT
This sequence comes from Chloroflexota bacterium, assembly GCA_022820025.1. Classification (GTDB taxonomy): domain Bacteria; phylum Chloroflexota; class UBA11872; order UBA11872; family UBA11872; genus UBA11872. The sequence goes on from JAJEGF010000085.1 coordinate 12,793, forward strand.
CGGCAAATGGGTCTTTCCCGACGCTTCGAGCATTAACGCCTACCTGGGCGTGACAAGGCGGGACGCCGAGGACCGTGATCTGCTAATGGGCATGGCGATGCTGAAGACCCATCATCTCAGCGGCGATAACAAGTACCCGCCTTACGGCTACTTTGCCGCCGCCTCGGACTCGGACGACGACGAGTGGCTGCCGCTGCCGGTGGATTCCGGCGGCACTCCCAATGGGCTGGTTGCGCAAGCAATTCGGGACTTCAGTCTTGATCGTCGACTGGAAGGATCCGGGCTGTCTGTCGTGGTGCCCTATCCGAGAGAGTCGGCGGAGGGTGACGACGAAGCAGCGCTCACACCGGCAACGATTGCACGTGCCGTGGTCATCCAATACTTCATCCCAATCGTGCGTGGCCACCTCGAAGTCGAAATCGTCAAGCCTGGGGAACGACCGCGGGAAATCGACTCCGAGACTATCGAGGTCGAATTGGGCCATATCGCACCACCGCGGCGCGACGACAACTCGCTCCCAGCGCTGCGGGGTGCCATACAGCTAGCGCGGTGGGCGGATCGGCTCAGGGACGAGGAACACATCGAGTTGCCGGCACCCCACAGAAGTGATGCATTGGACGATCTTGACCTACCGTCCCTGCGCGAGAGTTACGACCAGAGCGAGCGACTGGCTTTCCGCCTAACTCTGAACGCGCGCCGACGAGACCCCGACACGACCACGCCCGTTAGCTTCCGGCTCTATCTGGAGCGCGACGATGACCTACCGCGAGGCCACGACTATTTCGTACGAGGGCACCTGCGCATTCCTGGAATGGACCACATCGGCAGTCACAAGGCGCGCGCCCTTGTGTTGGTGGACGGAGATTCGGAGCTCGGCCACCTGCTACGTGACGCGGAGGGACCGGCCCACGCAACCTGGGATCCGCAGGCCCAGCGGCTGAAGGACCGCTGGATCGGGGGCTACGACCGAGTCCAACGTGTGCGTCGTGCAGCGCTGTTGATTCTTCAACGTCTGGTTGAGCGGCCAGAAGAACGGCAGTTCGACGCGCTGGCCGACCTGTTCCCGTCAGACCTCGACGCGGCACGTGGTCGTTCGAGGCGCCAGCGATCAGGGACTGAAAAACCCGATCCTCCTGGGCCTGGACCGATCGTCCCTAAGGCTCCACCGCCTGTGAGACTGTCGGATATTGAAGGCGGCTTCAGCTTTCGGGCTTCGCCGGGAGCAGCAGCAAACGGCTCGATCTGGGATTTGCGCTTCGCTTATGACGTTGTACGGGGTGGCAAGGGCCGGGCATTCCGGCAGTTCGAGCAGGGCGCCAATCAAGGGGCACCGGACTTCTCTCTGCAGAACGGCCTCGCGGTTGAGTCCGACGGGTGCCAGCTCGAGGTCACCGGCGACAACGCGATGCGAGTTGAGGTCCGGAGCGACGACTTTCGGCTTACGGTGACGGGTCTCGACGAGCGCGATGTGGTTGTTGAAGCAGTTGAGGCTAGGGCCATCGACAGCGCCGACGACACCGACACGGAGACCACAACATGATCCGTCGTCTCAACCGCACCGGTCGCCGTCAGATTGCTCGCAGCGACATTTCGGTGCGGCTGAGGCCGACAGAAGGGAATGAGCCGCCAATCTTCGATATTGAACTCAATCTAGAGGGTTACAACTTCCCAGTCGACGCGCGCGTTCGAGTGGAGGCTTGGCGAAGCAATACGGTTCAACGATGGGACTTTGGCACGGTTGGCCTGCCTACGGCGCCATCTGACGAAGCCCGGCGGATGCGTGATGTGCCGCAGTCGTCTCAGTTTCGGGTGATGGTGGTGGCGGGCGATGGCTCCGGGCGGCTGTTGGGGCATCTGCCCAGCATCCGGCCGGTGCTGCCGCAGAAGTCGCTGTTGCCGGTTCGCGAAGCCGGTGAAGACGAGTTGGGAGAGGAAGTCTGGCGGGTTGACTTCGGCGACGACGACCTACCCGAGTTGCTGCTTAACGCCAGTGTCGGCGGCATCAGTGAAATCGTGCGCAGCGATAAGACGTTCCGTTCACTGGTCATGCCTGCCGTATTGCGCAGCATCCTCACCCACGGTCTGATTGACGAACGTGCGGATCCGGACGACGACGAGAGCCCCTGGGAGGGCTGGTTTCGGCTGGCGAAGAGCCTGCATCCGGACGTTGACTTTCCGCAGGCGCAATCTGACGACTTCGACACGGACCTCACTGAGGCCCGTGAATGGATCGAGGCCGTGGTGCGCGCATTTGCGAAAGAGCGAGTATTTGCCGCTGGGGCGTACGACTCGGCGTGGCGGATGGGAGCGTAGAAGGTGGCCGGCTGGCGGCCGCCCGACTCCACTCCGCTCGATGAGATTCGCGAAGCGCGCTCGGCGTTGGCCGGCGCACGTGAGTTCCTGGAGGCCGAACAAGGGAGGCCCGGGCGCGTTGATCTGACAGTTCTGACGGGCGGCAATTCACTGGCGCTGCAGCTGCTACACGATGCGCTGGGCTACCGCACAACCAATGTCCAAAAGCGCTCAGCACGCTCGGCCATCGCCACCGCGAGCCGTGTGCTGGAGGAAGTCTCCAAGGGTCGCGACCCGACGGTTGAAGGAGCTGTGTTTCGGAGTCTCTCTCAGTCAAACAGACCGCAGTCCTCCCGAGTCCGGCGTGAAGTGGACGACGAGACAGTGCAACCGGTCGCTTCCCCGGCTCGCGCGGCGGCTACTGCTAAGGGCGCCGGAAGCGATGAGCGCAGTCCGGCTGCCCCGACCACACCGCGCGAGGGAGTCTTCACTCGACCAAGTGAAACATCGAGTATCCAGGTCAGGCGCTTGACGGGCGACGGCATTCAGCGCGCCAAAGAGTTCCTGGCCTATATGCGCGAGCACCCCCGTGCGAAGCGAGAGCCGCCGCGCGATCTGCTATTCGGCGAACGCTATAGTCGCCCGTTTCGAGCGACGGTTCGGGTCGAGCCGAGGTCGTTTCGTACCCGTCGCGAGGCAGCCGAGTATTTCGTACCCAGATTTGATCCGATCCGGCACCTCGTTGCCGATCACGCTGGGCTGTGGTCGTGGCTGGGTATGTATTACTTCGCCGATACGGTGCGGGTTGAGGGCGATGTCGTCAGACTCTCACGCGAAGATGAGACATTCGTTGTCGATAGACAAGATGGAATATCCTACCGGAGAAGATTCCGCCATTACCTTTGGAGCTCATGGCGATTATATGGGGCACATGGGGAAAGCGTAGCGTTCTTGCTTGATAAGGATTTGACTTGGATCGGTCAACTTGCATTACGAGCTCTCGACACTGTTCGTATCTTCAACTCGGCTGGAATCATTCAATTGATGCTGCGTCTGTATACGGAAAAAGGGAGGCAGAAGCGTGGGTTTATGTATAGCGTCGGTGGTCAGCGGCATCTGATTCGCGTCCTCGACCAGCTCGAACGCACCTATGACGTCTATGGCATGTCCACCGACGCGCTCGTCCGCATCCTTCCTGAGGAGTTCCGTCGCTGGGACAGTGAGTCGGCGCCGGGTGCGCTCGAAACCGCCGCGGTTTCTGAACCTGCTGTCGGCGTTGTCGATGCGTCTCCCGCCTTTCCCGCTCCTGCCGAACGTGTTCGTGGAGAGCCTAGCGACAGGCCCAGGGCGAACGGGGATAGGGCTGACCCCACGCCAGACCCACCGTCCGTCCGTCAGACGCTGCTGGACGTTCGCGCTCGAATCGAGCAGCAGGGGCAGGTTTCATGGGCCGACCCGCGCCAGTTCATGGAGGAAGGTTCGGCGGCCTGGAGGGCGTACGTTGCAGTTTGTGGGGTGCCGGAGCGTCGGTTGTTTCGGATCGCCTTCCTGCACCGACTTGATGAGGCGCTGGCGGCGCTGGACTGAGGTACGAGGCAGCAGGCCCATGGGATGGCTGGATGCGCAGGCCGTCTTGGAGTGGTATTCGGAGTATCAGACCAATGAAGAACTTAGGATGCGATGCCAGCCGTCGCATGCCAATAGCACTTGGCCTCCATCTTGTCGGCTTGGCGGACTGTCGAGGATTTATGAGGCTGCAGATGAGACTTTGCTGCCGGTGTACGCTAAGCCAAGCCAAGGATCCGTGACTTTCGCACCCGGTGGCGTTCGGCTGTACTCGGATGCTGCGGAAGACTCTGAGCCGCGTAGCAATTCGGTTCAGCCCTCCGAGGACACACCTGGTGCACGGCTCTCTCGAGGGTCGGCGGTGACCACCGCGGGCACGCGAGTTAGACGCTTGACCGACGACGGTCTCCGACGAGCCCGAGAATTTCTGGCATTCATGCGTGACCATCCAAGTACGAACCGAGAACCACCGCAGGAGCTTCTCTTTGGCGATCGCTACAGTCGACGACTCTTGGAGAATGTCCATGTAGATCGTCGGTCGCTCAAAACCCGTCGCGAGGTTGGTGAGTACTTATCGCCGAGGTTAAGGTCGATCAGGCCTCTCGTATCCGATCACGCTGGCCTATGGTCGTGGCTAGGCATCTACTTCTTTGCGGACACAGTGCTCGTGGAGGATGGCATCCACAAACTCTCGCCCGTTGATGAGACATTCGTTTTTGCGGATAGCAACGATCGACACGCGTACCGGCACTATCTCAGGGGCGCGTGGCGACTGTATGAAGCGCACGGCGAGAGTGTGGCCTTTCTGCTCGATCAGGATCTGACGTCGTTCGGCGATATCGCCGAACGCGTGTTCGGCTCTGTGCGGATCTTCAATTCGGCTGGCGTCATCCAGTTGATTCTGCGCTTATTTACGCGCGGGAGCCAGCAAAAGCGAGGCTTCGGTCGACGACCCGGAGGATTGCGGCATCTGATTCGGGTTCTAGACCAGCTAGAACGCACCTACGACGTTTACGGTATGTCGCCCGACGCGCTGATTCGAATCCTCCCTGAGGAGTTCCGGCGCTGGGACGGCGAGTCGGTGCCGCGGGCGCTCGAAAGCGCCGCGAATCCCGAGCCTGCCGCCACTGCCTCCAAGTCGTCCCCCGCGGTCAGCTCGCTCGCCAAACCCAGCCTCGGCAAGCCAACTGAACAACAGGCCAGAGAACGGCCACTCGCAGAGACCATTGCAAGTGGTGACGCGGCCAAGCCGACGCCGACCTCGGAATCGGAGTCACCTTCAGTCCGCCGGACGCTTTTGGATATCCGCGCGCAGATCGAACGGCAAGGGCAGGTCACTTGGGCCGATCCCCGCGAACACCTCAAGGAAGGCTCGGAGGCCTGGGCCGCTTACGTCGCGACCTGCGGCGTTCCGGAACGAAGGCTATTTCGGACCGCATTTCTGCACCGACTTGATGAGGTGCTGGCCTCACTAGACTAAGACGGCGCGGTAGCGGTATCTGACGGACGATCCCTGCCTTAGTCGGATGGCGTCGTTGACGCACCCGACCTAGAGGCTGATGACGGCCTCGTAGAGGTCCGCGACTTCGTCCTGGGTGGCGAGGCGGGGGTTGTTGGCGGGGCTGCCGCTGGCGAGGGCGTCGCGGGCCATGGCGGGGGTGACTTCGCGGAAACGATCCGCGTCGACGCCCCAGGCGCGGAGGGTTGGGACTTCAAGGTCGGCCGCCAGGTCGCGGACGATGGCTACGCCGGCTACGGCGGCCTCGTGGTCGTCGGTCTCGGTGGCTCCGAGGACGCGGGCGATGTGGGCGAAGCGGGGGATGTCGCCGCCGAGGCTGAACTCCATGACGGTGGGCAGCAGCATGGCGTTGGAAAGGCCGTGGGGCACGTGGAAGTAGGCGCCGATGGGGCGCGACATGCCGTGGACCAGGGCCACGGAGGCGTTGTTGAAGGCCAGGCCGGCGTGTAACGAGCCCACCAGCATCTCCTCGCGGGCCTCGGCGTCGTCGGGGTGGTGGTAGGCGCGGGCCATGAAGCGGCCGATGCGGTCAATCGCATCGATGGCGAGGGCGTCGGTGATCGGGAAGCGCCGGCGTGAAACGTAGGCCTCGATGCCGTGGGTCAGCGCGTCAAGCCCGGTGGACGCGGTGACGCCGGCCGGCATGGTGAAGGTGGGCTCGGGGTCGACGATGGCGGCGGCTGGGACGAGGTGGGAGCTCATCAGCAGCATCTTCACGTCGCGGTCGGGGTCGGTGATGGCGACGCCGCGGGTGACTTCGCTGCCGGTGCCGGCGGTGGTGGGGATGGCGATGACGGGCAGGCCGGGATCGGGGATTTGCTCGTAGCCCTCGTAGTCGGGGCCGCTCCCCGGGTTGGTGTGCAGCACGGCCGCCAGCTTGGCGGTATCGAGGGCACTGCCGCCGCCGAAGCCAATCACGACATCAGCGTCGGCGGCGCGGATGGCGGCTAGGGCGGCGTCCACGTCGCGGGTGGTGGGTTCGCCGGTGAGCTCGGCCAGGATCGTGGTGGCGACGTCGGCGTCGGCGGCCAGGGCTTCGAGCCTGGGCGCCCACTCGGAATTGCCCATCACACGGTCGGTGATGATGGCGGCTCGTTCGGCGCCCAGTTCGCGCAGAGCGGCCGGTAGCTGGTTGAGCGCGCCGCGGCCGACGTGGATCACCGGCGGCGCGCGGAAGTCGCGGCCTTGCAGGTCAGTCGTGGCGGCGCTCACGATTCCGGTGGATGTCCCGCATGCCTGGCCGGTCCGCCTAGACCCGCTCGATCACGCCACAGGCCACACGATCGCCGGCCTCGGGCTCTTCGCCGTAGGTATCGGGCTTGGCGTGAATGATGATGGCGGACCCATCGGCGTCGAACAGCGAGTGATCGGCGCCGGCGTCCAGGGTGACGGCGGCGGTAAAGACGTCGGCGCGGGCGGCGCCGTCAGCACCGGCGAAGATGTTCGGCAGGTCGCCGGGGTGGGGGTTGTCGTTGTGCATGAGGCCGTGACCAGTCTCGTTGGGATCGAAGTGACCGCCGGCCGCGGTGAAGTCCGGGGCGCAGGCGCCGACAGCGTGGATGTGGAACCCATGGCCGCCGGCGGACAGCCCCTGCACGTCGGCCGAGATCAGGACGCCCGACGGGACTTGCGTCAGCGTGACGCGGCCCATGGGCGCGCCGTCAGATCCAGACATGACGGCGACGGCCTGGGCGCCCACACCGGACGGCTTCGCCGGAGCGCTTTCGCCGCAAGCCCCGAGAATGGCGAGCGCAAGCGCCAAGCCGACTAGTACTCCAACTGAACGCTTACTTTTCACGTCGACTTTTCAACTTTCCCGAGGTTCGGCCAACGTAGCCCGCCCTTTTGCGCTCGGCGCATTGTAGGCGGCTGTTGCCAGCCGCTAGTAGTCACGCCGCGCGGTCTCCTCGAAGCGGCCCTGCGGGCGGATGAAGCGCAGGTCCACGTTACCGACCGGCCCGTTGCGGTGCTTGGCGATGTCGAGTTTCAGGTCTACGGGACGCCCGATTGCCTCTTCGTCGCCCGCCTCGGGCTCATGCAGGAAGGCCACGAGGTCGGCGTCCTGTTCGATGGACCCGCTCTCGCGCAGGTCGGACAGGCGGGGCCTGGAGTTCGGGCGCTGCTCCACGGCGCGGGACAGCTGCGCGCAGGCAATCATGGGGATGTTGAGTTCGCGAGCCAGGGCCTTGAGCGAGCGCGTGATCTCGGTGATTTCCTGCACGCGGTTTTCGCGGTGGCCGGAAGCCGTCATCAACTGCAGGTAGTCAACGACCAGCAGCCCGATGTTGTGTTCCAGGTGCATGCGGCGGGCCTTGCCGCGCAGCTCAAGCACGCTGAGCGACGGCGAGTCGTCGATGTAGATCGGGTATTCGGCTACCTGGCCCATCGTGCGGACGACGCGCTGGAGTTGGTCGTCGTCCAGTTCGCCGTCGCGGATGCGCATGGCGTCCATGCGGGCTTCGGTGCCGATGAGGCGCTGGACGATCTGCTCGGCCGGCATCTCCAGGGCGAAGAAGGCCACGGGGACGTCGTTTTGCTTGGCGGCGTGGAGCCCAATATTGAGGGAGAAGGCTGTTTTTCCGATACCGGGTCGGGCCGCCAGGATGATCAAGTCGGACCGTTGCAGGCCGCCGGTCAAGGCATCGAGACTGCGGAAGCCGGTGGAGACGCCGGTGGGCATGCCGCGGTGCTCGACCCGGAACATCAACTGGTCGCTGACCTCGTGGAGGATCTCGCGGATGGGGAGGATGTCGCGGGTGTGCACCTCGTTGGCGATGCCGAAGATCAGGCTTTCGGCCTCGTCCAACACCTCCTGGGGAGCAGCTTCAGGGGCGTACGCGGAAGCCACCATGCGGGTGGCGCTCTGGATGACCTTCCGCAGGATGGAGGTCCGGCGCACGATGGCGGCGTAGTGCTCCACGTGGAAGGGCGTGGGCACGGCCGACGCCAGCTCCACGACCCGATCCTCGCCCCCCACGTCGGCCAGCGTGCCGTCGCGCGCCAACTGGTCGCAGAGGGTGACGTAGTCGGTCTTCTCGTTGCGAGCAGCCAGGGTGGTGACCGCCGAAAAGATGGCCCGGTGGGCTTCGCGGTAAAAGTCGTCAGGCCCGATCTGCCCGGCGATGCGGGTGATGGCCTCGGGATCGATGAGCAGGCTGCCGAGCAGGGAGCGTTCGGCGTCAAGGTTCTGGGGCGGAAGGCGGTCGGTGGTCGAAGCCACTGGGGCCAAGGTCAACGCGGGCCGCCTGACGAATAGTTCAGGACTGCAACTCGGGGAGTGTTTTCTGCCGCGAGGGAATGGTTACGCAGTCAGGCGGCATCGGACCACGGACGCCGGGAACGAGCATGGGCGCATTCTTCAGACGGACAATGAGGCTCAAACTGTCCACGTTATCCACAGCGACCAGAATCCACAGTTGCTGTACATAACCCCAGCATAAGCCCACAGTGCCCAGAGACTCGCGTCAGAGCGATTGCCGGCGGCGCCTGAATGCGGGCGCCGGTGTCAAGCTGTTATCCACAGTAACGGCTGGCAAGCCACCGTTACCCCTGGCGAATCAGAGATTCCCGGAGCCGCGGCGGGGGGCGGGCGGCGCCGTCCCTACCGTCCGAGCAGAGAAACGTCGAAGTCGTCGTCCGCCTCGTCCGCTTCGTCTTCAGCAACCGGGTCGGGTTCGTCTTCCTGTTCCACAACGTCCAGCATCACCGAGGCCTCCAGACCGGCGGCCAGGCGAACCGGCACGAGGTAGCGACCGAGCGAGCGGATGGGACTGTCGATCTGGATGAGGTGCCGGTCGACTTCGGCGCCGTGCTGTTCCACCAGGGCGGCGGCCACGTCGCGGTTGGTGATTTGACCATGCATCCGGCCCTGCCCGCCAACCTGCACCTGAAGCGTGAGCGTGACCCCCTGGATCATGTCCGCCAGGTGCTGGGCTTCGCGGCGTTCATTCTCTTCGCGACGGTCCTGGAGGTCCGCCTGGAACTGGGCGTCGTCCAGTCGCCGCCGGGTGGCGTGTACGGCCAAGCGGCGCGGCAGCAGGAAATTGCGCGCGTAGCCGGCGGCCACCGACCGCACGTCACCGATTTCGCCCAGGTTGGGCACGGTCTCAAGCAGAACTACCTGTACGTCAGCCATCGGTCCCTTGCTCCCAATTCGCACCACCGCCGAGGGACGTCACCGGGACGCATCACTCAGCGAGGCGAAGAACTCCTTGTTGGTTGCGGTTCGCTTCATGCGATCGAACATGAGCTCCGTCGAATCGTATGCGTCGTGGGGGTCGAGGGCGTTGAGCATACGGCGCAACGTCCAGAAGTACTTAAGGCCCTCGGCGTCCAGCATCAGCTCCACGCGCCGGGTGCCGGAACTGAGCACGTTGACGGCGGGGAAGGTGCCGCGCTCGGCCAGCCGCCGATCGAGCATCAGTTCCCAGTTGCCGGTGCCCTTGAATTCCTCGTAAATCACTTCGTCCATGCGGCTGCCGGTCTCGATGAGGCAGGAAGCAATGATGGTGAGGCTGCCGCCGCCATCGATATTGCGGGCCGCACCGAAAAAGCTCTTGGGCGGATACAGGGCCTGAGGCTCAATGCCGCCGGAGAGCGTGCGGCCGCTGGACGGCTGCACCAGGTTGTAGGCGCGGACGAGGCGGGTGACGCTGTCCAGCAGGATCATCACATCCTCGCCGCTTTCCACCATGCGCTTGGCCCGGGCGGAAGTGAGTTCGGCGACACGCGTGTGGCTGCGGGGCTGCTCGTCGAAGGTGGAACTGATCACCTCGGCGCCTTCGACGCTGCGCTGCCAGTCGGTGACTTCTTCAGGCCGCTCGCCGATCAACGCCACGATGACCCGAACGTCGCTGTAGTTGTTCAGCACCGAGCGCGCCAGCCGCTTCATCAATTCGGTCTTGCCGGCCTTGGGCGGTGAGAGCACCAGCCCACGCTGGCCGCGCCCGATGGGCGCGATGATGTCAACAATGCGGGACGTGAGTTCCTTGGGTGAGTACTCCAGCACGAGTTGCTCGTTGGGGAAGATGGGGATCATGCGCTCGAACTGCGGTCGGGCGCTGGCCTTGTCCGGGGTCAGGCCGTTCACCGCCATGACCCGGACGAGGCCGTGGTAGCGGTCGTGCTCACGCGCCGGCCGCACGTGACCGCTGACGTGGTCGCCGTTGCGCAGCGCAAAGCGGCGCACCTGGGCCTGTGAGACGTAGACGTCGTCGGGCCCCGCAAGCCATCCCAACTCGCGGCGCAGGAAACCGTAGCCCTCGTCCATGAGCTCGAGGTTGCCCTCGAGGAACATGGATCCGTCCTTCTCGGACCGGGCCTGGAGGACCATGTTGACGAGGGCGTCCTTGGTCAGATCGGCGGAGCCGTTGACGTCGACTTCGAGCTCGGTGGCCAGCGCCCGTAGCTCTTCCATGGGCTTGGCTTCGAGATCCGCCAGTTCGCGGTCCGGATCGGGCTGCAACTGGCGTGGCCGACGCGGGCCACGGCGGCCACGACCGGAACGACGCTGACGTCGATAGCCGCCGGAGCGTCCGCTGGGGTCAGACATTCGGTCCTCCTTGGCGTCGCGCCGGACCTGCAAGCTCGGTTGGAGGTTGCGGCCGGCACCGCAAGGTGTGCGAAATCACGGATTGGTACTGACTTCGAGGCCCTGACATCGGGGCGTGCCAACCCACACAGGAACGGAAAAAACCTGGTGGCCCGGGAAAGTGACCGGCCGCTGGGCTGAAACCGCGCGGCCAACTGCCTACCTGAGAACGCTAGCACCGGGGGAAATTAAGTGTCAAGCGGGGCGACGTGGCATGCGAACTTGCCCAACCGGCCGCGGTCGGCCTTCCCCCACGGCCCCGCAGGCGACCCGCAGGACAGCGCAGATGGCCGACCACAGCCGATCGGCCACCGACTCGCCCGGGACGGGTAGCGACCTCCCCGGATTGACCGGGACAGACGTCCCCGGCCCTAGGTGAACTTGCCGCGGCCGGAGATTGGCCAGATGTCCACGACTTCGTCGTCCTGGATGACGTAGAGGGTGTCGTGCAGGTTGAAGGTGGTACAGCCGTGCCAGGGAGCGACTTTCAGGCGGTCGCCGGGTTGCAGGTCGGGCGCCCCTTCGCGCAGGGCCAGGCTGCCGTGTTCCTCGGAGAGGCTCAGGAGTTCGATTCCCGGAGGGTCCTCCACCAGGGGCAGGCCGCCGGGCTCAAAGGCCATGGACTTGCGGCCAATGTCAAGCACCGCGCGCCCGGGCGCCGGCGTGCTGACGACGCTGGACAGGATCCACATCGCCTGCTCGAACGCGTGACCGGCGTGCGGACGAAAGCCGACATCCATGGTGACGTAGGTGCCGCACTGCAACTCGGTCCAGCCGTCGATGGCGCTGGTGATATCGAAGGTGTTGGTGCCGCCGCCGGTGACTTCGCGGATTTCCAGGCCGGCGGCCTCGCAGGCGGCCTTGGTTTCGATCACGGCGGCCAGCGAACGTCGGGCCGCGGCTTCACGCTCGGCGCGGTCCACGATGCCAACGGCGTGCCCCTCGTAGCCCATCAGACCCACCAGGTCCAGACCAGGCGAGGCGTCAACCTGCGTGGCCAGGGCCACGGCCGGCTCGCCCGGCAGCACGCCGCAGCGGTTCATGCCGACTTCGATCTCGACGACGACGCCAATGGTGACGCCGCTGGCGACAGCGGCCTGGGAGAGTTCGCGCACGTTCCGTGCGTCGTCCACGGCAACCGTGACGCGAGCCTTGTGGGCGAGGTCACAGAGCCGCGCGATTTTGATAGGGCCGACAACCTGGTTGGCGATCAGCACGTCGCCAACGCCGCCGGCAACCATGGCTTCGGCCTCGCCGACCTTGGCGCAGGTGACGCCGGGCGCGCCGGCCTCGATCTGCATGAGCGCGATGCCCGGCGTCTTGTGGTGCTTGACGTGCGGCCGCACGTGCACGCCCGTGCCCTCCAGGTGACGCTCCATGGTCTGGATGTTGCGTTGAACGAGATCGAGATCGATCACGGCCGCCGGCGTGTCGATGTCGGCTAGCGTGCGGGGAGTGGCGGACATGGATCGGCTCCTCAGTTTTCGAAGCGGGCGGCGCTCGCCTGTCAGACTGGACCAGCCGCCGCCGGGCGGCAACCCCTCTTGAGACGAAGGCCGTGCACGTAGGGACGCTGGAGGTTGGGCTGGCGGTTCACGCCGCCCGGTCGCTGAAGGACCGGCGACGCTCGGTGGAGTCACTGAAGCGTCGCATCCGCAACACCTTCAACGCCGCCGTGGCCGATCTGGACAACGACCCAATTCCTGGCCGTGCGCGTATCGGCGTGTCCTGCGTGTCGAATGATCCGCGGCGGCTGGACGCGCAGATGCGAGCCATCCTGGAGTTTATCGAGCGCGTGCACCTGGACCTGGAAGTAACCGACGACGCGATCGAGATCATTCACCTGTAACGGGCACCGCGGCTAGCGGCTAAACTGGACGCGGATACAGGCGGTGGTTCGGAGGTGAGACGGCGGCAATAGCCGCTCTGCCGGGCGACTGGCGGGGCTTGGAGGTTTGCCGTTGCCGCTTGAAGCGCTGCTGGGAATCGTTGCTTTTGCTGGTCTCTTCATGATGTGGGCCGTTATTCCGGCCCGCCTTCGGAAGCGATAGCCCAGGGTTCTTCCCCGACGAAGGCACCGCAATGTTGCGAGTTGGGCACAGATAGCCCAAGCCTGCTCGATGACACCGAGCCTGGGACGCCGCCGGAGCACCCGAGCCACCGCCTGCTCCGGAGCTTGAGTCCCCCGACCGACCGTCGCCTACGTCAACGTGCGGCGCGTCCGAAAGCACGCCACAAGTTGCCGCCGGAGCATGTGCATTTCAGTCCGCGAAGATTCCTTCCAGCAATCCGGTGAGTTCGTCCTCGTTGGGTTGGACGGGGCTGTTGGAGACTACGCGGGTGTTGGTGAGGGTGGCGGCGGCTACGTCCGGGAGCCAGGCGCGTTGGACGCCGACGTCGCTGAGCTTAGTTGGCAGACCGACCTGGTCCACCAGGCGCTCCATCACGGCCACGGCCGCCTGTGCTCGCTCCGTTGCGTCCGCAATGTCGGGCGAAACGCCCAGCGGGTCCGCCAGTTCAGCCATCAGGTCAGGGTTCTGCTCGGCGGCCAGGCGCATGACGGGCAGCAGGCAGAGGGTGTTGGCGACGCCGTGGGGGATGCGGGCGCGCGCGCCGATGGCGTGGGCCAGGCCGTGGACCAGGATGACGCCGGCGTTGGCCAGGCTGTAGCCGGCCTGGAGGCAGGCGTAGGACATCTGGTCGCGGGCTTCCCGGTCGCTGCCGTCGGCCACGGCGCGGGGCAGGAACTCCAGCGTGCGCCGCATGGCGTCGGCGGCGGGTTGGCGGGTGTGTTGGGTGGCGCGCTTGGTGATGAACGACTCGGCCGCGTGGCAGAAGGTGTCCATGCCGGTGGCCGCGGTGATGTGCGATGGGACCGAGTCGGTGAGCGCCGGGTCGATCAGCGCGGTGCGCGGATAGATGTAGGGGCTGACGACGGTCATCTTGTTGGAGCGGTCGGGCAGCACCATGACGGCGTTGCCGGTGACTTCCGAGGCTGTGCCGGCGGTGGTGGGGATGCTGATGGTGGGGACGCCGGGTTTGCGCAGCACCTCCACGCCGATCCAGTCCTCGGCCCGGCCGCCGTTGGTGACGACGCAGGCGGCGATTTGCGAGGTGTCCATGGCGCTGCCGCCGCCCAGGCCCAGGACCACCGCGGGTTCGGTCTGGTGGATGGCTTCGGCGCAGGCGTCCACGCTGTCGGTGGGCGGTTCGGGCTCGACGTCGTACCAGACTTCGGCGTCGATGCCGGCGTTTGCCAGCACGTCGGTTACGCGCTCGACCACCCCGGCCTCCAGCAAGCCCCTGTCGGTCACGATCAGCACCGGGCCGTCGGCGATGCGGCGTACGTGGTCCGGCAACTCGTCCAGGCAGCCGCGTCCGAAGACGACGGTGGGGGTGGTGCGGTAGGTCCAGCGGTCGAGCAGGTTGGACATGCGGTGAGTTTCCGTTGGGAGGCCGGTCATTAATGTCGGCAAACGCCCTACCATGCCCTGGACCGCCGACCGCCGGATCCCCCAATGATCGACCTCAGCATCGACGGCGTCAGCGCCGCCAGCACCCGCATATTCACGGCTGCCGGGATGCCCGGCGACATGGCCGAGCAACTGACTGTCTGGCTGGTGACCTCCAACCTTTCGGGGCATCCATCGCACGGGTTGCAGCGCGTCACCGAATACGTGCGGCAGATCAAGGACGGGACCATGGATCCGGCCGCGCGGCCAGAGATTCATGTTGAGACCGAGACCACGGTCGTCCTGGATGGCCAGGCGGGTCCGGGGCATTTTGCGGCGGATCGCTTGACCCGCGAGATTGCTGCCAAGTGTAAGAAGTCGCAGATTGCCATGGGCGGGATCATCAACGGCCGACATATCGGGCGCCTGGGCGAGTGGGGCGAGTTGGCGGCCGACCTCGGGGTGCTGCTGTACATCTCGCTGGGCTCGGCCAGCGGCTGGATGACGGCCACGTTCGGAGCGGCGGAAGGACGGCTGGGCACCAACCCGATTGCGTTCGGCGCGCCCGGTGAGGACGGCGACTCGTTCGTAATGGATTTTGCCACCAGCGCGGCGGCTGAAGGGAAAGTCCGGGTCGCCCGCGATAGCGGCAAGTCCGTTCCCGAAGGCTGGATCCGTGACGCCGAGGGCCGCGCCACCACCGATCCCAACGACTTCTACGACGGCGGCACGATGCTGACGTTCGGGGAGCACAAAGGCTCCGCCATCGCCATCATGACCACGCTGTTCTCGGTGGTGACGGCCAGCGCGGGCGAAGAGTTGGGTGAGGGCGCCTCCGTGTTTGCTTTCGCCATTGACCCGAACGCCTTCGGTCGCGGCGACGAGGCGCGGGCGCTGATCCAGCACCAACTCGACCGCGTGCGATCCGCGGCGCCCGCCGAGGGCTTCAGCGACGTGCAGGTCCCCGGCGACTTCGAGCGCCGCTCCCGCGCCGCCCTATCCGGCGGCCCGCTGCAGCTTCCGGAGCCCACGTGGGAAGGCTTTCTGCAGGCCGCGGATCAGGTGGACGTTTCGCGGGCCGAGATCAAGGCGCTGGCGCTGCCGTAAACGTCCCGCGAGGCCGAGTGCGCTGGTCAGGACGGTTCGGCTGATGACAAGCGGCAGGCTCAGCACGCACCAGGTCACGCTGCGATCGGGACCGGTGACGCTACGGCCGCTGACTGAGGACGACTGGGACCTTGTGGTTGGCTGGTGGAACGATCCGGACATTGCCTCCGACGCCGACGCGAACGAGGGGCCGTACAGCCTCGGACAGGTTCAGAAGATCATGCGCGGCATCTCGAGGCACGCGTACTGTTTCGTCATTGAGTTCGAGGGCCGGCCCGTCGGTGAGTGCTGGCTGCAGGCGATGAACCTGGAGCGGATCCTGCGGCGGCATCCGGGGGTTGACTGCCGGCGCATCGACATCGAGATCGAGAGGACCTACTGGGGCCGGGGTATTGGTACAGCGGCGATCCGGATGCTGGTCGAGTTCGGGTGCGAGAGAGAGGGGGCCGACGCGATCTTTGCGATGGACGTGGCCAACGACAACCCGCGGAGCCGGCGGGCGTTCGAGAAGGCCGGGTTTGAGTTGTGCGCCGCGGTTCCCCAGCCGTCCGGCGCTCGCGCGAGCACCAGACACGACCTGGTCATCTGGGCGAAACGCCACATTGGAATGCTGGCTGCGGAGTAGTCTGAAAGGGACGAGGCCAGCAAGGAAGCTGCAATGCCCTGGTGGGTATGGATCGTGGTCGGCGTGGTGCTGCTGGCCGCTGAACTGCTGGCCATCGAAGCCCAGTTCTACCTGGTGCTGCTGGGAGTAGCCGCCCTGCTGACCGGGTTGGGCGTGGCGGTCGGCCTGCCGGGGCAGCCGGTCGCCGAGTGGGTGGTCTTCGTGGTGCTGGCGTTGGTCCTGATGTTTGGCCTCCGTCGGCAGCTCTATGGCCGGCTGGTTGGCTCGCCGCCGCCCATGTACGAGGTGGTGGTTGGGGAGATTGCAACGGCGGCCGAGAGCATTGAACCGGGCGCGCAGGGCCGGGCACGCTTGCGCGGAACCGAGTGGACGGCCCGCAACGTGGGCCGCACCGCATTGACCGAGGGCCAGCGGGCGCGCATTGAGCGCGTTGAGAACCTGGTCGTCGACCTGAGAGCCGAGGAGGAGTAGCCGTGGAAGGTATGGGAATCGTCGGCCTGATTGTGGTGGGCGCGATCGTGCTGCTGGTGGTCGTGGTCCTCTTCAAGACCGCCGTAATCGTGCCGCAGCAGTCGGCCTACGTGATCGAGCGGCTGGGCCGCTATAGCCGCACCTTGCAAGCCGGCTTCCACATCCTGCTGCCGTTCCTGGACACCATCGCCTACAAGCACACGCTGAAGGAACAGGCCATCGACATCTCGGAACAGCTCTGCATCACGCGCGACAACGTGCAAGTTGGCGTGGACGGGGTCCTGTACCTCCAGGTGCTGGAGCCGCGGCAGGCGTCGTACGGCATCACGAACTACCAGTTCGCGATTTCCCAGCTGGCCCAGACGACGCTGCGCAGCGAGGTCGGGAAAATCGACCTGGACCGCACCTTTGAAGAGCGGTCCTCGATCAACCGCCTGATCGTGAACGAGCTGGACCAGGCCTCGGCCCCCTGGGGCGTGAAGGTGCTGCGCTATGAGATTCGCAATATCAACCCGCCGACGGACGTGCTGAATGCGATGGAGAAGCAGATGCGCGCCGAACGCGAGAAGCGGGCGGTGATTTTGAGCTCGGAAGGGGAGCGGGACGCGAAGATCAACGAGGCGGAGGGCGAGAAGCAGCGGGTGATCAAGGAGTCGGAGTCGGTGCGGACGCAGCAGATTAACGAGGCCCAGGGCGAAGCCGAGGCCATCCTGGCGGTGGCGACGGCCTCGGCCGAAGGGATTACGCGGATTGGCCAGTCGGTGAGCGGCGACGGGGGCATGGACGCGATGCGGCTAAGGGTGGCGGAGCAGTACATCGCGCAGTTCGGGCAGCTGGCGAAGGAAGGGAACACGCTGGTGGTGCCGGCGAATCTGAGTGATTTGACCTCGATGCTGGCGCTGGCGTCGACGATTGTGAAGAACGATCAGGAGCCGTCGAACGAGCGGTAGGGGACTGGCCGGTAGCGCTCGCCAGAAGCTTTGGCGTGGCCCGGGCTTGGGTGCCCGGAAGACCCCTCACCCTGACCCTCTCCCCCAGGAGAGGAATTGAGACCGGCCGAAGACTTGAGGATCAGGGGAGTTGTGCCGAGGTCTCTCACCAGGGGCATAGGGGGGATGTCAGGCCGGCGCGATAGGGTCCCGGCAGGGTTCCGCAGACGTCGGAGAACTCGGCGTCGGCGACTCCTAGAGATTCGGTGGGCGGGGGCAGGTGTTGGGTCCAGGCGAGGGCGACGCGGAGGCCGTGGAGGTTTTGGGGGTAGTCGGGGTGGGTGTGGGTGGTGAGTTCGACGATGGCGACGTGGATACCTCGCGGGACCAGGTACTTCGAGGATTGGCCGCTGAGGGGGTAGGCGGTCCAGCCCCTGAGCTGGGTGTATTGCGCGGCGCGGGCGATGGTATTGGCGAGTTGGACGGAACCGGCGCCGGGACCGGGTACGACGAAACCGCCGCGGCTGTGGAGGAAGATGGCGGCGACGAAGGGCCGCTTGAGCAGGTAGCGGGCGAGGGCGCGGGTCTCGGGCTCCGAGAAGGGCCGGGTGCCGCCCGCGCCGGGGACGAAGCCGGAGGGTCCGTAGGCGTCGGGCTGCCAGCCGGCGTCCCAGTTGCGGTTGAGGTCGACGCCGTTGGCGTTGGCGCGGGTGCCGGCTATGGCGCCGTCGGGGTTGGCATCGGGAATGACGGCGAGGCCGACGCCTTCGGGAATTTCGGCGAGGTTTTGGCGGAAGTGGTCGAGCAGGAGATTGGCGAGGACGGTGGAGTTGGCCTCGTCGCCCTGGTGGATGCCGCCGATGACGGCGAGCCAGCGGGGGCCATGGCCCAGCTCGACGCCGCGGATGGGGCGACCCTGGACGGAGTGGCCGAGGAGGACGGAGGCGCGCAGGGTGGCCTCCGGTTGAGCATCCGGCGTCGGCTTCGCGACCGGGGTGGGCGGGGGAGGTTTTCCGGGTTGGAGGTCGTCGACTTTGGATTCCGGCGTGGGCTGGGGGTTCGCGTTGGGTCCGGGGTGGGGGGATTGGGTGCTGGAGGGGTGCGGCGGCGGCGTGGAGACCGCCGGGGTTGGGGATGGGGTGTAGGTATCGGCCGTTGGCGCGGCCAGGGTTACGGGGACGCCAATAAGGTGAAGCAGGCAGGCGGTTGCGAGGATGGCGATCACGGCCGGGCGATTGGGTCGCAGTCCCCGGGCGGCTAGCACTGTCTCAGAGAAGACGGAGCCTCGCGTCGTGGGGAATCGGGAACACTCCGACAATCACCCATGGGTTTGGGGCGATGCTGTGGAACTGCTGGGTCGTTCCAAGGAAGAAGTGTAAGTCAGTCTTCAGAAACGCATCGAAGTATTTTTCGCGCACCTTGCCAAGTGCCTCCGTCTCATCACCGTTGGCAGAGTCCAGGCAGTTCCAATACAAGGCACCGGTCTCCCAATCAAGAACCTCGAGCTCACTTCTGCGGCCTGTCGCATCCTGAAATCTGTACGAGAAACTGTAGGGAAGCTTAGGAATTATCTTGAATGTCTTACGCCAGCTATTGTCTTCAAATAAGTCCAGCTGGCTGTGCAGATTGCGCATCTCTTGGAGTCTTTTGGGATCCCACTCTCGATCCTCGCTCTCCCAAATAAAGTCTGTGACCCTCGTGGGCTTGAACACGGCCAGCGAAATCTCGTTTGCCTTGGCGCCCTCGATGACGTCGTCAAGTCTGTCATAGACTCGGGCACTCTCGAGAAGCAGGCGGCGTCGCTCGCTCCAATTGTCAGCCGTGCTGACTCTTCCGATCGGCTTGAGGTCGCTGACGTCAGCAGGAGTGAACGACTCAGGACGAGGGTCAGCCACTCTACGATGGAGGTTGCATTCAATCCAATCGTATTTGCTGTATCTCTCGGCTTCTCCGAGACGGCGAAATGGCACCGGGTATATGCGCACCCATGATCCATCCTCACGGATTCCGGCCGTACAAACGGTCTCACCGTACTTTCTGGAGAGAGTCGGATAGGTCTTGACCGTTACAAGGACTCGCTCCCTGGCCATCAGTCTTAGAGGTGAATCAATCGCGATGCCGACTCAACGGGCGGCCGAGAGGGTGCTGTGCTCGACTGCAGGACGGGTGAGGTGTCTCGAAGCGCGTCCGCGACGCAATGTCGATGACAGTGGCGAGGGTCACGCTCGTAGCACGTGAGGGCGACTGATTCACCCGCGTCGAGCCAGCTGCGGATACGCTGAAGTGCATCTGGCTGTTCTGGTAGAGATTGATTCGTGTATGTGCGAAACAGACGCGCCAAGTCAGCTTCGTCCTTTATATCTCGACGTAGACTCGAAGCGATACCTAGCTCGGGTAAGTGTTCGTAGCGAATGCCGACACCTTGACAAGCACGAGATAGCGTGGTCTTTGAGAAACCGTATTTTCGACTTATAGCGTTCCGTCGAACATCGCAGAGCAGGGTAACGCTTGCTTGGATGAGTTCGTTGAGAAACGACTCGAGCGATCGATCCTCGTAGCCAATCGTGAAGAGCCCCGGGTCACGTTTCTCAGGGCGGGCATTTGCAATACCACTCAGAGTGTCCGGCTCATTGTGGAGCACACGGTCGGCAATCGCGCTTCGAGTCGCGAAGTACGGGAAGTCGCGGTAGGTCTTCGCAATGAGACCGTCACCACGCAGGTTGCGGTGTCGATGTACAAACGACGGTGGCGGCTCTACATCGTAGTGATTGACTACTCGACGTCCAAGGTCGGTCAGAATCCAGCGCTGATCGTTATCAGCAAGAATGCTCCTCTCGACCGATCTTCTGCGGTCGGCGTAGGATGTAAATGAGAATGCACCGTACTTATAAGGAACGAATTGATAGATCGCGGCAGTTGATGAGTTCGAATGAGAAATCTCCTGGCAGTAGAGGAATAGGAGCTTTTGAAAGTCCAGATTCCCGACATCGCCGCCGAGGACATCCAACAAGGCAAGCAGGTGTCGCTCGCGCGTAAAGAGCCGAGGAAACTGGGAGGCGCTCACGTGTGTTGGGGTTGGCGGTCAGCATCCCAATGATACGGAGTGGATCAAAAGGCGTGGGGGGAGTGCTAAGGACGCGACGTTCGCACCTCTGGCGAATAGACCTGAATCGCATCTTGGATGCTATGGCGCGGGTATTGGTGGCGGAGGTCTAGCGATGGGATGTCAGATTCGTGCAACCGCGCGGGTGGCTGCGTAGTATGCGGCTGGGCTTTGTTGCCGCGTATGACGTGAGGATCGCATGCCGACTTTTGCCGTTGAGCCGTTGACGAAGGCCACCGCCCGCGTGTTGGGCGCGGCGGGGACGCCGGAGGATATTGCCGGCAAGCTGGCGCGCTGGCTGATCAACGCGAATCTGTCGGGGCATCCCTCGCACGGGGTGATCCGGGTGAGCCAGTACCTGGCCCAGATCAAGGAAGGCGCGTACCGGCCGGCGGAACGGCCGCGGGTGGTCTCGGAAAGCGAGACCTCGGTGGTGATGGAAGGCGGCGGGGCGTTCGGGCACCTGGCGGCGGAGGAGCTGACGATCCGGCTGGTGGAGAAGTCGCGGGTTTCGCGGGTGGCCGTGGGCGGCATCGCGCGCTGTAACCACATCGGGCGGCTGGGCGAATGGTCGGAGCTGGCGGTCTCGATGGGGGCGGTGTTCCTGATGGTGGCGGGCGGTCCGGGGATGATGCGCACGGCGCCGTTTGGCGGTCGCGAGGGGCGGATGAGCACGAACCCGATCAGCTTCGGGGCGCCGGCGGGGGACGCGGATCCGATCATCCTGGACTTTGCGACCACGGCCGCAGCGGAGGGTAAGATCCGGGTGGCGCGGGACAAGGGCGTGGAGATTCCGCCCAACCAGATCCTGGACAACCAGGGCAGGCCCTCGACCAATCCGAACGATCTGTACGACGACGGGGTGATGCTGCCGTTCGGCGGGCACAAGGGTTATGGGCTGATGCTGATGATCGAGTTGCTGGCGTCGAACCTGGTGGGGGACACGATTACGGGCGAACCGCAGTCGCCGATCGGGACGTTTGCGCTGGCTATCGACCCGGACGCGCTGGGCGCGGGTGACGGGTTTGCGGCGATGAACGACGCCACGATCAACCGCGTGAAGCAGACGGCCGCGGCGCCGGGGTTCGACGAGGTGCTGGTGCCGGGCGATATCGAGCGCAGTTCGCGCGAGACGGTGGCGGCGGCGGGCGTGGAGCTACCCGACGCAACCTGGAACGACGTGCTGGCCTCGGCGGCGGAGGTGGGGCTGGACCCGGCGGAAGTGAACGCTATCGCGGCGGGCGAATAGCGGCGGCGAAGCGACCTCTGCGTATCTTGGGGCGGTTGCCCGGAAGACCCTCACCCCAACCCTTTCCCACGGGGAGAGGGAGAAAGAGCCGCCCTGCATTTGAGAGCGCGGGGCGTTTTGCAAAGGTCTCCCAGGAGAGGGAGCAAAAGCCGCCGCGTTGCCGCAAGGGTTCCAGCGCGTAGGTCGTAACCGGTGGTTATAGCCATGTGCCGACGGGTGCTTCGCTCGGGCGGAATCTCCGTTTTGGGGATTCTGTGGGTCGTGGTGCTGGCGGCCTGCGGCGACATCAGGGTGGTGACCCGGGAAGTTCCGGTGGAGAGGGTTGTTGTCAGGGAGGTCCCGGTCGAGAAGGTCGTGACGAGAGAGGTCGAGCGGGTTGTCCGGGTCGAAGTGCCGGTCGAGAGAGTGGTGATCAGAGAAGTTCCGGTCGAGAGGATTGTGACCAGGGAAGTCGAAAAAGTGGTGCGCGTTGAAGTTCCGGTGGAGAGAGTGGTGACCAAGGATGCGCCGGTCGAGAAGGTCGTTACGGCCGAAGTTGCGGAAGTCGTCGAAGAAGCCGTTGACGACGAAGTCTGTGAGATCGATCGGAACGAGACGGTGGAGCGGGTGGTGAATCGGGAGTTTCCGTCGGTCTTTGGCGCGTGGAGCCACATACTTCTGAACCTGCCGGTGCCGGACGATATATGGGAACTCGAATACGTTGAGCAGATGCGGGCCTATCACGATCTGTTCTGGGCCGGGATGGGACACGGTTTGGCGTGGGCCTCGACGCCGAAGGGGATGCGAGTTGTCGGACCGTGGCGGTTTGCGCTGGAGCAGAAGAACCGGCTGCAGGCTCGGAATCCGTACTGGCTGCATCTTGTTCCCATCTACCACTATGGCGCCCATCCCGAGACATACCCGGAAGATTGGCCGTACTGGCTTAGAGATGAGTCGGGAGAGCGAATAGCCGACGAAGGTTGGGGTGAGCTTCTCATCGACTACACGCATCCCGCAGCGCAAGACCACTTTGTCCAGCAAGCAATTGCGGTCGCAAAATGCGGATTGTTTGACGGGATTTTCATGGATTGGTGGACACAAGAAGAGGATTCGAATCTAGAGATTGCTCACCTCTATCACGGGAACAGAATCAGCGCCGAGGTATCAATGCTGCGACGAATCCGCGAAGCGGTTGGGCACGACTTTCTGATTGTCGTCAACTCTCGAACAGAGAAGATTCCGCTCTCCGCTCCCTATGTCAACGGAGCGTTCATGGAGGGGCATCGCCGGCATACGCGGGAATACCTGGCCGAAGTCGAGAGCACCCTGCTTTGGGCCGAAACGAACTTCCGATTCCCCCAGGTCAACGGGTATGAGGCGTGGAGCATCCTGGAAGAACCACTCAACTCTGCGCGCAACCAGCAATGGATGCGTGTGTTTACGACGTTGAGCCTGACCCACTCCAACGGCTACGTGTCCTATGTGATCGGCTTTGACGGCGCCCTCAAGCATCAGCATGGCTACGAAGTCTGGGAGGGACACGCGGCGGAGCACGCGGCCGGTGAGGTGCATGAGCACACGCATGAGAAGAGCTGGCATGCCTTCTGGGATGCGCCGCTCGGCCGTCCTGTTGGCGGAAGCGAGACCAAGGGAGAGCTGTACCGAGGTCGGGAGGGGCTGTTCATCCGCGAGTTCACGAATGGGTGGGCGGTGTACAACCGGAGTGGAAGCGCGCAGCAGATCGAGTTGCCGGAGGAAGCCACCGGAGTTCACAGCGGCATCACAGGCACGCAACACACGCTCGCCGAATTAGACGGGGAGATTTACATCAAGAGCGGTCGCGACGCCGGTTGATGCGACGGGGCAGGCGCCGGGCGTGGAATCGCCCGACTCGACCTGGTACGACGTGCTGGCCTCGGCGGCCGAGGTGAGGCTGGACCCGGCGGAAGTGACGGCTATCGCCGAGGGCGGCCAGGCGGAGCAGCCTCGGGGCCTGCAAGGCCGGCGCGTGCGTATCCTCATGGACGGACGCTGGTAGGCATCCCGATCCGGACGTGGCCCCGGGTTGCGACTGCTGGAATGAGCCGCCTAGGATTGGGCATGGCTGTGACGTTCGACACCCTCAAAGCGTCCCGGCGGCTACAGCAAGCCGGGTTTGACGAGGCGAAGGCCGAGGCGATTGTCTCCATCTTTGCCGAAGACGTCGGCACCAACTTGGCCACCAAGGACGACCTTGCACAGCTTGAGCAGCGCCTGACGATCCGCATGGGCGCAATGGTGGCGGGGGGCGTCGCAATCCTCCTGGCGGGGATGGGCGTCGTCACCGCGATCATCCTTTCGGCATAGCCATACAGCCGACTGCGCCGACTGCCAAGAGCCGAAGCTTGACCTGGGGCTTTGGGGGTCCCATCGCGGTTTCGTTGACAACCCGCGCAGAGAGGCCGCTTACTCCAGGAACGCCTCCATGCGGCGGAGGGACTGCTCCAGGTTCTCCATGCTGGTGGCGAAGCTGAGACGGACGCAGTTGTCGTCGCCGAAGTCGCTGCCGGGGACGACACCCACATGGGCGTCGTCGAGCAGCCGGTTGGCCCACTCGGTGGAGCCTGACACGCCGACCTGCTCGAAGGTGTCGGAGACGTCCGGGAAGACGTAGAAGGCGCCGCCGGGTTCGGGGCAGATGACGCCTTCGATCCGGTTGAGGGCGTCGCTGACGAACTGCCCGCGGCGTTCGAACTCGCTGCGCATCATCTCCACGCAGGCCTGGTCGCCATCCAGGGCGGCGGCCAGGGCGTGCATGGTGAAGGTGGCGGCGCCGCTGGTGGTCTGGGACTGGAGCTTGGCCATGCCCTTGATGATGTCAACGGGGCCAGCGGCGTAGCCCACGCGCCAGCCGGTCATCGAATAGGTCTTCGAGCCGGCGTTGAAGGTGATGGTGTGGTCGTAGGCGTGATCCGACACCGCGCCAAAGCTCTTGAAGGTGCGTCCGCCGTAGAGCAGGCGGTCGTACATCTCGTCGCTGAAGGTGATGACGTCGGTATCCGCCAGCACGTCCACCAGGGCCTCGGTCTCCGCGGGCGAGTAGGCGGCGCCGGTGGGGTTGCTGGGCGAATTGAAGACGAAGACGCGGGTGCGATCCGTCAGCGCGTCGCGCAGTTGCGCGGGCGTGATCTTGAAATCCTGGTCGGCGCCGGCGTTGACGATGACCGGGACGCCGCCGCAGAGCTTGACCTGCTCGGGGTAGGACACCCAATAGGGCGCGGGGATGATGACCTCGTCGCCCGGGTTCAGCAGGGTGGCGAAGGCCAGGTAGAGGCCCTCCTTGCCGCCCACGCTGGCGATGACCTGATCGGGCGTGTAGGTCAGGCCGTTTTCGCGGGCCAGCTTGTTGCAGACGGCCTGCTTGAGTTCGGGCACGCCCGAGGCCGGCTTGGCGTACTTGGTCTCGCCGCGACCGAGCGCGTCGTCAGCAGCCTGCTTGATGTGGTCAGGCGTGTCGAAATCGGGCTCACCGGCGCCCAGGCTGATGACGTCCACGCCTTGAGCGCGCAGGGCGGCGACCTTGTTGCTGACGGCGATCGTTCCTGATTCCGCCAAATCTTGTACACGCTGCGAGATCCTCACGGGCCGGCCTTCTGGTGCAAGTCAGGGGGCGTCCATTGTGCCCGACGCGAGCCGGTGACGGGTGGGATTAACCATTTCGGGTCAGGCCGATGAACGCCGGGCGGGGCGCGGTGATCGCGCGTGGGTTAGCCGACTGAAGCCGTTCAGCGGCGATGCGAAAGCGCCGGGCTCCGCAGCTGTCCGCTCGGGCGCGCCCACGCGACGAGACCCGGCACCGCGACCGTCGCCTTAGTACGGCACACAGCCGACACCCCAGCCTTGGGGCGACAGGCTCTTGCAGCGGTAGTACTGGCCGTTCCGATACTCCAGCACGGGCCATTGCGGGTCGACGTAGCACCACCCGTCAGCGCCGCAATGGGGCATGTGGTAGCCGGCGAATCGACCAGCGCCGCCCGAACTCACGCGAGACACGCCGCCTCCCTGACCGCTGGTATGCGGGGCGGTCGACGGCGGGTCGCTCGATAGCTCAATGTCAATCTGCACGGACTCCGGGACCAGCGGACAGGCGGCGCTCCGCACGATGCACTCGTACTCGCCGTAGAGCACAGCCTCGTGCGTGCCGTTCAGGAAACCCTCGAACCTCCCCTCGGACACCACCTGAATCGCGATCTGCCGGGCGAGCGCGTCGTCCGCGCCGCGTGCGACAGCCGTCGCAAAGACCAAAGGGAAAACCGGATGTGCCGTCGGGTCCTGCGCCGGCGCCTGGGGTGACCTGGGGCTGGTGACAGCGGGCGGAGCGTCGCCAAAACCGGAGGGTGAACCGGCCGCGCCGGAGGGTGAAGCGGCTGCGCCGGGGGGCGATCCGGCCGCACCGGCGGGCAAGCCGAACGCACCGCCGGGCGAGTCGTCCGCCGGCGTGAACGCGATCCGTAAACAGTTCACTTCCCAGCGCCAGCGCGGCCAGGCGTCGAGCTGCCAGACGTTCACGAACGACGTCCGCGTGGCACGGTCCACGTCGTTCAGGCTAAAGCCGTCCGTCGTGAAGACGTTGCGGTCCGTCGGGTCCCAGGCCGGTGCGCAGTAATCGAGGACCGCACGGTAGACCTCGGCGGGCAGATTCGGCGGGTCAAGCGGGTCGTAGGTGGTCTGCACCGTACCCACGGTCCTGGCTGAGCTACCTGCGGCCGGGCCCGGCGCGTTGACCGCGGGCGTGGACACACCCTGCAGACAGTTCACCTCCCAGCGCCAACGCGGCCAGGCGTCGAGCTGCCACACCGTGACGAAGGCGGTGCGCGTGGCCCGGTCCACGTCGTTGAGGCTGAAACCGTCCGTCGTATAAATGTTGCGGTCCGCCGGATTCCAGGCCGGCGCACAGGTGTCGAGGAGCTCACGATAGATCCCGATCGGCAAGCTGACCGGGTTGAACGACGTGGCCGGCGAGGGGTTCAGCGTCGCGGGCCGCGCTGCCTGGGCGCCGGCCGCAGCGGTCCGTGGCTCCACCGAGACCCTGAAATCAACGCCCAGACAGTCCGCCTCCCAGCGCCAGCGCGGCCACGCGTCGATCTGCCACACCGTGACAAAGGCGGTGCGCGTGGCCCGATCCACGTCGTTCAGGCTGAAGCCGTCCGTGGTGTAGATGTTGCGGTCCGCCGGATTCCAGACCGGCGTGCAGGCGCCCAGGAGCGCGCGGTACTCCCCGATCGGCAAGCTGGTGGCGCTGACCGACGTGGCCGGCGTGGGGTTCAGCGTCGCGGACCGGGCTGCCGGAGCGCCGGCCCCGGCGGCCGGTGGCTCCACCGATGCCCTGGCATCAACGCCAAGGCAGTCAGCCTCCCAGCGCCAGCGCGGCCAGGCGTCGAGCTGCCACTCGGCCACGAAGGCCGTGCGCGTGGCCCGATCCACGTCGTTCAGGCTGAAGCCGTCCGTGGTATAGATGTTGCGGTCCGCTGGGTCCCAGGCCGGTGTACAGCGATCAAGGATCGCGGCATAGGCCCGGGGCGGCGGACCGGCGACCTCGACCGGATCGGCAGTCGCTCCAACCGCGCCCACCGCCGCCTGCGGTCCGGCAGCCCGCAGGCAATCCGCCTCCCAGCGCCAGCGCGGCCAGGCGTCGAGCTGCCACTCGGCCACGAAGGCGGTGCGCGTGGCCCGATCCACGTCGCTCAGGCTGGCGCCGTCCGTCGCGTAGATGTTGCGGTCCGCCGGATCCCAGGCCGTTGCGCACTGGTCGAGGATTGCGAAATAGACTTCACGCGGGAGGCTTGGTGTGTTGATCGGGTCGTCCACCGCTCGTACGGCGCCGAGCGTGCTCACCGCTCCAAGCAGCGCGGTAAGCGCAACCACCAAAACTCGACGCACCCCGCCCCAGTTCGCCTCCCAGCGAGCGCAAGAGCGATTGTGTCACATCCTTCAGTTCTGCACGATGTGATCGTCTCGCGTGACTCCAAATGCACAGCCCAGGGGCAACGATCAGGATTCGACGCCTGCGTCTGTGCTTCCCTGCCGGCACGGGGCCGTGTGTGCCCGATCAATGTTCCCGGCGGCCGGCGGACGCCGTCGACTCACCGTTAGATCAGTTGGGTTCGGCGCTAAGCACGCCCTCACGCCGCAGGTAGTCGCTCACGGCGCGGTCCAGACGCCCGGGGTACGCCAAGTCCAGCCGGTTGCAGGCGCGCTCGAGCACGTGGCTGTAGGCCGCGGCGACCCGTGTCGCCACGCCGCGAACCGCCATGACACCGCCGCGGTGCAGAGGCCGCAGCGCGTCGGTCATTACCTTCGCGTCTTCGGGCGGCAGACGGTCGGCGGCGTCGGCCGGCACCGGCGCATCGCCGCGGGAAGCCACGAAGGCGAGTTCGGCCGCGAGGCGCGCCGCGCCGGCATAGCCCCAAAGCAACCCGGTGTACATACCGCGGTTGTAGTACGTCGCGCCCACCATGGCGTGGACCAGCAGGGAGCATCCGGCTTCGACGACCTGCGCGGCGGGCCGTGCATCGGGCTCGGCGCCGGACAGGGCGGGCCGAATCGGCACGGCCATGCGGTAGCGGGCCTCGGCCGCCGCCGCCAGTGGCCGCAGCACATCGAACGTGGGTTCGATCGAGTCCCTGGCGGGATCCGGCCAGTTGCCGCTCCAGGCGGCCAAGGGGGCCAGCAACGGCTCAATGTCGGCGGCCGTCAGCGCGTCCGCCGCGTGCTTGGGTCCCAGCAGGCCGGCGGCCCGCGGATCGCGCAGGAGCAGCAGGAGTCGCTGGGCCGATTCCAGCACGTTGGCCTGCGCCTGCATGGCGGCGACGATGGAGGACTGCTCGATGGCGCGTTGCAGGCGTCCAGCCTCCGCTGGAACCTGCGCGGCTTCGCGCTCCAGCAGATCCCGGGGCGTCCGACACGGGGGCTCGTATGGAATCTGTTGAAGCCGGGCTCCCAGACCGTGGGGATCGAACAGCGGCGCGACCGGTTCGTAACGCTGACGGTCGAGGCTGTCCGGCGACGTGATGACGAAATCCGCTCGCAGCGGGCCTTCAAAGGTGACGACCACCAGTTCGGCGCTGCGAGTCGAACGCGTGCGCCAGCCCAGCACTCCGTGAATGTCGTGCAGCGTGCCTTCAATGTCGGCCATAAAGTCCAGGCGGTCATCGTCGGCAACCGCCAGCCGCAGGTCCACGTCCGACCAGCGGTCCGCGGCGCCAGCGGCCAGGCTGCCACCGGCCCAGACGGCCTGAACGCGAGCGTCGGTGGAGAGCACGTGGAGCGCGGAGTCGACCAGACGCAGGTGCGGCCCGTCGGGCGCCAGGCCCGGATTGGGCGGCAGGCTCACGCGGGACGTTCGATCACGCTGAGCAGTTCGTCGTGAAAGGCGTTCGTGTCGATGGAATTGGCCAGCCGCAGGCCAGACGGCCCGCCGGCCGGGGCAAAGCGAACCTGGCCGTCAGCCACGTCCGCCTGCATGGGCGTCGGATCGAGCGTCAGGAAGGTCTCGTCCAGCGCCAGGGTCAGCGCGGCCGGGTCGTACATGGAGGTCCAGTCGCGCTCGCGGCGGTCGAAGTAGGTCTCCAGCATGGTCGCCAGCGAGGAACCGACGCCCGATGCCTGCCGCACGCGGGGCAGATCGTCGCGCCGCAGTTGGGCCTGGCAGGTCACCACATAGTCGCCCACGCGGACGTTGCCGCCGTGGTTGCAGACGGCGGCGGCGGCCGTGGGATTGGTCCCGAAGTTGTGTTCACGCGGAAACGCCGGCTCGTGCCGACCGCCCATCATCACGATGCCGGCCAGGCCTTCGGCGACCTCGGGCTGTTCGGCCAGCAGCACGGCCGCATTGGTGGCCGGGCCTATGGTTGCCAGCCACACGGGCTGAGGGGCCGAGTCGATAACGTCGGCCATCAGTTCCGTTGCCGAGCGGGGATCGCAACGCGAATCGTCGGCGCCCGTGGGCACCACCACGTCGCCCGACAGGGTCACCGTGTTGATCTCGCCGCCCGCTGTGCCGGCCGCCACCGGCACGTCGTGGACGCCCATTTCGTCGAGCAGCCGCAGGGCCAGGGCGGCGCGCCAGCGGGTGTTGCCCAGCACGGTGGTGACCGCGCAGAGGTTGAATCGGGGGTGGCGAGCCGCGTAGGCGAGGGCAAAGACATCGTCCACGTCGTCGCCGAGGTCAGTGTCGAGAATCAGCGAAATCACGTCATGCGCCTCCCGTGGTCATCCAGCCGGGCTTTGGCCAGCATGGCCTTGGTGAACTGCTTGCGATGGCGCTGCACGAACGCAGCCGCGCCGTCCGGGTCGACCGCCGACAGCTCGCGCAGCGCCCAGCCGATGCCGAGCCGGATGAAGTGGCGGCGGTCGTGGATGCTGGCCTCCAACAGGTCGAGCGCGAGCGCCGGGCGGGGATGGCGGCCGATTGGCGGTATGCGCCCGAAGCGCTGCAGCCGTCTGCGCGTCGGCCCGCCCAGCCCGCGGTTGAGCGAGGAGGTCGCCACCAGGGCGACGCGCCGATACCAGAACGGTTCCTCACGAGCTGCCCAATCTCGCAGGCGGTCTTCGTCGATAACGCCCGCCTCCAGGTGCCCGGCAACCAGGATCAGCGCCAGCGGATCCGCAATGGCCCAGGTATCCGGCTCGCCGCTCCAGCGCTCCACGAGCCGCCAAGAGGCGTCGTCAAAGGCCGGCCGCGCCGCCAGGCAGTAGATCGCCGTCCAGGCCTCTTCCAGGGAGGCGTCAAACCACTGCGCGAGTTGATCCAGGCTCGGCTGGCCGTGTTCATGCACATACGCCGGGGCGACCCGCTCCCAGGGCTTCATGCCAGTCCCAATCACGCGCCGGTCTGTCAGCTTCAGATAGCGGGCCTCACCCTTTGCCCGCTCGGGGGTGGCCACGGCTTCCAGCCGGGCGCGCAGGGAGTCTGGCGGCATTCGCGCAGCGATCGGTGGGAGGATGTCCGCCACTCTAGCCGCTGCGCTCGTTCCCGGACGCGAGTCGTCCCGACCGCGGGTCAATGAACATTTGCGGCCGGGGCTGCGCGGACGCATCCTGATGGGGACGACGCACAAGGTCTCGGCATCGCTATGGCCACGAAAAACGGTTCGCTGCCTCACTTCCCGCCGCATCTGAAAGCGCAACGGCGAAGCGACGTTGTGCGCACGCTGCGGCGCCGCATCGCACGGTTCGAGTTGCGCTACGAGATTTCCACCGAGGAGATGCTGGATCGGACCGCCACGGGCGAGATGCGGGAAACGGCAGAGATTTCACGATGGCAATACGACGCCGACTTTCTCGAGGACCTGACCGGCGACGCGGCGAAAAGCACGGCTGGCTCTGGCTCGACCGCTACGAGCTGATCCATCGGGAAGTCCTGGCCGCCCACCCGTTTGTAGTCGCGGACCGCACGCGGTTCATCCCAATTCCGGGTAGCCCTTACCTGATCCGCTGTTTTGGTCTCATCGTCTGTCAGGGCGGCGTTGAGATTGACGTCGACAAGCGTCTTTCCGTTCGCAGCGTCAACAATCGCACGCAGGTCCGGGCCTTCAAGTACCGGTACCACGCGCGACTCCTGGAGCGACGGTCCGGACGGAACGTGCTCCGCTACGACAGCGGCCATGCCCACACGCCCGACGTGTATCACCGCCACGAGTACGACCCGGACACCGGCCACGACCGCCTGACCACGCTGACCCGCGAGGAGTTCCCGGTTCTGAGCGAGATGGTGGACGAATTGGCGGAGATGTTCTCCCACGCCACCTAAAGCCGGGTTCGACGGACAGCGGCGGCTAATTCTCAGGGCTTGATCGCGGCTACCCAGAAGATCCGGCGGCGCCACGGCTATATCCGAGCGCACCGATCAGGCATCGCTTGTGTGCTTGCCCAGGTACAACCGAGGACCGCGGACATCCAGGTCAGGCGACCGTCAGCGAGCCTTCTTCGTGCAGTTCCCGCTGCGTGTCCGCCACCAGGGGGCTTACAGCGGCGGCGGTTTCAAGCCGCAGGGTGACGGATCAATCGTTCAACGGCCAGTTGCCGACCCTCGACGGCCTACTGCCCGGGCCGCGCACCATGCGGCCTGATCCCGAGATGCAGGCGCTGGTGTCCGATGCGGGTCACGTGCCGCGGATTCCCGTGCGATCGGAAGTCACGCCGACGATCGCGATGCACACGCGTCACGAACCGACGACGCGCAGACCTGAGAAAGTCACGTGCGGATCACCTTCGCCAAGGGTGGTCACGCAACCGAATCCCAGGGTGAATGACGAGTATGGAAGTCCGGCCTCCGAGTGTTTCAACGCACCGTTAATGTAGAAGGCAATACTTCCGCCCTGGTAGACAAGCCGCGCGTTGTAGAGGCTTCGATCAAAGGGGATGCCCGTGGCATTGTCCTCAATTTTGATGGTCGTCCAGTTCGGATCCCGAAACCGCTCCCAGCTAAAGTACGACCGCTTGCCTTCAAAGAGATGGGGTCCCAGGTAAATCACATCGATGTTGCCGGCATCAATCATGTAGAACTCGGCCGCGATGTTGTTGTCAGTCCGGAGGTTTGTAAAGAGGTCGAATGACGACGCGCGAATTCGGGCGACGATGCCGAAGGCCTGGTCGTTTTCCGCACGGCAGTCCACGCGCTCGGCGGCATACAGCGTGCGCGGCCCGCTTGGGGTTGGAGCGGCAGGCGCCGGTGTGGGCTGGGGCGCGGGCGTGGGCGCGGGCGTTGGGACCGGGGTCGGCGTGGGCAAGGTATGCGTGGGCAGGCTCGAGACCATCGCGGCCGTAATCGGGGCCTTGGCGGCGTCGGGGATGATCACGTTGGACTGCCGCTTCACCTTGTCGGGAACGTTCTGTCGCCCAACGGCCCCCACCGTCGTCCCCGGGGCCGGGACGTTCCAGACTTCAAACACGATGCGCTGCGCGCGCAGCAACTGCAGGCCCTGCGGATTGCCATTGACCTCCCGCTCTTCGTAGCGAATCGGCAGTCCGAAGAGGTTCAGCCAGTCCGGCTCGGCCAGGAAGGCGGCCTGGATCTTGGGATTCTGTTCGAGGATCGACAGGTGCACCTCCTTGACCTCGGAAAAACTCAAGCCCGCCGTGTAAAACACCTGGTGCAGGGGAACATTCGGGAGCCGCACGTCCGGGTACTTGTTGGCCAGCGCATCCAGCGTGTTGTAGTAGTTCATGCGGCTCTCGCCGGGCGACCACTGCAAGATGACCTTTTGAAACGCCTGCAGGGTGAACGGCCCCTCCACCCAACGCTGGCTGATCGGATACCCGATCGACTGCAGGCTCTTGCCGCGGACAAACGCCCACATCGGCACGTCGTCGTCGTTGGTGACGGCAAAACCGTCGTTCGGCTCGGCCGTATCGCTGCCGGTCGCCGTAAACAGGCACCCGTCGTCCAGCGCGATGCCGTCGCAGTCGATCGCGTGCGCCGGAGCGACCAGCGCGAGCAAGAGCAGCCCGCTTAACAGGGCGAGAATTACACGTCGCATAGCTCTCCCAGGCATCCAACCGCCCACACGTACCAGCGCACCGGAGTCGCAGCCTCCGCTGGGTCGCCACGTACCGTAGTGGGCGGCTCCGGATCGCGTCAATGCAGGCTCCCGGCGGTCAAGATCGGAGGAGCCGACCTCGGGTCTGGAAGCGAAGGCTCGGCCCATCGCCGACCGTGACGCGGCCCGCGACATCGGCGCATGGCGCCCAACGCCGCCGCGGTCGGCGGCCGCCTCAGGCGACGGTCAGCGCACCTTCTTCGTGCAACTCCCGCAAGGTGTCGGCAACCAGCGCACGGACGGCCGTGGCGGACTTACCGACGGCGGCGCCCCAGGTTTCGATCGCGTCGTCCACCATTTGCTGGCCGGTGCGCGACCCATCCATCAATCGCAGCAGCGATGTCGCGGCAATGGAGAGGAAGTGGGTCTTGGTGCTGTCGCCGTCGGGAATCTCAACCAGCGTGGCCGGGCGCAGCACGTCTTCCTGGTCGTTGAGCATGTAGGGCTGCCACTGCACGCCGTCCATCCAGGTGGGGACGCCGCCGAGCAGTTGCTCGACGGTAACCGGCTGATAGTCGCGGGCCTGCCGTTCCTCTTCCAGGAAGTCCTCCAGTTGCGCCTGCTGCTCGTCGCTGAGTTCGAGTTCGAAGTTCTGGTAGATGATCTTGAGCTGTTCGGGGCTGAAGCCGCCGGCGTGCTTGAGCTTGAGGTGGCTGGTGGCGCCGGGGCTGCGTGACACGCCGGCGGCGATCAGCGAGAACGCCTGTTGCAGCGAGAAGCTCTGCGACGGATCGACGATGCGCCGGGCCTGCCAGAACCAGTCGTCGCGGTTGCGCTCGCCGTGGTACCAGTGCAGGGCCAGTTCCAGGAAATCCTGCGCCGTTTTGCGGTACTCGCTGTCGTACCAGTGCATGGCCAGCGGTTCCAGTTCGGGCTGGCGCAGCGCGGCGGTAAGGGTCAGGGCGGCTCGGATCGCCCCGTTCATGGCCAGGGCGATGCCGGTGGAGAGCACCGGGTCCACGAAACAAGCCGCGTCGCCGCAGAGCATGTAGCCGGGGCCGTGGAAGGACTTGCAGAAGAACGACCAGTCGCTGTCCATCTCCACCCGGTCGGAGATCCACTCGGCCGGCTCCAGCAGGCGCAGCAGTTCGGGGGTAATGGCGACGTTCTTGAGGAAGAAGTCGACGCGCTGCTGCGGTTTCATCCCGCGCACGTGGCTGGGGTCGGTGACGAAGCCGACGCTGCTGATCTCGTTGGCCAGGGGGATGTGCCAGAACCAGCCGGCCTCGCTGGAGACGATGTGCAGGTTGCCGTCGTCGTTGAGCGTGAGATCCGGGTAAACCTCGGAAAGCTTGCGGGCGCCCCGGTAGTAGCCGGACAGGGAGATGTGGCGCATCTCCTCGTTGAACTCTCGCAGTTTGAAGCGTGTGCCCAAGAGCGATGACTGGCCCGAGCAGTCGAGGATATAGCGGGACTGCAGCTTGCCTTCGGACCCGTTGGGACCGCGCCAGCGCAGGCCGGTGACCCGACCGCCCACCTGGGCGACGTCGGTGACCTGGGTCTCCTCCCAGACGGTGGCGCCGCAGTCTTCGCTGTGGTCCAGCAGGATCTTGTCGAAATCCGCCCGGCGGACCTGGAAGGCAAAGAACGCGTCGTCGATCATTTCCGAGAAGCGCAGGGTCCAGGGTTCGCGGGAGCGGCCCCAGATGTAGGTGGCGCCGTACTTGCGGACGAACCCGGCCCGCAGGACTTTCTCGGTGATGCCCATCTGGTCGAGCGCCAGGAAGGCGATGGGCAGCAGCGATTCGCCGATGTGCTCGCGCGGGAAGCGTTCGCGCTCGAGGACGGCCACCCGGAACCCGGCACGCGACAGCAGGGTGGCGGCCGTGGACCCGGCCGGCCCGCCGCCGATGACGGCGACATCGACATCAAGACCGTCGACCGGATGCGTGCTCATGCCAGAGCCTCCAGCCGCATGCGCGCCTGCGCGAGGTTGCGGGTGATCATCGCATGCTGCTGAGGGAAGACGGCGGCGTCGAAGACCTTCGCGGCTATCTCAAAGCTGCGGATGGCGTCGCGCAGATCCCCGGCTCCCCCGCCCGACTGCATCAGCGCGACCGCCAGGTTGAAGTGAACGCTGGCGGACTCGCGCGGGTGGGATTGGACGTCGTAGGCCGAGGCCGACGCGCGGTAGGCCTCGATGGCCGCCGGCAGCACGTGGGGTTCGCCGCGCGCCGCCTGGGAGGCCAGAACCATGCCCAGCAGCATTTGCGTCTCGGCATGCGCGAGCGGTTCCGAATCGCGCGCCCGATCCTCCAGCGCCCGGTACAGGTGCGCCGCGCCTTCCGCCAGGGCCCGGGGCTCAACGGCGCTCCGCTCCAGCGCCAGGCGGCCAAGCAGGTGGTGCGCCCGAGCGACGAGCGCGCGGTCCTCGTCCGAAGCCTCCAGCGCTCGATCGGCCGCCGCCGCGGCGCGCCGCAGGTTGTCCGTCCGGTCGCCGTCGGTCCGCGCGGCCAGGGCCTCGGCAAGCGCGACCTGGAGCGAGGCGTAAGCCACGGGTTCGGCCTCCCGGTTGATGGCGTCCAGCCCGGCCTCGAACGCTTCGATGGCCTGGCGGACGTTTGCCGCCCGGTCGCCGGCGGCCGAGGCCAGCAGGGCCGACCCAAGGGTCAGGTTCACCCGCGCGTACTCGGTGGGGAACTGGGCGCGCGGCCAGGCCGACAGCGCATGTCGGCTGATTTCGAGCGCGCGCGCAACGCGCGGCTGCGTGGGCGCGGGGCCCTCCACGATCACGCGCGGCGCTTCGATCAGGGCGGGCGCCACGATCGACGTGGATGTCACCTGCGGCGCCAGCGCCAGCGCGGCCTCGAACTGCTCCAGGGCCGCAGCGCGGGACGCCTCGCCGCCGCCGGGCAACCGCCCGGCCCACAGCCGGCCAAAGCCGAGGCGGAGTTCGGCGTGCCGGTCAGGCTGCGATTCGGCCGGCACCTCGGCCAGGGCCGTGGCAAAGGCCCGCCGCGCCCGCTCGAAACGTGAAGGGTCGAGCGAGGTCAGTTCAACCTGGGTGAGGGCGGTTTCAGCCAGGGCCGCGGAACGCAGGTCGCCGCGGTTGCCCGCGGCCGCCAGGTCCGCCGCCCGCAGGAACGCCCGCACCGAGGCGTCCAGGTGGGCGCGCCGGTCGCCTTCCATTTGCACGCGCTGAGTCTGGCCCAGGCCAAGCAGGAATTCGGCGTGTTCGGCCGGGTATTCGTCGGGCGACACGCCCTCGAGGAGCGCCTGGTAGGCGCCGACCGCCTGCGCCCGGTCGCGGGCGTCCGGTGACGCCGCCAGCACCGCCGCCACGTTGGCCTGCGCCCGCGCGTGATCCAGCGGCGATACGTCCGGTGAGAGCGCCTCCAGCACCGTTTCGAAGCACCAGCGGGCCGACTCCAATTGTCCGCCGGCCCAGTTGGCCAGGCCCAGGCCGTGAAATGCCCGCGCATAGGCCTCCGGGAACTCGTCGCGGTTGAAAACGACGATCGCCTTCTGATAGCTATCAATGGCCTCGGCCAGCAGGTCGGGATCGCCCAGGCGCGCCCGCAGGCTCAGCGTGTCGGCCAGGTCCAGGTGCAGCGCGCCGAACTCGATCGGGAGCACGGCAAGGTCGAACGCCTCGGCGGCTTCGATCAGGAGATCGGTGGCCGCGCGCAACTGCATGATGTCGCTGCCGGCCCGCAACTCGCGCGCCTGCGCGAGCTTCTGACGGGCCGCGACCAGAAGGGGATCGCCGGACACGCGCGGCATCGCTTCGTTCATTGGCGCGCCGACTCGACCAACTCCCGCGCTATTCGCCGCCCGCGGCGTCGGCCATCAGCTTGTCCAGATTGGCCAGCGCCTGCTCAAACTCGGCCGCGATCCGGCCGCGGCTGGTAAACGACTTGATCAGGCCCAGCGGGCCGCCGCCGGACCAGGTGCCGGTGAGGGTGATCTCCGTGTTG
>JAJEGF010000033.1 GCA_022820025.1 Chloroflexota bacterium
CCGCCCGCGCCAGCAGCCCCCGCGTCTGCGCCACCACGTCAGGGTCGATATCAATCGTCGTCACCAGCCGCGGGTCGCCCACCACTTCAGCCATCAGCGCCGCGTTGTAGCCCGTGCCCGCCCCAATCTCCAGCACCCGCATTCCGGGCTCCAGGTCCAGCACCTCCAGCATCATCGCCACCACCGACGGCTGCGACGCCGAACTCGTCGGATTCCCCTCCGCGTCCCGGCGCGTAATCAGCGCCTCGTCCGCATACACCAGCCCCAGCGCCTCCGCCGACCACCCGTCCGCACCCACCTCATACGCCGCATCCCGCCCCACCCAAAACCGCTCCACAAACAAATCCCGCCGCACCGCCCGAAACGCCCGCTCCACCCCCGCCGACCGCACCACCCCCCGCCCCACCAACCCATCCACAAACGAACCAATCACCCCGTCACCCACCGCGTATTCCCTTCACCGGGGAGAACCGACAATTCTGCCGCCCTCACCAGGACAAGCTGAGCGATCCTCTGGTCGAATCCCAACCCCATCCATCATTCCCAGAGCAGCACAGCGGACCAAGGAAACCCGCCTTCCCTCCTCCCATCCCCACCCAGTCTCACCCCCACTCCATTCAGCCCACTCCGTCCTCACCCCCCACCACCAGCCAACCCGCTACCATGCCCCACTCAACCCGCAACCTGGTCCAACGCCAGTAAGCCCCACATGAGCCCACCCGCCGTCCCCGCACGCCTTGAGGCCGCCTTCGGCCCCGGCCGCGCATGGGCATCCAAATCGGACGGCTCGGCAACGGCCTGGGAAATCCCCGCCTTTCATCTCCTCTGGTCGTCTCAGGCGACTACCGAAACAGCCCTCCGCCGCTTGTGGGAAGCCAGAAAAGGCCGCCAGGCCTACGCCGTGGTCGCCCTGGCCCCCTCCGACAAACAGGACAAAGTCCTCGTCGCCGGTCCGCAAGACGCCCGGCCCATCCGCCAGCTTCTCCAGGACCGCGTCTTTGACCTGCTTGAAAAGTGCCGCGATCTGGTGCCTCGCGAATCCGCGGCCACCCTCACCCGCGAGTTCAGCCGCCTTGAGGAGTCCGTCGTCCCCGGCCTGCGGGTCAAGGATCTCCTCACCCCCCACTTCCTCCGCGAGCGCCTGTCCCAGGCGCCCAACGCCCGGCACTTGCCTGACGTAGTCAAGTCCGTCTCACGCCCCCAGAACCTCTCCTGGCGTTCAGTCTTCCAGGCGCTCGGCTACCAGGTGCAGTCCCTCCATCCGCGCGGCTACCTGCTGCGAGCCGACAACGCCCCGGTCGCCGTCGTGCATGCGCTCGGCGACCCGTCGCTCTTCAGCCGCCTGACCAAAAACGGCGAACTCCCCGAGGGCATGGTTCTCGCCGACTGCGAGAAGCACGGCGCCCACTGGGGGATCCTGGCGGCCGGAACCCGCTACCGCCTCTTCCAGCGAAAACCGCCCATCGGACCCGCCACCGGCCAATACCTCGAGATTGACGTGGCCGAAGTGGCGTCGCAAGACCGCTGGTACCTCGGCCTCCTCGCCCCTAAGTCGCTGCAAGAAAACGGCTGGCTCACCGGCTGGGTTCAGGAGGCCAGGGACTTTGGCCAGACACTGCGCGAGGGCCTTCAGGAACGCCTCATCAAGGACGCGTTGCCCAACATCGCCCGCGGACTCGGCGAGTTCCTCGAATCGGATGGCGCGAACCTCAGCGACCGCAAGCAGCTTCGGCAGATCGAGGAGGCCGCGCTAACCCTCGTCTTCCGCTTCATGTTCCTGCTCCACACCGAGGCCCGCGGCTACCTTCCCATCGGCTCGGTCGCCTACCGACCGCACAGCGCCAGCCAGTTGGCTGATGACTCGCGGCCGGGCCGCGGCCCCTTCGGCCGCCGCTCAACCCAGCGCTGGGACCGGCTCCGCACGCTCGTACGCATGGTGCGCACCGGCGATACCAATGCCGGAGTACCCGCCTACAACGGCAGCCTCTTCGCCGCCGCCGGCTTTCCGGGCAGCGACCTGCTTGAACGGGCCGAGATCACCGACAACTACATGGCGCCTGTTCTGAGTGCAATCGCCTTCGAGAACGACCGGCCTGAAACCTCCGGACTCGACTACGCCGGCCTGCAGATCGGCCACCTGGGAGCCATCTACGAAGCCCTACTCACCCTCCGGCTCACCCGCGCCCCCGAAGACCTCGCCTACGACGCCCGGCGCGATGTCTTTCGCCCTCTCCGCGCCGGCGAGCAGCCTGAAGTGACGAAGGCCGACCTCTACTACCAGGCCCAGGCCGGCGGACGCAAAGCCGGTGGCGTCTTCTACACCCGCCACGAGTTCGTCGAGCACCTTCTAAATCACTCGCTGAGGCCCGCCTTGGACGACCACCTGAAGCAAGTCGGCAAGCTGGCCTCCCGCGACCCGGGCGCGGCGGCCCGGCGGCTGTTCGACTTCTCCGTCGTCGACCCCGCCATGGGCAGCGCCCACTTCCTCACCGCCGCCCTCGACATGCTGGCCGACCGTATCGAGATCTTCCTGGCTGAAGTCGGCGGTCTACCCGGCATTGAAAGCCAATTCAAGGAATTGCGACAGGACACCGGACCGGTCGCGCATCGGGCGGAGGACGGCGACCTGCTGCGCCGCCTCATCCTCAAGCGCTGCATCTATGGCGTGGACTTGTCGCCGATGGCTGTGGAGGTCGCCAACGTCACTCTCTGGCTGGCCTCCTTCGTCCCCGGCCTGGCTCTCTCCTACCTCGGCAGCAACCTCAAGTGCGGCGATGCCCTCATCGGAGTCGCTGATCCGCAGGTGGTCGGCGGCAGCGACAGCCCGCTGCTAACAGGCCTGCCGGTTCGTGAGGCAATGCAGCGCGCGGCTGACACCCAGCGCGAGCTGGCCGCGAATCCCGACCGCAACCCCGACGAGGTGCACCGCTCGGAAGAACTCGCCGCCGACCTCCATGAATCCACCGCGGGACTCCGGTCCGCATTCGACCTATGGGCGGCCGAACCGTTGGGGCTGGTCACTGGCCGCTATGCCCTGGAGACAAACGCGAACGCGATCATCAAGCGCGATTCGATCAAGACTGCCGGGATTGCCGACGCACTGGCCGAGTCCGCGCGTCTCGCTGCGCGCTACCGATTTTTCCACTGGCCCCTTGAGTTTCCCAGTGTCTTTCACCGTGAGCGTCCTGGTTTTGACGTGGTGGTCGGGAATCCGCCGTGGAACGAGGTAACCGTCGAGGAACTTGCATTCTACGCCCTACGCGATCCTGGGCTACGGGGCATACCCAATCTGTCCGAGCGCAGGTCACGAATTGCCCAGCTTGACACTCAGAATCCAACTTTGCGCGAGATCTTTCAGGCTGAGCAAGCAAAGTTGGCGACAATTCGCGAGTTTTTCTCGGGAAGCGGAGGCTATGAGCTACAGGGCGTGGGTGACAAGGATTTATACCAACTCTTTTGTGAGAGATACACCCACCTTGTCAGACAGAACGGACGCTTGGGAGTTGTGTTGCCGAGATCGGCCTTTCTCGTCAAGGGAGCGAGAAGCTTCAGGCGTTGGTTGTTCACCCAGACTACTGTGTCAGGCATTGATATTCTTAGGAATACAAAGCAGTGGGCATTCAACATCACCCCTCAGTACCGGATAGCGCTAATCGCTGGGCAGCGTCGACTATCTGACAGACGGTCAAGAATGAGACTATCCGGACCCTCACAGAGTATCCGTGAGTTTCGGAGTGCGTTGCGAGGCAATAGCGTTGAAGTGTTAGTCTCTTCTTTGGGTACTGCGTGGGTCGTTCCCCTATTGCCCACCCAGATGCATTCGAGCGTACTCGCCAAATTGCGGCTCGGTGTTCAGTTTGACAATCTAAGAAGTCCAGAATTCGAAGACCTATCAACAGGTCGCGCTGCTTCGTCTCATGCAATTCCGTATAGGGAGCTAGATGA
>JAJEGF010000058.1 GCA_022820025.1 Chloroflexota bacterium
GGCGGGATCGTGATGGTGCCGGCGATGGTGATCTTCATGGGGATCGACCAGGTCGTTGCCCAGGGCATCAGCCTGGCGGTGATTATTCCCACGGCGCTGTCAGGCGCCACCCAGCACTACCGTCTGGGACACGTGGACGTGCGGCGGGCGCTGACGATCGGGATCGGCGGCCTGCTCGGCGGGTTCGGTGGCGCGCAGGTGGCGCAGTGGCTGCCGCGGGTGGTGCTGCGGGCGCTGTTTGCGGTGTTCCTGCTGTACTCCTCGCAACGGATGCTGGGGGTGCAGACGTGGGTGACGGAGCGGCTGCGGCGGGGGGAATAGGGCCGCCAACAGAAGAGGTTAAGTACGTTCGAATAGAGTCTCGACAAGGCGGTTGTTTGGTGAATTCTGGGCTGCGTCGGCTGAACGGCGGGGTCCAGGGGCACTCGCAGGGGAAGAGCCGCCATGACGGATGAATTGGGCACGCCTCTTGGGCTGGGCGCTTTCGTTTTTCTCTCGGTTGTCGGCGTTGCGCGGTGCGTGGGACGGGTCAAAGGGCGACTGTCCGGCGTTGAGCGCTCGGTTGAGCGGCTGCGAGCAGATTGGCGACGTCTGCGCCCTGACATGAACCGTCTGCGTGATGACATTGGCCGCCTGCGAAGTCACGTGGAGGCGATTCTCTTGCGGTTTCCGTAAAAGGCGGCGTAGGTGGCGTAGGTAGCGGCACCTGGACACCTCGAGTTGAGGCAATCCAGAGCTCCCTGCAACTCACGCAAGGGCCGGGTAGACGTCCCCTTCGCTAACGAGCGCCGCAAGTTCCACGGCGACTGCCAGATCGTGGGCTGCATAGCCGGAAATGCCTGCGTGCGATGGGTCGTCCGGGAGCGGATCGTGCTCGATGCGCAGCGACAGCCCTACTTCTGCGCGGACAGCCGACTTGGCAGCTCCGACGTCGAGTACGGCAAACCGACCGTTGGCCCGCAGCCCGAACCCGCTGTCGAGAAACGCTGCGCGAACCCGGCCAATTGCGTCGTCGACGCTCGCTGCGCCAAAGGACTCCAGCCAATTCACGGAGAGCGAGTCTTCGTCCGATCGCAGCTGAAATGCGCTGGCTAGCGGTAGGCCGAGCGAGTCGACTGACGATGGTTTGCAGTAACGCGATACGTGGTCATCGTCCGGAAGCGGATCGCCTTGCACAGAACGGGATCAGGACAGGAACGGCTTGACGACTTGGAGCGCCCTGGTCTTAGGCAGAGCGCCACTCACCCGCAGCGACTCTCCGTTTTGGCCACCTGGACCTGACGTGCCGGCGAAGCGAATAAGCTCGGAGCCCAGGAACTCCATTGCAAGAATCCCTGTCCCTAAGTCGCGCCATTGCGCCAGGGCGACGCCGTCCGGACTGACGCCGATCTCAGGTTCTCCGAGTTCGCGTTCATCGATGAGAAACGCCGTCAGTTGGCGAAGGGACTCGAGAGCTATGGGCTTCTCGTCCGGATCCTCTTCGGCCAGTCGCTGCAGATAGGCGAGGCGGTCCGCCGACTGGTCCAGCCCAGCCTTTCGCAGCGCATCCGTCATCTCGGCGCGACTTGAAGACTCGACATACACGCTGTCCCGCATGCGCGGTGTCTCCTTGAGCCTTTTGCGCGTGAACTCCTGTCACGGCAGTGTAATTGACGACCAATTCGGGACGGCTGAGCGGCGGAATGAGCAATTCCGTCATTCTCTCGATTGTCGGCATCGCGTGGCGCATGGGACGGCTTGAAGGACGACCTGTCGGCGTCGAGCGATCGGTCGAGTGACTCCGCTCAGCCATCGACGGTTTGCGGGAGGACGTCGAGGTCACTCTGCGGCAGTCGCCAGCCAAGGCTGGGTAAGCCGCGATCCACCTAAGGCCCCTCACCCCAGCGACCCGGCAAAGCGCCTACCGCAACCGAAAAGTGACAGGGGGTAGCGGGTTGCGCGGACGACGGGCGGGTCTGAGACGCCACCCAGACGACGGAGAAGCTACCGCTTTGCCATGCGGGGCGCGATGTGATGTATTTCGCAACATCTACACAGATCCTTGCTAAGTCCATCAGCCTAATGAATCCGGACAGATAAGCCTGATCTCATCTTTGTTGCAGAAACGAAAGGAAGCGGGGAGCGGTGAGGATTCTTGCGCCGTGATGCTCCTCAAGGGGCAACAGATGCCGGCGATCGCCGGTGACCAGGTAGTCGGCGGAAGCCGCGAAGACGCATTCCAGGATGCGGTTGTCGGCATGGTCGGCCTCAATCACCTCGGGGAGTCGAGGGGATTCAACGATGGTGGCTGCATCGGCCAGCGACCTGAGGGCCTGGGACGTGCGTTCGTCGGTCCAATCGAACTTGCGAGCAAGCACCCCGGCAACCTCCTGCAGGATGAAGGGGGACAGATACAGTTGGAACCGTCCCCTGAGGGCCAGTTCGAGAATGAGGCGCTCGTTGCCCGGGAAGTTGAGACCGGAGACTATGACATCCGTGTCGAGGACGACCCTCATGTACGGGAGGAACTGACCTCGGCTCGATACTCTTCCACCAGACCGGCCACGTCCTCCGGTCCGATGCCTTTCGCTCTCGCCCGGTCCTCGCCGTACTGGAGCAGCTGCCGCCACTCGCACTCCTGGATGTAGCGGAGCACCGCCTCCCGAAGGAACTCGCTCCTGGAGCGTCCCTGCCGCTTCATCGCCTCGTCCACCCGGTCCGCCATCTCGGGCGGCAGGGAAAAGGTGATGGTCTTGGTCGTTCGCGGCATGCTGGCCTCTTGTTACCGAGTCTTACCGGGATAGTGCTACATGGGCCGGGCTCGTTTCAACTGTTCTCTGAGCCTTCACGGATAGGCGCCTGCTCAGAAGGTGCGAGAAGAGCGGAAGGAAGAAGAGCCTGGGAGTTGTAGCTGGGGGTGTGGTTCGACACGGTGCTCCGGGGACTCCGCACCGGCTCACCACGAACGAGTCGGGGCGGTTGGCTCGATGTTGAGGATGAGGAGGGATTCTTGGTTGCCGGGGTTGGTGGCGAGCAGGTGGGCGTCGGGGGCGAATGCGGCGGAGCGGGCGGTGGGGTCAGTGGGAGCGTTCGTTGAAGTCGGCGCGGGGGCCCCGGCGATCAGGGTGGGTGGCGGAGCGGCT
Organism: Chloroflexota bacterium; assembly: GCA_022820025.1. Classification (GTDB taxonomy): domain Bacteria; phylum Chloroflexota; class UBA11872; order UBA11872; family UBA11872; genus UBA11872. The sequence goes on from JAJEGF010000058.1 coordinate 3,123, forward strand.
GGGGCGGGGGAGTAGGGCCTGGAACTGAAGAGGGCACCCACACGGAGGGTGTTTCAGAAGTCGCCGAATCGCGTCCTTCGACAGGCTCGGGACGGACGTTTCAGGTTCAGGACCGTTCGCGTGGGCCGGTGACGCCATGAATTCGCAGGGTTGAGCGACTTTTGAAACAGGCTCACAATGGGCGCCCCTAACGGATACGAGACGAGGGTGCCGGCGAGGGGTGGCCCCAGGGGATGCGGGTGACGCCGGGTATAGGATCGGGTGGCGCGGCGGCGTCCGGGGTTGGGGATGGGGACGGTTCGGATTGGGGAGCATGGGGGTTGAGGTGAAGCGCCCGAAGGTGACGAGCGAGCGGGTGATGGCCGCGGCGCTTGTTGTGATTGCCGTTTCGCTGGCCTGGCAGACGGTTCGGCAGGAGTTGGGGTGGTGGGGAACGGCTGGGTGGTTTGGTTACGCGCCGCTGGGCGCCTGCAGCGCCATCGAGACCGAGGTGGAGGTGACGGATCTGCGGACTGTCAACGGCGAGGGCGCGGAACCGGTAGGGGTTGATCTGGCCGCCGGGGTGTGGACGGTTGAGTTGATTCAACCCTCGGACGACACGGGGCAAACAGGCGTGAACCTGACCTGGGGAGGGGGCGGGATCGGCTGGTCTTCGGACCGTCCGGTGATCGTGCTGGTGGGCCCGGGCCACGAGGATGCGGACCTCGGCGTTCCGGCAGGACCGGTGGATTTGAGCGTGGATACGGACGGGTCGTGGACGGTTCTGCTGGAGCCGGTTGCGTGCCCGTGATGTCTCCGGTCTGCACAGGAGAGAGCGTTGCGCAACCCGAGCTTGGTTGCCCGGAAGACCCCTCACCGATTTCGGCCGAAGACGGCCGAATCTGCCTCTCCCCTTGGAGAGGGTGAAGAACCGCGGCCTCCAACTGTCTTGGTCGCTGGTGTGATGGGTGCGCGGAAGACCCTCACCCCGACCCTCTCCCACGGGAGACCTTTGCATAACCCAGGGTTGGTTGCGCGGAAGACCCTCACCCCAACCCTCTCCCAGGGGAGGCTTTTGCGTAACCCAGGGTTGGTTGCCCGGAAGACCCCTCACCGATTTCGGCCGAGGACGGCCGAATCTGCCTCTCCCCTTGGAGAGGGAAAGAACGGCGACTCCTCGAAGCGTTTGACATCGCACACCCGTCCATCGGGTTACGCAAAGGTCTCCACGGGGAGAGGGGGAAAGAGCCGCCCTGCATCTGAGGGCGAGGGGCGTTTTGCAGAGGTCTCCCAGGGGAATGACATTTGAATCACCTGGGGTTGGGTGCCCGGAAGACCCCTCACCGATTTCGGCCGAAGACGCCCGAATCTGCCTCTCCCCCAGGAGAGGGTAAAGAACGGCGCCCCCTTGAAGAGATTGACACTACGCACCC
>JAJEGF010000014.1 GCA_022820025.1 Chloroflexota bacterium
ACACCATCCATACCGGCAGCCCGGACTACGCGGCCCGTACCGGGACGTTAACCATTCCGGCGGGGACGCAGAGCTTTACTTCTGTGCCACTTTCAATCACGGTCCTGGAGGACGCGGTCTCGGACCACGGCGAGACCGTCATTCTGGCCTTCACCGCCAGCGCCGGCTACGGTGTGAACGCCTCATCCACAATGACGGTGACGATTTCCGAGGAAACCGGCCGGTCCGCCTTTCGGATCGGCGGCCAGCCCCAGGTGAACGGCACCCTGACGGTACAAAAGGTCTGCGCCGACCCCGACGGCGAGGGCACGTCCGCGCACAGGTGGGAGCGATCTTCGACCTCGAGCCTTACCGGCTGGACTCCCATATCGGATTCCCAGTCCTACACCCTGCAGCAAGCGGACGTCGGCCACTACATCCGGTCGCGGATCCTCCACGACGACGGCAGTGGGCGAACTGAACGCGTGTTCTCGCAGATAATCGGCCCCATCGGACCGGTTGCCTCAGACAACACGGTGAAGTTCAGCCGCGACAGCTACAACGCGCGGGAGGGCGACCCGCTGCGGCCGACGCTGACCTTCAGCTCGCCCACCAAGAGAGCGCGCACCTTTGAGATTGCCTTCCAGACTTGCGACGCCGACCTGCGCAATGACATCAGCGTGGATAAGGCCTCAACCGCTCAATTCGGGGCGTCAGTAGATCCACTCTCCGCCGTGCACTCGGTGAGGGTGCCGGCGGGCGTGACCAGCCACACCTTCAGCCTGCCCGTGCCGCTGGACGGCGAGATCGAAGACTACGAGACCTTCGTCATGGGCTTCGGCGCGGTGCCGAGGGGGATCACCATTGGCTCGCAGAGCGACGCCACGAACCAGGGACAGTACGCCGTGGTCCAGATCGTCGACGTCAACCTGGTCCCGGAGAACTGGGCGCTGAAGCCCGCCGGGGTGAGCGCGGGCGGCCAGTTCCGGCTGCTGTTCCGGACGGACAACGAGCGCAACGCCCAATCCGGCGACATCGGCGACTACGACACCTTCGTCCGCAACCGGATAGGCGGTTCGAGCACCGGCCACGCGGACATCCGGCAGTACCGGGACACCTTCCGGGTGGTGGGCAGCACCGGCGCCGTGGACGCCGCCTGGCACACCGCCACCGGCATCATGGTCAACGGCCGGCCCGGCCACACGCCCTTCTCGCACCTCGTCCACTGGCTCAACGGTCCCAAGGTCGCCGACGACTACAACGACTTCTGGGACGGCACCTGGGACAACAACAGCCACACCGCGGCGCGCAACGCCAACGGCGTGGCCCCCAGCAACCAACGCGGTCCGAACACCGGCACCCAGACGGGCACGACCCATGCCACGGCGGGGGTGAAGCACAATCACCACCTGGGCCACGGCAGCATGGTGCGCTGGGGCCGCGGCAATGGCAGCAACCCGATCAGCCAGGGCGACCATGGGCCGAGCAACACCAACGTGTACCTCGGCCTGTCGGGCATTTTCATGCCGCTGGACGTGAGCGCCGCCAATCCCCTGGTCACCATCGAAACCCAGCGGACCCGTGTCAACGAGGGCGATGCCATTCGCTACACGCTGCGGGCGTTCCCGGCCCCGTCGTCGCCCGTGACGGTCAACGTGAAGGTGGCCGACAGCTCCGACGGCGGGCCCAGATTCGTCGAATCCGGCGAGCTCGGCCCCAGGGTCCCGATGATCCCCACCTCCGGCGTTGTCACGTTCATCGTGAACACGCATAACGACCAACTCGGCGAGGCTGACGGTGAGGTGACGGTCAGCATTGGCGCCGGTTCGGGCTACCGGACCGTGGCCGCCTACGACACGGTCATGACGGTCGTCACCGACGATGACGAGCCCTCCACGCTCTCCGCCAGCGTCGCGCTGGGGAACGGCACGGGCGGCCCGGCGCGGACCGGCGCCAACGTGGACTTCACCTTCTCGCTCCCCAAGGCGCGGGAGAAGAGTGATCTGGACGGTATCCGGACGCAGCTGGTGTGGGGCGGCGACGTGATCAGCCCGCGCTCGGACCGTCCGACGACATGGGACCGGTTCGCTTATACCAATAGGAATGGCCGCAGTGGCGCCTACGTGCGGCCCTGGCTGGAGAATTCCATCATGCGCGGCCAGCGAAGCTTCAGCCTTCGCGTCCACGTCAAGAACCGCGCCGAGGCCGGCGGCGAAGTCGGCAACGGCTGGGTCGCCATGCGGGTGGCGGAGGCCCGCAACGATCGCTACCAGGCGAATCCCGCCGCCGAATGGGCCTGCATGCCGGTGGGCAGCGGAACCTGTCCGTCCGCCTGGCCGGGCGTGCCCACCGCCACCATCGTTCCCCTGGACAACGGCAGGGTCATGTCCGGCAGCGACGCGCGTTACCGGATCACGGTCAGTCCCGCGCCGGGCACGGGCGAGACGCGGCGCGTGTACCTCAAGACGTGGGAAGTCTTCATCAAACCGACGGACCCAAAGGTGCTGATCGTCGGCGGAGTTCGGATAAATGCCGACGGATCTCCATTTGATCAAACTGAGCGAGATAAGCTCACGGGCAAAGTTGATATAGATGCCAACGGAAATCCACTGGATAAGGATGTTGTCGTAGAAATACAAACTCTGCGCGAGGTCCAGTACAAATACTATTACCTTCAACCCCGCAGAGGTGGTACGCAGGTGCAGCTCACGGCATATAGCCACGTGGACGTGGGCTCCGGCGGGTCGGCCGAGTTCACGCTGCCCACCAAGATCTACCGTAGCACTGAAAACATGGCCGGGCGCAACTACTGGGCGGAGGTCCAGGAGGACGTCGCCTACACCGTCAACGACCTCATCCGGGAGGCTGAGGTGGAGACGACCGTGTTCAACCCCAACGCCGAGGCCTGCTGGTACGGCCACTCGCACCA
>JAJEGF010000067.1 GCA_022820025.1 Chloroflexota bacterium
CGTCCTCTTCCTCCCTCGCCCTTGAGGGAGAGGGCTGGGGTGAGGGTGGCAGCCACCCCGACCACCCAAGCTGGAGTCCGGCAACCAGACTCGGCAAGCAAGCTTCTAAGTCCGCCTCCCGGGGGCGAAACTGAGGTAGCTTCCGGACACTCAAGGGTCCACTTGACCGATTAACTGGCGTTGCCCGAGGCGACATAACAAGCTCCCGCGGGCTAGACTCTCCCCGGCTTGGTCGGCTCGCCCACGCGGGCGGCGTGGGTGCAAAAGCTTCGACGCGGAGGCGCGCCCATGCACGTCCTGACACAACGTCGCAACCTCAGCGCCATCGAACTCCTGCTCGGCGCAGCCTTCATCGTCGTCGCCCTCTTTGGCTGGAACCAGCAATCCAGCGTCGTCGACCCCGATCAACTGCTTGTCGAGAACTGGCGCTACCAGCTCTGGCAGGTCGGTTCGATAGTCATGGCTGCCGTCGGCGTCACGTGGTTCTGGACCAACGGACAAAGCCACCCCCGGATTCGGGCGCTCGCAATGGTTCTGCTCACCCTCGTCATCTTTCTCAACACCTACACCGATGAGATCTTCGGCGAGCACGTGGCAAGCGTCTGGGAAGTTGTCGACAGCCTCATGGTCACTCTGGCCGTCGTCATCGCCCTCTCACTCTGGCGCTCCGGCTGCGCCAGCGGCCGCGTCGCTGCCGCGCTCTCCGTTGTGATCGGCGCCCTCGTGTTCGTCAACTACATCTTCCTCTACAACGAGACCCTCTGGGTCGCCCTTGACCCACTGCAGATGTTGCTCACCCTCATCTGGGCCACTGCCGGGCTCAGCCCCACGATCGGCGGGCCGGCGGGAGGTGACTGAGAAAAGACTGCGCTGACGCCCCCGACGGGACGTACTTGAGCCGACGGCGGCATCACACACTGATCCCAACCACATGAGAAAGCAGAGCCATGACTAATCCAATCCGTCCCCGCAACCTCGGCGCCGCCGAAGCCCTCCTCTACGCCGCCATCCTCTTCGTCGCCCTCTTCGCCTGGGGCGACTCCACCGGCATGCTGGCGCGCGAGGGCTTGCCCTCCACCTCCAACTGGGCCTGGCGTCTCTGGCAGGTCGGCGCCTTGCTTATGGGCATTCCCGGCGTCTGGTGGCTCTGGCGCGGCACCCGGCGCGTGGTCTGGACGCGCGGCCTGGTCCTGGGCGTGCTTGCCCTGGCCGTCTTGCTCAACACCTACGGCGACCGCTTCTTCGAAGGCAACTTCGGCAACATCTGGAAGACGGTCAATCCGGTATTCCTGGGCTGCGCGCTCATCGCCGTGACGGTCCTGTGGAAGCATGGCGGCCTGCTGCATCGTCTTGGCGCCGCGCTCCTCGCTGCTATGGGCGTCGTCCTCTTCATCAACGCCTACTTCGTCAACGACGGCACGCTCTGGGAAGCGCTCAACCCCTTGCGGGCTCTGGTTTTCTTGCTGTGGTCTGTGGCGGCGCTGAAGCCGAGCGCTCGGCCTGACTCGGAAATGGGAGGGTAGCGTCATGCGGTGCTGGCTCGAACGACACAATCTTGGATTCGCTGGCTCGCTTGCCGCCGCGGCCGTCGTGGCCGCCATGGTCTTTGCCTGGATCGATGCCGGGTCCGTGGTCTCCGAAACCCGGATCAACGTCGATAGCTGGGGCTGGAAGATCTGGCAGTTCGCCGCCCTGCTCATCGCCGTGCCCGGCGTCTGGTGGGTCTGGCGCAACACGCGCAACGTCAAGTCCGCCTGGGCGCTCATCCTCGTGGGCTTCGCCGTCGTCGTCTTCGTCAACTACTACGGCGACCACTCCGACGACTTCTCCGCCTCGGCCTTCGGCGAAAACACCCAGGCCGTCTGGGAATCCATCAACGCCCTCGTCGTCGGATTCGCCGTCGCCGGAGCGCTCAGCTTGTGGGAACGCGGCGGCACCGCCTACCGCGTCGGCGCCGTCCTGGCCCTCGCCTTCGGCATCCTCGACCTGATCAACGCCACCTTCCTCCAAAACGGAACCCTCTGGCAGATCATCGACCCCCTGATCATCCTCGCCGCCCTCTACTGGGCCGTCGACGAGGTCCGTCCAGAAGCGGCTTCGGCCGAAACCGACTGACGGGATCCGCCCTAGCTGAAGCGGAAGGACTCTGCCCCCGAGAGACCCTCGCGAACCTCCCCGGTACCTCGAGTGTGTGGCCACTCTTTCTCCCTCTCCCTTGAGGGAGAGGGCTGGGGTGAGGGTGGCAGCTACCCCCACCACCCAGGCCGAAGTCCGGCAACCAGACTCGGCAAACCAACCTCTTGATTAGCCTCACGCGGGCGAGGGTCTTCCGCGCAACCAACCCCGGTTTCTACAAAGATCCCTTAAGAGGGACTAAGCCAGCCCGCTGATCCTCCCGTCGGCCGTTATGTCCATATCCTCGGCAAACGGCCGTCGGGGCAGCCCCGGCATGGTCAGGATGTCGCCCGTCAGCGGAACCACGAACCCCGCCCCCGCTGACAACCGCACGTCCCGCACCGTCACTCGGAAGCCGCTCGGTCGCCCCAGCAGTGACGGGTTGTCCGACAGCGAGTACTGCGTCTTCGCCATGCACACCGGGAACCCGCGCGCCGCCCCGCGGTCCAGCCTCCGCAGTCGCCGCGCCACGCCCGCCGCGTAATCCACGCCGTCCGCCCCGTAGATCTCCCGCGCCACCGTCTCGATCTTCTCCGTCAGCGGCGCCTCCGGCTCGTACAACGGCATGAAGTCGTCCTCGCCCTTCGCCAGCGTCGCCACCACCTTCCGTGCCAGGTCCTCGCCCCCGGCCCCGCCGTCGCTGAATACCGTCGAGACCGCCGCCGGCGCTCCCAGCCCTTCGGCCGACGCCATCACCGCGTCTACTTCCGCATCCGTATCGGTCGGAAACCTGTTCACGGCAATCACCACCGGCACCCCGAACTTCCGCAGGTTCTCCGCATGCGCCTCCAGGTTCGGCATGCCCTTCCGCAGCGCATCCAGGTCTTCGCTCGCCAACTCGCGCTTGTTGGCCCCCCCGTGCAGCTTCAGCGCCCGCACCGTCGCCACCAGCACCGCCACCCGCGGCCGTAGTCCGCCCGCCGGGCACTTGATGTTGAAGAACTTCTCCGCCCCCAGGTCGGCCCCGAACCCGGCCTCTGTCACCACCAGGTCCGCCAGCTTCAGCGCCAGCCGCGTGGCCACCAGCGAGTTGCACCCGTGCGCGATGTTCCCGAACGGCCCGCCGTGAATCAGCGCCGGACCGCCTTCCAGGTTCTGCACCAGGTTCGGCAGCACCGCCTCCCGCATCAGGATTGCCATGGCCGGATGCGCCGTCAGATCCGCCGCCGTCACGTAATCGCCCGGCCTCCGCTCGGCCACCGCGATCCGCGCAAAGCGTGCCTTCAGGTCTTCCAGGTCCCGCGCCAGGCACAACACCGCCATCACCTCGGAAGCCGGCGTAATGTCGAACCCCGTCTCCCGCGGCACCCCGCGCGTCCGCCCGCCCAGGCCCGCCACGATCCCGTGCAGCGCCCGGTCGTTCATGTCGATCACCCGCCGCCACAGCACCCGCCGCGCGTCGATCCCCAGCGCGTTCCCCTGGTGCAGGTGGTTGTCCAGCATCGCCGCCAGCAGGTTGTGCGCCGCGCTGATCGCCGCGAAGTCGCCGGTGAAATGCAGGTTGATGTCCTCCATCGGCAGCACCTGCGCGTAGCCCCCGCCGGCCGCCCCGCCCTTCACCCCGAACACCGGACCCAACGAAGGCTCCCGCGTGGCGCTGATCGCCCGATGCCCCAGCCCCTGCAACGCCTGCGTCAACCCGATCGTCGTCGTCGTCTTGCCCTCGCCCGCCGGCGTCGGCGTAATCGCCGTCACCAGGACCAGGTCCCCGTCCGTCGCGTCCCGCCGCGCGTCGATGGCCGCCCGCGTGACCTTGCCCTTGGTTCGCCCATACGGATCGATCTCCTCAGGCGCAAGATCAAGGCTCGCCGCCACCTCTTCGATCGGCTTCAAGACGGCGCTCTGCGCGATTTCAATATCCGGCGGCTGCGATGGACTCATGACTTCTCCGATTAGTGACTGCGCCGTTCGACGAGTTCTACGAGATTCCGCATCAGGCAGTAGTTTGTAATCGGCCCAATCCCGCCCGGCACCGGCGTAACCGCGCGGGCCCGCTCGACCACCGCATCGAAGTCCACGTCACCCAACACCGTCCCGTTGCGGTACGTCGTCCCCACGTCCACCACCACGGCGTCGCTGCCCACGTGCTCCGCCCCAATCAACCCGGGACTCCCCGTGGCCACCACCAGGATCTCCGCCTTCGACGTCACCGCCGGCAAATCGACCGTTCGCGAATGACACACCGTCGTCGTCGCATTCCTCGCTTGCAGCATCGCCCACAACGGCTTCCCCACCACGTTGCTGCGACCCACCACGACCACCCCGCGACCCTCGATTGGCTCCTCGTAGTAGTCCAGCAACTCGATCACCGCCGCCGCCGTCGCCGGCCCCGTCGTCGTATGCCCGGCAAACAGCTCGCCGATAGCGGCCGTCGTCAGCCGGTCCACGTCCTTAGCCGGATCGATGGCGTCCACGATCGCCGCATCGTCCACCTGCCCCGCCAGCGGAAACCCCAGCAGGACTCCGTCCACACCCGCCTCGGCATTCAACGCTTGCACGTGTTCGACCACGTCATCGGTCGTTGAGTCGCCAGGCAACTCGTCCATCACCGCCCGCACACCCGCGCGCTTGCAACTGCGCTGCACCGCCCGCGCGTATCCCTGTGCCGACGGGTCGTCCCCGACCCGGATCATCCGCAGCGTCAACGGACCGTCGGCGCTCAGTCGCTCCACGCGCTCCTTCACCGCCGCCCGCAGCGCGCGCGCCGGCCCGCGTCCCGACCAGACCTCGGCCTTACTCATGCGGCGCTTTCCCCAAGCACCGAATCCACCACGCCGTCAGCCGCGTCGCGTGCCTCCAGGGCCATAGCCAGTTCGGCCGTCAACTCAGCACGAACCACGGAGTGGTCTATCGACCCCAGGTTCGCCTGCACGTTCATCTCGCATATCCGGATAGCCGTCCGCGCCAACGCCGCCCCCGCTCCCGCGTCGCTGATCACGTTCGGATTGCCCTTGGCCGCGGTCTCCGCGGCCAGCTCGATAATCTCCGCCGCGGCCGCAGCCACCCGCAAGGGCACCCGGCTGGCCTGCTCCGAAGCGCACGCAATCGCCACCCGCCGAGCCGACCGCTCGTCGGCCGAACCGCGCGGTAATCCAAAGGCCGCCATCACGCCCCCATACGCCTCCGCGTCCTCCTCCGCCAGGTCCAATGCCGAAGCTTGAATCGCATCGCAACGCTCGATCACCCGCTCCATGTCCGCCTGCACGGCCCGAAACTTGCGACGCCCCGTCGTCAGCCGCGCCGTCATCGCCACCAGCGCCGCGCCCATTCCCAGCGATACGGCTGCTCCCGCGCCGCCACCCGGCGTCGGCGCCGACGACCCCAGCGCATCCAGAAACTCCGCCAGCGAACCGCCCGAAGAGTCCGTCACGTCAGGCGGCAACGGCGGCTTCGGGAGTGCTGGGCGCCAGCGATGGCTCGGGCACCGGTCGCGGCAACTTCAGCCCCGCCGCCTTCACGATCCGCGGCACCGCTCGCTCCCAATCGATCGCCATGATGTGAACGCCGTGCACGCCCGGAATCTCCCGCACCTGCTCGATGATCTCCAGGCAGATCTTCACGCCCTCCGTCCGCGGCTTCTTCGCCGCCCGCATGCGCTCCACCACCTCGTCGGGCACCTCCATGCCGGCAATCTTGAACTTCATGAACTCCGCCATCCGTGCCGACTTCAACGGACCCACCCCCGCAAAAATATGCACGCGCTCGTCCAGCCCCTCGTCGCGCACGTACGACATCCAGTCCGCAAACCGATCCACGTTGAAGATCATCTGCGTCAGCGCAAACTCCTGCCCCGCCTCCGCCTTCTTAAGCAGCCGCAGCGGACGCCACCCATACGGCGGCGCGAACGGATTGGCCGCCCCCCCGATGAAGTAGCCGAAATCACCCTTGATCGGATCCCCGGCCGCCGTTCGCCCCTCGTCCCGGAGCCGCCGCAGCAGCCGCACCAGCTGCACCCCTTGCAGGTCGAATACCGGCTTCGCCATCGGATGATCCCCAAGCACCAGGGAGTCCCCGCTAATTGACATAAAGTTACGCACGCCGAACGCCTGCGCCGCGATCACGTCCGACTGGATCGCCAGCCGGTTCCGGTCGCGGCATGAAAGCTGCATGATCGGCTCCACCCCGCCCTGCGCGCACAGCAGCGCCGCCCCCCAGTTCGCCATCTTCAGCGCCGCGCCCTGGTTATCCGTGCAGCTGGCCGCGTCCACGAACCCCCGGATAATCCCCACCTTCTTCCGCACGTCCGAGGCATCCGGCGCCCGCGGCGGCCCCAGCTCACACGTCACCGCAAACTCCCCCGCCGACAACACCGCCTGCAGGTGGCTGTATGGTGCGGAAGCCGCGACGGTCGTATCGCCGGGCTCGGCCGAAGTCATGCGAATAAAGGGACCTGCGTGAACGCGGGAACGCCGCCCATGGTATCGCGAGGCGCTGACGCCAATGGCTGAACGCCCGCTCCTCGTCATCGCCGGACCCACCGCCGCCGGCAAGACCGCCCTGGCCCTGGAACTGGCCGAGCACCTGCCAATCGAAGTCATCTCCGCCGACTCTCGCCAGGTCTACCGTGGCCTCGACATCGGCACCGCCAAACCAACACGCGCCGAACAGAATCGAGTCCCTCACCATCTGGTTGACATAATCGACCCTGACGATTCCTTCAGCGCCCACCGCTTCGCCCACCTGGCCCGCGCCGCGATCGTCGAAATCGAATCGCGCAGAGCGCGTCCAATCCTCGTCGGCGGTACCGGCTTCTACATCCAGGCCCTGCTCACCGGCTCCCCCCTCGGAGCCACCCCGCCCGACCCCGACCTGCGTAGTCGCCTCACCCGTGAACTCGAAGCCCACGGCCCCCAGCCCCTCATCCGCCGCCTGCGCGACCTCGCCCCCGACCGCGCCGCCGCCATCGACCTCAACAACCCCCGCCGCCTCGTCCGCGCCCTCGAAATCGCCGAATCCCAGCGCAGCCAGCCTTCGTCGGAAACCCAACCCAGGGCCGACATGCCAATCTCCGCCTACGTCCTCGGCCTCGAAGTCGAACCCGCGACATTGGCCGATTACATCGCCCACCGCACCGAGCAAATGTTCAAAAACGGCCTCCTCGACGAAGCCCGCCGCCTCCGCGACCACGGCTACGACCGCACCCTCCCCGCCCTGACCGGCGTCGGCTACGCCGAAGCCCTCGCCCACCTCGATGGCCGGCTCACCTTGTCGGAAGCCATCGAACGCACCACCATCCGCACCCGCCAATACGCCCGCCGCCAACGCACCTGGTTCCGCCACCAACTCCCCACCCACTGGCGCCCACCCCGCACCGCCCTCAAAACCGCCCTCCACCACCTCACCGCCGCTCCCTCTTCGTAGAGCCTGCCCTGAGCTTGTCGAACGGGGGCGGCGTCTCTGGCCCGCCCGTCTTCCGGTCGTGCGCCTCAGCTTGCGTAGACCCTGCTCTGGGCCTCTCGAATGCGATCTCGCCTTCCCCCGCGCTCGCCGCCTGCAGGACCGCCCCGCGCCGCCCTCAGCCCGCTGGCGTCACCGCCGCCCCGCCGGCAGCCGAGGCGGCGGGCGCCGCGAACCCCACGGGTGCGTAGTCGCGGTTGATCTCGCGGCTCACCGGTCTATCGCGCGAGCCTGCGTCTGCACTCTATCTCGATCTGCCTGCGGTCTTCCCCGGTCGTCTCAAGTCCCTGCCGACCGCGCAGAAGAATCTCTGTCTGAGTGCAATTCATCAGGGCATGGGAATTCCCATGCTGCCGAATCTGCTCGTAATCCGGCTCGTATTCCGACGCGCCTCCGCACGCCATGAAGGCCGTCCCGGCCACCACCAACGCCGCCGCAGCCGCGCCAATCGACTTTCGCATCGCTTCCTCCCTGGGTGACGAACGCCGTCTGTTCGCCTGACCGCACGCGGCTCCTCGACGCTGGTGCACGACCTCCGCGTACTTCCGCAACTTCGCTCGAAAGCCCTGAAGTTCCGCGTCCGTCAGGCACTCCGCGATTAGGCGATCCTCAAAACCGCCCTCCACCACCTCACCGCCGCCCCCTCTTCGTAGGGGCGGCGTCTCTGACCCGCCCGTCTTCAGCGCACCCCGGCCACCCCGTTCTCCATAGCAGATTACGCCCTCGATCCATCTCTTCCCCGTCCTTCTTCACTCACCGCCCACTTCTCTCAGCTCACTCCTTCCTCAACCCGCCATCCCGGCGTCCCCGGCCGGGACCCAGCACCATGCTCAACGCGACCGCACCCAAGCCACCCCTGGCAACTCAGCCAGTCCAACGGCTCCAAACCTCCCCCTCCGCCTCTCACCTCTCACTCCTCTACGCTCACTCCTTCCTCACCCCGCGCTGGTGACGGTAATGGTCACCGTCGTCGTGGCCGACGGGCCGCCTTCCAGCACGCTGGCGCGGATTGTCAGCGTGTAGCTGGGCGTCGTGGCCGCGTCCAGCCGTGCCCCCACCACTACGGCGCCCGTCAGCGCATGGACGGCCCACGCCTGGGACGCATTCCCGGCCCGGATGTCGTACACCACGGTGCCGCCTTCCGGATCGGTGGCCGCCGCCGTGCCGATCGTGGCGCCGATCGCCGCGTCCTCGGCCACGCGGAACGCATAGCTCGTGGCCCCGAAGACCGGCGCCTCGTTGACGTTCGTGACCGTCACGGTCACCGGGACCGTGGCCGTGGCGGCCCCGCCGGTCTTGGCTTCCACGGTCAGGCCGTAGCTGGTGGTGGTCTCGTAATCCAGCGCCGCGGCCACGGTCAGTGCTCCCGTGCCGGCGTCGATCGCGAAGTGGCCCGCGTCGTTGCCCGCCGTAAGCGCGTAGCTGACGGCCCCGCCCTCGGGGTCTGTGGCTGCGACCGTGCCCAGCGCCGCCCCCACCGCCGCGTCCTCGGCCGTGGACCAGGCGTAACTCGTCGCCGCGAACACCGGCGCATAGGCCACGTCCGTCACCGTGACCGCGATGTCCGCGGTCGCCGTGTGGTCCTGGGCGTCGCTGGCCGTGACGGTCAGGGTGTAGTCGTCCGCGGTCTCGTAATCCAGGGTGGCGGCCACGGTGAGCGCGCCGGTGGCGGCGTCGAGGGCGAAGGCGCCGGCGTCGTTGCCGGCGGTGAGGGCGTACGTGACCGCGCCGTCCTCCGGGTCGGCGGCCGTGAGCGTGCCCACGGCCGCGCCGACGGCCGCGTCCTCGGCCACCGAA
>JAJEGF010000089.1 GCA_022820025.1 Chloroflexota bacterium
GTTGGTTGCCCGGGGGACCCTCACCCCAACCCACTCCCACGGGGAGAGGGAGAAAGAGCCGCCCAGCAATTGAGGGCGCGGGGCGTTTTGCAAAGGTCTCCACGGGGAGAGGGAGCAAGAGCCGCCCCACTTTGCGAGACCTTTGCGTACCGGGGGTTTGGTGCCCGGAAGACTCCTCACCCCAACCCTCTCCCCAAGGAAAGGGATTAAGGCGGCGGATTGAGGAGAAGGCGAGATCTCTCGGGGGACCTCGGGATGACAGATGGGACCTCGGAGTGACAACGGATTAGCGTTTTATTTGTGGTCGGGGAGGGCGTCGGCCTGGGTGAGGGTGGTGGACTTGATGGTCATGGCTTCCAGCCGCTCGGGGACGGGTTCGGGGAGGTGGGTGAGGGGGGTGAAGGTGAGGTTGTCGGTGAGTTCGAGGGCGGGGGCGGCGAGGTCCTGGACGTAGAACTTGGATGAAGGAAACAGGTCGCCGGGGTAGGTGAAGTTGGGGAGGGTGGCGAGTTCGATGGCGAGGGCGGCACCCACCGAGCTTTCAAGCATGCCGCCGATCCAGACGGGCACACCAGCGTCGCGGCACATGTCGTGGATCTTGATGGAGCGGGTGAAGCCGCCGGAACGGCCGGGCTTGATGTTGACGTACTGGCAGGCGTTGATCTCCAAGGCCTGCTGGATCATGCGGAGTTCGCGGGCGGATTCGTCCAGGCAGATGGGGGTCTCGATGTGGCGGGAGAGCTCGGCGTGGTCCATGACGTCGTCCCACTGCAGGGGCTGTTCGATGAAGGCGAGGCGGAATTGGTCGATGGTTTTGAAGGTGTCGAGGTCGTCGAGGGTGTAGCCGGCGTTGCAGTCGATGTGAAAGATGGCGTCGGGGAATGAGCCGCGGACGGCGTGGAGCATTTCGACATCCCAGCCGGGGCGGGCCTTGAGCTTGATGCGGGGAAAGCCGGCGTCGACGGCTTTCTGGATGTCGGCGAGGAGGTCGTCGAAGGAGTCGAGGATGCCGAAGTCGGCGCCGGCGATGACGTCGGCGTCGGAGCCGCCGATCAGGGTGTGGAGGGGGGTGCCGGTGCGCTTGGTTTCGAGGGTCCACCAGAGGAGTTCGACGGCGGCCTTGGCGAAGCCGTTGCCCTTGAAGGGGGCGAGGCGGGCGTCGAGGTCGGCGGCGGTGTCGAATTCGCGGCCGACGACGAGGGGGCCGAAGATTTCGCTGACGAGGTGGTAGACGGAGCCGGCGGATTCGGGGACGTAGTGGGGGGCACGGAAGGGGGTGGCCTCGGACCAAGCAGTGACGTCGCCGGAGGTGGCCTTGACGAGGACGGAGTCGATGGCGTGGTCTTCGCCGTAGGCGGTGCGCCAGGGATAGATGAGGGGCATGCTGACGTGATAGATGTCGAGACGGTCGATGCGCATTCGGTTCTCCGTGTCGGCTGAGGGGGGCGCTGACTGGTTTGAAGGCATGGTGGCCGCCGCAAGGTGCGGGCGCAACCCGAGGGGTGATTCGGCACCAGCCGAGGGCCGAGACGGCCCCGGACTGGCGACCAGCGCGGACGCTGCTACAAGGCCGCGGGTTGGGCGGCGCGGGCGGTGGCCAGGTCCTGGGCGCCGAGGCGGCGGATCCACTTGGAGTCGTTGCCGCAACTGACGAAGAGCATGCCCTGGCGGATGCGCTGGGCGGCTTCTTCGCCATCGCCGCAGGACATGCCGGCGAATTTGCCGGTGTCCTTCGCAGCCTGGACGACTTTGGCGTAGGCGGCTTCGGCATCGGTGCCGGCGACGTCGGGTTCGAGCTGCATGGAGCGGCCCATGTCGGCGGGGCCGATCCAGCAGCCATCGACGGTGGGTTCGGCGAGGATGGCTTCGCAGTTGGCGACGGCCTGGGCGGATTCGATCTGGACCATCATGAGGATCTGGTCGTCAGCCCAGTCCATGTAATCAGGGCCGTAGCGCTGGGCGTGGGTGGCGCCAAGCGAACGCACGCCGCGGGGCGGGTAGCGGACGGCTTCGCCGGCGCGGCGGGCGTCTTCAGCGGTGTGGACCATGGGGACGACGATACCGAGCATGCCGGCATCGAGGGCCTGGCCGATTTCGGTGACGTTGTTGCGGGAGACGCGGGCGAACGGCACGGAGCCGCCGGCGACGATGGAGATAAGGCCGTGCTGGAAGAGGGACCAGTCCCAGACCCAGTGTTGCTGTTCGAGCATGACCCAGTCGTAGCCGAGGCGGGCGCAGATTTCGGTGGAGACGGGGGAGGCGAGGCCGCAGCTGATGCCGATGGCGGGTTCGCCGCGAGCCATTTTGGCCTTGGCCTGGTTGGTGTGCATGGGGAGCTCCAAGTCGCAAGCCACTCGTGCGCAGGTGGTTCGTGGCTTGGCTTTTTCCCGTGGGTTTGGGAATAGGGGCCGGTCGGCGGTCGGAAGACCCTCACCCTAACCCTCTCCCACGGGGAGAGGGGAAAGATGGTGGACTTGTCGAGGGGAATGGTAGTGGGGTGTGTGCTGCGGTGACTAGCGGGAAACGGCGGGTGTGAGCCCCGCTAGCTCGAGGACTCAGGAGTTGGGGGCGTGCAGAGCTTCGAGGGCTTGTCGCTTGGTGGCGGGGTCGGTGGCGAGGCCCTGGGTGATGGCGTTGGCCAGAGCGGTGTCCTCAGCGTTGGAAGTGTCGTCGGCTGGTGGCCGGTCGGTCACGGTGGTTTCGTCGTCGTTGGGCGTGTCCATGGGAGGTTACGCGGGCAGGGCTGATTTGGGGAAGGTGGCGTAGGCGCTGACGGGGACGCCGTAGCCGCCGGCCTGGCCGAGACGGAGGTCCATGGCGGCGCCGGCGAGGGCGCGGGCGGTTTGGGGCGAGATGTCGAGCTGGTCGATGAGGCGGGTTTCCATGGCGCGCTGGGCGATGCGCAGGGCCTGGGTGAGGTCGTCGTGGACGCCGACGGTCATGACGTGGGTGGAGGTTTCGAACCAGGGCCAGTCGAGATGTTGGGCGGGGGTGAGGGAGAGGTGGAGGTCGATTTCGGCGTCGATGTTGACGCCGGAGTGGGCTTCGCCGTCGCCCATGGTGGCGTGGACGTCTCCAATGGCGAAGAGGGCGTCGGGCGCCCAAACGGGCAGATGTACGGTGGTTCCAGCGGTGATGTCGTTGAAGTCGAGGTTGCCGCCGTGGATGCCGAGGCTGAGGGCTTCGATAGCGCCTGAGGCCGGGGCGACGCCGAGGGTTCCAACCATGGGGCGGACGGGTAACGGCACGCCGGCGACGGTGACGGTCTGGTCCTGGACATCGAAGGGTTGGATGGAGGGGGGTACGGGGTTGTCGCCAAGAAGACCGGTGCCGGGGGTGGTGGCGACGTAGCCGCGGGGGCCTAAACGCACGGCCTGGATGTGGACGTGGAGGGTGTCGCCGGGTTGGGCGCCGCAAATGGCGATGGGGCCGGTGGCGGGGTTCATGCGGCCGGGGACGCGCCGGGCGAGGTAGGCGTTGATGTCGAGGTCGTTGCAGCCGCGGTCGTAGGCGTCGCGGGCTTCGACGGTGAGGTGGGCGGGCGGGTCAACGTGGGCGATGGGGGGCGTGGTGGGGTCGAAGGCGTAGATGACGTGGTGGGCGGGGATGCGCTGGCGTTGGGTGGGCATGGCGAGGGGATTGGTGGAGGCGAGGGGGACGTTAGCACGGGAAGGTGGCAGAGCCACTCTTGCTGAGGGGGAAGGCGAAGGACGCGAGGGCAGCTAGCTGGACGGACTCACCGGCAAGCAGGTAGGGGCTTGTTGGTCGACCGGAAGACCCTCACCCCGACCCTCTCCCACGGGGAGAGGGAGAAAGAGGGACGTCGAACGGAGCGGGGGAGGGTGTGGTTCGACGCGGCCCTCCGGGGACTACGGGCCGGCTCACCACGAACGGGGGGAGCGATACCGGCGTGGGAGATGAGAGTTGGATGAGAAAAGGGGGTTTTGGGGCTGGTTGCGTCACTTCCGTTACGGAACGAGCGTTGTGAGAGGCGGTTTACTGAGTCATCCGGCGGGGGGACCCGCGGGAAACCCGCCAAGGACAACGGGGTCGGCGGCGGGAGGATCCAGCGAAGGACGTGAAAGGGCCAGCGGGCGATGACTACCGAGATGGCAGCGGACACGGTTCAGGCGACGGCATCAACGGCGCGGTTGAGCGCGGGCGCGGGGATTGCCGACGAGTTGATGCTGGGTGACGTGGTGTGGGTTGAGGAACTGGACGAGGAGCGACCGGCCGTGCGCAACGGACCGTCGAAGCGGACGACGGCGCAGGCGTCGACAGGCGGCGAGGCGGCGGGCGATCCGGTGCGGCGGTACCTGAACGAGATTGGACGGATTCCGCTGCTGACGGCGCAGGACGAGGTGCGGCTGGCGAAGGCGATCGAGCGCGGGGACGAGCAGGCGCGTCAGCAGATGACTTCGGCGAATCTGCGGCTGGTGGTGAGCGTTGCGAAAAAGTACACGGGCCACGACGTGCCGCTGCTGGACCTGATCCAGGAGGGCAACAGCGGGCTGATGCGGGCGGTGGAGAAGTTCGACTGGCGGCGCGGCTACAAGTTCAGCACGTACGCGACCTGGTGGATCCGGCAATCGATCACGCGGGCGATCGCGGAGCAGTGCCGGACGATCCGGCTGCCGGTGCATACGCACGACCGGTTGGCGAAGGCCTCGCGGGTGCGGCGCGACCTGCAACTGACGCTGGGGCGCGAGCCAACGGATCGGGAGATTGCCGACGAGTTGGGGTTCAGCGAGGAGCAGATGGCGGCGCTGAACCGGATCTCGCGGGCGCCGGTCTCGCTGGACGCGCCAGTTGGCGAGGAGGGCATGACCTCGGTGGGCGACCTGGTTCCCGATGAGGACGCCGAGGAGCCGCTGGAGGAGATTGCCGACCGGATGCTGACTGAGCACCTGGCGGAAGCGATGGATCAACTGGAACCGCGCGAGCAAGAGGTGCTGCGGCTACGCTACGGCCTGGGCACCGGGACGCCGCTGACGCTGGAGGAGATCGGTCAGCAGTTTGGCCGCACGCGGGAGCGCATTCGCCAGATCGAGTCAATGGCGCTGCGGAAGCTGCGGCGGCCGAACATGGCGGGGCATCTGAAGGCGTTCATGGCGTAGCAGCCGTCGAAATACCAGGGGCGGACTCGGGGGCTCGCGGGAAACTTGCGGGCCCCCGGCGTCTGGCAGGGGTTCACCAGTGATCAGGCCGATGGGTCAGACGATGGGAAGCTGACCCTGCATGGCTTCTCGATTCAGCGGCGTATCGATACTTCTGCTTGCAAGAGTGCCTGCGACGTCAGCGGCGACGACGTGGGCGTTTGTCGGGAGCCATTAGAGATAACTTAGGATTTACTTGCGACGGTGAACGTGGACCTGGGCGTCACCCTGTAGCGTTACGTCTCTCTCTCTCGAGCTCTCTGGTTGTTACGCGCGTGCCAATGACGCTCAGGTCAGAAAATGTAACTCTGTCACCTGAACCAAAGCAGCTCAGAGTCAAGGTCACATACTCCCCGTACGGAATCCCGTCGTCCAATAAGACAGCATTGCCATTGATGTACAGCGCGAGTGCCCCGGCGTTATAGTTGAACCTCACATGGAAGGGCTGTCCACTCACGACATCGGCGTGAGACTCTCTTCGCAGCACCGTATAGTCGTCCATCATACGGCGAACCACTTTCAATCCAGTCGACCCGGACGAGAGTCCCACGGAGCCGAGGGTGATCGTAAATTCATCGGGGACCAATCCGTCGTCGAAGTCGCGAAACGCAATGCGTGCGATTTCAATATAAAAGGAGGAACTGCCTGAATTCAGGCTGGCGTTCGTTGAGACTTCTATCCTGCTCGCGGAGTACTGTATTGGTCTACTCGTCGAAGAACATGCTTCGTTAGCACTTTCAAACAGGACGGTTCGATCAAACTCCGGCCGGAGCGGAATTGTCGACGATTGCCCACGATCGACGTTCGCAATCCAAGACGAAATCAAGGATTGAATTCTTGAGGACGGCGCAAATGTGTCTGGATTGACGACATGCGGATACCCGGTTGCCGTCATGCCGACGACGCGCCCAGTCGCGAGCGCGACCGGGCCTCCGCTACGACCGGCGCTGATCGCCGGAAACACAACCGGCAACAGCGGAATCTCCAGGTCCAGCACCGAGACTGGTGTCGCGGTCGGTACCGACTGGCACTCGACGCCACGCCCGGTTTCCACGAGGCGGGCGTCATAGCCAACAGCGAGGAGCTGGTCGCCTTCAGCGAGATTCCCGGAATCTTCCCAGGAAACGGGGATGTGGTCGTCGCCCGAAACCTTCAATAGCGCAATGTCGGCCTTTTGGTCACCTGCTACTAGGTGGGCTGGCAGCGAATAGCCGCGTGGACTCTCGACCCAGATCGTCGTGGCGTCGTTGACGAGGTTCCAGGTGGTGACGGCGTAACCGTCCTCCCTCACAAAGAAGCCTGAGCCACATGCACGGTCGGTCTGCACGCGGAGCAGGGACAGCTCCAGGAACTGCGCGAGTTCTTCCGCGGTCGCGCCTGCCGGTCCGCGCCGGGCCGAGCGGAGTTCAAGGTGATCACCGACGGCCAGCGGCGCTTCCGGGCCAAAGGCGAGGTATTGCTGCCAGGCGCGGCGGGGGTAGCGGTGGTCGCGCAGGGTGTCGCCCAAGAGACTGAGCTTCACCGGGGATCCAGGGGACTCGGGGTGGTATTCGAGGACGGCCGATTGGAAGTACTGGCGGATGCGGCCATCGACCGGGCGGCCGGGCGTGTGCAATTCGGCCTGGGGATGGTCGTCCCGGCGAGCGTCGGTCTTGGGGAAGCCGAAGGAGGCGACCCCGCCGAGGCGGTGGAAGAAGCCGGCGAAGCCGATCGGGACGCCCTCCACCGAGGTGTTCGAGACCTTGTGCCCCCAGGGGCCAATCTTTTCTCCAGGGTTGGGGTTGGTGAGGTGGAGTTCGACGCCCAGGTCGGTGGAGCCACCGAGCCCGCCGCCCAGGTAGTCCCAGGCGAGGCGGCGCTGGAAGCTGTGCGCACCGCCGCCGGGGGGCGGCTGCCAGTCGACGACGCCGCGCTGGTAGTACTGGGTGAGGGTGCCGGGCGATTCCTCGAACACGGCGGAGGTGGGGTAGCCCCAGCGTTCGATGCCGCCAGTGCGGGTGAGGTTGTCGAGGAAGATGGCGGTGAAGGGCGTGCCGTCGGCGAAGGCGCCGGCGACGTCGACGATGTTGTGTTCGAGGGGTTCGAAGAAGTGAGCGGCGGTGACCTCAGCGGAGCCGAAGCCCGAATCGGCCGCGGCGGCGGACGATGGGCCGGCAACGGCGTAGGCCGCGAGCACGAGCAGCAGAGCAACGAGAACGGGTCGTATGGAGGGGAATCGCGAGACGAAAAAGAGGGGCGGGACCGTCACAGCTGCCATGCCCGAGAGTCGTCGCGAATCAACGTAACAAATCGGGCTACCTGGACAGTGAGAGCACCGAGAGTCGCAGGTCGTGGGTGGTCGGGCCGCCGCAAACCTGGACGGATTAGGACGATGCGGGTCCGCCGGACGGTTCCAGGCTGCACAGCGCCGGGGCCGCCAGCCGCGACCAAGCTGTGCGTGGGAGAATCGCCGGACTCAAAGGGCCGTCCGAAAGTGCGCCGGTGGCTGTTCCGTTGGTTTGGTCGGATGGGCACCTGGGGCATGCGCCGATGTTGCAGACGGTGGATGGGCAGGTGTATGACCATCCGGAGACACCGGCGCGCCCGGGGCTGATTCGGCAGGCGCTGGAGGCGGCGGGGCTGGTGCGGCCGGTGGCGCCGACGGCCCATGACGACGGGCTGCTGGACGCGGTGCACGAGCCGAAGTACCGGGAGTTCATCCGGGATACGTGCTCTGAGCTGGATCCCGAGGCGAGCGTGACGGCGGCCGGGATGTCGATGGATCCGGGGGTGCTGGAGCGTTCGGATCCGGCGGAGCGG
This sequence comes from Chloroflexota bacterium, assembly GCA_022820025.1. Lineage (GTDB taxonomy): Bacteria > Chloroflexota > UBA11872 > UBA11872 > UBA11872 > UBA11872. The sequence continues at coordinate 7,956 of JAJEGF010000089.1, forward strand.
GCGGCGTTTTACTCGTTTGGGCAGGACGCGCCGCTGATGCGGGCGACGTATGGAGCGGCTCGCGAAGCGGTGGACGTGGCGCTCACGGGGGCGGACCTGGTGCGAAGCGGCGCCACGGACGCATTTGCGCTGTGCCGTCCGCCGGGGCATCACGCGGAGCACGACCGGATGGGCGGGTTCTGCTATTTCAACAACGCGGTGGTGGCGGCGAATCTACTGAGCGGCGACGGGCGGGTGGCGATCCTGGACGTGGATTATCACCACGGGAACGGGTCGCAGCACCTGACGTATACGCGGGACGACATCCTGTACGTGTCGCTGCACGCGGATCCGCGGTTTGCGTATCCGGGGTTCTCCGGGCATGCGAACGAGCAGGGGCAAGGCGCGGGCGAGGGGTTCAACCTGAATCTGCCGCTGCCGCCGCACATGCAGATCGACGACTACGTGGATGTGCTGGACCTGGGCTGCGAGACGATTGCGGCGTTTGATCCGCAGACGCTGGTGGTGTCATTGGGGTTCGATACGCACCGCGAGGACCCGATTGCCGTTTTGGGGCTGTACAGCGAGGACTTTGGGCGGGTGGCCGAGCGGATTGCCAGCCTGGGAATGCCGCGGCTGCACGTGCTGGAGGGCGGGTACGCGCTGGACCGGCTGGGCGAGTCGGCGGCGGCGTACGTGCAGGGACTGGGCAGCGCCTAGGCCAGACCGGCCTCCTCGCGTTGACGCAGGATGGCGCGCGGGAGCTCGCTGCGGACGACCTCGCCGGAGATGATCCGCAGGCTTCGGTCGGCCAACGGCAAGTCGACGGGCTGGTTGCCGGTTCGCTCGGACTCGCGGATGGCGATGGCGATTTCCAGGGCCTCGCGCGCGTCCTCGCCACTGCAGCGCGGATCGTCACCCGACTCACTGCAGTGAATCAGGTCGCGAACGGCGTTCACGCCGCCGCTGTGGCGGCGGACGGGCGGCGGGAAGTGGCGGCGGACGAAGGTGCCACGCTCTCGAAGCTGCTGGTGGCCGTCCAGGGCCGGGTGCGAGGTCCAGATCTGGATGCTGCGGGCGTCGTTGATGATGCGAATCATGCCGTCCGTGCCCACGATGTCGTGGGAGCTTTCGTTGGGCCCGTTGTCGTAGGCGCGCACGTAGCCGCGCACGTTGCCGGGGAACCTGATGAGACCGACGCCGGGAAAGTCGTTGTCGGGATTGGCTTCGTCGAGTTCAGCCTCGCCGACGACCGAGACGGCGCGCTCGGGGACGTACATGGTGAGCGTGGTAATCAGGTGGCTGCCGTTGTGCGAGAGGCCGCACCTGGACCGTGAATCCACGGATACGACGTCGCCGATGACACCTTCGTCGAGCAGGGCCTTGACTTGCACGTAGTCGTCGCGCCAGCGGCGGGTGCAGTTGATCCCGAGCGCAATGTTGGCGCGCTTGCAGGCGTCAACGACGGCATCGGCTTCCGCCAGCGAGAGCGTGATGGGCTTCTCCGCCCAGATCGCACGAACGCCGTAATCGCCGTTGGCGATCTCCAGCAGGATGTCGGCGCGCGGCTTGGCGGAGGTGCAGACGCTGACAATGTCGGGGCGGGTCTCCTCCAACATCTGGCGATAGTCGGCGTAGAGGGCGTCGAAACCCCACTTGGCGCCGGCGGCTTCGCGCTGTTCAACCCAGGTGTCGGACATACCGACGACGTCGACCTCGGGCATGGACATGTAGCAGGGGATGTGGCCGTAGGGAAACTCGACGCCGTCAAAGTCGCCGAGTTCTTCGTCGATGGTGCTGGCGATGCGTCCGAGCCCGATCACCGCCGCTTTGACTTTGGCCATTACGACGCCTCCCCTGCCTGTGCGGCGGCTTCGGCTTCCTGCCGCCGGAGAATCGCGCGCGGAAGC
>JAJEGF010000049.1 GCA_022820025.1 Chloroflexota bacterium
CCACCACAAGCTGCTGGAAGACCCCAACGTGGACGCCGTGGCCATCATCCTGGGCCACCACCTCCACGCCGACCTGACCATCGACGCCCTCAACGCCGGCCGTCACGTCCTGGTCGAAAAGCCGATGGCCAACACCCTGGAGGAATGCGACCGCATGATCGAGGCCGAGCAGGCGTCGGGGAAGATCCTGCAGATTGGGCTGACCGGTCGGTTCCACCCGGCGATGCGCAAGGCGCGGGAGATTCTGGACAGCAACCAGCTCGGCCCGGTGGTTACGGCGCTCTCACGCTTCAACAAGAACTTGGGCTACGCCGGGCGCCGCTACCAGTACCGCACCCGCTGGATGGGCGGCGGCATGTGGATGGAGAACGGCGTGCATGCGGCGGACTGGCTGACGCACTGCATCGGCGCGAAGGCCGTGACGATGAAGGCCAAACAGAGCACCTCCATGCACTACCAGGGGGCGGACGACGTGACGACCGCGTTCGTGCAGTACGCCAACGGAATCCCTGGCCTGCTTGTGGTGGTGGGCAGCGCCAACGGCTGCGCGAAGGACGGAATCGAGGCGCACTGCGCACTGGGCGAGATCCAGTACACCATCCGCGGCTCGGTGCGGGTCGGCAAGAACAACGAGTGGCGCGACGTGGAGCACGACGGCAAGCACGGGTTCTGCGAGCAGTACCGGCACTTCGCGAAATCGATCGCCATGGGGATGCGTCCACAGACCAGCAGTCACTACGGCCGCCATATCATCGAGATCCTGCAGGCCGCCGAAACTTCCAGCATTACCGGCCAGGAGGTGCACCTGACCGACTATCACCGCATGCCCTGGTAAGGCACGTGCGATTGCGTGCGTTCCCGCAAGCCGTGAGGCGGTGATGGCGCCAGGAGCCGCCGGGCACGCGATTCCGCCGTTCAAGGAGCGGCTACGCGAAGCGCTGGAGTCTGACTCGCTGCCGGTGGCGCTGGGCCGCTCGCTGCCGCAGCTCAGCGAGCGCCGCGACGCGGCCTTCCGCACCCGCGACTTCCAGGGCAGCCAGGCCGACCTGGGCGGCCGCCGCCAAGCGGCGCTGGAGCGAATGCCGGAGTTGGTTGAGGAGTTCACGGCGGCGGCGGAGGCGGTTGGGACCGTGGTCCACGGACCCACGGATGCCGCCGGCGCGGTTGCCACGGCGCTCCAGGTGCTGCATGACCACGAGGTCCAGATGGTCGTCAAGAGCAAGTCGATGGCCACCGAGGAGATTCAGCTCAACGCGGCCCTGGAGGACGACGGCATCGAGGTCGTGGAGACCGACCTCGGCGAGTTCCTGGTGCAGGTTGCCGGGGAGCGTCCCTCGCACATCATCGCGCCCGCCCTGCACATCACGCGCGAGCGCGCGGCCGAACTGATCAGCAAGGCAACCGGGGAAGACCTGCCGCCGGACCCCGACGTACTGGTCGGCGCGGCGGCCCGCCACCTGCGCAGCCGCTTCATCAACGCCGGCGCCGGAATCACGGGCGCAAACGCGCTGGTGGCCGCGACCGGCACCGTGATGCTGGTGAGCAACGAGGGCAACGCGCGCCTGGCCAGCGCCCTGCCGCCGGTGCACATCGTGATCGCCGGCATCGACAAGCTGGTGCCCTCACTGGCCGACGCCACGACAATGCTGGAAAGCCTGCCGCGCAGCGCGACCGGCCAGCCGATCTCGACCTACGTCTCCTTCATTTCGGGTCCGAGCCGGAGCGCGGACATCGAGCTGTCGCTATCGATGGGGGTTCACGGGCCGCGCCACGTACACATCATCCTGCTCGACAACGGGCGCGAGGCCATTCGCACCAACCCGCGGATGCGCTCAGCCTTGCAGTGCGTGCGCTGCGGGGCCTGTTCGAACGTATGCCCGGTCTACCAGCAGGTCGGCGGCCACGCGATGGGACACATCTACACGGGCCCAATCGGGCTGCTGGTGACGCCCTATCACCACGGCCTGGAGCACATCGCCGAGCCGCAGTCGCTCTGCGCGGGCTGCGGCGCATGCGCCAGCGTGTGCCCGGCGGGGATTCCGATTCCTGACCTGATCCTGGATGTACGGGAACAGGCGGTTTCCGAGGGGCATTCCAGCAACGCCATGAAGAAACGAGCCCTGGGCGCGCTTGCGGATGAACGGTTGCTGGAGCGCGGAGCGCGGCTGGCCTCGAAGGCCCCGTGGCTGCAAGCGCTGGGTCAGCGACTGCCCGGCTCGCCGCTGAAGAAGCGGCCGCTGCCGCGCGTACAGGGACGGCCGTTCCGGGATCGCATTGACGCTGTGACGACACCCAACCGCAAGGCAACCACGCGGGTGGCCTACTTTCCAGGCTGTCTGACCGACTGGCTGTCGCCGGATACCGGCGAGGCTGCCGTGGCGGTGCTGGAGGCGCTGGGCGTAGCTGTGGAACCGGTGCAATTCGCCTCGTGCTGCGGGCTGCCGGCCATCAACGCGGGGTACAAGGACCAGGCAACGCGGATGATGCGGCAGACCGTGGAAGCCATCGAGCTGCTCGAGGTGGACGCCGTAGTCAGCACCTCAACCAGCTGCGCCGGGGCCATGCTGCACGACTACGCACGGCTGACGGACGACGATTCGGACTGGGCCGAGCGTGTCCGCGCGGCGGCCGCCAAGGTGAGGGACTTCACGAGCTACGTGGCCGAGCGAGGACTTCCCGACGAGATGCTCGGCCGGGCCAGCGGCGTTGTGACCGTTCACGACGCCTGTCAGTCGAAACACGGCATGGGGCTGGGTCCCGAAACCCGCGACTTGCTGACCGACGCCGGCTACACGGTCGCGGAAGCCCCGCCTTCAGGCGAGTGCTGCGGATTCGGCGGCTCATTCTCATTCGATCACCCGGAAGTCGCCCAGCGCATGCGCGCCCGCAAGCTGCAGGCGTTTGCCGAAACGGGCGCGGAACTCGTGTGCGCAGATAACCCTGGGTGCCTGATGCACCTGAAGGAGGGGCCGGCAGTAGCTGGAGCGGGTCGGCCGGTGCACTTGGCCGAGTTGCTGCGAGCAGTCGTCGACTAGGGTGGTGGCCGCCTAGGACCAGAGACGGACGACGGCGACGATGAGGCCGGTGGCGACACCGACGATGCTGAGCATGCGCAGGGTGAGACGCAACTCGAGGTCCTTGAGATCAGCCTTGGTGGCCAAGTGTTCGTAAGCGCCTTCAAGGCGGCTCATGCGACGGCCGAGCCTTGCAATTTCAGTTGTCGGATCGGCACCGGTCTCGCCTGCGGTCATGGTGGCCCTCCTGTGCGAGCGGTCCACCCTTCCGCTGCGTGCAACGCTCAGTCATTCCGGGCGTCACCGCTCAAGTGTACGTGCCTTGCTCCTGTCAGTCGTTACCCAGAGCTTCCATTGTGACCGTCGATCACCCCCCAGAAGTCCGAGGTCACCGGCCAGTCGAGTTGGTGACTCCCAACCCAGAGTTTGCGCACCAATCCCGTCGGATCGATGAGGATCAGTGATGGCCGCGCCGTGTTCCACGATTCGAAGTTAATCCGCACGTACACGCCATAATCGCGGGTCATTTGCCGGTCGGGGTCGGCCAGTACGGGGAACGGGATTTCCTCGCGCCTGGCGAACGCGGACACGGCATCGAGGTTTTGCGGAAATATGCACGCGAGGGAGGCGCCTCTTCTTGTCCACTCGTCCAGCTCGACCTCGAGCCGCGCCAGGAAACCCTGGCAACTCAGTCACCAGGTATGTCGCAGGAAAACGAGGCACAGCCACCCGCCGGCGTAATCCCTCAAGGTGGCGCGTGTATCCCTTCCCGCGACTGGAACATCGAAGTCCGGTGCGGGATCACCGGACGCGAACGTGGTTGAGCCTTCGGCGCGGGGCATAGTCGGAATTCTGAGTCACAGCTCGCCGGCGGGGTCACGGTAGTACCGAATCGGCGGAATCGGCAACAACGCTAGGGCGTGACCATGACCTTGATATTGGCGTCCTTGCTGGTGCGGGCGCTCTCAAGGGCTTGGCCGGCGCCTTCCAGCGGGTAGTGCGCGGTGATGAGCGGCTTGATGTCGACCGCGCCACTCGAGAGCAGGTCGACGGCGACGGGCCAGGTGTTGGCGTAGCGGAAGACGCCGGCAACGTCGAGCGCCTTGTCCACCAGTTCGTTGGTGTCGATGGGAGTCAAGTCGGCGTCCGTCATACCCACCAGCACGACCCGGCCGCCGCGGCGGGTGATGCGGGTGGTCTGGGTGAGGGTGGTGGAATTGCCGGCGGTCTCGAAGACCAGATCGAATTCGCTGGAACGGGTCCGGCCAATGTCCTCGGTGCGGGCATCGATGGCATCGGCGGCGCCCAGGACTAGGGCCTTCTGGAGACGGAATGGCTCGACGTCGACGAGGGTGACGTCGTGAATGCCCTGGCTCTGGAGGGCCAAGAAGGTCATGAGGCCGATTGGACCGGCACCCAGGATGGCTGCACGATCGCCAAGGCGGGCGCCTCCGCGGCGGACGGCGAAGAGGCCGACGGAGAGCGGCTCAATGAGGGCGGCCTCGTCGTAGGTGACATGGTCCGGGATGCGGTAGGCAAAGTCGGCGGGGTGGGCGACGTATTCGACGAATGCGCCGTGGACAGGCGGCGTGGCCATGAAGACCACCTCATCGCAGAGGTTGTAGTGACCGGTCCGACAGCGCACACAGGCGCGGCAGGGCACACCGGGCTCAATGGATACGCGGTCCCCTTCAGCGAGGGAATCGACGCCAGATCCGAGCGCCACGACTTCACCTGCAGGCTCGTGGCCGAGGATGAGCGGCTCGCGCACAACGTAGCGGCCGATGCGGCCGTGTTCGTAGTAGTGGACGTCTGAGGCGCAAACGCCAACCGAGCGGACGCGGATGAGGACTTCGCCGGGGTCGGGCTCGGGCCGCGGGACGTCGCGGGTGTGGACCTGGAGGGCTGATTCGAGATAGGCGGCCTTCATTCGGGACTCCCTGGGTTCTGGGTCGAGGGCAGTCGCTAGGCGATCGCGATGGGGCGGACGGGCGAGGCGGTAGCGCCGACGATCTTGAGGGGCGACATGACGAAAAGGAATTCGTGGACGTCTGCGGCGGCGAGAGATTCGAGGTCGGCGTTCTCAAGGATGTGAATGCCGTTATCGACCAGAAAGATGCCGTGGACCGGGAGACGGTCGTCGCCGACGGGGATGAACTCAAACGTCATGGTGTCCGCGCCACCGAGGTAGACGCCGGTCTCGGCGAGCCACTCGGCGCAGTCGGCGGTGATTCCAGGCTGGCCGTACTCAAGATCGAGGAAGGACGGATCGTTCCAGCGTTGCATAAGGCCGGTGCGAACGAGGAGGGCGTCGTCCTTGCGAACTTCGACGCCGTGCTCGCGGGCGACGGCCTGGGCAACATCGGCGGTGATGGCAAAGTCATTGGGCAAGATGTCGACACCCTCGGCGCCAGCTACGTCAAGCAGGACGCCACGCCGAACGATGGGCGGTACGCGCTCGATGCCGTGCTCGGTCATGCCGCGGCCGCCAGACTGAACCGATGCGGCTTCGAGGCCGCCGCACATGATTCCGTCGCGCGCGAAGTGGGCAAGCGCGTCAAGGTGCGTACCTGTGTGGCCGCACATGACAATCAGCTCGTTGGCCGAGCCGAGGCCGCCGGGGCGCATGGTGTCGCCGTGGCGTCGCTGCAGGGTGAATACGTAGGGCGGATGCGACGGATGGACCGGCATGCCCATGTTGTAGGGCGTGCCAAGGTCGTAGACCTGTCGATTCACTACGGAGTCAAGCACGGTCGGATCCATGGCGGAGCCTCGGGCGGACATGGCTGCCGAATCCTGCCGCTCTGTGCCGAGGCAGGCAAACCCGCATAATCGGCGACGCTCGAACAGTTGACCGGTGCTGGTGCTTCGGTTGACGCCTCCCGCGGTTGCGCGACGACCGCGGACGAACGCACAGGTCCGAATGCGAATCGACACCCAGAGCCACATCTGGCCGGAGCCGTTCCTGGATTACTTGCAAACCCGTGACGAGGAGCCGCTGGCCTTTCGGGACGGCGACACGCTCTTCATCGATACCGGCAAGTGGCGGCGGACGGCCATGCCGGGGCACTCCGACATGGACGCCAAGGTGCGGATGATGGATGCGGCGGGGATCGACCTGACGGTGCTGTCGCCGAACGATCCCGGGCCTGAGCGGTTCGGCGATGACGGACCAATGGTGGCTCGCCTGTTCAACGATTACATCGCCGAACAGACGCGGGCGTATCCCGGACGTTTTGCCGGGCTGTGCGTATTGCCTCTCTACCACGAGGCGGAGGCTCGGGAGGAACTGGATCGGGCCGTGCGCGACCTGGACATGCGGGGCGTGCTGCTCTACGCCAACCTGGCTGGCCGGCACCCGGACGAGCCAGAATTCGAGTGGCTGTTCGGACGGGCCGAGGAGTTGAGTATTCCGCTGTACCTGCACCCAGCCTGTCCGGTGACCATCGACCAGGTGGCAGGCCGGAACCTCACCGGCGCGCTGGGCCTGATGTTCGACACGACGATCGCGCTGGCGCGCATCATCGTGAGCGGGCTGATTGATCGCTACCCGAACCTGACAATCGTCTGCCCGCACGTGGGCGGTGCGCTGCCGTACCTGATCGGACGGCTAGACCACCAGACGATGGTGCTGAAGCGGGGCGCCGAGAACCTGACCAGGCCGCCCAGCGAATACCTGCGCCAGATCTGGTTCGACACGGTCTCCCCTTGGCCCGCGGCAGTGCGCTACGGCTTGGAGATGGTGGGACCGGACCAGCTGATGTTCGCCAGCGACCACCCGTGGGTGGAGCCGGACGTGATCAGCCCGATCGTGGACGCTTTGCCTGTGAGCGACGGGGAGCGGGCGAAGATTTACGGGGGGAACGCCGCGCGGCTGTTTGGGTTGGACGCGTAGGACGTCAGACTCCAAACGTTCACACACCTCGACTCCGGGCTGCGTTGCGGGCTGGCGGCCTGGACGCCAAACGCCGAGCACTTGAGCACGATTGGGTCTGCGGAGACTAGGGGTTCAGATAGCCCAGTCGTACAGCTTCGTTGATCAGATTGCGGGCGAAGGCCCAGAGGGTCTCGGAACCGTGAGCAATGTGGGCGTTGACCTGGAGGACCTGGGCGCTGGTGACGCCGTGTTGGCGCCAGGCTTGGCCCTGGGTGTGGAAGTTGAGAAGGAGGGGCTGGAGGCGATCGAGGGCGGCGGCGAATCGGGCCTCGGGGGTTTGGCGGGCTTCGAACTCTTCCCAGAGGGCACGGAGACTGTGGCCCTGGCTGGCCGGGAGCAGGCCGTAGATGCGGTCGGCGGCCGCGCGTTCGAGCGCCGGCTGCCTAGCCTTGGCTTCCTCGTCGTAGACGAAGGCGTCGCCGGCGTCAATCTCCACGATGTCATGCACAAGCAGCATGACAATGACCCGTGCGATGTCAGTGCCCGGAGGAGCGTAGTCGGCCAGCACCAGGGCAAACATGGTGACGTGCCAGCCGTGCTCGGCGTCGTTTTCGCGACGTTCCTCCGCCGTGATCAGGTTACGGCGTAGGACGCCCTTGGCCTTGTCGAGTTCCAGCAAGAACTCGACCCGGCGTTGCAGGTCGGCGTCAAGGCCCGGCGGATCGGCGCTCAGGGAATCAGGAGCACCTTGCCGCTCGTTTCACGGCCCTGGAGGGCGACGTGAGCGTCGGCGGCGTTTGCCAGTGAGACTTCGCGGTCGATCATCAGGGTCAGATCGCCGGCCGCGACCCAGGACAAGACATCGCCCGCGCGCCATTCCAGTTCGTCGCGCGTGAGCGTGTAGTGGCCGAGGCTGGGGCGGGTAAGGAACAGCGAGCCCTTGGCGTTGAGGATCTGTGGGTTCAGCTCCGGCACCGGGCCGCTGGACGCGCCATAGAGTGCCAATAGGCCACGCGGCTTGAGGCAATCGAAGCTGCGCTCGTAGGTGGCGGCGCCGACGCCGTCGTAGACAACCTCGACACCGGCGCCTTCGGTCAGGCGGCGGACCTCCTCCAGGAAGTCGGCCTCGGTGTAGATGATGACTTCGTCTGCTCCCGCCGCGGCTGCGATCTCGGCTTTGGCGGCAGTTCCGGCGGTGGCGATGACGCGGGCGCCGGCGCGCTTGGCCATCTGGCTCAGCAGGCGCCCCACACCGCCGGCGCCGGCGTGCACCAGGGCGGTGTGACCGGCGGCAAGCGGGTACGTGCTGTGGGCCAGGTAGTGCGCGGTCATGCCTTGCAGCATGGCGGCCGCGGCCTGGCGGGTGTCGATAGCGTCCGGCAGCTTGACCAACTGGGCGGTGGGGACGGCCTGTAGCTCGGCGTAGGAACCGAGTTGCATGGCATGGGCCACACGGTCGCCAGCCGCAAGGCCGCTGACGCCGGATCCGACGTCCTCGACCACGCCGGCGCCTTCCATCCCCAGGGTGAACGGCGGATCGAGCGGATACAGGCCGCTGCGCTGGTAGGTGTCGATGTAGTTGACGCCGATGGCCTCGATTCGGATGACCGCCTCGTGGGCGTCCGGCGTTGGGTCGTCGATGGATTCGTAGGAAAGGGCGTCGGGTCCGCCCGGCTGGTTGACGCGAATGGCCTGCATTGAAATCCCCTATGGCACGACGGCTTGCGCCATTGTCCACGTTCGAGCCGGTCGCTGTGTCATACCATGCGCGCCCGTGCACTCTGGGCGCGCGCTAAACACCGTCATCTCGCTAGTTCCGCGCGTCTACGTCCAGATCTTCACCAGTTCAGTCGGCATGGGCATGCTGGTGCCCACGCTTCCGCTGTTCGTGGCCGACCTGGTCCGCGATCCGGCGACGGGCCAGGAGAACATCACGCTCGTCGGCCTGGCGCTCGGTATGGCGGCGCTGGGCACGCTGCTTTGGACCTTGCCTTCGGGCCTGCTACTGAACCGGATCTCGGAGTGGGTGGGTCAAGTGGTGGGCCTGGTGGTGATGGCCGCGGCGGTAGTGGTGCTGGCCGTCTCGCCGCCGTACTCGGTGCTGATCGTCGCTCGACTGCTGATGGGCGCCGGGATGGGCCTGTGGGCGCTCTCGCGTATGCAATACATGCGGCGCGTGACCCCACGGCATCAGCGTGGGCGGATCATGTCGCTCTTCGGCGGGACGAACCGGATCGGCATGTTTGTCGGTCCGGGCGTCGGCGGATTCGCGGCGAGCACGCTGGGTTACGAGGCGATGTTTCTAATCGCCGGTGCTTGTATGGCCGTAGGCCTGGTTCCAGCACTCGCGTTTCGGGACACGCCAGACATCGAAGCGGCAGGGACGCAGTCCGCGATGAGCCTGCTGCGCGGGCTTGGGGAGACGTTGCACACGCACCGCCGAATCCTGCTGAGAGCGGGAACCGGACACATCTTCGCCCAGGCCATCCGCTCGGGGCGCCCGGTGGTGCTGCCTCTGTACGGCGCCTTCGCGCTTGGGCTGGACGAACGGGAGATCGGCCTGGCCGTGAGCGCCTCGGCGGCCATCGATATGACGCTGTTTCCGCTGGCCGGCTACCTGATGGATCACTTCGGGCGGAAGTTCGCGATTGTGCCGTCGTTCGCGTTGTTCAGTGCCTCGATGGCGTTGCTGAGCCAGGCCCGGGACTTTACGGGGCTCATCCTGATCGGGCTGCTGATCGGGTTTTCCAACGGGATTGGGTCAGGCTCAATGCTGACGCTGGGGGCCGATCTCACACCGTCCCAGAGGCCAGGCGAGTTCCTGGCGGTGTGGCGCCTTGTCGGAGGAATAGGCGACATGGGCGGGCCGGTTGTCGTGGGCGGTGTGGCCGACCTGTTCGGTCTGATGCTGGCCCCGTTTTTCGTGGCCGCGATGGGACTTTGCGGCGCGCTGACGTTCGGCCTCTTTGTTCCGGAAACGCTGGAGAAGCGGTCGGCGGCGGCTGAGGCCGAGCCGTAAGCGGGGCTGTTACCGTGACCGGCGGGAGGAGTTGGGAGTCGCTGAATGTCGGATGCGTTCGCCGGATTTCCGCACCAAGGATTCGACTTCTTGCGGCACTTGGCCGCGAATAACAGCAAACCGTGGTTCGAGGCCAACCGGCGCGGATACGACGAGGGGTTGTTGGGGCCCGCGCGCTTGTTCGTCGTGGAGATGGGCATGGCGCTGGCGGAGTTTGCGCCTGGGATACATGCCGAGCCGCGGGTGAGCGGGTCGATATTTCGCATCCATCGCGACATCCGGTTCAGCCGCGACAAGCGCCCGTATAAGACCCATTTCGATATGTGGTTCTGGCAGGGCGATCGACATAGCCGGGACTGTCCGGGCTACTTTCTGCGGCTTACACCCGACGCGGTTGTGGCGGGAGCCGGGCGGCACGCGTTCGACAAGGCGACGCTGGAGGCCTATCGAACGGCGGTGGCGGACCAGCGCCGAGGTGCGGCGCTGGAGCAGGCGCTGGCGGCTGCGCGCACGGCGGGCGCCGAGGTGGGCGGGGCGCACTACAAGCGGGTCCCGCGAGGGTTCACGGCCGATCACCCACGGGCCGACCTGTTGCGGTACGACGCGCTGCACGCGTGGATCGAGGAGCCGTTGCCGCCCGATGTTTATACGGCGGACTTCGTGGACTTCTGTTGTGAGCGGTTTCGGAAGGTCTCGCCGGTGCAGCGTTGGATACTGGACTTGTATGACTGGTAGCGAACCGACTGCGAGAGGAAGCGTGACGCGATGACGACAACGGACATCACCACGGCCTCGCGCGCCGTTGCAGTTGCCGCAGAGATGGCCGAGGCGGCCAACGGCTTTGTGGATTCCCTGGATGCCAGTCAGCGGGTCGTTGCGACGTTTCCATTCGGGGGGGACGAGCGATACCTCTGGCACTACACGCCAGTGGAACGCAATGGCCTGCGGCTCAAAGACATGACCGCGGCGCAGCGCGCGGCGGCGTTCCGAATGATGAACACGGCGCTGAGCGCGCACGGAGCTCGGAAGGCCCGGGAGATCATTGAGTTGGAGGCCATCCTGGACGAGTGGGAAGGCATCCAGAACGACCGCATGCACTGGCTGCGAGATCCTGAGATCTACTACTTCAGCGTATTCGGCAAGCCGGGCGGCGAGGAGCCCTGGGGCTGGCGAGCCGGCGGACATCACATCGGGATTCATGCCACGGTGATTGCGAATACCTATGTGTCGGTACTGCCGCTATTCCTGGGGGCGAATCCGGCGGAGGTTCGGCACGGCGAGCACAAGGGGGTGCGCACGCTTGCCGAGGAAGAGGACCTGGCGCGCGACCTGTTGGGTCGGCTGGATTCCGAGCAGAAGGCGCTGGCGATTGTGGATCCGATTGCGCCAGACGACATTCTGACGAAGAACTATCGGGTTGCCGACCCTGACGAGATTCCCGTTGGGGGGATCACGCTAGCGGAGTTGCGGGACGCGCAGCGAGGTGGGCTGATTGGACTGCTTCGACACTATGTCGAGCGAAAGACTGCAGATCTTGCTGCCAACGAGTGGCGCAAGATCGAGCAGGACGGGCTGGATGGCGTCCGGTTCCTCTGGGCCGGTCCGGAAGCCCGTGGCACGGGGCACTACTACGCGCTAGCCGGGCCCTCCTTCGTGATCGAGTACGACAACACGCAGAACGAGGCGAACCACATTCACTCGGTGATGCGCAGCTACGCAGGCGACTGGGGCGAGGACCTGCTGGCAGCGCATTACGAGAACGGGCATCACCACTAGCGACTAGCTGGCGGCGGCTTCTGCTGCGCCGGGGTCGGGAGGTGGGGGCCAGCCGTTGATGAGGGTGAGTTGTCGACCGGGTTGGGCCGGGACGCGGGCGTCGGGGGTGATGACGCCGGTGAGGTTGAGGGGGTCGACGGCGGCCAGGCGGAGGGTTTCGTCGGAACCCTGATCCCGGCGCGCGCGGCGGAGGGCGTTGACGGCATCGGGGAGGGCGAACTGCTCGCCGGCGAAGCCAGCGACGAAGCGGCCGCCGCGGACATCGCCGCGGGCTTCGAGGCGGCGTAGCGCACGGAGGACATCGCGCCAGGGGAGGCGGAAAGTTTCGCGGCGGACGACGTCCCGGAAAACGACGCCGTAGCGGTCGAGGAGAGTAGTGGCGACGGCCTCGGCGACTTCATCGGCGTCGATGCCGACGGCCGGCGGTTGGAGGGTCGACCAGCGGCCCGGAGGTCCACCGACGGCGAAGCGACCGGCGCGGCGGGTGTGGCGCCAGCGGCGGCGGCCGCTGCTGGACCAGCCCGAGGCAATGGCGCGGAGGCCTTCGTAGCCGTCGGAGGTCACACGGCCGGCGGCGATTAAGTCGCGCAGGCCGTCCTCGACGTCGGCGGCAAGGCGCCGGGTACGCATAACGATTTGCTCGAAGAAAAGCGCGCCGCTCTCGCTCAACAGGGCGTCGATCGAACGGGCGGCGCCGGCGAGTTCGGGTGGCTCGGCTTCTGAGTCAGTGCCGTCGTTGCGCCAGCGGGCAGCCTGAAGCAGCAGGTCGAAGTCCTCGCGCATCCCGAGCGTGACGGGGGTGGCACGGGTCGCAGGCGCGCTGCGGCGTTCGGGGTCGGAGTTGCGTTCGCTGAGGCGACCCCAGACGACGTCGCCGGCGAGGCAGAGTTCGTCCAACCATTGAGTGCGAAAGCCACGGACGCGGGCCGGGAGCACCGCGCCCTCCCAGGCGGCGGCCGGCAACTCAAAGCCCTGCAGGCGCTGGATGGCCTGCCGAAGGCCGGCCTTGCCGTAGAGAGTGTGACCCTGGGCGGCGTGTTGCCAGCGGGTGAGGAAGCGCATGAAGTCGCGGACCGATACCGGCTCGATTTCGCGGCGCAGACGGTCGAGGGTGAGGCGGTGGATGCGGGCCAGGAGGCGGCGGTCGCAAACGTCCTCGGTGCCGGGGTCGCGGAAGTGTCCGGGAAGGATGAAGCCGCTGACTTGAAGCTGCATCAGGCCGCGAGCGACGTCTTTGGGCGTCAGGCCGCAGCGGGTTGCGAGTTCCTCGGGAGTGGTCGGTCCGCAGACCTCGGTGTGTCCGCGGAGCAGCAGGCGGCGAGCTTCTTCGCGGTCAGCCACCAGGAGAGCCACGCCGGCGGGGAGCGCCAGGTCGGGCACGGAGTCAGTACCGAAGAGGGCGCGCATGACGTCCACGTTTTCGGCGGCGAACAAGAGGGTGCGTCCGTCAACCTCGCACCTGGCGGTACGGCCGTGGCCCTGGAGTTCGTCGAGCCAGCGGGTCCAGTTGGCGACAGTGGTGGCGTCGACAGCGACCAGCCCCAACAGGGCGTCGTGGACTTCCTCGGCGTCGCGGGGCTGAGGCCAGGCTTCTTCGACCACACGCTCGATCGCGGCCGGGTCGAGGCGTCCGAGATTGCGGGCGCTTTCGGGCAGAGCGCGGCGGGTGGCCACGGCTCGTGAGCGGCGTTCTTCGAGCGGGGCGTCGTCGAGGAAGGTGTAGGGCCGGCCGTTGAGGATTTCGTGGGCGAGCGGGGACGGCTCGGTGGTGTCGCGGGCGTGGAGGGTGATCTGGCCGTCGTCGATGCGTTGGAGCACTTTGGTCAGCCCGCGAACATCCATGGCCTCGTAGAGACAGTCGTCAAGCGTCTGGCGGATGAGCGGGTGGTCGGGAGGCGTGAGGGGGCCGTGGACGTTCTCCTGGCAACCGATCTGTTCTGGAAAGACGGCCGCCATGAGGTCATCTGATCGCATGCGCTGGATGTTGGGGGGGACCTTTTTGCCGCCACGCAAGCGGGGGACGGCCAGGGCGCGGGTGAGGTTCCAGCGCCAGCGGGTGGGGAACATGGGGGTGTAGAGGATGGACTGCTCGACTGACTTGAGCGCGTCGTTCGGGGTTACGTAACGGAAAGTCTCTTCGAGCGGGAAGGCGTGCTGGGGGCCGAGCGAGAGGAGGATGGCGTCGTCGTTGGCGGCGGCCTGGAGCTCGAAGTCGAAGCGGACGCAGAAGCGTTTGCGCAGGGCCAGGCCCCAGGCGCGGTTGATGCGCTGGCCGAAGGGGGCGTGGACGACGAGTTGCATACCGCCGGAGTCGTCGAAGAAGCGTTCGAAGACCACGTCGTGGTCGGAGGGCATGACCCGCAGACCGTCGTGGGAAGCGCGCAGGTAGTCGGCGATTTGGTGGGCGCCGAGTTCGGAGACGTTGCACTCGGCTTGGAGCCAGTCGACCAGGTCCGGGTCGGTCAATCGGTCCGCCACGTCGCGGCGGAGGCGGCCTACGGCTTGCGAGAGTTCGATGGTGCGGCCGGGGGCTTCGCCGAGCCAGAAGGGGATGGTGGGCGGCGCGCCCTGGGCATCGATAACCCGGACGGTGTTCTGGACGACGCGTCGGATCTGCCAGGAGGTGTTGCCGAGCAGGAAGATGTCGCCGGCGATGCTCTCGATGGCGAAGTCTTCGTTGACGGAGCCGACGAAGGTCTCGTCGGGCTCGGCGACGACGCGGAAGTCGCCGAGTTCGGGGATCGTGCCACCGTTTTGCAAGGCGGTGAGGCGGGCGGCGCGGCGGCCGCGGATGACGTTGTTGATGCGGTCGAAGTGGACAAGGGGCGCTGCTCGACCGCCGCCATCGCCGATGCCGGTGGCGAGCATGTCGACGATTTCAAGGTAGGCCTCTCGGGTCAGATCGCGGAAGGGGGTGGCGCGACGGAAGACGTGGAAGAGGTCGTCGAGTTGCCAGTCCTCGCAGGCGGCCTCGGCGACGACTTGCTGGGCGAGCACGTCGAGGGGGGCGACGAGCTGGACGATGCGGTCGAGTTCGCCGGCGAGGACGGCTCGCATGAGGGCGGCGCTTTCGACCAGTTCGTCGCGGGTGGTGGGGAAGAGGCGGCCTTTCGGGCGCAGGCCGAGGGCGTGGCCGGAGCGGCCGATGCGTTGCAGGAAAACGGCGATGCTGCGAGGCGAGCCGATCTGGCAGACGAGGTCAATGCTGCCGATGTCGATACCGAGTTCAAGCGAAGCGGTGGCGACGAGGGCCTTGAGCCGGCCGTCCTTGAGTTGCTGCTCGACGTGCAGGCGGCGTTCGCGGGAGAGGCTGCCGTGGTGGCTGGCGACGCCCTCCTCGCCGAGGCGGTCGCGCAGGTTGTGGGAGACGCGCTCGGCCAGGGCGCGGGTGTTGACGAAGACGAGGGTGGTGTGGTGCTGGACGATCAGGTCGGCGAGGCGGTTGTAGATGTCATCCCATTGCTCGCGGGGGGCGACGGCTTCTAAGTCGGACGGTGGGGTTTCGACGGCGAGGTCCAGGTCGCGCTGGTGGCCGAGGTCGACGGTCACGCAGGAGCGGGCATCGCCCTGGTCGTCGGCGCCGGTGAGGAAGGCGGCGAGTTCGTGGATGGGGCGCTGGGTGGCGGAGAGGCCGACGCGCTGGGGGCGGCGCCGGCAGATGTGGTTGAGGCGTTCGAGCGAGAGGGCGAGGTGGCTGCCGCGGCGGTCGCGGGCGAGGGCGTGGATCTCGTCGACGATGACGGTGTCGACTTGGCGCAAGGTTTCGCGGGCCCGCTGGGAGGTGAGCATCAGGTAGAAGGATTCGGGGGTGGTGATGAGGATGTGGGGCGGGCGGGTGACGAGGGTGCGGCGGCGGGAGGGCTTGGTGTCGCCGGTGCGGAGACCGACGCGGATGTCGGGGAGGTCGACGCCGCGCTCCTCGGCGAGCTCGCGGATGGCGGCGAGCGGGGTCTGGAGGTTGCGCTCGATGTCGTGGCCGAGGGCCTTGAGGGGCGAGATGTAGACGATGCGGGTGACGGGTTCGAGGTCCTGGGACTCGCCGCGACGGATGAGCTGGTCGATGCCGGTGAGGAAGGCGGCGAGGGTTTTGCCGGAGCCGGTGGGGGCGGCGACGAGGGTGTCCCGGCCGGAGCGGATGGCGGGCCAGGCGGCGGCCTGGGCGTCGGTGGGGACCTGGAAGGTGGCGGCGAACCAGTCGGCCACGAGGGGATGGAACGCCGGGGCGGGGGCGTCGGGGGTGGGGAGGTCGAGTTCAGGCTGGGTCATGGGCGGGCATTGTAACCGAACAAGAGGCGAACGGTTGGAGGATGGGGGCGGGATGGGTGTCCTCGCGCGCAGGAAGAGTTTTTTCCAAAAAACTCTTGAGGCGGCGCAGGGTGCTTTTCTGGCAAATTTCCGGCGCCGCGGCGGAGGGGATGCGGACGTGCCGACGCGGGTATGGCGGAAGGGAGGGCGAGGTGGTTTTGGGCTCGTTGGTCCCGGCGCAGAGCGACAGAGCTGACGGGTCGCCACTCGACCGGGAGATCCTCACACCCGGATTGCGTCCGGGGCAGGCTCCAACCCTCTTCCAGTGGGCGAGGGCGAAGGATTCGGATCCACACAAGGGAGCCGTAATGGGCTGATGCGCCTGACGAAGCCTCAGGAGGCAGTCGTGGAAGAGGGGGAGGGAGCACTGGGCGGCGGGCATGGGGGAGAGTTGCGAGTCTTACACAACTAGTGTACACTGCATCAGGGCGCGGGGCAAGTTGGGGAGTGGCCGGCGGCTGGTGGCATGTGCTCCGTGGGGAGCAGGCTGGGTGAGGGCGGTCGCGGCGACGGGTGGCCGGGCTGAGCTGGCTTGAGACCGAGCGGTGGAAAGGTGATGCGTGGCTCGCGGTGGATCGGTTCAGGCGCTGTCGTCGTGGGGTCGAGGGGGCCGCGGGCGGCGACGTAGCCAATGGGGAATCCCTCGATGCGGGCCTTTCGTGCGGACAGTGCCTAAACGTCTTTGCGCTGGTCAGCGAAGTCGTCTCGGTCGTCCGACCTGCAGCCCGGGGCATCTTTGTGGAACTCGGTGCGAAGGCTCCGGCTGCCGTCTCGAAAGTCCTCACGCAGGACCCGGATTTCCGCGATGAGTTCGGCGCATCGAGGGCGGAAGTTTCGACGAAGGTCGTACCACCGCGCAACTTGCAGGGCAGCCAACGTCATGCCCATGACCAGGGTTGCGATGGGTTCTCCTGACAGGGTTGGCTTCAGGCTGGTGATCTAAGTCCTGGCGGCCGTTTTGGCCTCGGTCCAAGCGCGGGAGCGGGCTCGCACTTGCCGCCGGAGCAGCAGGTCGTCACTGGACTGCGGACGACGCTGGGAGCTGACATCTGGGCGGTCAGGCTGCGTCGTCGCGGAGGCCGAATAGGCCTTGGATGACGCACTCGAGGCGGGACGTGCGCTCGGTTAGCGCCTGGACGTCTTTGCGCAGGTCTCCCAGATCGCCACGGACCTGAGCGAAGTCGGCATGGACTTCTTCGCGAAACGTCTGCATGTCGGCGCGGAATTCGGCCCTCAAGGGCAGATTATCGGCGCGCGCTTCTCGCCTGAACGTGAGCATGAGGCCAATCACGGTGGCGCCTACGGCGAGGATTCCGATGAGTTCGGGGTCATGGGCGGCCTCTTGGAGTCGGTGTGTGAAATCGACCGCCCTTGTGCGTTCGACGGTAGCACGGGTAGCGAGGTGGACTCGTCGATTGCACGGCCAGCTCTAGGTGCTTTCCAGAAAAGGCTTGCCGGTCGAATCGCGTCGGTCAGGCAGCGTCGTCGTGGCGGTCGCGGCGGGCGAAGAGGCCTTCGATGACGCCTTCGAGGCGAGACACACGCTCGGTCAGGGCCTGCACGTCCTTGCGCACGTCGGCCAGGCCGTTGCGGACTTCAGCCAAGCCAGCATTGAATTCGGCTCGCAGACGCTGATTATCGGCGCGGAATTCGGCTCGCAGGGCCTGGTTGTCGGCGCGGAATTCAGCGCGCAGGGCCTGGTTGTCGGCACGCGCGTCGCGGCGGAACGTGACCAGCAGGCCGATGACGGTGGCACCGACGGCGAGGATTCCGATGAGTTCGGGGGTCATGGGCGGCTCCTAGGTGTGGGTCTGCTCATCCACCGCCCATGGGAATTCAACGGTAGCACGGACCGGGTGTGAAAAGCACTATTGAGAGACCCTTGCGCATCCCAGGCTTGGTTGCCCGGAAGAGCCCTCACCCAGTAGGAAGAAGTGAGCGAAGACGAGTGAGAGGTGAGAGTTGGAAGGCCAGTGAGGGGCCGAGGCGGAGCCGGGGCGACGGTAGGGATGGGGGTGGGGGCATGAACGGAAGATCCATTACCGAATGCCGCGGACGGCGTCCTTCGGCAAGCTCAGGCAGGTTCTGCCTCTCCCCTTGGAGAGGGTGAAGAGCGGCGCCCCTGGGGTGGGGAGTTCGACAACTGGGGGTGCTTGAGGTGGGTGCCTCGAGCGGAAGACCCTCACCCCAACCCTCTCCCACCGGTAGAGGGGGCAAGAATTGCCGCACCGTCGACGACGCTCAGCCCTGAGCACTGGGGTTGGTCTGGCGGCGGCGGCGTGGCGGTCGGGGGCGCCGCGTCGGGCGAAGAGGCCTTCGATGGCGCCTTCGAGGCGGGACACGCGTCCTTCGAGTCGAGACACGCGCTCGGTCAGCGCCTGGACGTCCTGGCGCAAGCGCTCAATGCCGGCGTGGACTTCGGCTCGCAGGGCGTGGTGCTCGGCCTGGACCTGCCCCCGGAAGTTCTGGATCTCAGCCCGGACTTCAGCGCGAAGGGCCCGGTTGTCGGCGCGGAGGGCCTGGGTGTCGGCGCGGGCGTCGCGCCGGAACGTGAGCAGCAGACCGATGAGGGTGAAGCCCAACGCGATGATGGCGATGAATTCGGGGGTCATGGGGTGGGTCAGGCGGCGTCGGTGCGGGGGTCAGGGTCGTCGCGGGTGGGGGTGAGGCCCTGGATGGCGCCTTCGAGACGGGCGGTGCGCTCGGCGAGCGCCTGGACGTCCTGGCGCAGGCGCTCATTGCCGGCGTGGACTTCGTCGCGGAGGTTCTGGATGTCGGCGTGGACTTCGGCTCGCAGAGCGTGGTTCTCGGCCTGGACTTGCCCCCGGAAGTTCTGAATTTCAGCCCGGACTTCGGCGCGAAGGGCCCGGTTGTCGGCGCGGAATTCGGCTCGCAGGGCCTGCGTATCGGCGCGGGCGTCGCGGCGAAAGGTGACGAGTAGGCCGATGACGGTGGCGCCGACGGCGAGGATGCCGATGAGTTCGGGGGTCATGGGGCGGGTCGGGCGGCGTCGGTGTGGCGGTCGGGGTCGTCACGGGTGGGGGTGAGGCTCTGGATGGCGCCTTCGAGACGGGCGGTGCGCTCGGCGAGCGCCTGGACGTCCTGACGCAAGCGCTCATTGCCGGCGTGGACTTCGTCGCGGAGGTTCTGGATGTCGGCGTGTACCTCGGCTCGCAGGGCGTGGTTCTCGGCCTGGACTTGTCCCCGGAAGTTCTGGATTTCAGCCCGGACTTCGGCGCGAAGGGCCCGGTTGTCGGCACGGAGGGCCTGGGTGTCGGCGCGGAGGGCCTGGGTGTCGGCGCGGGCGTCGCGCCGGAAGGTGAGCAGCAGACCGATGAGGGTCAGGCCCAAAGCAATGATGGCGATGAATTCGGGGGTCATGGGCAGCTCCTAGGTGTGGGTCTCCTCATCCACCGCCCATGGGAGTTCAACGGTAGCACGGGCCGGGGAACGCGGGATTGTCCCGGCGTAGCCGCTCGGGAACGCTCAGCGCTGAGTGCTCGGGTCGGTCAGGCGTCGTCGTGGCAGTCGTGGGTGCCGCGGACGGCGTCCTTCGGCAAGCTCAGGCAGGTTCTGCCTCTCCCCTTGGAGAGGGTGAAGAGCGGCGCCCCTGGGGTGGGGAGTTCGACAACTGGGGGTGCTTGAGGTGGGCGCCTCGAGCGGAAGACCCTCACCCCAACCCTCTCCCACTGGTAGAGGGGGCAAGAACCGCCGCACCGTCAGC
>JAJEGF010000016.1 GCA_022820025.1 Chloroflexota bacterium
TAGTTACTGGCCATGGCTGTACGCCTCTCGGGCTCCGCCCGTTGCAAGGTGCTTCCGGAGCTGGCCCAGGGCTCGACTGAGCCGCGACTTGACCGTGCCCTCCCGCACGCCAATGGCTTCGGCCAGCTCGGGAACCGTCAGATCCGCGAAATACCGCAGCACGACCACCTGCCGGTGATCCGCACTCAGCCCACCCAGCGCCGCCCGGATCTCCGCGCGGTCGAGGTTGGCCTCCGCCGTCTCGCCGGGACTGGGGCGGTCGTCGGCGTGGCTGTAGGTCTCCAGCGGTACGGTGTCGACGGCGCGCCGTCGGCGCTGCGACACCACCGCGTTTACCAGAATGCGGACGAGCCAGGGCTTGACCGGCCGTCCGCGTTGGAAGCCCGCAATGCCCCGCCACGCGGCGAGGAGGGCCTCCTGCACCTGCTCTTCGGCCAGCGCACGGTTCCCGGTCATCAGGACCGCCGTGCCAAAGAGCACGTCTTTGTAGCGCTCCACCAGATGGCGGAACGCTTCGTGCTCGCCGCTCTGACAACGCCGCACGGCTTGTTCATCGGTCATAGGCTGCCCTCATGATCCAATCTCCTGGTGCCGTCCACTGATAACTACGCGCGCTGCCGACAATCCGTTCCATTGAATTCACAGAACCTGCAAGGGCATCAGCGGCCACACTGTCCCCCGCTGGACGCTGGTCGGCCTCCGAATGGAAGGCCGTCCCCCATTAGGTGCCTCTCGCATTCCCTTGGTGAGACACCTGGCTGACCAGCGTCGTAATCCGCCGTGCAGCGCTGCCTGTCGCTCTGGCAAATCGCCGGAATACTCCGGCGACCCTGATGACTGTCTTCCTCCTGGAACGTGATCGACAGTACGCCGGACCATCACGGGACAACTCTAGGTGCTCGGCATTCTCTTCGGGGATTGAACTGGAGACCACCGGGATACACCGTGCGACACCATTCTTGGCCCTGACGGAAGCCTGACGATTGCCTAGTTTCACGCTATAGGGGAACTAGGCTAGGTGTCTCGGGCTCTCCGGACCACTCTGGCTCGTCGCGGTCGCGCGCACCATGAGATCGACTCGGGTCCCCCACTTCAAGGCTACCGGCCATGAGGTCCCTAAACTGGCGCCAGGGTCGGGCGGAAACTCGGTCTTATCCCAAGTTCAGTCGGCATCCACGGCCACCGGTGCCCGAGCAGTCGATCGGTGAGTCGTTTTCAGAGCATGACGGCAGCGAGAATCGACGCAGCCTATGTCAGGCGTCGAAGTCGAGACCGGTTCACTCACCGACACTCGTACGGTCACGAATTCAGGACTTTGGCGAGTCGGCGGCGAAAAAGAGGCCAAATTCACCGGCGAAGGCATTGTTCTGAGTTCGGCTATCGCCGACAAGTGCGACGCTTGGACGCAGACTTGGAGAACGAGCGACAACAAGACTGCCGGGCTCTATGAGACCAAGAGAAGAAATCGCAATCCCGTTCGAGCGCGAATCTAGTCGGATTCCGAGCCAGTCGTGTTTCAAGGCTCAACGCCTCAGGTTCGAAGGCTGCCCCTCGCCCTTCTGGCGATGTGGCGCTGTGGCTGGCACGACTCGTGAGATTCGTTCCAGACAGACCGAAGCCATTTCCACTATCGTCTATAGACGTCACGCCGGGCGGGCGTGGTGACGGAGAGATGATCTAGATGGCCCGGATTCTAAAGTCAATACTCGTTGGAATCGGTACGACGCTGATCGTCATGTCGCTGGTTGGGTGTGATCCCGAAACAGCGGTGACCGAACAGCAAGCGCCCGGTCGTGCGCCCTCGCCTGCAGCCACCACCACCCCGGCGACTCCAGCATCAACAGCCACCGCGGCGGCAGTAGCCGTCGCCCCGACCGCGACTCGGGAGGCAACGGCGACTGCTGTGCGGACCCCGGTCGCGCGTACCCCGGTCCCGCGGCCTACGCCCACAACTTCGCCTGAAGCCGTAACCGCGACGGCGAGTCCAGAGCCGACGGCCACCGTCGCGCCGGTTGCCACCCCCACGGCAAGTCCCACGCCAATGCTCGCGGCCACCGCCACACCAGCGGCAACTCCGGAACCGATCGCCACGGCAGAACCGACACCTGAGTCCGACGCGCCGCTGGGATTCGATCCAACCGTAGTCCGTGGAACGCTCTCGAATGGGCTTGTCTATTACATCAAGCACAACGAAGAGCCTCGTGAGCGAGTTCAGCTCTCGCTAGTCCTGAAGGCCGGGTCGATCCTCGAAGAGGAGAATGAGCGGGGGCTAGCTCACTTCGTCGAGCACATGGCCTTCAACGGCACCGAACGCTTCGCCAAGCAGGAGATCGTCGAGTACCTGGAGTCCATCGGCAGCAACTTTGGACCCGACTTGAACGCTTCAACGGGCTTCGACAGCACGAATTACTTCCTTGAAATCCCGACTGACGATCCGGAGATTCTCGAGACCGCATTCCAAATTCTCAGCGACTGGGCCTACGCAATTGCGTTCGATCCCGAGGAAGTTGAGCTGGAGCGCGGAGTCGTCGTGGAGGAGTGGCGTCTCCGACGAGGATTTGGTGCGCGCTTTCAAGACAACTGGTTTCCTCTGATCTTCGGTGACTCTCGATATAACGAGCGGAGCCCGATTGGATTGCTGGAGGTCATCGAAACCGCTCCGCCGGAGCGCCTGCGCGGGTTCTACGAGCGCTGGTACCGGCCCAATTTGATGGCCGTTATCGCTGTCGGCGACATTGACACCGAGGAAATCGAAGCCAAAATCCGCCAGCACTTTGCACCGCCTCCCGAGGGCGAAGCCGGCCAGGCGAGTGCCGCCGTCGCAGCGCCGAGCCTTCGGCCACGCTTCGAGGTGCCCGAGCACGAGGCGCCCCGTGTCAACGTGTTTAGTGACCCCGAGGCGCCGGGCACGCAGTTGTTCCTTCTGAGAAAGCTGCCTCCGGAGACCGGCCAGGATCTGGCAGCGCTTCGGCGCATCGTGGTGGAACGGCTTGCGTTCATGATGCTCAACGCTCGATTCTTCGAGCGGGGTCAGGTCGAGAATCCGCCCTACCTTGGGGCGGGCGGCTCGCGTGGCCCGTTTGTGGATCCAATTGATGTCGTCCAGTTTGGCGCTTGGGTGGAACAGGACGGCGTCCAGCCGGGGTTCGCGGCGGTGCTGGAGGAAACCCAGCGCGCTCGGCAGCACGGATTCACCGAGAGCGAGCTGGCTCGAGAGAAGACCAACCTGCTGAGTGCTATTGAGCGAATCTATAAGGAACGAGATCAGCGAGAGTCGGCTGACTTTGCCCAGGAATACGCGGACCACTTTCTCAACGGAATCCCGGTACCCGGCATCGAGGCTGAGTGGGAGATGTACCAGGCGTTGCTTCCCGAGATCTCGCTGACGGACGTGCATGAAGTCGCCGCCAACTGGGCAAAGCCCGGCAATACGGTGCTCCTGGTCATGCGTCCGGAAGGAGGCGACGAGTTGGACGACGAGGAATTGGTCTCGGTGTTGCAGGCACAACTCGCGGCGGCCGACTCGCTGGTTGTCGAGCCGTACGCCGACGATTTCGCCGATGTCCCGCTGCTCGCGGAGCTGCCAACGCCGGGGACCATCGTTCGTGAGGAGCAGATCGAGACCATCGATGCCGTGCGGTGGACCCTGTCCAACGGGATCACGGTGATTGCCAAGCAGACCGACTTCAAGAACGACGAGATTCTGTTTGGGGCCTTCAGCCCGGGCGGGCACTCCCTGGTCGACGACGCCGACCACGTGTCCGCGTTGTACGCCGATCAGCTAATTGCCGGCAGCGGCGTCGGTGAGCACGACAACGTTGCGCTGGACAAGCTGCTGGCCGGTAAACGGGTCTCGGTTTCTCCGTTCATCGGGGAACTGTTCGAGGGCTTTCGGGGCCAGACATCGCCGGAAGACATTGAAACGCTGTTTGAGCTGGTAACCCTGTATGCGACCGCACCGAGGCTGGATCCGGTCTACTTCTCGACGTATGAGACGAGCCTGCGGACCCTGGCCGAAACCCGAGCCGACCAGCCGGATGCCGTGTTCGCTGACACCGTGAACAGCGTGCTGAGCCAGAACCACTTCCGCAGGCGACCACTAACCGTGGAACTGGTGGACGAACTCAGCATCGAGCGCGCCGAAGCGGTGTACGCCGACCGGTTTGCGGATCTGGGCGACGCGACGTTCGTATTTGTGGGTGCGTTTGAATGGGAAAGCCTGCGGTCCATGACCGAAACCTACCTGGCCAGCCTGCCAAACACGGGGCGCGTGGAGCATTGGAAGGACGTGGGAATCGATCCGCCGCCTGCGCTGGAAGACCACGCGGTACACATCGGCATCGAGCCGCGCAGCCGGACGCGCGTGTACTTTGCCGGGGGCCTGGAGTGGAACCGCCAGGAGGCGCTGGCACTCACGGTCATGGCAGAAGTGCTTACGACCCGTCTGCGCGAGCGACTACGTGAGCAGTTGGGCGGCACCTATAGCGCCGGCGCGAGCGCTCGAGCAAGTTTGCTGCCGGATGCCGAGTACCGAATATCCATCGGGTTCGGCAGCGATCCCGCGCGTGCGGACGAGCTCCTGATGGAAGTGTTCGAGGAGTTGGCTTGGCTCCGGGACGGGGGCGAGCAGGAGTACCTGGACACGGCAAAGGAGTTGCTACGCAACCCCAGAGAAGAGCAACTGCGGGATAACGGCTTCTGGCTGAGTCAAATCCAGTCTTCGGTTCAGCGGGGTCTGGACTTTGACGGAATCATCGACTTTGAAGACCGCCTGGATGCTCTGTCTCTGGAAGACGTCGTCGCGGTGGCCCAGCGCTATCTGACCGAGGACCGCTACGTGCGGGTGGTGCTGCTTCCCGAGGAGGGCTAGGCTGAGTCTCCCGGCCTCTCGGTCAGCCCCCGGTCGGGTCGACATTCTGCTGGCAACGCTCGAATTTCGGGGAGTCGCCTGCGATGGTCCGTCCGTCTACGACCACGTGCCGACGATAGTGGGCCATCCTAACCGGCTAGAACAAGCGGAAGCGGTTGCCCTTAGGTGCATGAAGGGGCTCGTTAAGGCCACAGGCGTCAAGGTGTAGATCGCCGCCGACTGCGAATGCGCATTTGCGGGCGACTCTGCGGTTGCCTTCGCTGCGTGGCCGAGTCGATGTCACTTCGCTTGATGCGACGCAGCCAATTCGATACTAAGCGTCTCGGAATCTCTGATTTAAGGGACATTCAAATTTGGCGGAATCGGCAGAGGCTTGTCTCCTGGGCGATTCCTCGGATCTTGTCCAGTGCTTCGGGTATAGAGCCGCGATCGGGCACACCTGCGACATTCGTACCCCTGCCAGTGTTCCACCAGTCAAGGGTCTGCCCTATACCCTTCGAGTTTATTCGCGGAGTGGCCACGCAAGTAGAATGGCTGCCCCAGTCCAGCCCGCGTTTCACTGGCGGGTGTATCGATCAGCGGATAAGTTCAGATATGCAAAACGCTCCCAGAGTTGTGTTGACGCCGACCGGGAAGGCCGCGATCGGCTCGATCCAGGTCGCTAATCCAGCACCCGGTGAAATCCTGGTCCGCATTCGCAAGTCGCAGGTCAGTGCCGGATCTGAACGCAACGCATACGAGATGTCGCGGTCACGTGACGCATCAGTTGGCTATACGGCGGTCGGCGTCATCGAGGAAGTCGGATCGTCCATCGACGACTATGCGCCAGGTGAGAGTCCTGATCATTTCGCCGCATCAGGGCGCGGACCTGGTCGATGTAGGCACAGATGCAAGCTGGCGCGGGTATGCGGGCCGCATTCCGGATGGTGTAACAGACGCGCAGGCGACGTTTGGCGTCTTAGGTGACGTTGCGCTGCATGGGGTCCGGCGCGCCAAGCCATATCTGGGCGAATCGGTCGCCGTGTTCGCGCAGGGTCTGGTCGGGCAATTGACCACCTACTTCGCTGCGCGCGCCGGCGCCTACCCCGTAATTGCAATCGATCTGCTGGACGAGCGTCTGGAGCACAGCCGGCGGATGGGCGCCACGCACACGATTAACGCTTCCCGCGAGGATGTGGTGCAGGCGGTGCACGATCTGACCGGGGGCGGAGCGCGTGTAGTGTTCATGGTGGCGCGAAACCCTGCGGTCTTTGTGGACTGCCTCAAGGCCGCGGCCCATGGCGCCACGGTTTGTCTATCCGGCAGTCCACCCGGCACTGTTGAGATCGCGCTCCAACCCGAGGTGCTCCGGCATGAACTCGACATCCTGGGCAACTATTCGCTCGACTATCCGCCGGAGCCGTACCACCGATTCCAGTGGACGCGACCCGCCAATCGAGCCTATGTCTTCGACCTGATTGCGCGGGGCGAGTTGAACGTCGACCATCTCGTGACGCACGACGTCCCATACAGCAGGGCGCCGGAGATATACGAAATGATTGCGTGCGGCCCTGAGGGATGGCTTGGTGTTCTGTTCGACTGGACCAGCCAGACCTAGCGGCCACTCGGCGCGAGCGCGAGTGATGACCGGGACCTCAACCAGTTGTCGTTCGGTCCGGGTGATCACGTTCGACGGACCGGGAACTTGCCCGGACTTGCAAACCGTGCCGCGGCCATTCGTTCCCGACCGAGGTGCCCTCATTCGGATTGACGCCTGTGGCGTTTGCGGCACCGACCTGCACATCCTCCAAGGGCACTGGCCGGGAGACCTCCCCTGGCCGCTCACCCTAGGCCATGAGCTGGCGGGCGTCGTCGATGAAATTGGGCCGGGACTTACGAGCGACTACATGGGTCGCCCCCTGCGTCAGGGTGACCGGGTAATGATCCCGCCGCTGATGGCCTGTGGGTCATGTCACTACTGCATCCACTATCCGACGCGCGCGAACCGCTGCCTGAACCCGACCTACTACGGGCGCAAAATCGGGTTCCAGCGTCCGCCGCATCTCTGGGGTGGCTGGGCCGAAATGGTCTTTCTCGATCTTGAAGCGTTTCCGGCAACCAAAGTCTTTCGACTTCCAGACGACATGCCCAGCATGGTCGGGACATTGGTCGAGCCGTTCGCCTCGGTGACACGCGCCTTCAATCGGGCGTCATCGCTTGGGCTGGAGGGTTTCAAGGCCGGCGATTCGGTCGTCATCCAGGGGTCGGGCCCCATAGGTGTCCTCGCCCTGATCGCGGCTAGGCAGCGCGCCGCCGGAAGGGTGGTCGTGGTGGGCGCGCCCGAAGAGCCGCGCTTGGCGCTCTGCCGGGCCTTTGGCGCCGATGCCACGGTTTCGATTGACGACCATCAGACGACCGACGCACGGATAACCGCCGCCCGTGATGCGGCGGGCGGATGTGGGGCCGATCTGGTGGTGGACTGCAGCGGAGCGCCGCAAGCGGGGCCCGAGGGGATCGAAATGCTGCGCGACGGCGGAACCTTCGTGGAAATGGGGCAGTTCACCGACGCGGGCAGCATCGACACCAATTGGCATCGGATTTGCGTAAAGGAAGTGCAGGTGCTGGCCAGTTGGGCTTTCACCCCTGATGAGGTGGCACAGGCCATGCACAACTTGCACGCCATGCAAGACGAGTACGACTGGTCACTGATGCAGCGGACGTTCCCGCTTACTGAAGCTGGCGTGGCAGAGGCCATCCGAAGCGCGATGGCCATGGACTGCGTGAAAGCCACGATTGTGCCTGCGGCCTAACGCTCCGACCGGGAATGCTCGAGTCCTGCCCGAGCATTCTTGCCATGAAGTGACGCCCGTGGCCGCTCTCCGCAGTGCTACCAGAGTACGGGCGCTGGATATTAGGCAATAGCAGCGTCCGGCGTCACGATGTCATGTGGTGCAGGGACAAGGCCTCGGCATGCCGGGCGGTCGCCGCCGCAAGCTGGTGACTGGCGTCGGGGCCATCTGGCTGCCGCACCGAATACACAGGCTGAATGCCCGAGAGCGGAATCTGGAGTTGCGTGGCCTCGATTCGCGAACCACGCAACAGATTCGGATTCCGGGCTTGCCATGGAA
The DNA here is from genome assembly GCA_022820025.1 of Chloroflexota bacterium. Classification (GTDB taxonomy): domain Bacteria; phylum Chloroflexota; class UBA11872; order UBA11872; family UBA11872; genus UBA11872. The sequence goes on from JAJEGF010000016.1 coordinate 7,978, forward strand.
CGATTCGCACCGGCTGCGCGTAGTTATCAGTGGACGGCACCAGGAGATTGGATCATGAGGGCAGCCTATGACCGATGAACAAGCCGTGCGGCGTTGTCAGAGCGGCGAGCATGAAGCGTTCCGCCATCTGGTGGAGCGCTACAAAGACGTGCTCTTTGGCACGGCGGTCCTGATGACTGGGAACCGCGCGCTGGCCGAAGAGCAGGTTCAGGAGGCTCTCCTCGCCGCGTGGCGGGGCATTTCGGGCTTCCAAAGCGGACGGCCGGTCAAGCCCTGGCTCGTCCGCATTTTGGTGAACGCGGTGGTGTCACAGCACCGACGGCGCGCCATTGACACGGTACCGCTGGAGACCTACTGCCACGCAGACGACCGCCCCAGTCCCGGCGAGACGGCGGAGGCCAACCTCGACCGCGAGGAGATCCGGGAGGCGCTGGGTGGGCTGAGTGCGGATCACCGACAGGTGGTCGTGCTGCGTTATTTCGCGGACCTGACGGTTCCCGAGCTGGCCGAAGCCATTGGCGTGCGGGAGGGCACGGTCAAGTCGCGGCTCAGTCGAGCCCTGGGCCAGCTCCGGAAGCACCTTGCAACGGGCGGAGCCCGAGAGGCGTACAGCCATGGCCAGTAACTA
>JAJEGF010000025.1 GCA_022820025.1 Chloroflexota bacterium
GTCGGGGTGAGGGTGGCTGCCGGCCCCAGCAACCTCGCAATGTCACCATCAACCCGCACCGGAACGCCCGCCCTTCTTCTCCTGAGGCTCTTGTAAACCCCCGGCGTCCTCAAAGCCGCGCCCGCTCTTCCTCCCTCTCCCCATGGGAGCGGGCTGGGGTGAGGGTCTTCCGATCGTGGACTGTCGGACACCAAAGCGCCCATTCTTCGTCCCAATCGAACTTGCACGTCAGCCCTAACCCTCATTATCCGCCCGCTCAAAATCGCCGCTCGCTCCTCCGGTCTTCCGCACCAACCGCACGTCCGCAATCCGCATCCCCCGGTCCACCGCCTTGCACATGTCGTACACCGCCAGCGCCGCCACCGAAACCGCCGTCAGCGCTTCCATCTCAACCCCTGTTCGTCCCACCGTCCGCACCGTCGCCTCTATCCTCAGCGAGTCGTCGCCCTCCGGCGTCAGCCCCACGTCCACCGCGCTCAGCGGCAGCGGGTGACACAGCGGAATCAGGTCCGCCGTCCGTTTGGCCGCCATCAGCCCGGCCAGGCGAGCCACCCCCAGCACGTCGCCCTTCGGCAGGTTCGAATCCTCGCCGGCCACCTGCTGACGAATCATCGCCAGCGTCGCCGGCTGCATCACTACCCGGCCCCGCGCCACCGCGGTTCGGTCCGTCTCCGACTTAGCCGACACGTCCACCATCCGAGCGGACCCATCCGCGTCGAAATGCGTAAACGAAGGCCTGGCCAATCCGGTGGTTAAGTCCCTGCGCCCCAGGAGAAACGACCTGCCCCCATTCTACCGCGCCACCGCTGCCCGTCGGGACTCGAGGCGGATACACTCGAATAGACTAGTCTTCAGTCTAGTCAGTTCATGGTCCGACTGAATCCGGCTCGGAGGAGCGCATGGACAACGTGTGGCAGGTACAGGAAGCCAAGGCGCGGTTCAGCGAACTGCTGGCAACCAGCATCGCCCAGGGACCGCAAATCGTTACCAGGCGAGGCGTCGAAACCGCCGTGCTCGTCCCCATTGAGCACTGGCGACGCCTTGAGCGCCTCACTCGCCCCAACCTCAAGGAACTGCTGCTCGCGCCCGAACCGCGTACCGAAACTCTCACCCCGCCGCGCCGCCAACTCCGGCGCCGCGCCGCCCCACAGTTCGATTGACGTGTACCTGCTCGTCACCAACGTCGTCTCTGAACTGCGTCGTCCGCGTCCCAACCCGGCCGTCCTTGACTGGATTCAGTCGGTGCCGACCGATCAGCTCTACCTGTCCGCCGTCACCGTCGGCGAGATCCAGGCCGGCATCGAGATCACCCGTGAGCAGGACCCGGCCAGGGCGCAGCAACTGGAAGCCTGGCTCGACCGAGTGCAATTGAGCTACGACGTACTGGCCGTGGACGCCCCTGCCTTTCGGATCTGGGCCAGGCTCATGCACCGCCAGTCCGACACCCTCATGCAAGACGCCCTAATCGCCGCCGTCGCCACCGTCCACCGCCTCACCGTCGTCACCCGCAACACCCGCGACTTCCACCACCTCCACGTCCCCACCCTCAACCCCTTCCTTTCTCCGGCGCCGTCAACCTAAACGCCCAACCACTCCCAATCGATACGCGAAGCACCCAACCCCTCCGCCATCCCGCCGGCTGGCCAGCGCACGGCGGATAGGATGGCGGCGGGGGAACGGCAATCCGCAGATGACCCACAGCAACCAAGAAATCACCCGCCGGCTGCAACTGGGCGAGGACAGCGCCTGGGAATTCAAGCAGGTTCAGTTCGCCGGAGACCAACCCAGCAGTCCTGAACGCGGGGATCTGGCGGACGAGATCGTGGCATTCGCCAACGCTGACGGCGGCGTCCTGCTTTGCGGCGTCACCGATGACGGCGAAGTGCAGGACATGACGCGTGAGCAACTCAGCGCGTTGGACCGCTACGTCGCAGAAGTCAGCTCCGACGCCATCGAGCCGCCCGTTCGCATCCGCACGCAGCACATGCAGCTCCCTGATGGCAAGCGGCTACTAATCGTCGACGTTCCGGCGGGCGATTCCCTGCACGAGCGATCAGGGAGGAGCTATGTCCGCGTCGGCGGCTCGAAGCGACGAATGACCAGCGATGAGCGGCTGCGCTTGGCACAACGTCGAGGGCAGGCACGATTCCAATCGTTCGACGAACAGACCATTCCCAATACTGGATTCAACACCCTAGACGAGTCCCTTTGGAAACCATTGTTGAGCGCCGAAGGCGCCGCCGAACCCGAGGCGGCGCTCGGCAGATTGGCTCTTCTCGCAAACGACGAGGCTGGCATCCCGCGCGCCACGGTCGCCGGCGTCTTGCTATGCACGCCGGATCCCCGGCAGTGGCTGCCAAACGCCGCTATCACCGCCACCCTGTATCGGGGTAACGACCGCGCGTCCGGCCAGATCGACGCGCAGGAAATCACCGGCCCGCTGAACCGGCAGATCGCCCAGGCCGTCGCCTTCGCCCTGCGAAATATGCAGGTCGCCGCCCGCAAGAATCCGGGACGCGTTGACTTCCCCCAATACAGCCGCCGCGCCCTGTTCGAAGCCCTCGTTAACGCCGTCGTGCATCGCGACTACTCGATTCGCGGCAGCAAGATTCGGCTCTCGATGTTCGCTGATCGCCTGGAAATCCAGTCGCCCGGCTCGTTGCCCAACAACCTCACCGTCGAAAGCATGGAAACCCGCCAGGTCACCCGCAACGAAGCGTTGACGTCTGTCTTGGCGCGTGTGCCGGTTGGAGATATTCAGGGCTCGGAGGAGCGCCAATACTTCATGGAACGCCGCGGCGACGGCGTGCCCATCATTCGTCGCGAGACCTGGGAACTCTGCGGCAAGCCGCCGGAGTACCGGGTCATCGACGACGCCGAGGTCCGCCTCACCATCCCCGCCGCCACCCAGGAACACAGCCCCGCCAGTGCTGTGATCACCGTTCGATCTGCCGGTCAGCCCTTGCCTGGCGCCGATGTCCTTGCGCTGTTTCCGAACAAGACCTGGAAACGCTCCACCACCAATTACGATGGCGAGGCGTCGGTTGAGCTATACACGTCCAACCTCCCCATGACCGTGTTCGCCGCCGCCCCCCAGCATGCGGCGTACCTTGAACGCCAATGGACACCCAGCCGGGGCGCGCTGACGCTCGACCTTCAGCCGTTGTCGCAAGGCGGCAGCGTCATCTTTCCCGAGGCGGTCGGTCACCTCCCCGCCCTCAAGGGGCGCCTGAATCCGAAACGCGATGCCAGCGACCGAACCTATCTCTACGCCAACAACATCGCGATTAACCAGGGCCAACCGCAGCCCGTCCACTTCGCCCCTGGCGAAGGCCTCCGCCTCACCGACGCCGACGGCCGGGAAGCACTGGTTCGAATCCTCGATGTCGTAGGCCGCTCAGCCCTCCTCGAATACCAACCCGTCCCCTAAACCAGCCCACCCTCCATTCATGGTGAGCCGGTCCGTAGTCCCCGGAGGCCCGTAGAGCCTGCCCTGAGCCTGTCGAAGGGAACCACACAGCCAAGCGCAACCAAGCCCGCCCAGGCAATCCTCCGCGGTCCGCATCCCGTCCGGGTGTAGGGGCCGGTTTCTAACCGGCCTCTTCCGGGCAACCCCGCCCCAGGTACGCAAAGATCTCGCGTTTGGACACCGTCCCCGACCCACCCGTCGTTCTCTTCTCCCCTCCGTCTCTTCTCTCAACGCTCACTCCTTCCTCACCCCCCGTTCGTGGTGAGCCGGTCCGTAGTCCATCGGAGGCCCGTAGAGCCTGCCCTGAGCCTGTCGAAGGGAACCACACGCCCGACTCAGCACCCAAGCCCTCACTCTCCGCCATTCTTCTCTGAGCGCAGGTCTTCCCGCCCCCAGCTCCCCACCCTCGAACAAATCGTCGGCGCCTCATCCACGAACACCGCGTCCACCCCCGCCGCCCCGACTGCCGCCAAATCCTCCCGCCCCATAAAACCCACTTCCGCGACACCCAACGCGAAAAGCCCTGGCCCTACGACCCACCCTTCCACCCGCCAGCGACCAGCTGAAGCACAACTGCCCAGACTCGGGCAGGCGCCACCCCAACGTCGCCGCTTCAGCAACTCTCGCCGATGCCCGAAAAGAAATGGAACGATTGTGGTCCAGACTGCGTATATGTCACGTGACCGGTCACGAACGGCAACGCTCCACGCATGACATCAATCCACGGCGTTTCTGGCCCGCCCACCCTGCAGCGACGCCGCGCCTGTCTTGCGACCCGTGTGCAATCAGCCGCACCACGCCCTGCCGCCCACCGCATCGCCCAAGTCACTCGCCGCTGGCCTCAAGCAATCGCCCAACACCTGCGCCCGGCAGACCTGGCCGTCCTCGTCCTGCTTCTCTGTCTGGCCGGCTGCACCGCGACGACGACGGCAGAACCAACCCCGACGGCGACCCCCACAGACCAGGTGGAGGTTCACCGGCATCGGGTGACGGACTGTATGCAGCGCCGCCATGACTGGCAGGAGGCGGGCCAGGTCCATTGGAGCGCGGACGGGACGACGCTGTATTGGCAGAGCTTCAGCGATGTCTTTGCCATTTCCGTCGACGGTTCAGGCCTGCGCCAGGTCGTCGACAGCAGACTCACGGGCGATGTCGCGCCTCCTTCCGCGCGCAGCTTGCTTTACGCAGCCACCACCTCGTTCAGCCTGTTGCCGGACGGCACGGAAGTGGTGTACTCCAGCTGTGAATTTCCGGATCCGGACGTTGTGGCGCATGAAGGCTATGGGCACGAGGCTGCGGATTATCAGTACGAGATCGTGCGCACGGCGACCGGCGGCGGCACGCCGCAGCGTCTGACGACGGACGCCGGGTACGACAACTTCCCGTCGTGGTCGCCGGACGAGACCCGGATCGCGTTCCTGTCCAGCAGGAGCGGGGGGGAGGACGCGGGGCGTCTCTTCACGATGGCGCCCGATGGCACCGATATTCAGGAGCTGACGCCCGAACTCGCGGGGGTGATCCACCATCCGCCGCAGTGGGCGCCCGATGGGCAGCGGCTGGCCTTTGTCGCGTACTCGCCGTATTACCGCAGGGTATCGTCGCTGCCGGGCTTGTACACCGTGCGGGCGGACGGGACAGAGCTTCGGCGGCTGTCGCCTGCGGTTCGCTCGCCGGTGGCCTGGTCGCCGGACGGCCAGCGGTTGGCGTTCGCCCAAGCCGTGGACGGCGCGGTCATGCTCGTGACCATCGCGGTTGACGGGTCGGATCTGCAGCCACTCGTCCCGATTGAGGGCTGGCGGGGCTGGCAGCAGGACGATGGGCACGCGCCCGGAGCCTGGATCAACAGCGTGGCGTGGTCGCCGGACGGGACGCGCATCCTGGTCAGCGTGAATGATCGCCACCCGGCCTTCATCGTCGAACTGGACAGCCCGCATCGGCGGGAGGTGGGGATCCTGCGCAACCCAGAGGGGCGGTTTCACGGCGTGCGGGCGGCCGCATGGTCGCCGGACGGCTCGCAGATCGCGCTGGTTGGGCCGAGCCTGGTGGCGATCGTGCCCGCGAACGGGGGGCCCGTCCGTGGCCTGGCGGAGAGCGTCGGGATCACCGTGAACACGGAGGGTCAGCCGTACCCCAACCTGGTGGTGCTCAGCGGCTCGGATTTCGACTGGCAGCCGCTCAACGCCAAGATGCTGGACACGCCCGTCGATGCCACTGGGTGCGGGGCGGGCGTGGCGGCGCCGGACCCGGCCACCAATGCCGGGTTGGTGGCGGATTGCGCCGCGCTGCTGGAGGTCCGGCAGGCTCTGGCCGGCGGGGGCGCGCTGAACTGGAGCGTCGACCGCCCGATGACCGCGTGGGACGGCCTGACGCTGGGCGGCACGCCGCTGCGTGTGCAGGCGCTGGCGCTCGGCGAGTCGCCGCGTACGCCGCCGCTCGGCGAGCTGCACCGGCCGCTGCCGGCGGCGTTAGGCAAGCTGACGCACCTCCAGGCGCTCAAGCTGCCCGGCCATCGCTTCACGGGGCCGATCCCGCCGGAGTTGGGGCAGTTGACGGCCTTACGAGAATTGGACCTGTCCGGCAACCAGTTGCCGGGGCCGATCACACCGGAGCTTGGCCAGTTGGTCAACCTCGAGACGCTGGACCTCGCCAAGAACGAACTGACGGGGCCGATCCCGCCCGAGTTGGGCCAGGCGACGACCCTGCGCGACCTCGACCTGTCGGAGAACCAGTTGACGGGGGCGATCCCGCCCGAGCTCACGCAATGGGCCAACCTCGAGACGCTGGACCTCTCGGACAATCAACTCACCGGGGCAATCCCGGCAGAACTCGGCCAGTTGCCGGCCGTGCGTGAGCTCAAGCTGCACAACAACCAGCTGTCCGGGCCGATTCCGATTGTGCTGACGCAGTTGACGAGGCTGGAGATTCTCAACCTCGGGGGTAACGAACTCACCGGGCCGATCCCACCGGCGCTGGGCGATCTGACCAGCCTTGTCGTCCTGGCGCTCGGGGGCAACCAGCTGACGGGGGCGATCCCGCCCGAACTGGGCGGGTTGACCAACCTGGGAGTGCTGTCGCTCCCGTTGAATCCGCTGACCGGATCCATCCCGGCCGAACTGGGCCAGCTCCGCAACCTCAGTGATCTCGACCTGTTCAACTGCCAGTTGACCGGGCCCATACCATCTGAACTTGGGCAGATCGAGTCCCTGTTCAGCCTGCGCCTCAGCGGCAACCAGCTGACGGGCTGCGTCCCGCCAGCGTTGCTCGCCAACGTCCCTGCCTATAACTCCGACGTGCAAGACTTGGATCTGCCGGTCTGCGGGCCGGCCGCCTGATCCCCGCGGGCCCTCCGCCGCCTTGGCCCAACCCCCAGGGCGGCCTGCGTCAAGGCCCCTCTTTTTCCCTCGTCACCAACCGCCAACCACTGGTCACGAACCCCTGGCGCCCGCCGCGTCCGACACCCTGCTCGCCTGCTGTATTCCACTAGCGTACAGCAACCCCGAAGTCTCCGCAACCCACACTCCCGATGCCCCCCACATGCTGCCCTCAGCGCCCCGAGTCCCCCGCCGTCCGCATCCGTTCCGGGCGTACGGGCCGGTTTCTAACCGGCCTCTTCCGGGCAGCCACCCCAGCCCACACCACCACCGAACCAATCGCCAGCCCCACGCCGTTCGTGGTGAGCTGCCCTGGAGTCTTTCGAAAAGCCTGCCCTGAGCCTGCCGAAGGGGGCGTGTCGAACCACACAGCCATCAGCAACCAAGCGTCCTAGGCTCGCCATCCCCGCCAGCATTGCCTGCACTGCCAGCAACCCATGCACTGATTGCATTGCTGGTAATGACATCATTGCCAGCACCTCCCATCACCGGCCCCGGCTCACCCTCCGACCCCAGCAGCCCGCCGCCATCCCGGCGTCCCCGGTGAGCCCGTCGCACCACGCCCCGGCCGCCCAGCCAGACCACGGGCTCCCGATTCCCGCTTGCAACCGTTCGTGGTAAGCCGGTGCGAAGTCCTCGAAGCACCGTGTCGAACCACCACCCCGGCTGCAACACGCACCCCCATCGCTCCTCCCACCCTTGCCCGTCGTAACCACCTAGTATACACTAGGTGCGCCCGACCTCACATCCATCCCCCGAACCCTCCATGCTCACCCGCCTCCTCCGACGGCTCACCTCCCTCACACCCCGCCGCCGCCCCCGCCTGCTCCTCGCCATTTGTCGCCGGCCGCTGCCCGGCCGCGTCCCCGATTCAGCCGGAAAATGCACCCCGCGCCGCCTCAAGAGTTTTTTGGAAAAAACTCTTATTGCGCGCGAGGCCCCCGATTTCCCCGCCCCGCAAGCCACCAACCCGCCCGCCGGTCTAAACTGGCATCGACCCACCACACCTCGGAGCCGGTGTGACGGCCAATCTCAACCCCACCGGAGCGCCCCGCCAATCGCGGCGCCGCTACCTGCCCGAGGGCTCCGGCGTCAGCGTCTTCAGCTACATCCTCGTCACCGCTGTCTTCGTCATCGTCCTCATCGTGGTGCTCAACTCCCTCGGCGACAGCATCGGCCAGGGCCTACAGGACCTCGTCGACCAGATCCCCATCAGCCTCTGAGGAGCCGCTAGCACCCGTGGAACGCGAACCCGACGAATACGCCCCGGTCGAGTACCTCCGCCGCCTCACCGGCCGCGGCCGCCGCGTCATCCAGCACGCCGAGCTCGAAGCCACCCGCCTCGGCCACGACGCCGTCGGCCCCGGCCATCTCCTCCTCGCCATCCTCGAATCGCCCCAGACCGCCGCCGCACGCGTGCTGCGCGATTCCGGCGTCGACCTAGGATCCCTGCGCGACACCCTCGTCGACACTCTGCCCCCGGGCTATGCGCGAGACGACGGTCGCCGCCCGCTCTCCGCCCAGGGCCGCAACGTCCTTCGCTCCGCAGCTCTTGAAGCCGAACGCATGGGGGTCCGCTTCATTGGCACCGAGCACCTGCTGCTCGGCGCACTCGCCAACGCCGGTCGCCTCACCGCGGGTGCGCTGGCCGCCGCCGGCGTCGAGTTCCGCGCGCTCCGCCGCCGCGTCGAGGCCGCCTACCAGCCCGGTTCCCCAGGCCGCGGGCGTCGTCGTCGCGGACGCTGGCGTGGCCGCCGGCGCCGCGGCAAGCCGCGCAGCATGCTGGCCGAATACGGCAGCGACTTCACCAACGCCGCCCGCACTGGCGACTTGGACCCCGTTATCGGCCGCCAGCTCGAGATGGACCGCGCCATCGAGGTCCTGCTGCGCCGCACCAAGAACAACCCGGTGCTGGTAGGCGACGCCGGCGTCGGCAAGACGGCCATCGTCGAAGGCCTGGCCCACCGCATCGTCAAGGGCGACGTGCCCGAAGAGCTGCAAGACAGGCGGCTGATCTCTCTCAGCCTCCCCGGCATGATCGCCGGCGCCAAGTACCGCGGCGAGTTCGAGGAGCGCGTCCAGCAACTCATCGCCGAAGTCCGCAAGAGCGGTGACGTCATCCTCTTCATCGACGAGCTGCACACCGTCATCGGCGCCGGCGGCGCGGCGGGTTCCCTGGACGCCGCCAACCTGCTCAAGGGTCACCTCGCCCGCGGCGAAGTCCAGGTCATCGGCGCCACCACCTGGCGCGAATACCGCCGCTACATCGCCAACGACAAGAGCCTCAACCGCCGCTTCCAACCCATCGACGTCGACGAACCCAGCGACGAGGACGCCATCGAGATCCTCAAGGCGCTGCGCCCGATCTATGAGTCCTATCACGGCGTGGAGGTCACCGACGACGCCGTTGACGCCTCCGTGAACCTGTCGCGCCGCTACGTCACCTCCCGCCAGTTGCCCGACAAGGCCATCGATCTGGTGGACGAGGCCGCCGCTCGGGCCAAAGTCCAGCGCCAGACCCCGCCCACCCGCATCCTCGAACTCCTGCGCCGGATCAAGCAGTTGGACGCTGAAATCGCGGCGGAGCCCGAAACGCCGGACGACCCGGACCATGCCCCATCCGCGCGCCGTCGAGTGCGCGACCAGGTCGCCGACGAACTCCGGGACGAGCGCGCCGCCTGGGAATCCGAAGTCGGCACGGATCGCCCGGTCATCTCCCCGCACGAGATCGCGGAAGTCCTCTCCTCCTGGATCGGCGTTCCGCTACCCACGCTGGCCGAGAACGACTCCGACCGTTTCCTGCACGTGGAGGATGACCTGCGCAAACGCGTCGTCGGCCAGGACGACGTTCTCGCTGAACTCGGCCGCGCCCTACGCCGCGCCCTGGCCGGCATGCGAGACGAGCGCCGACCCATCGGGTCGTTCCTGTTCCTCGGCGAATCCGGCGTCGGCAAGACCGAAACGGCCAAAGCCCTGGCCCAGTTTGTCAGCGGAACCGACGACAATCTGGTACGCGTCGACATGTCCGAAATGTCCGAGTACCACAGCATCTCGCGGCTCATCGGCTCCCCGCCCGGCTACGTCGGCTTCGACGAAGCCGGTGGCCTTACCGAGGCCGTCCGCCGCAACCCCTACTCCGTCGTCCTGTTCGACGACGTGGAGAAAGCGCACCCCCGCACCTTGCAGGTGCTGTTGCAGATCATGGAGGACGGCCTCCTCACCGACGCCAACGGCCGCCAGGTCGACTTTCGCAACACCATCATCGTGCTGACCTCCAACCTTGGCGTCGACCAGGTCACCGGACCCTCGATCGGCTTCGAGTCCGCCGCGGGCTCGGCTCGTCACCATACCGCCTACGAGTCCCGCATCCGCGAGTTCGCCCGACGACAACTCCCCGGCGAGTTTTTGAACCGGCTCGACCGCCTGGTCGTCTTCCGCGCGCTCGAGGAGGAAGACATCCGGGAAATCGCCCGCCGAACACTCTCGGACGCCATCCTTCGGGCCGAGAACCTCGGCATCCGGCTCCACATCACCTCCGAGGCGCTCGACTACATCGTCAATGTCACCCTTGGACGCAACGCCGGCGCACGACCCATCGCCCAACTCGTCGGCGAATACGTCGATCAGCCGCTCACTGACCAGGTCATGCAGGAGTCGGCCGAGGGCCGCGAGTTCGAACTGCGCGTGCAAGACGACAAGCCCACCATCGTCGAGACCACCCCAAGCCCGGCGGGTACCCCCGGCTAGCCCGATGCGCGTGGACTGATGGCGGGACGCGCTCCGCTCGACCGAATGCAGGGCGGGGCGGTTCTCCGCGCCGGCACCCGGTCAGCCGCCGACGGCCTCCGCACCGCCGGCCGAGCCCTCGCCGCCGCTCTCTTCCCGCCACGCTGCGCTGCCTGCGGCCGCCCCGGCGCCGCCCTCTGCCAGCCCTGCCTCGCCACCGCGACACGCCTCCCCCACCCCCAATGCCGCCAATGCACCCGCCCTCTCACCTACGGCGACCAGTGCGCCCGCTGCCGCCTCGAGCAGCGCCGTATCGAGCACCTCTACGTCCCCTACGCCTACACCCCGCCCATCCTCCAGGCCGTCCATCGGTTCAAGTACGCCAACAAGCGCTACCTCGCCGCCGACCTGGCCACCCTCGCCATGTCGGCCCTTCCGTCCGACCTACAGGTCGATGTCGTAATCCCCGTTCCCCTCGCCGCCAGCCGCGAACGCCAACGCGGCTACAACCAGGGCCAGCTCCTCGCCGCCGAGGTCGCGCGACACCTCGACCGCCCACTTGACGGCAACGTGCTGATTCGTCTGCGCGACACGCCACCCCAGACCTCGCTCCCCCGGGCACGCCGCCTCGACAACGTCCGCGGCGCCTTTCGCGCCCTGCGCAAGTTGTCCGGAACTCGGATCCTCCTGGTGGACGATGTCACGACGACCGGCGCCACCCTCGAGGCGGCGACCCGCGCGCTACGCCGTCGCGGCGCCGCATGGGTGGGCGCCTTGGCGCTGGCGCGAACACCCGAGGAACGCTCCGATGTTCCACTGAGTCCACCCGATTCACACTTGTAGCGCTGATATACTCCGGCAATCTCGCGGCTGGGAGGCTTGCCCCCAAGCCGCGTTGTCTCAAGCGCGTAAGGGGTGCGCCGGATGGCCGTCAGGCGTCGCGGCGGAGTGCAAGGCTACCCGGATGTCCCGGTCGACCTCTGGGTTACGTGCCGCAAGTGCGGCGGCATGCACTACCGTCCGGAGTTCGAAGCCGCGCTGCGCGTGTGCCCTTCCTGCAATTACCACGATCGCCTCGACGCTGCCGAACGCATCGCCCTCCTGCTCGACGACCCCGAGTGTTTCCAGGAGTTTGACGCGGACATCACGGCCGCCGACCCGCTCCAATTCAGCCGCCCGAGCGGCTCGTACGTCGATCGCGTGGCAAAAGCCCGCGCCCTTACGTCCCGCAACGAAGCCATAGTCTGCGGCGTTGGTCCGCTGCAAGGCCGGCCGGTCGCGCTTGGTGTCATGGAGTTCGGCTTTATCGCCGGCAGCATGGGCTCGGCCACGGGCGAGAAGATCACCCGGCTCTTTGAACGCGCGCTCCACCACCGCTTGCCGGTCGTCACCGTTACCGCTTCCGGTGGCGCCCGCCAGGACGAGGGCCTCTTCGCCCTGATGCAGATGGCCCGCACCACCGCGGCCGCCGCCCGACTCGGCGAAGCTAACCTGCCTCACATCTGCGTGATGGCCGACCCGACCCTCGCCGGCGTAACGGCCAGCTTCGCCTCGGTAGCCGACATCATCGTGGGCGAGCCCGGAGCCACGATTCGCTTTGCGGGGTCACGCGTCGTGCAAGGCACGCTGCGTCGACGAGCACCCGTCGAGGACCACACCGCCGAGTGGGTGTTAAGGCAAGGACTGCTTGATCTCGTAGTCCCGAGGCGCGAATTACGCGAGACGCTGAGCCGCGTCATTGGCCACCTTGCCCCGGCTCAGACAGCAGCCCCGACCCCGAACACCGCTGCAGCCGTACGCGCCTGAACGCGGAGCGTTTCCGTGCTTGAATTCGAGCGCGACCTCGACGAACTCCGCGAGCACATCGCCGAACTCGAGCGCGACGCCGGACCGGACCCAAGCTCACAGGTCGCTCGCGAGCTAGCCGTCCTCCAGCTAGAGCTCGAGGCTCGCACCGCCGACATCTTTGCCAACCTCACTCCCTGGCAGCGAGTTCAGCTGGCCAGGCATCCGCAACGTCCGCACACCCAGGACTACATTGACCGCCTCTGTTCCGACTTCACCGAACTCCACGGTGATCGCCGCTATGCCGACGATCCCTCGGTCGTTGCCGGACTTGCGACGTTTGAAGGCCGCAGCGTGATCGTCGTGGGCCACCAGAAGGGTCGAAGCACCGCCGAAAACGTCGAGCGCAACTTCGGCATGGCGCACCCCGAGGGCTATCGCAAGGCCTTGCGCCTGTTCGACATGGCCGAGCGCTTTGGACGGCCCGTCCTGACGTTTCTGGACACGCCTGGCGCCAGCCCCACGCTGGACGACGAAAAGCGCGGCCAGTCCTGGGCCATTGCCGAGAACATGGCCCGTCTCGCGCGCCTGCGTGTTCCGGTAATTGTCACCGTTATTGGCGAAGGCGGCAGCGGCGGCGCACTGGCGCTGGGCGTTGGCGACCGCGTGCTCATGCTGGAGCACACCATCTATTCCGTGGCCTCGCCCGAAGCCGCCGCCGCCATCATCTGGCGCAGTTCCGACCACGCCGAAGAAGCGGCCGCCGCCTTAGGCTTGACTGCCCCCGACCTACTGCGAGCCGGCCTCATCGACCGCGTCGTGCCCGAACCCGAAGGCGGCGCTCACCGAGACTTCGACACAGCTGCCGCCAACCTCCACGCTGAGCTGGCACCCATGCTTCAGGAACTCTGCGCTCAAGACATTGACGACCTCGTCAATGCCCGCTATGCCAAATTCCGCGCCATGGGCGAACACCAGCACATCGCGGCCGTCTAGCGCCCATCACTCGAACAAGCAACTGATGGGCGGAAATATGGCCGGCACGCCACGCGTGGCTGGGTTCCGACAGGCTCCGGCACCCGGCAACTCCGTCCGCTACGCATCTCGTTTGCCAGCGACCGGCTAGCGTGAAGCTTTTGAGGAAGGTCTTTCCGAGTCCTCGCCGGCCGATGACCGTTCATTACACGCTGCCCGCAGCTCGGCTGCCTGCGGCTATCCAGTCGCTCAGCATTCTGCTGATCTCCGACTTGCACGTGGGCGGGCGTCCGCATCGCTCGCTCACGACGCTGGAAAAACTCGCTGGCACGAAGACGGACCTGCTGATCGCGGGGGGCGACTTGGTCGAGCACGAGCGCTTCACGGCGGACGTGGGCGAACGGCTGGCGCAAATTGAGGCACCCCTTGGCTCGTTCGCCGTCTTGGGCAACCACGATGCCCTGGGCAAGCCGCTAGGTCCTGTTCCCAGCTGGCTGCGGCATGAAACCCGGTCGCTCTCAGCCATGGACGCTGGACTGGCGGCTCACGGCATACAGACCCTGACCAACCGCTCCGTCCGCCTGATCGTCAATGGCGCCCCGCTGCAATTGGTCGGCGTCGGCGATACGCATGTCGGTCTTTGCGACCTCGACGCGGCATTCGACGGGGTGGACCCGGAGCTCTTTACGATCCTGGCCGCCCACAACCCAGATACGGCTTTCGAGTTAGGCGAGCGACGCGTTGATCTCACCCTCAGCGGTCACACGCACGGCGGACAGATCGCCCTCCCGTTGTATGGGCCGCTCACGTTGCGCACCCGGCATCGGCTGCCGAGGCCGAGCGGCCTGATGTACATACGGGGGCGCCCCCTCTTCGTCTCCGCCGGCGTCGGCACTGCCGGTGTCCCTGTGCGATTCAATGCGCCCGCGGACGTCATGGACCTACGCCTGATGCGGGTCCACACCCGCTGACAGTTGACCCAGCGCGTCGTACGTGAACTGCCAGAGCGTCCACATCCCGGGCAGGAACGACCCCAGCAACACGGGGGGGGAGAGATCAAGCTCCGCAAGTTGCGCATGCTGAATCACGTCCAGGACAGCTAACCGGGCCCGTGGTTCGCCGCCCAGTCTTTCGAAAATCACTTGCGACTCGTGCGCCGGTACGTACAGGTCGCTCCTGTCGTGCAAGAGCGCCACGGGCGCCCGCAGCCGCTCGATGTGCGCGTCGGGCGAAATCGACTCCAACGTCCCCGGCATGGTGCTGCGCACACCGTCCATAAGCCTGCCCACAGCCGCGGGATCGCGGTTCACGAACAGGTCGTACACGCTGCGAGCGGGTGCGCCGAAACCGGTCAGGTCGTATGTCGGCAGCACGTCCGGATCCGGGTCGGGCGTCTCAAGTGTGAACAGGTGGAAAAGCGCCTCCTGGTCGCTGGCTTCGGGAATCGCGGAAAGCAGGGTGTTGCGCGTCACCAGCCACACGTAGCTGTCGGGCTGGTAGGGCTCGTGACCGTCGCCGACTTGCACGGTTGACGTCGTCACGGCGCGCAGCATCGCGTCGAGCGAGTAATACGCCCCAATCGTCGCGACCAGCGCCGCCTGCTCCGCGATCTCCGGATCCGATGCCGCCACCATCGCCAGCGATCCGCCCATGCTGAAGCCGATGAATCCCACGCGGTTCGGATCGACTGACGGACGCGACTGGAGGACCTGGAACCCCCGAACCAGCGCGCCAATGTCCTCCGGGAACACCCGGTAGTTCTGGTAGTCCAGCGCATCGGGCACGAGAACCGCAAACCCCGTTCGCGCCAGCCCGTCGGCAAAGCCAACCAGCGGCTCGTACGTTCGCCCTTCGGGTACAACCCCGTTCACCAGCACGATCGCCGGCCCGTGGCGTGCGTCCGGCGGCTCATAGAGGTCCGCCAGCACGTCATATCCCTCCCTTGTCGTGTACGACAGCGTGGTGACGCGCGGCAGCGGACGCAGTTGCAGCGGCGTCGGCGGATTGCCGGGAACTACGGCCGCCAGCGCCGACGCCGTACGAATCCCAGGCCCCAATTCATCTCGTACGCCGACGACGAATCCCAGGAGGGCCAACGCCAGCCCCAAGCCGATAAACGTCCGGGCCGAGATCACGGTGCCCCACTCCAGGACATCCGACCGCGAGCCATGCCTCCCGGCCGCAAGTCGTAGCCCGACCGCGAGCTAGGAATCCTCGAGTTCCTCCGGAACCAGCGGAAGCGTCGTTCGCTCGATTTCCGTTCGCTCGCGACGCAGACGCGATTCGGTGATGGTTTCAAGCATCTCCTGGACGCCGCCCTCGCCAAAGTACCCCGACGCGTAGCGAACGTAGGTGACCTCGTCGAGCATGACCAGGCGTTCCATGACGAGATCGGCAATGTGCTTTGAGGGAACATCCAGCGACTCGCGGCCGAGCAGGTGGTTCTCGATCTGGATGGCCGCCTCTTCCGCCCAAGAACTGGTCACGGGTCGCTTCGTCCCGGCGATCATGATCGAGCGGTAGAGCTTGCCTCGGTTGAACGGCTCGCTTCGTCCATCGTCTTTGACCACGCGGACATCCATTCGCGCCAAGCGTTCCAGCGTCTGGTACGCCAGCGAGCAGTCCGCGCAGCGGCGATGGCGGCGCAATGTTCCCTGCGACGTCAACTCCCACGACTCGATCCGCGCCTCGTCGTGTCCACAGTGGGGGCACGCGAAGATGTCGCGACGCTCATAGGTGGTGAATCGATGGCCGCACTCCTGGCAGGCGCGGCGGCGACGTGTGGCGTCGGCGGCCTCGCGTGTGTCGACGACGTGCAGCCGGGCCGACGTGCAGGTTGGGCACCGCATGTTGGGCATTTCCCGCCAATCTGGGCGCGAATCATACCACCCAACCACTACATCTAGTGCTCTGTTGGCATGTGCCACACATTCGACCCACATTTTGTGGTAGATGGAGACTCAAGTCTGTCTCGCACCGAAACGTTAGCTGGCCGCAAGCAGGCTGCAGTCGAGGCGCGATACTGTCAGCCGTCACCCGGAGGGCGGATCTCAAGTGTCACGAGAGCGGGCAGAACGCCAGGGAATCCGATTCAGCCGCGTGGATCACGTGGCAATCAACGTGCGCGATCTTGACCGCAGCGCGGCGTTCTATGCCCGCGTCCTGGCTCTTGTTCCGGGACCGCGAACGACGTTCCGACAGGTCCTGGAGGCGCCCAGGTTGTCGTTGCATCTGTTCCAGGCGCCTGAGCGGCGACCGGACGCGGGTACCCACGACTGGCGGCGGTTAGGCGTGCAACACGTGGCGTTGGCACTGGGCGAAGCCGAGTTCGAACGCGCCGCGGAAGTCATCGTGGCGGCCGGATCGGCGGTCGAAGGGCCAACAGAAGACCCGGAGGGACGCTCGCTCTACTTTCGCGATCCGGATGGCAACGTTATCGAACTACGCAGCGCGTGGGATTCATCCCGCGGCGAGTGAATCCAAGCAACGCCGGCGACCGGCGCGGTCAATTCCGTCGCAGCCCGTTCCTATAATCGTGCGTCGCGGCGCCGGGCGCCCGTGATGCCCTGGAGGTCCGCTGCGTGTACGCCGTATTGATCGCCGGAGGCCGCGGTGAACGCCTGCGGCCGCTGACCGCTAACGTGCCCAAGCCCATGGTCGCCGTGGCCGGCAAGCCGATCATGCAGCACCAGGTGGAGTGGTACCAGGCACAGGGTGTCGACCACTTTGTCATCTCGTGCGGCTACTTGCACGAAGTCATCGAGGACCACTTTGGCGACGGCTCGGCCTTCGGCGCCAGCTTCAGCTACGCGGTTGAGGACACGCCGATGGGACGCGGTGGCGGCCTGCGCCTGGGCATGCAGCAGATTCCCCGCGACGAGCCGGTCGTGATGGCTTCCAACGCCGACATCCTGACGGAACAGCGGCTGGCCCCCATGCTGGCCCAGCATCGGGCCGACGCCAACATGGCCACCATCTTGCTGACGCCCTACATCAGCCAGTATGGGATCGTGGAAGTTGACGGCCGCAAGGTCAGCCAGTTCACCACCAATCCGGTGCTGCCCCACTGGATCAACGGCGGCGTGTACGTGCTGGACCGGTCATTTGAAGATCACTTGCCCGAGATTGGCGACCACGAGGACAGCACATTTCCGGAACTGGCCGCGGCGGGCCGGCTGGGCGCCTTCCAATCCGAATCTCGCTGGCGCGGAATGGATAGCGTGAAAGACCACGCCAATCTCGAAGACGAACTGGCCAACGCACCCCTGAACTACGCCGGCGCCGACTGATGTCGCCGGCCGCGCGCCGGCCCTGACATGCCACGGCCCAGACCGGTCACGCCGCCACCGTTTCGCGAAACCGGTTACGACCCGGCCGCGCCGGTGTACGACCTGGAGTACCCCGAGTGCGACGGAGCGGAGTTGAACTTCTGGATCACCGAGGGGCGCCGTTTCGGACCGCGGCTGCTGGAATTCGCCGTCGGCACCGGCCGCATAGCGATACCCCTGTCCAGGCAGGGTTTCCGGGTCACCGGCGTGGATTCGTCAGCAGCCATGCTGCGGCGAGCGGCTGCACGCCATGCCTCGCTGTCTCGCACCACCCGCGCACGGCTTCACCTGCGACGCGGTGACATGCGCACTTGTCGGCTCCCGGAGACCGTTGACCTTGCCCTGGTGGGTTTCAACTCATACCTGTTGCTTCCCGACCGAGAATCCCGGATGAAGACCCTCCAGAACGCCGCTATCCACGTGCGGCCGGGCGGGGGCGTGGCCGTGGACGTGTTCTCCGCCACGTCGCTTGACGCCACGCCGGATCACGAGGAGGTGGAGTTCCTGGAACGCGACCCCTCAACCGGCCGGCGCGTTACCCGCGAGCGCTTCTACACCTACGACGAGGCCGCGCATCGCGGTTGCAGCACCCTCATCTACCGCTACTACGACGGCCCGTTGCTGGTTGATGAGCGCCGGCTGGGTTACAGCCTGGCGCTGCTGACCCGGGATGACGTAGTGGCCGAGTTTGTGGCGGCCGGGTTGCAGATTGACGCGGTGCACGGCGACTACACGCGCCAGCCGTGGCGCGACGACTCGCCGAACCTGATCGTCATCGGCCGCGCGGTCACCCGTTGACACGGGGCCAGCGCGCTCTCCACAATCGCACCTAAGCCAGCCGGGCTCTACGGGCCCACGACCAGAGATCCACATGACTAGCGAGACGCGCCGCCACATCCGCGTATCCGAGTTCCGGTTTCAGATTCCGCGTCGCGACGGCGACGGCACCTTTGCCGTACCACGCCACCAGCTCGGCTGGACGGATGCGTTTATCGACGACGAAACCGGCGAACGCTACGAACTGGCCTACGTGCTTGAGCAATTGGAAGCTCAGGGCTGGGACGTGCATGATTTGCTGAAAGGGCGCGGGACATTCCGCGAAACCGTGGAGCGACTCCCCCTCCCGTACGGTGGTCAGTTTGTCCCCGGAGACCCAACCACCCGCGACGCCTAGGCCGCGGCCGCTACAGTTCGGCGCGTTGACGTAGACTTCCGCCCGTCGGCGCGCACTGCACGATGTCCATGCCTTACCGACTTGGCGCCATTGGCGTTGGCGGCAACGCCGCCGGTCACCTTCGGCGGTTTCTTGGGATGTCCGAGGTCGAAGTGGTTGGCCTGGCCGACCCGTCGGACGCAGCCATTGCATCGGCAAGGTCCGGCCTGACCGACCTGCACGAGGTTTCCGCCTACTCGGACTGGCGTGACCTTCTGTCAGCGGCAGACCCGGATGTGGTGCTGGTGTCTACGCCCCACACGCTCCACCACGAGCACGTGATGGGCGCCCTGAACGCCGGCGCGCACGTGCTGTGCGAAAAGCCCCTGGCGCACACGCCCGAACTTGCGCAGGAGATTGCCGATCACGCGAACGATCTTGGCCGACACGTCGTGGTCGGCTTTCAGCGCCGCTTCAGCCCCGGCTACACGTACATGCGGAAACGCCTGCAGCGCGGCGACATGGGTGACGTCACTCACGTTCAGGCCAGCCAGTGGCAGGCGTGGATCAACAGCGCCAGGGGCAAGTGGCGGAGCACGCTGGCCCTGGGTGGCGGCGGTCAGCTCAGCGACTCTGGCAGCCATCTCATGGACATGCTGCTATGGACGACCGGATTGCGCATCGTCGAAGTCGACGCTCGAATGCGTAGCTACGACCTGGAAGTCGAAGTCGACGGCGCGGCCGTGTTCCTATTCGAGAATGGCGCCATAGGCACCCTCTCGATTATTGGTACCGGACACACATTCGGAGAGCGCCTGTCGGTGGTTGCCGGCAACGGCGCAATCCGAGCGGACTGGGCCTCGGGCGGCGTGGAGGTGATCCTTGAAGACGACCCCGAGGCCAAGCTGACGCGTGAAGTCGATGGACTTTCTGGCGGAAGTAATCCAGACGAGCACTTCCTGGCTGTAATCAAGGGAGACGCCACGAACGGTTCGCCGCCCGAGGACAGCGTCCATCTCCTGGAAGTCCTGGCCGCAATTCGACGATCGGCGGATACCGGCCAGCGCGAGATCGTCAGTCAGACCTGACCACGTCCGGTGGGCGTGTCCAGCGACGACACGGGCGCGTCCCGGCAATTGGGTGACGTCTGCTCCGGGGAACGCGCGCGGCGTTCGCCGGCAGGGAATCCGCTGCTCGCCTGGCAGCGACGCTGACCCGGCCTACGACTTTTCGAGATCGTCGAGGTCGAGTTGGTTAATGAACTCGCGGAACACCTCGAGCTTCTCTTCCGCCACCGGCTCTCCTTCGCCGGCCTCTTCGCCGTCGGTGTCAGGTTCGAATCCTGCTTCGTTGAGCACTGACGGATCGACGAGAATCGGTGCGCTCGCACGAACGGCCAGCGCAATCGCGTCGCTGGGTCGCGAGTCCAATTCGCGGCGGCTACCGTTGATATCCAGGACAATGGTTGCGAAGAAGGTCGTGTCAATCAGATCAGTCACCACAACCCGCTCGACAGACCCGTGGACCGATTCAATCAACTGCTTGAGCAGGTCGTGGGTCAGCGGCCGCGGAACCTCATGGTCCTGCAACTTCACGGCGATTGCGTCGGCTTCGCCCTGGCCGATAACGATGGCCAGATAGCGTGGCCCGTCCCGTTCTTTCAGCACTACCACACGGCTGGGACTGATCAGATTCACGCGCACGCTGTCCACGATCATTTCGATCATGTCGCTACCGCCACTCCCGCTCCAGGCGACGTTCTCACAGGGTTGGCGCGCACTTTCATGGTATCAGCGGCCATCCGCGGAACGAATGCGCGGCGTCACACGGCGTCCGGAGCGCTCAGATCGAATTCGTCGTGTAGCAGCTGAGTCGCCCTCGCCACCTGCGACTTGTCCACCAGGCAGGTCAGGCGAATCTCGCTGGTCGTAATGCTCACGATGTTGATGCCGGCGGCAGCCAACGCCCCGAACATCCGGGCCGCGATTCCAGGCGTGCTCTGAATGCCCACGCCCACGATGCTGACCTTACCCAGTTCGGTCGACGCCGCCACGTCGCGTGCGCCAATCTCCGCCGCCACGGGGCGAATGAGATCCAGCGTCGAGTCCAGGTCCGTCTCGCCGACGGTGAACGACAGATCGGTCACCCCGCCGTCGGAGACGTTTTGCACGATGACGTCGATGTTGATGTGCCGGTCAGCCAGGGGCTGGAACAACGCATGTGCCAGACCCGGCCGATCACTAACGCCGCGAATCGTCACCCGGGCCACGTCCGTGTCGTGAGCGACCGCGCGCACGCGCTGCATGGTTTCGATGGGAACCGCTGATTCAGCCACAATTTCCGTCCCTGGTGCATCGCTGAAACTGGAACGTACCACCACCGGCATGCTGAAGTGTTCGGCAATCTCGACCGCGCGCGGATGCATGACGCGCGCGCCCAGCTTTGCCATCTCCAGCATTTCGTCGTAAATCACCAGATCGAGCTTGCGCGCGTCCGGCACGATGCGCGGATCGGCGGTGAAGATGCCGTCCACGTCCGTATAGATCTCGCAGCGATCAACGCCAAGCGCGACGGCTAATGCCACCGCGGACGTATCCGACGTACCGCGCGCAAGCGTCACGATGTCGCCGCCCGGGCCAAGTCCCTGGAAGCCGGCCATAACCGGAACGCACCCGGACTCGAGTTCGGCACGTATGCGCGTCGGCTCGATCTCCGTGATGCGGGCACGGCCGTAGCGCCCGTTGGTCCGGATGCCAGCCTGCGGACCCGAGAGAGCAACCGCGTCGCACCCGAGTTCGTGCAACGCCATTGACATGAGAGCCGCGGAAACGAGTTCACCGGTGGACAGCAAGAAGTCCAACTCGCGCGAACGCGGCCGCGTAGCCAGTCGCTCCGCCGCAGCGATCAGATCGTCGGTCGTGTCGCCCATTGCGGACACCACCACGGCTATGCGGTCGCCCTGAGTCAGTGAGTCGTGAATCCGCTCGGCCACCGCACGGATTCGCTCACTGGTCGCGACCGAAGATCCACCAAATTTCTGAACGAGTAGTGCCACGCCCAACCACGCTGTCGACGCACGAACCCATGATGCTAGCAATCGGGGCACGGCGACTGGCAGATTCAGCGCGTCCAACGACGCGCACTGTGGACGCTAGCCCGCTGTGCGCGCCCCTTTCTGCCTCGCCATGACATCGCGGGCCAGTTCAATGATCCGTCGCTGGTAGTTGGCGAGCGACCAGCGCTCAGCGCGTTGCCGAGCCGCCTGCCTCATCGCCGCACGCCGCCGTCCATTTCGAACCAACGTTAGCGTCGCGGCGACCAACTCATCGAGCGTGCGCCAGCGAAACCCGCTGCGTCCGGGCTCGACGATCTCGCGCAGTCCGCCGCCGTCGAACACCACCGGTACGGCGCCCGACATCATCAGTTCGGCGACCGCCATACCAAAGTGTTCGAACCGCTCAGGTGCGCGGCGCTCGGATTCCCCGTACCCCGCCGCATGCCAGGCAATGGCGGCATGTGCCCGCAAGTCGCGCACCGTGGCTTCGTCGGCATTCGGATACACGTCAATCGGCAGACCACGCGCCTCGGCCCGCACCCGGCGCAGATATTTGGCATCCACCGGGCGCTGACCAACGCCACCCACAAGCGCCAGACGCCAGCCGACGAGACCACGGTCACACAGCATCCGGAAGGCCCGAACCATAGCGATGTGCTTCTTGTTGTGTCCCCCAACAAAGAAGCGGCCAATCGAGACGATCAGCGGCCGCTGTCCGGCCGCTTCCTGACGATCATCGGCGATGACCGGCGGCTCGATGACCGGTCCCGTGACACCCCAGCGGCTCCGCAGCCACGACGCGGTGAAGTGGGAGTTGGGCGTCACCGCGTCGTATGAGCGCAGGGCGTCGACGTACTTCGCGGCATGGTCGTCGCCTGCGCAATAGGCCAGCTTGGGAATCAGTCGGCGTGTCACTCGCTGGTAGAGATCTCGTCGCAACGCGCCGCGCTCCTCGATGGATCCCAGCCCCAGGCCCAACTGACGACCCTCCCAGCGGTTTGTCCCGCCGGATGCCGCCGACCGGATGGCCAATTCGCGGCAGCCCGCGGGTACTTTGACCCACGGGCTCGGCGCAAAGTCGCCTTTGTCCCCTGCCGTTCCCTCCGCAAGTGCATTGCCGGATTCCGTCGCAATGGTGTACGCGCGGTCCTCATGGCTCATCGCGCTTAGCCAGAAGCGGATTCGGGTTCCGTCCCGAACACCGATCCGTCCGTCGCCGTCGGACTGGCGAAAGAGGGCGCCCCTATGCGCTTCGGCGCCAAACCAGCCGGCTCGCTCGTGCGCGGCGCCAAGTCCCTGGCCAACACTCCGAAGCGCCCTGCCGACAACTCGCCAAGCGGTACTGCTGCGGCGCGCCGAAAAGTAGACAAATCGGATCGATGGCAAGCCGCGACCGTCAACCAGGCTGAGATGGGTGCCGTTAATGAACAGGTCGGCATTGCCCGCAATGTCGCGTCCGGTGAGTTGCGGGCGCTCAGGCACAAAGCGAAAACTCACCCCGTCCAGATCCATCCCAGCCCAATCCACGACGGTGGAACGCGGCAAAGGACAATGCGAGACGACGCAAACCGTGCCCAATTCACGCAGGGCGCTGGCCGCACTCAGGACTTGCCGCTCGCCCCCGCCAAGCGTGGCCAGCCAGCCGTCGAATAGAACGATCCTCTTCTCGTTCAAACCGACAACGTCACCTCCGCCGCGCACGGTCTCGACGGTCACGCCAGCCCCGTTTCCGCACGGGAAGCCGATTCCTGCCAGGCGTCAGTCGTATTCCCCACGCATCAGATTCCACCGTACTCGCAAGACATCAACCAGCATCGATAGAGCGTCGGACAGCGGGCGGACCTTGCTCATCGGTACGTGCCGCCACTCGACTGGAATCTCCACGGTCTGCCAGCCGCGTCGACGGGCAATGGCCAACAGTTCGACATCAAAGGCGGTAACTCGCTCTTTTTCAATGACGTCTCCATCGACGGGATAGAGTCGCGCTCGACCAAATATGTCCTCGGCCGCATCGGCCGAAAACCCCTTGAAGCCACACTGCGTGTCACTGAACCCGCCGACGCCAAGCCAACTCACGACACGGTTGAAAGCTCGCCCGAGCGCATGGCGACGCCAGGGCTCGTTTAGTCGCTGCGACAGATCCAACTCCCGCGAGCCGATGGCGACATCGGCCCCGCGACGAATCTCCTCGACGATGCGCTCGACAAAAGCGAGCGGTACCGCCAGGTCGGCGTCCATGAACATGCGGACGGCGCCGCCCGCCGCACGAACGCCACAGGCCACGGCCGCCCCTTTGCCCCGGTGCGGCTCTGCCAGCACCAGGGGAACCACGTCGCCAGCACGGCGCGCCTCGCAGGCCCAAGTCTCGGCTATTTCAAGCGTGCCGTCTGTCGATCCGTCGTCGACCACCACAACTTCAATCCGCCCGTCGCGTCCGGCCGCCCACGCATCCGTCGCCCGCAACGTCGCGCCCAGACGATCTTCTTCGTTGTATGCCGGGATCACGATGGAGAGTTGAATCGGCGACGTGCCTGAGCTCGCCACGGTCCTCTACCGCTCTTCCCGGGCCTCAACCGGTGGCCAACGGTCACTGGTTGAGCCGAGCCTCGAACGCGTCAACGCACGACCGCGGCATGAGCCGAGGGCTGCAAGGCCGGCGGTAGACCTCGGCCGACCAAGTCCTGTACGTGTTCCCGCTGCCAACGCAACCAGCGGGTCGCGCGCGCGGCCTCCTCGCGAACTCGGGCCGGCGCGGTACCCCCAAGCGAGGTTCGTCGAGCGATGGCCTCCCGAAGATCCAACCTGTCCCGCACGTCGCCGGGCAGCCGCTCGTCCGCACTCGAGAAGTCATCGTCGTCCAATTCGGCCAGTTCAACGCCTCGATCCTCGGCCAAACGAACCAACAGTCCCACGGCCGCATGCGCGTCGCGGAAGGGCACGTCCCGCTCGGTCAGGTAGTCGGCGATCTCAATGGCCGTCGGATGACCCATGGCTGCCACCGCCGTCATGCGCTCCCGATTGATCGCCAGCGTGCCCAGCGCTCCCGTGAGCGCCCGCAGCGCCGCCAGCATGTCATCCTCGACTCTGAAGACCGCGCGCTTATCCTCCTGCATGTCCAGGGCATAACTCAGCGGTACGCCCTTCAGCGTGGCGTGCCATCCCACGGCCGCTCCCGCAATCGCGCCGGCCTTCGCGCGCGTTAACTCGGCCACGTCGGGGTTGAGCTTCTGGGGCAGCATGCTGCTTCCTGTTGCGAACGCATCATCGAACCGCACCATGCCGAATCCCGGCGATGCCCAGATCACCAGGTCCTCGGCCCAGCGCGACAAGTGACCGCTGAGCGTTACGCAGGCCTGCAGCACCGCGCTTACAAAGTCCCTGTCGGACACGGCGTCCAAGCTGTTGCGCGCCACTTGGCTGAAGCACAGTTCCTCCGCGACAAACTCGCGATCAATGTCGAATGCAACGCCGGCCAATGCTCCCGCGCCCAGCGGACATACATCGGCCACGGTGTAGGCAAACAGGATGTTGTCCAGATCGCGCCGGTGCATTTCAAACAGGGCCAGGAAGTAGTGCCCCAGCGAAACCGGTTGTGCGACCTGCAGGTGCGTGAACCCCGGAGCGACGGTTTCGGCTTCCTCTTCGGCCCGCCGCGCCAGCACGCCCAGCAATTCAAGCGCCGCGCCGGCAAGGCGCAGGCAGAACCCCTTGCAGTACAGCCGGAAATCCGTCGCGACCTGGTCATTCCGGCTGCGCGCGACGTGCAGTCGTCGGCCGTGATTCCCAATCCGCTCGGTCAGTTCCCGTTCGACGAAGCTGTGCACATCTTCGTCGTCGGAAGTCGCGGGAGGGCCTCCAAGCCGATCAAGTTCGACGAGCAAGTCGTCCAGCGTCGTGATCAGCGCATTCGCGCTGCCCGCAGGAATGATCTTCTGGCGGCCCAGCATCGCGGCATGTGCGCGGCTGGCCACGATGTCCTCGCGGTACATGCGGCGGTCTACGGGAAACGAGCGCGTAAAGGCGCGCGCGACATCCGCCGGCGGCTTGTCGAACCGTCCACCCCACATAAGCGCGGCCTATCTCAGCCGACGGGGCGCCGGGATTTCGTCAGGCGCCTCGCGCGGCGTCCAGCGCATCCAGGCCCTCGTCGAGCTCCTCCACGCTAATCGTCAACGGCGGCACAATGCGGATCGTCTCCGGTCCGGCCTTGATCAGCAGCAGTCCGTTGCTGCGAGCCTTTTCCACCACCTCGGTCGCGATGTCCTCAGACTCCAGGTCAAAGCCGATCATCAGCCCCAACCCGCGCACGCCGGTAATTCGGGCGCCTTGCCCGGCGCTGGCCCGCAAACGCGCCCGCGCGTGTTCGCCCTTCGCCTGCACTTCGTCCAGGAATCCGGGTGCCGTGACGCGGTCCAGCACGACCCGAGCGGCAGCGCAGGCAACCGGACTGCCGCCGAATGTGGACCCGTGCTCGCCCGGCGCCAGCACGCTCACGGCCTCGCTGCTAAGCACGGCGCCGATTGGCAGGCCGCCACCCAGCCCCTTGGCCAACCCAATCACGTCGGGGGTGACGCCAAAGTTCTCGTAACCGAACAGGCGCCCGGTCCGCCCGATGCCCGTCTGAACCTCGTCGAAGATCAGCAGGACGCCATGCTCGTCGCAGACCCGGCGCAGGCCCTGCACGTAGTCCGCGTCCGCCATCCGCACGCCGCTCTCGCCCTGCACCAACTCCACCATCACGGCAGCGGTGATTGACGAAATCGAGTCGTCCACAGCATCGAGATCGTTGAGGGGGACGTGCGTGAACCCGGAGGGCATGGGCGCGAATGGTTCCTGGTAGGCCGGAGTTCCAGTGGCTGCCGTCGTCGCGATCGTGCGGCCGTGAAATCCGTGCTCCGCCGTGATGACTTCGTAGGCGCCGTCCCGCTGCGTTCGTCCCCATTTGCGGGCAATCTTCAGGCAAGTCTCGCTGGCCTCCGCGCCGCTATTCACGAAGAACACACGGTCGAGCTCCGAGTTATCAACCAGGCGCTGCGCCACCTCAAGCTGCGGTGTCGTGTAGAACAAGTTCGAAACGTGCGCCAGCGACCGAACCTGGTTCGCCACCGCCTCGCAGAGTTCCGAATCCCCATGACCCAGCGTGGTCACCGCAATGCCGGCCGTGAAGTCCAGGTACGAGTTGCCCTCGTCATCCCAAAGGCGCGACCCCTCGCCGCGCACCAGGGTCACCGGAAATCGGCGAAACGCCTGGTGGTAGTAGCGCGCTTCTAGCTCTTGCCAGCCCATGCGTCGTTCAGCCTCGGGAGGGATCGAACGGCAGTCGCCGTTCCGACCCGGATTATAGGGAGGCGGCCTCAGCCATCACCTGCGTACCGCCACCGGCCGGGTCCAGGGCACGCCGCAAGGCGTGACGCCGGGAACCGTTTGCAATGCAGACCCGGCCTACGTCGCCGAGCAAAGCAATCGCCGAGCGAACTTTCGGAACCATCCCGCCGGCAATCACCTCGTCCTGGATCAGGCGCTCGGCGCCATCCGGGTCCAGCTGCGAGAGTACGTCGCCGTCGGCGCCCTTGACTCCGTCCACGTCGGTCAGAAACACCAGGGCCGCCGCCCGCGTTGCGCGCGCCAGCGCCCCGGCAATGTCGTCGCCATTCACGTTGTACAGGGCGCCGTCTCCATCAACCCCCAGCGGCGAAACCACCGGCACGTGCCCTCCCGACGTCAGATCATCGAGAATCCTCGTGTTAACCATCTGCACCCGACCCACCCAGCCAAGGTCCGGCGTCGCTTGCCGAACGCGCACCACGCCGCCGTCCGGCCCGCTGATGCCCACCGCCGAAACCTCGGCCTGCTGCAACGCGCCCACGACGGCCGGCGCCACTAGCCCCCGGAATACCAGCACGGCATCGTCCCGCGTCTGGTCGTCCGTCACGCGCAGGCCGTTGTGCCAGGTTGTCTTGCGATTCCTGGCCGCTTGCCAGGCGGTCAGCTCGTCGCCACCGCCGTGCGCAATCACCACCCGCACGCCTGCATTGACCAGCGCCCGCACGTCGGCGCCGATTCGTCCGGCGGCCATGTCCGCCGTCCCGCCGATCTTCACGACCACGTAGCGGCCGGTCAGATCAGGCGTGGCTGTCAGGTCGGACTCGAGACTGCCGACGCTCAGGTCATGTACTCCGCGTTAATCGCCACGTATTCCGCCGAGAGGTCGCCGCCCCAGGCCGTCGCGCTGGCCTCGCCCTGGTTCAGCGCCACGACAATCGTCACGTCCGCCTGCCGGAAGTGCTCGGCAACCAATGACTCCTCGTACACCGCGGGGGCTCCCTGCCTGACGACCTGCGTATCGCCAATCCAGATGTCGAGCAGGTCCGGGTCGAACTCGGCGCCGCTGTTGCCCAGGGCCATCACGATGCGGCCCCAATTCGGGTCGCCGCCGTGAATCGCCGTCTTCACCAGCGACGACGTCGTGACCGCGCGCGCCGCCGTACGCGCCGTGGCGTCATCCGACGCTCCACACACCGTCACGGCAAACACCTTCGTCACGCCCTCGCCGCCCCGCACGATCTCCTGCGCCAACCACCGGCACACCGCCTGCAAGGCCCGCGTGAAGACTTCAAAATCGGCCGTACCCTCCCGGATCAGGCCGTTTTCGCTCGCCCCGTTGGCAATCAGCAGGGCCGTATCGCTGGTTGACTGATCGCCGTCGATGCTGAGCAGATTGAAGGAATCGGCCACGGTCTCGCTTAGCAGGCGCTGCAGCGTGCCGCCTTCCAGTTCGGCGTCCGTCGTCATGAACACGAACATCGTGGCCATGTTCGGATGGACCATCCCGGCGCCCTTCGCCGCGCCCCCAATTCGGACAGCGCCGCCGGACACGGGCACTTCAATGGCCAACGTCTTTGGCGCGACGTCCGTGGTCATCATGGCGCGTGCGACCGCCTCACCGGCGTCGGCCGACAACTCCAGCGCCGCAACTCCAGCCAGGATCTTAGGCATCGGCAAATGGAAGCCAATCACCCCTGTCGATGCCACCAGCATTTCGTCAGCCGGCACGTCAAAGCGACCGGCAAAGGCGTCGATGAACGCCAGCGCATCGGCCCGCCCGCGTGCCCCGGTAAACACGTTCGAGTTACCGCTGTTGAACACGATGCCGCGAGCCGGTTTCCGGGCGAGACGCTCCTTGTTGATCGTTACGGAGGCGCCGCACACGCGGTTGGTCGTAAAGGTCGCCGCCGACCGACAGGGCGTGCGCGTGCTCAGGATCGCGCCCAGGTCCAGCGCCCCCGTAGCCTTGATGCCGGCGGTCACGCCGCCACCCACGAACCCTCGCGGCGCCAGCGTGCCCCCTGGAATAGCCCGAAAGCCGTCAAGTTCCGCGGGTGGCTCGTGCATCTACGGGTGACTCGGCGGAATTGCGAGGCCGACCTGCTCGTCGATCCCCGCCATCACGTTCGCATTCTGGACCGCGCTGCCCGCCGCGCCTTTGCCCAGGTTGTCGATCGCGGCCATGGCCACGAGCGTCTGGGTGGACTCATCAACGGTCCAATGCACGAAGGCGTGGTTTCCGCCGGACGTCCACTTGGTGTGCGGCGGCGCGCCGGCCAGGTGCACGAACGGTTCATCCTCGTATGCGTCGCGGTACGCCTGCGCGACTTGGGACGGAGCGACATCGGGACGCAATGCCCCGTACGCCGTAATCAGGATGCCGCGCGTCATCGGCACCAGGTGCGGCGCAAACGTCACCTCGATGGGCGAGCCGCCGATGTCGCTCAACTCCTGCGCGATTTCCGGACTTTGGTAGTGGTCCGCCACCCGATAAGCCGACGAATCTTCATTTATCTCCGAGAATCCGTAAGCAGGCGACGCCGAACGCCCGGCTCCGGACACCCCAGTCTTCGAATCCACCATCACGTGTCCGGCCAGCAACCCGGCGCTCGCCGCCGGCGCCAGCGCCAGTGCCGCTGTGATGGCGTGACAGCCCGGATTCGCCACCAGGTCGGTCTCACGAATCTGTGCGCGATGCCACTCCGTCAACCCGTATACGGCCGAATCGATCCACTCCGGAGCCGCGTGCTCCACGCCGTGCCAGCGCAGGTAGTCCGACGGATTGCGCAGCCTGAAATCGGAACTGACGTCGATGCAGCGAATCCCGTCGTCCAAAAAGGGCGCCAACTGGGCAGCCGACGCCTTGTGCGGCAGGCACGAAATCACCAGGTCGGCGCTGCCGTTCAACTCGGGTGTCAATTCCAGATCGGCATACGCGGCGCGGCCGCTGGCGCGCATCCAAGGAAACACTTCATGCAGGCGCCGGCCGGCCTGGCTGCGCGCGGTCGCCCCGACAATTTCGAACTCCGGGTGGACAGCCAAATACCGAACCAGTTCGCCGCCCGAATAACCAGTCGCGTTGAGAATTCCTATCCGCATACGCACCTCACCTGGGAGAAGCGATTATATGGACGCTTGGCCCACCCGCCGCAGGTTTCTCAGGCGCGCAGCGAAAGCAACAGGATCAGCGCCAGGGTGCCGGCCGCCACACGATAGACCGCAAACGCCGCCAGACTGTGGCGAGCGACGAAACCAAGCAGCCAGCGCACGGCCACCGCCCCCACCACCGCCGCAACCAGCGTTGCTCCGATCAGCAGCGAGATATCGCCGGTCGGCTTCCCACTGATCACCACGTCCACGAACTGAACGAGACCCGCACCCGCCACTGCCGGCGCCAGCAGAAACAGCGAAAACCTGGCGGCGGCCTGACGCTCCACGCCGAGTCCGCGGGCCACCGTCATGGTGATTCCGGCCCGCGACACCCCGGGAACCAGCGCTGCAAATTGCGACAAGCCGATCACAATCCAGAGCACGAACGGCGTGGATGTCAGATCACGGCGACTCGTCCCGAAGTGGTCGGTAGCTGCCAGAACCAATCCAAAGACGATCAACAGCACCGCGGCCAGCGTCGGGTCGCGAAGCGACGTCAACCAGCCGCGCACGGGCAGTGCGATCAGTCCGATCAGCAACGTCGATCCAACCAGCGCCCCCAATAGCCGACGGGCCAACGCAACGGAGTCGCCCCGGCCGATCAAACCGCGCGCCAGCCAAACCCAGTCGGACCAGAGCGCGATAACCAGGGCCAGCCCCGTCCCCACGTGCAGCGCAATGGACAGCGTCAGTCCGGTCAGGAACGGATCGGCCCAGCCCGCCAGGGCCGGGACCAGCACCAGGTGGCCCGAACTGCTGACCGGCAGAAACTCGGTCAGCGCCTGGACCGCCGCCAGGATGATCACCTCGCCCCACATGGGTCAGCCGACCCAGCGAGACGCCGGTGCGCACCCTGGCGGGCGGCCCAGTGCCAACGCGTCTAGATGAATACCGGGGCGAGCACCAGCGTGATCGTGCTCAGCAGCTTGACCAGCACGTGCAGCGATGGACCGGCGGTGTCCTTGAACGGATCACCCACGGTGTCGCCCACGACCGATGCCGCGTGCTCGTCCGTGCCCTTCCCGATTGGGTTGCCGTTCTCGTCGCGCAAGTGCCCCGCCTCGATGAATTTCTTGGCGTTGTCCCAGGCGCCGCCGCCGTTGTTCATCACCGTCGCCAGCAGGACGCCGGCGATGGTGCCGACCATCAGCAGGGCGGCTTCGGCCTCGGCTCGCAGCACCAGCCCGACCACGATCGGCATGATGACGGCCAGCAGTCCAGGCGCGATCATCTCCCGCAGCGCCGAGCGCGTGCTGATGTCTACCGCCTGGCTGTAATTCGGCTCCACCGTGCCTTCGATGATTCCCGGTTCCTCGCGCCATTGGCGGCGGACCTCCTGGATCATCGCCTGCGCCGCGCGGCCTACCGCGCGGATCGCCAGCGAACTGAATAGGAAGACCAGCATCCCGCCCAACATGGCGCCGATGAATACCTCGACCTTGGATAGGTCGACCGAGTGCAGCTCGGCGGTTTCCAGGTACGCACTGAACAGCAGGAACGCCGCCAGCGCGGCCGAACCGATGGCGTAACCCTTGGTCAGCGCCTTGGTCGTGTTGCCCACCGCGTCCAGACCGTCCGTGATGTCGCGCACGTCCTCCGGCGCCTCGGCCATCTCCGTGATCCCGCCCGCGTTGTCCGCGATCGGGCCGAACGTGTCCATGGCCAGGATGTAGGCGGCGCTCATCAGCATGCCCATCGTGCCGACAGCCGTGCCGAACACGCCGGCCTCAAAGTTGCCAATCGTGATTCCGAGGTCAGCAAACCCTTGAATGCCCGCTTGGAACGACGCCCAGAGGGCCACTGAAATGACGATGATCGGCATCGCCGTGTTTTCCAGACCAACGGCCAGTCCGGAAATGATGTTCGTGGCCGCCCCGGTCCGGGAGGCCTCGGCAATTTCACGCACCGGCCGGTTGAACGCCGTGTAGTACTGCGTGATGTACACGAAAGCCACGCTGGTCAGGATGCCGATCAAGCCACAGAGGAAGAACCACCACGACTCCAGCATCACCAGGGCCGATATCGCCATCCCAACCGTGGCCAGGATCGCCGTGGTCCAGTACCCCACGTCCAACGCCCGCTGCGCGTTGCGCACGCGGTCCGGCCGGATCACCAGCAGTCCGACGATCGAGGCGATGGCCCCGAACGACCGAACCACCAGCGGAAACAGAATCCAGGCAATGTTGTCTTCGCCGGTCGCCTTGAATACGGCGACACCCAGGATCATGGCTCCGATGCTCTCGGCGGCCGTGGATTCGAACAGGTCCGCGCCACGTCCGGCGCAGTCGCCCACGTTGTCGCCCACCAGGTCCGCGATCACCGCAGGGTTGCGCGGGTCGTCCTCGGGCAGGCGGGCTTCCACTTTGCCCACCAGGTCCGCGCCAACGTCGGCGGCCTTGGTGTAAATGCCGCCGCCCAACTGCGCGAACAGGGCCACGAAGCTGGCCCCGAACCCGAACCCGACGATCAGTTCCGGCGTCACCTTCGGGTTCTCAAACCCGCCGAACAGCCAGAACAGCATGAACACGCCGAGCAAACTGAGGCCCACGATCAGGATTCCGGAAACCGCTCCGCCGCGCAGCGCAATCGTGAGGGCGTCGCCGAGCGAGCGCGTCGCGGCGCTGGCCGTTCGCACGTTGGACCGAACGGCAATGATCATGCCGATCACGCCCGAGAGGCCGGACAACACGGCGCCAACCAGGAACGACACTCCGGTCCGCCAGGCGAGGTCGCCGGCCTCGATGCCCTTGGCTTCGTTTTCGCCAAAGAACAGCAGCAGAACTGCCAGGAAGGCGGCCGCCACGATGGCCATCCAGGCGATCGTGCGGTATTGCCGCTGCAGGAATGCGGTGGCGCCGTCGAAAATGCGGTCGCCGTTGAGCGCCATTCGACCAAACAGTTCCGACCGTTCTTCGGCTTCCAACCCCTGCATGGCCGGAATGAGATCCGCGGGGTTCGCCGTTCGGTCAACCGGACGCGTCAGAACATCGCGCGCCAAGTAGATGACGACGAGCACCGAGACGATGATCGACGCGGGTACAAGCCAGACCAGACCTTCCAACTACGAAACCTCCCTGCGAACCATGCGGCGTAATGGCTGAGTGCATGGTGAAGCGTCCAAAACCGACCAAGACATTGGCTCAATCCTCGCCGTCGCGAAGCGGTCCACCCGAAAGGATCTCCCCGAGGACCTCGAGTAGCGTCCGCATGTCCGCGTCCGATCCAATCGAGACGCGCAGCGCGTTGGCATGCCGGGGCTCCTCAGCAAAGCGGCGGACCAGGATTCGACGGGTGGCGAGGTCACGCTGAATGACGCCCGCATCGTGGGGCGCGCACTCAACGAACACAAAATTCGCTTCGGATGGATAAACCTGGAGATCAAAGCGTCCGCGGAGCTCCTCCGCAAATGCGTCCCGCCGGACGCGAGTTGCCTCCCAGTGCGCCTCCGCCCACGCGATTTCGTCACAGGCTGCCACTCCGGCAACCTGCGCAAGCCGGCTGACATTGTACGAGTCCTTGACGCGGTGCAAGACCTCAATGAACGCCGGATCGCCCACCGCGTAGCCCAACCGCATGCCGGCCAGACCAAACGCCTTCGAGAACGATCGCGTCACGCACACGTTCGGCATCGACTTCGCCAAATCCATCCGGTCGCTCGACGCGAACTCCACATAGGCCTCGTCTATCACCAGCAGGTTCGTGCGCTCGGCCAGCCAACGCAGCTCGTCGGCCCCGTAGTGCGTGCCGGCCGGGTTGTTGGGGCTGGCCACGAACGTCACCGCGCCGCGCGCCGCCGCGAGCTGCCGCACGGGCAACTCGAATCCTGGCCCCAGTGGACAGTGCACCATCCGCGCGCCCTGGATTTCGGCCAGCACCGGATACAGGGAGTAGCTGGGATTCGGGGCTACCACCCGATCGCCGGGCCCACACGCGGCTCGAATGATCAGGGTGAGCGCGTCGTCCGACCCGTTGCTCACGATGACATGCTCAGGCGTCACGTCGTGCCGCTCTGCCAGCCGCTCGCGCAGTTCCTGGCTCACCGGGTTCGGATATAGCCGCACGTCCTCGGTGATGGCCTCGCGCAGCCGCGCGAGCACAGCCGGCGCCACGGCTGGACTCTCGTTCGTGTTCAGCTTGATCCAGCCGCCTTCGCTCGGCTGGTGCCCCGGCGTATAGCCATGCAGCGCGGCGATCTCTGGACGTATGCGAACCATGAGAAAGGCTGGGGGGATCCGTCGCGCGCTACGCGGGCATTCGGGACCGCATGCTACCTACTGGCCGCGTGTTGCGCCCACGATTGCCTCAGCCCTCCCAGCCAAGATCGGGAAACGCCGCCCGCGCGCGGGCATAGGTCGCCAGTGAACCCAGGTCACGGATGGCGCCCTCGCCAACCAGTCCGGGCAGTCGGACGAGCGGCGTCATGACGACCTCAATCTGTTCCGTTTCCTCGGGCTCCGGCTCACAGACCTGCTCGGCGTCCAGAATCACGAACACGTGCGCCAGGTTGCGGTTTCGAGATGGACCGGTCAGCAGCGTCCCCGCGCAGTGCATCCGACCCGCGAAGCCGGTCTCCTCCAGCAGTTCGCGGGCAGCCGCCGCCTCGGGCGCCTCGTCGTCTTCAACCAGACCGGCGGGAAACTCCAGCACCACATCGCGCGCGCCGTGCTTGTACTGCCGCACAAGTGGAACCTCGCCGTTGGCCGTCACCGCCACCATCAGGCAAAAGTCGTTCTGATTCAGGACGTGGTATTCCGAGATCTCGTAGCCGCTCGGCAGGCGCACGTGCTCCAGCGTGTGCGTCAGCCAGCGGTCGCTGGAGACCGTCCGCGACTCCAGGATTTCCCAGGGCCGAAGGTCAGCCATACCCGCCCCGGACTGTTGAACGTCGTCCGGGACGAGCTTCAGCCGGACTCCGTGCGGACAATTGGTTGAGAGGTGCGGGGGTGGCATAAGAGGATGGGTTCATCTCCGCCTTTAACCGCCGAGGGATCCGATTCGTGACTGACCCCCGCGTGGAAACGCTCGCCGACATCCTAGTGCAGCACTCGACTGAAGTCGGCCCCGGCGACCTGGTCGTCATCGACGGCACCGCCAATGCCCAACCGTTGCTCATGGCGTGCTACCGGCGTGTGCTGGCCGCCGGCGGTCACCCAAGGCTCAACGTAGGATTCGAGGAAGCCCAAGAGGTTTTCTTGTCCGAAGCCAGTAACGACCAGCTTGAGTTCCTGGATCCGATCGCCAAGTTCCAGGCCGACTCCATCCAGGTCGCCATCCGCATCCGCGCTACTGAAAACACCCGTGCACTGGCCAACGCCGATCCATCGCGCCTGGCCAAGACCATGATCGCGCGCCGTCCCGTCATGGACCAGATCATCGAAAACGTCCGCTGGGTCCTGTGCGACTACCCCACCAACGCCCTGGCTCAAGAAGCCGAGATGTCGCTGAGCGAGTACGCCGAGTTCCTGTACGGCGCCACCAACATCGACTGGTCTGAAATGACCGCCAAGCTCGCCTCGCTCAAGACGCGACTCGAAGCCGGCTCCGAAATACGCATCGTGGGCCCCGACACTGACCTGACCCTCCGGACCGAAGGGCGCACCTGGGAACCCGCCGACGGCAAGAAGAACATGCCCGACGGCGAGATTTTCACCGCCCCGATCGAGGACAGTGTCAACGGTCGCATCCGATACGAGTTCCCGGCGATCTACCAGGGTCGCCAGGTCGACGGCATCTCGCTCACGTTCAAGGACGGCCTGATCGTGGAAGCCACTGCCGAGCGCGGCGGAGACTTCCTCAACGCCATCCTCGACACCGACCCGGGGGCCCGCCGGCTTGGCGAAATCGGCATCGGGACCAACGACGGCATCAAGCGCCACACCAAGAACATCCTCTTTGACGAGAAGATGGGCGGTACGGTGCATCTGGCCGTCGGACGCGCCTACGAGTTCACGGGCGGTAGGAACCAGTCCGCGGTTCACTGGGACATGGTGAAGGATTTGCGCACGGATGGCGCGTTGTACCTCGATGGTGCGCTGCTGCAGCAAAACGGAGCATTTGTCGAGTAGCCGAATCGTAACTTTGTAGCTTCATACTGGGTGGCCGAGTCTGATCGAGGCCTGTCGCGGCTGGGAGACGGCAGTCCTGAATCCACCGTCCTGTGGTACGATGAGTCCATCGGACAGACCACCTGATCCCGGGCACGAGAAAGCGGAGGCGGTTCGGGCATCAACGGAAAGAACCTATCCGAAACCGCCGCTCTGCAGCACACGTCCGCGCAGTGATTGGCCGACCCCACTGGCCTGCTGATCCTGCAAATGTCAGGCATGCCAGTCCCGCTGAAGCCTTCGGGCCGCTATGCAGCCACATCGTGGTGGTGAACGAGCCCGCCAGTCGGTCGGCAAAGGAGCTCTAAGCCGAATGGCGTATACGGCCAAAGACATCCAGGTGCTCGAGGGCCTCGAAGCCGTCCGGCGGCGGCCCGGCATGTACATTGGCAGCACGGATACGCGGGGTCTTCACCAGCTTGTCTTTGAGGTCGTAGACAACGGCGTCGACGAGGCACTGGCCCAGCGGGCAACCCGGATCGAAGTCGTCATCACCCGTGACGGGAGGGTGCGCGTGACGGACGATGGCTCCGGCATCCCGGTTGACGAGCATCCCAAGGTCAAGCGTCCCGCGCTCGAAGTCGTCATGACTACGCTCCACGCCGGCGGCAAATTCGACAACGGCGCCTACAAGGTGTCGGGCGGCCTGCACGGCGTTGGCGTCTCCGTGGTCAACGCCGTCTCAAGCCGGATGCGCGTCACGGTCAGGCGCGACGGCTATTGCTGGATGCAGGAGTACGAGCGCGGCATACCGCTGGGGGACGTCGTCAAGGGCAAGCGGACCAGAGTGCGTGGTACCGAGGTCGAGTTCCTGGCCGACGACCAGATTTTCGAAACCCTCGACTACGACTTCGACATTCTCGACCAGCGCATCCGCGAAATGGCCTTCCTCGCCGGTGGCACCACCATGCGCCTGCACGACGAGCGCACCGACCGCCAGGCGACCTATTACTTCGAAGGCGGCGTCACCTCATTCGTCCGCCGGCTTACCCGACGGCGCGGCCGGCTGCACCCCGACCCCATCGTGCTCCGCGGCCAGGTGGATTCCACCCAGGTCGAAGTCGCCCTGGCCTATTGCGACACCGTGTCGGAACAGATTCACACCTTCGCCAATACCATTCGCAACATCGACGGCGGCACCCACCTCACCGGTTTCCGAGCCGCCCTAACCCGGTCGCTCAACGACTACGCTCGCAGAAGCGGTCAGCTGAAGGACAGCGACCCGAATCTCACGGGCGACGATGTCCGCGAAGGACTGACCGCCATCGTCAGCGTGATGATTCCGGAGCCGCAGTTTGAGGGTCAGACCAAGGCTCGCCTCGGCAATAGCGAAGTCGCCGGGCACGTCCAGTCAGTTGTGAACGACCAACTGGGCACCTATCTCCACGAGCATCCCAGCGAGGCGCGCAAGATCGTCGAAAAGACCAAGCTCGCCGCCCGTGCTCGCGTCGCGGCGCAGAAGGCCCGGGATCTCGTGGTCCGCAAGGGCGCGCTGGATGGCTTCGCCCTGCCCGGCAAGCTGGCCGACTGCCAGGAGCGTAACCCCGACCGCTGCGAACTCTTTATCGTCGAAGGCGACTCCGCCGGCGGCAACGCCAAGCAGGGCCGCGACCGGCGATTCCAAGCCATCCTGCCGATCCGCGGCAAGATCCTGAACGTGGAGAAAGCCCGCGTCGACAAGGTCCTCTCCAACGAGTCCATCCGAAACATCATCACGGCCGTCGGTGGCGGCGTAGGTCTTGACTTCGACGTCACCAAGATTCGTTACGGCCGCGTGGTCATCATGACCGACGCCGATGTCGACGGGTCCCACATCCGCACCCTGCTGCTCACATTCTTCTACCGGGAAATGAAGCCACTGATCGAGAACGGCAATCTCTACATTGCTCAGCCGCCGCTATTCCGCGTCGGCAATTCCCGACGGGCCGATTACGCCTACAGCGAAGATGAGCGCGACCGGTTGCTTCGCCAGATTTCAGGCAGGGTTAGCGTGCAGCGTTACAAGGGCCTCGGCGAAATGAACGCCGAACAGCTCTGGGAAACCACCATGAACCCCGAGGACCGGCATCTTCTGCAGGTCGGAATGAACGGCAACGGTGACTCCCACGTCGACCAAGTGTTCTCACGGCTGATGGGCACCGACGTGGCCGAGCGCCGGCGCTTCATCATCAACCGAGCCCGCACGGTCCGAAACCTGGACGTCTGACGATTCACGCATGACGGCCGCTGCCGAGGGACCGGCCATCGCACTGGACGTCATGGGCGGTGACCGTGCGCCCGAGGCCACCATCGAGGGCGCGATCGGCTCCGCCAGGTCCACCGGCCGGCGCGCCATCCTGGTCGGCGACGTCGACATCATGCGCGGCCTTCTGTCGACCGGCGGCGAGAATCCCTCCGCTTGGCGCCTGGAGTCCGGGCCTTCGACCATCGGTATGGGCGAACACCCCGTCCAAGCCGTGCGTTCGACACCCGACGCTTCAATCCGCCGCTGCGCTGAACTTGTGCGCGCCGGCGAAGCCCAGGCCCTTGTATCCATGGGCAACACGGGCGCAACCATGGCGGCCGGCGTCCTCCTGGTCGGGCGTGCCCGGGGCGTGGACCGACCTGGGCTCGCAGTCCTCATACCCAGCCGGGAAGCCCCTACGCTACTGATAGACGTCGGCGCCAATGCCGAGGCCCGCCCCGAGCACTTGCGCGACTTCGGCCTGATGGGGGCCGTTTACTCACGGCAGTTGCTGGGGAATCCGAAGCCTCGCACGGGCGTTCTCAGCATCGGCGAAGAGGCGACGAAGGGCAGTCCACTCACGCTGGCAGCCGCCGAGCTCTTGGCGGAGTCGACGCTCAACTTCGTCGGAAACGTTGAGCCAGGGGGGCTCTTCAATAGCAGCGTTGATGTCGCAGTCTGCGACGGCTTCACGGGCAACCTCGTGCTGAAGGCCTTCGAAGCCACGGCTGAGTTTGCGGTGGGCGAATTACGCGCCGCTGTCCGCCGCCGGCCCTATACCTTGCCTGGCGTGGCGTTCATGTATCCGGCCTTCCGCGCCGTTCGGCGCCGCACCGACTACGCCCAATATGGCGGCACCCCGCTGCTCGGTGTGAACGGTGTTGTCATCATTGGACACGGGCGTTCCAACGCCGTCGCGGTTGAGAACGCTCTGCACGCCGCGGCGCGCGCCGTCGAGTCCCGTCTCGTCGAACGCGTGGCGGACGGAATGGCGTCTATCAGTCGGTAATACGCCGGGAGCCGCCGCCCTACGCGCCCGAGGAATCCTCCATCCATGCACAAGCGAGCGCTCATCCCGTCAGCCCGACCGACGGCAACCGCTCAACCGGGCTTTGGCCGTCGCCGTCTTCTCGGTCTGGCTGCTGCCGGCACAAGCGCTATGGCCGTCAGCGGCTGTGACATCTGGAACCTTGTCGGCCAACCCGACGCCCGCAGTCCCGGCGGTTCGACCCTCTCAATTCCCGCGCTGCGGGCGCGCCGGTTCCCGGCTTCCGAGATTCGACTGCACAAGGCGGCCGCGCGCCACGACGATTACACGTCATACCTGATGAGTTATGACTCCGATGGGCTTCACATCACGGGAATGGCCACGATCCCAACCGGCCAGGGGCCGTTTCCGGTCGCGCTGCTCAATCACGGCTACGTGCTGCCAAGTCAGTACGCCACGGGTGTGGGCACGCGTGTCATGGCCGATGCCCTGTCGCGGCGCGGCTTTGTGACGCTCGCCACCGACTATCGAGGGCTTGGCGGTTCCCAAGACGATATGCGGCTCAACATCGGAGCCAGGCTCGAGTTTGTGATTGACGTCTTGAACCTGGCGGCAGCGGCGCGCGAGTTTCCGGAAGCCCAGCGAGGCCTCATTGGCATCTGGGGGCATAGCCTCGGCGGCGAGCTGGCGATTCGCGCCGGCGTAGTGGATCCCTGGATTGGGCCGATAGCCCTATGGGCGCCACTCAGCGTCTGGATCGACGATATCTCCGACTACTACCGCGTACCGACGTCCCGCTCGAGCGACCAACTGCGCGCGGCCCTTTCCGCGGGGAACTACCTTGAGCGACTCACGGGTCCGGTGGACATTCACCAGGGCGCGGACGATCTCGCGGTCAACCCGGCCTGGGCATCAAAGCTCCAGCTGGCGCTGGGGGAGGCCGGCGTGGCAAGTGACCTTTACCTCTATCCCGGCGTGGGACATTTGCTTAACGCCAGCGCACAGACCGTCGTCCGCAACAGCACCGAATTCTTGCGGCGAAATCTGCCGACAACACGTTAGGAATCACGGGCCGTGCCTGCGCTGTCTCAGGCCGCCGAGCAGGTGTCCGCCGACGTCGGTCGACGCTTAGGCGCGGCCCCCGCCGCCGCGGTATTGGCCATTGCCGCGCTGGCCGCCGCCCAGCCGCTGGACGCCGACCTTTGGGTTCATCTCAACAACGGTCGCTTCATCGCCAGCCGGGGCGAACTCCCCTATCCCGATCCATTCACTTTTAGCGCCGGGGACGCGGTCTGGACAGTTCACGAGTGGCTGCCCGCCCTGATCATCTTTCAACTGGTCGACCGCGGAGGCGTTATAGCCGCGGTTCTGGGCATTGCCGCCGTCTACGCCCTCATCTGGGGCCTGCTCGAACGCACACTCGCCGCCCACGGCGTCGGCCCGTGGATGCGAACCGCCGGTCTGGTTACAGCATCCCTGCCGCTATTTCCATTTGCAGGTATCCGTCCGCTGGCGTTCGGACTGCTGGCTGCCGTCCTGGCCGCCGCTCTGGCATTGCATCACCGGCGCACCGGCTCGCGCTGGGTGTGGCTGCTGCCGCTCGTGTTCGTCATCTGGGGCAATGTGCATGCGTCGTTCCCCATCGGCTTCGCCCTGCCCGGCACGCTCCTCATCGAAGCACTCTGGGCGCGGTCCCGGCTGCCGTTCGTTGGTCCGCGCCCCCGCACACGCCTTGGACCCTTCGCTGCCGTCACGGCCTTGTCCGTTGTCGCACCGACCCTGAACCCGTCCGGACCCCGCCTGCTGGCCCAGCCGTTCTTTCAGTGGGGCGGCGAGTTTCGTCGCTTCAACAGCGACTGGCGTCCGCCCGAGGCTTTCAGCGAAACCTGGTGGTTTTTCGCGGCCTTTCTCGTCCTGCTGGGGCTGCTGCTGATCCTGCGTCGATCTCGCGTCGAGCCCGCCATGCTGGGGCTGCTGATCGTGGTGCTGGCGGCCGGGTATAGCACGCGCAAGGTCATGCCCTTTGCCGCGGTGTTGGCGCCGCTCCTGCTGGCGCACCCGCTGGCCATTGCCCGCAGCATTCGCATGTCTCCCCCGGACTGGGCGGTCGGTGTCGGTTCGGCGTTGGTTGCCGCTACGGCTCTCGGGATTGCTATCGCCATCAGCCCGCGTACGCTCGAAGGCCCGACCGTCGTGCCCATGCCGACGGTCGCACGGGACCTCGTGGCCGAGACCGACGCAGTCCGGATATTCAATACCTACCATTGGGGCGCGTACCTCACCTGGAGCCTCTGGCCCGACGCCCTGGTCTACATTGACGGCCGATTCGACCTCTTCGTACCCGACTCGCTCGGCGTCTACCTCACGGTTATTGGCCTGGGTTCCGGCTGGCGGGACGAGTTGTCGAACATTAACCCCGAGGCCCTGGTGATCGAGACCGACTCTGCGCTGGCCCGCCGGCTGGCCCGGGCCGACTCCGGTTGGCGCGAGATCGGGGGCGACGCCGTAGCCCGGATTTTTCTGCCCGCCGAGAACAGATCCGGATGACGACGCCCGGATGTTTCGCGTGAAACACTCGTTGCCGGCCACCCCGCGAAGCCGCCGATGACCCGTAAGCACCACGGCGACCAGGGCGAGACCAGCCTGTTTGACGGAGCGCGCGTAGCGAAGACGGACGCTCGCATCTCCGCCCTTGGGTCGGTCGACGAGCTCAATTCCGCTCTGGGCGTCGCCATGAGCTTCTGTCCTCCTGGCGATCACCTGGACCGTCTGGCGTGGATTCAGACTCGCCTGTTCACCCTTGGCTCGGACCTGGCCAATCCTGGCGGCAGGTCCCGTGGCGACCGAATCTCGGCGTCGGACATCGCCTCGTTGGATACATGGCTCGACGGCTATCGAGCGGATCTACCGCCGCTCCAGCACTTCATTCTGCCCGGTGGCACGCCAGCGGCGGCCAGTGTGAATCTGGCCCGAACTGTCTGCCGCCGCGCCGAACGCGAAGTCTTCCGTCTCGCATCGGAAGCACAGGTCAGCCCGGATGTCCCGGTCTTCCTCAACCGCCTGAGCGACGTGCTGTTTGAGCTTGCGCGCGCCCTCAACCACGAGGCCGGCGTCCCCGAACGCGTGTGGCTCGGCCCGCGCGACCGACCCGGCGGCTGATCGACTCCAGGCACAACAGCTCTCAGTCCGGGCTGCGAACCGCCCTCGTTTGACAAGTTTCCACCGGCTCGTCAGCGTCACCGCGTAGGGCCGGGTGATTCACGGTCGAAAGGATCCACGCCATGTATCGGTCAGTTCAAGCGGCTGCGTTGTCCATTAAGCCCACGAAGTGGGACAAGCCCGCCAACGCCGACAAGCTGGAGGACTTCGTTCGCAAGGCCGCGGCCCAGGGTGCGGAACTGGTCGTAGCTCCCGAAGGATTCCTCGAGGGCTACGTCGTCATGGAGGTCATCGAGGACCCGGATCTCCGTGCCGACATGTGGGATATCGCCGAGCCGCCGGACGGTCCCTACATCCAGCGCTTCAGCGACCTGGCGCGCGAGCTAGGCATCGTGCTCTGCTTCGGCTACGCGGAACGGCGCGACGACGGCGTCTACAACGCGGCCATCATCCTGGGGCCCGATGGCGAGCACTGCGGAACCTATTACAAGACGCAGCTTGCCGAGGGCGCGTGCGACGACTGGGACTTCAACCGACTCGGCCACAGCCTTCGCGCCATCGACACCCCCGTGGGGCGCGTTGGCACCATGATCTGCAACGACCGCTGGAATCCACTGATTGCCCGCGCCCAGGTGATGGACGGCGCTCAAGCCTTACTGATCCCTTCCTTTGGCTCACGCAGCCGCGACCAGAATCTGAACGTGATCGCGCGAGCGCGTGAAAACGGCGTGCCCGTGGTTGAAGCCAATGTTGGAGTGAATCTGATCGTCAGCAAAGGCGAAGTTGCCGCCTACGTCTGGGGAACCGACCGCATCTCCATGGCCACCATCGAAATCCCGCTGCCACCATCGGACGTCAACGCCCGCGCCGTCGCTGAGGAGTTCATGACCTGGCGTGGACCCGAAATGCAGCGCCGCTACGAGCGCACCATCGAGAAGATCTCCAGTTGAGGCGCGC
Organism: Chloroflexota bacterium; assembly: GCA_022820025.1. Taxonomy (GTDB): domain Bacteria; phylum Chloroflexota; class UBA11872; order UBA11872; family UBA11872; genus UBA11872. Next base: position 43,770 of record JAJEGF010000025.1, read on the forward strand.
CTACCGGCCCTCGGACTCGCTCCGGTCGGCCAGCGCGCGCAGCATCTCCCAGGGATAGATGCCGGTGCTGTGGCTATCGCTCCAATCGAACGTGAGCGCATAGTTCCCCACCGGCGCTATTCGATAGGCGCGGATGTTGGCCGGTATCGACGCTGGGTCAAGCAGGGGAGCGCCGGTCAGTTCGTCGCGGCAGACCGCGCAGCCGCAGGCCAGACGAATTTCCCGCAGCGGGATCTCGGAGGTCGCGCCGTCGGCCCATTCGATACCTAATGCGGCATCGCCGACGCGGTGAATGCCGACCGCGGTGACTCGCGCCTGGGCGTTCGAGCTTGCGGTCACCTGGCGGCGCTAGCGACGAGGCGCTCGATCTCGTCGGCCAACGCGGCCGCCGCGACCGGTCCCTCGCCTTCCGCCATCACGCGGAATACCGGCCGGTCATCGTCGGGAACGACCACCGCTCGCTCAAAGCCTTTGCCGAAGACGACCCCATCAATCTCGCCCTCGTCACCACGATCGGGGTGCGAGTTCAACACGCGCATCAACTTCGCACGTCGCTCCCAGGCCACCGAGACTTCACGGTGCGCCAGCGTGAAGGCGGGCAACGATCCGACCCTGTCCGACACGGACAAGTCGCTCAGCGCCTGCGCGCTTATCAGATGAACCAGGGTTGCCATGGCGTCAGGCCCTGGGTGCAGGTCGGGAAAGGCCAGTGCGTTTCGGCCGTTCGCCGCCACCACCGCCCGCTCAGCGTCACTCACCTGCATCATGTTGGCCACGTTGGCCTGCGTCCGGATCGATGTGAAGCCCAGCTCGCTGGCGTACGAGGTGAGGCTGTTGGGCACCGTAAACGGCACGGCCAGTGGACCGGCGATTCCTCGTGCCCGCAGCCCGTCCAGGACCAGCGCAATGACGGTCAGGCTGTCGATTGGCGCTCCCTGCTCGTCCACCAGCCAGATGCGGTTTCCGTCAGGACCGACGACCGCGCCGAAGGTCGCGCCCACCGCCGTGACGATTCGCCCCAGGCGGGCCAACCGTTCCTCGATCGCCATTCCCCCGGCGCCGATGTCGACTGGTGAGGCATCCACGGCGGTGTCGCGCACGCCCAGGCGGGACAAGACGCTGAGCAGCGTCTCGCCGCAGGTTCCGTCGCTGTAGTCCACGACCACGCCGACGTGTCGGTGCGTCACCTCGGAGTCAGCCACAACGCGCAGCAATGCCTCCTGATACGCCTCCACGGCGGCCGCCACGGTGATCTCCGCAATTGACTCAGAGCCAACGCGCCGGAAGTCCTCGCGCATGAACGTGGCTTCGATCTTGCGCTGCTCGGTGGGCCGGATGTCCACGCCACGAGAGTTGGTGAAGCGCACGTCAACGGCTGCCGCGTCGTACGGCGAGGTCCGTACGTGCGTGGCGCCCTCGGCCTCAAACCGCGCGCACGAAAACCGCCCCACCGGAAACGGCGTAGCGCCGATGTCGATCACCCGCACGCCCACCGAGGCCAGCCCCGCCATCAGCGCTCGCTTGACCATTCGGGCTGGCCGCGTCTGGTCACGGTTCGCCACCACCGAGACGCCAACCGGTAGCGTGCTTCCCCACGCGGCGCCCAGGCGAGCCGCGAATTCGGGCGTGAGTTCGAAATTTGCCAGCCCGGCCACGCCGCCGTGCGTGAAGATCGTGCGCCGGGCTTGCGGCGCGTGGATCAAGCTACGGTCCACCACCACGCCCTCGTCCACGAACTTGCGCGGCCAGATGCGAACCCCGGGTCGAACGGACGAACCGTCGGCCAGCGTGCTGCGGTCGCCGATCACGACGTCTTCGCGAATGGTCACTCCGCGCCCGAGGTTGGCGTGCCGCGCCACAATGCATTGCTCAAGGCTGGCGCCGACCCCAACCACCACATTGCCACTAATCACCGCGTCGTTGATCTGGGCGCGCTCGGCAATCACGGTGTTGTCCCCAATCACCGCGGGACCGTTGATGACCGCTTGGGCATGAACTTCACTCCCACGGCCTACGTACACCGGACCACGCAATTGCGCCGCGGGATCGACACGAGCTGTTGCATCTACGGTTGGCGCGTCCGGTCGATACGTCGGGCCGTCGTACGTCCGCACTCGCCCCGACACCAGATCGGCGTTCGCGGCCCGGTACGCGTCGAGCGTGCCGATGTCGGTCCAATAGCCGTCGGCGATGTGGCCGAACAGCGGCCGCCCTCCGGTGAGCATGGCCGGAAATACGTCCATCGAAAAGTCCACTTCCCGCCCCGGTGGAATCAGATCAAAGACCGACGGGTCGAGCATGTAGATGCCAGTGTTGGCGGCGTCGCTCAAGACCTCGCCCCAGGATGGTTTTTCCTGGAAGCGCACGATCCGCCCGTCGTCTTCGGTCACCACAACGCCGTATTCCAACGGATTGGGAACGCGCGCCAGCAGCAACGTGGCCTGGGAATTGCTGGACTGGTGCGCGGTTGCCAGCGCCGTCAGGTCCACATCCGTTAGGGCATCGCCCGAGATCACCAGGAATGGCTCGGTCAACTGGTCGCGGGCCAGCGCCACGCTGCCGGCGGTGCCCAACGGCTCGTTCTCGTAGGTATAGGTGATCCGCAGTCCGAAGTCCTCGCCGGACTGGAAGTAGTTCTCGATCGTGGAACCGAGATAGTGCAGCGTCACAATGATGTCGGTAAAGCCGTGCGCGCGCAGCAGCCGCAGGATGTGTTCCATGACGGGCGCGTCGCCCAGCATCGCCATTGGCTTGGGGCGCTCAATGGTCAGCGGTCGCAGCCGGGAGCCCTCGCCACCGGCCATGACTACGGCGTGTGTGAGGATTCTATGAGCCGTAACGTGGGTCGCGTTTTCAGTCTACGGTCCGGCCTTGCCCTGTCAACGCCGGTGCTAGGCTCGCGCGCGGCCAGCTGCCGCGGACTACCGAAGCAAACGCATGCCGCCTAACGACGCGCCCACGATCGCCGTGATCGTGCCCACGTTCAACGAGCGGGGAAACCCGGGTCCCCTGGTGGAGCAGGTATCGGCCGCGCTTGCCGACCGGCCGTTTCGCATCGTGTTCGCTGACGACAGTACCGACGGCACCACGCGTGAAATCCGGGATCTGGCGCGGGAGAGCGTCACCATCAGCCTGAACCACAGTTCAAGTCGGCGGGGCCTGGCGCGCGCCGTCGTGGAGACCCTGGCTGACGTGACGGAAGAGTTTGTCGTCATTATGGACGGCGATCTTCAGCACCCGCCCAGGCTCCTACCGTCGCTTATCGCCACGCTGACGGCGGGGGCTGACATCGCCGTCGCCAGCCGCTATGCGCCCGGTGGCCGTGAGCTGGGGCTCAGCGGCCCAATTCGACGGCTCGTGAGCCGGCAGTCGACGCGCGCCGCGCGCCTGCTGCTGCCGCAGGCTCGCCAAACGACTGATCCGATGAGTGGGTTTTTCGCGATTCGTCGCACCATTCTCGATGGCGCCACGCTTCAACCCGTCGGCTTCAAGATCCTGATTGAAGTGCTCGTTCGTGGCCACGTCCGCCGCGTTGTCGATGTGCCTTATACGCTTGACCGACGCACGCGCGCCGCCAGCAAGGCCTCTCCACTTGAGGGCGTGCGCTTTCTGCGCCACCTCGTAAGGCTGCGCGCGCCCTAGGCCGAGCCGAATTTCCCGACGACTGCCGCCAGCGCAGTGCCCAGGCGCGGCGCGACGGCGGAGGCCGCGTCCACAACCGCGGCATGCCCGTCATCCGCCGGCTCTTCAGTTCCAGCCACGTTCGTAATCGTGGTCACGGCACCCACCTCGGCGCCCGCGTGGCGCGCAACGACCACCTCGGGCGCTGTCGACATTCCGACGGCGTCGGCCCCGATGTGACGCAGGAGGGCCGTCTCCCCCGGTGTCTCATAGGAGGGCCCGGCGACCATGGCATAGATTCCCTGGCGCACCGTCAGGCCAGCCCGCACAAGTTCCCGCGCGAGTCCCTTGATCAGCGCCGGGCCGTAGGCACCAGCCAATCCGGGAAATCGCTCGCCGCGCGGGTCGTTGGGTCCCACCAGGGGGTGATGCCCCGCCAGTCCCGGCAGAAACACGTGATCGGATACCACCATGACGTCGCCCGGCCGGTATTGCGGGTTAAGCGCACCGGCGGCATTCGTGAGCAGCAGGTGGGTGACCCCCGCGTCCAGCAGTACACGGACGAACGTGGCGATCGGCTGCATGTCACCGTGTTCGTAAAAGTGAGGTCGTCCCTGGCAGATCCACACCGGCACCCCGTGCGCGACCGCCAGGCGCAAGCGGCCCGGATGTCCGGCGACCGTGGCGGCCGGGAAACCCGGAACGTCGGCATAGTCCAGCGTTCGACAGAGGTTGAAAGCTCCGATGAGCCCGGCAAGCCCGCTACCGCTCACCACGGCCCAGCGCGGCAGGGTTCCGCTGGCGGCTGCCCGCAAGACGTCGGCACCGCGAGCGGCTTCGGTCACGCCGTGCTTCCGGCTCCCGGTCCGCGTTACGCCCGCGGGCGGTTCTCCCGCGCCAGTTCAGCATAGATCTGGGTGGTCGCGGGGCTGGCGTGACCCAGCAGCTTCTGGACCTCGCGTACGCTACTGTCGCCCTGCAGGCGATGCGCGGCAAACGAGTGTCGCAGCGTATGCGGGGTGATTGGCGTTTCGATGTTGGAGCGTTTTGCATAGGCCTTGACAATCAGCCAGAAGCCCTGACGGGTTAGCCGGTTGCCGCGATGATTCAGAAACACCGCAGGCTCATCGACGCGACGAAGCAGTTTTTCACGCCCATTGGTCAGGTAGGCCTGTAGTGCCTCGGCCGCGCGCTCCGACAACGGTACCGTGCGGGCGTTGGCGCCGTCGCGGCCCAACACAATCTCACGTGCCCAGCAGTCGACGTCATCCACGTTCAACTCAACGAGCTCAGAGACACGCATCCCGGTGGCGTACAGGGCTTCCAGCATCGCGCGGTCCCGCATGCGCTCCGGCGTGGATGCGTCCGCCGCCTGTTCCAACAGGCGCTCGACCTCGGCGGTGGAGATGATTCGGGGACGACGTCTTGCCACACGAGCGCCGTCCATCCCGGCGGTGGGATCCGTGGTCACCGCTTCCGAGGACAACAGGTAGCGATACAGGGCCTTAACCGCTGCCAGCTTGCGCGCCCGCGATGTCTGCCGGTATTCACGCTGTATGAGATCGGTCATGAAGGACCGAATCATTTTGGGGGGAATGTCCCAGTCGCCGTAGCCGGCCTTGTGCAGAAACGTCTCGAATTGCCGCAGGTCGCTCCGGTAGGCGGCCAACGTGTTCTTTGATAATCCGCGCTCGGTCCGCAAGTGTTGGACGAAGTCGTCCACGCTGGCGCGCATCATCGCCTTGGATGGGTAACAAGCATTCGGACGTCGTACTCCCTGGCAACGGGCGGCTGGGTGCTTTTTCCCGCCTCCCGACGCGCACACCGTGCGGATGGGGACCGTTATGTTAACACGAAAACCGCGTACAACCCGGATTGTCGCCTAGACTCAGGCGAAGTCCTCGAAAGCCCCCGGAATGCGCGTAGATCTCGCCTACGGCGACGGCGTTCTGCCCATCGAGCTTGACGAAGACGCCGCCGTCATCGAACCACGCGACCCGGCGCGCGTCGGCAATCCGGGCCAGGCCCTGCGTGAGGCCCTGCGCCGGCCCATCGCCGGCCCGCCGCTGGCTGATCTTGTACGTCCGGATGACGCCATCGTGGTGGTAATTAGTGACAGCACACGGCCGGCGCCAAATCGGTTGATGCTGGAAGCGCTGTTGGGCGAGTTGGGCGCCGACGTGACGGACCGCATGCACGTGCTGGTTGCCACCGGCCTGCATCGACCTACCCGCGACGACGAACTCGACCGGATGCTCGGCCCCGACCTGCGCCGTCAGCTGCGGATCACCAATCACGACGCTCATGACGCGTCAAGCTTGCGGGAAATCGGCCGGACGTCATCGGGGCGACCCGTGCGCATCAATCGTCGCTACCTGGACGCCGACGTTCGCATCACGCTGGGCCTGATCGAGCCGCACTTTTTTGCCGGATTCAGCGGCGGGGCCAAGCTGATTCTCCCCGGCGTCGCGGGGGAAGCGAGCATCTTGCGAAATCACGACGCCGAGATGATCGGGCATCCCAACGCTCGGTGGGGCACGCTCGCCGGCAATCCCATTCACCGGGAGCAACGCGAAGCGGCCCGACTGGCGGGCTGCGAGTTCAGCGTGAACGTCACGATCGCGGGCGACGGCGCGATCACCGGTATCTTTGCCGGCGAGTTGGAGGCGGTGCATGACGCCGGGTGCGCGACGGCGCTGCAAGCGGCGATGCAGCCGGTCGACAAGCCGTACGACGTCGTGATTACGACCAACGGCGGACATCCGCTGGATCTGAATCTCTACCAGGCCGTCAAAGGGATGGACGCCGCAGCGCAGATCGTGCGCCCGGGCGGTCACATCGTGATGGCCGCCGAGTGTCGCGAAGGCGCCGGACACGGCGACTTCGTACACCTTCTGCGTGAACACCCAACGCCGGGCGCGATGGTCCAGTCCATCCGGGAAGCTCGACACGTTCGCGGCGACCAGTGGCAGAACCAGATTTTCGGTCGAGTGCTCGACAGCGCCACCGTGCATCTACGCGCCGACGGTCTCACGGACGATGAGATCCGCGCCGCGCACTGTGTTCCCTGCCCCGATGTCGCGCAACGAACCCGCGAGTTGAGCGGTTCCTCGGGCCGTACCTGCGTGCTCCCTCGCGGGCCCTTTACGATTCCGTATATCGCCGCCTAACCCCGGGCAGGCAAGTCGCGCCTGAGCGACCGCAATCATCAGGGCGGCCCCGGGAAGACGCAGACGCAGCAACCTCAGTAGACTCTCGACCACGGCGCAGCGGCCGCGGCGGAAGGGGTGATCACGTGGAAAGCACGTCACCGAACGGCGACCACCAGCACGAGCACGTGTTTCAGGAGGTCTACTTAAGCGACGCCGTTGCCATCTCGGAGGAGACGACCCACGGCACGGTCACGCTGGAACTCTTCGAACGCGGTCTGATCATGCACATGGAGAAAGAGGAGGGCCTGGAACTGGCGCGGGCCTTTACCGCGCTGGCGCGATACCTGGAGGACTAGCCCTAGGCGTCTGCGTCGCGAGTCATTGGCTGCGACGATAGTTGTACGGGCAATTCCTCGGAGGGCCCAAGCACGTCGGGATCCAACCGCACGCCCGCGCGGAATGTGTGGGCGGCGCGCAACTCTCGGTCCCAGGTTCGTTGCACGCCGGTGCAATCGACCAACGTGACCGGACCCTCGTCCACGGCCACGACTGCAATGTCGGCCTCCGCGCCGACGCGCAGCGTGCCGGCGTCAAGACCCAGCTTTCTGGCCGGCGCGAGCGTGCAGCGCGCCACGATTTCTTCCAGCGGCATGCCCAGGAACCAGAACTTGGTCATCACGTTGGGCAGGCTGAAGGCGGGGCCATGCACACAGCCGCGGTGCAAATCCGAACTGACGTAGTCCGGCGGGAATCCTGAATCCAACGCCGTTTGCGCCGTCTCCCACCCGAAACTGCTCTTACCATGCCCGATATCGAATTCAATTCCCGCGGCTCGAGCCTCCATCACTGCCGGCAGGACGCCGCGGGCGTCCAGGTCCACCAGCCCGCCTTCCAACGGGGTGTAGCTGTGGGTGACGACGTCGCCAGGCCGCAGCCGATCAAGCACGTCAGGAATGGCTTCCGGGGTGTAGCCGATATGGACCATCAGCCAGACCCCCGCCTGTTCCGCAGCTTCCACGGCCGCGTCAAGCGCGGCCCTGGCCTGGGCGCCGGCGCCGACGATGTTCTCCGAATAGCGAATCTTGACGCCCGGCGCGATGTCCCGATTCGCGTCGATCGCGCGGACGGTGCCGTCAATATCCAGGTAGCGCGGATCGCGCAACTCGCCCAGGGTGGTGACCAGACCTGCCGTGCAGATGTTGACGAGGGCACGGATTCGGGTGCTGGCAGGTTCGATGACATAGCGGCGAAGCCCCGCCAGGGTGATGGCCCCGGCGCTGCCGGTATCGAGGAATGCGGTGGAACCACCCGCGGCGCCAATCTTGTCGGCTTCCAGTCCCCAGACCGTGGCGCCCCAGTACACGTGGACGTGAAAGTCGACCAAGCCCGGTACGACGTAGGCGCCGTCCGCGTGGACAACCTCCGTGGCCTGGCCCGCCAGGTCAGGGGCAACCGCCGCGATTCGGCCGTCCACGACGCCCACGTCGGCCCGCGTCGATTTGTTTACCGATGGGTCGATGACGGTTCCACCGCGGATGAGCAGGTCGAACGGAGTTGAACAGGCGCTGGTCTCGTGGCTCGGCGTCAAGTCGAATCCCTGGCGGTGGGCAGTGGCACGGCACGCCGCATCCTACGAAGAATCGCTGCGGCACGCGCGACGGTGGGGTACCATCGGGCAGTCGAGCGTCCCCTGCGACGCCGGCGATAGCATCGGCTATCATGCTTTGTTGCTGCCCTTGACGACTCGGCAGCTACCACCTATCTGCGACGCAGACCTTCAATCTCGCGTCGGACTGTCACGGAGGAGATTGCATGGCCACGGTTGCGACCAAGGTCAAGCCGCTTGGCGACCGCGTGTTGATTCAGCCCGAAGACCGCGAAACGACGACGGCGAGCGGGCTCGTGCTGCCGGACACGGCCAAGGAAAAGCCGCAAGAAGGCACCGTGCTGGCCGTCGGGTCCGGTCGTGTGAACGACGAAGGCACGACGATCCCGCTAGAGATCAAGGAAGGCGACAAGGTTCTCTACGCCAAGTACGCGGGAACCGAGTTGCGCCTGGACGATGAGGACTACCTGATCGTCAGCGAGCGCGACGTCCTCGCCATCATCAGCTAGCGAGCCGCCTTGCCCAATATTCCGGGCACGATTGGGGACAAGCTCCCCCCGCCCGAGAAGAAGGAAGTTCGCTTCGGTCACGAGGCCCGCGAGACGCTGCGTGCCGGCATCGACATCGTTGCCAACACCGTAGGGTCCACGCTCGGGCCTCGTGGCCGGAACGTGGCCTTCGCGCGAACACTACGCCCGCCACAGATCACTAACGACGGGGTCACTGTCGCCAATGAGATCGAGCGGGTGAACAACGTGCTTCTTGATCTGGGCATCCAGATCATGAAGGAAGCCTCGTCCAAGACGAACTCCATGACGGAGGACGGCACAACCACGGCCACCGTCCTGGCGCAGGCCATCGTGCACCGGGGTCTCTACAACATTGCCGCAGGGGCGAACGCGATGCTTCTGCGCGAGGGACTCTGGCGGGCTCAGGAAGCCGCGATCGAGCGCCTGCGCGACCTGGCTCAGCCCGTAGAAAGCGCCGAGGAAATCCGCCACGTCGCCACGATCTCGGGTGACGATGTCGAGCTTGGCCGAATCGTCGGCGAGATTATGAGCCGCGTTGGGCGCGACGGTCTGGTCACGGTGGATTACCACCGGTGGGGCAAACGTCTAGAACCTCGCTATGTCGAGGGCATGCAGATCGACAAGGGCTGGATATCGCCATATTTCGTTACCGACACTCACAAGATGCAGGGCTCGCTGGAGAATGCCCGAGTCCTGCTTACCGACCAGGATCTGGTTTCCGCCGATCAACTCAGAAGCATTCTGGATAAGGTCGCGGCCAGCGATAACCGCAACCTGCTCCTGGTTTCCAACATTCTCAGGCATGATGCCCTGACGTTCGTGCTTCAGAACAAGCTGCGCGGCAACCTGAACGTGGTCGCCATCCAGTCTCCCTCCTTCGGCGACGAGATGCGTGACCTGCTGGAAGACCTGGCGGTCCTGACCGGCGCCACGGTTGTGTCGAGCAGCCTGGGCATCCGCTGGGAGGACGTGCCGCTGGAGTGGCTGGGCTATTGCCGGCGCATCGTCGCCAACCGCGAAGCCACCGTAATCCTGGAGGGCGCGGGCCACGAGGCGGACATTCAGGATCGCCAGAATCAACTGCGCGCGCAGCTTGAAGAAGAGACGAATCCGAACTTCGTGAAGAAACTCGAGCGCCGGATTGCTCGTCTCGGCGGGGCCGTGGGCATCGTGGCCGTGGGCGGCGTAACCGAGCAGGAAATCAACCATCTCAAGGACAAGGCCGACGACGCCGTTGGCGCCGTCAAAGTGGCCCTGCGCGAAGGCATCGTGCCGGGCGGCGGAACCTCGCTGCTGCGCGCCCAGGCAGCCGCGCAGGAGGTCGCCGACGAGCTCAGTGGCGATGCAGCGGTCGGTGCGCGAATCCTGGTTGACGCGCTGGAGGCGCCGATGCGCCGCATCGCTCGAAACTCCGGCGTGAATCCCTCCGTCATCGTCAACCGGGTACGCAAGTTGCCCGACTGGCACGGCTGGGATGCCGTGGTGGGCGATTACACGGACCTCTACGCGCGAGGAATTATTGACCCGGCGGCCATTGAGATTGCCGCCATACGGGCTGCTGTGAGCGTGGGGATCATGACGCTGACAACCGAGGCGATCGTATGCGAAAACCGCCCGATTCCCGTGGCCAAGAAGCCGGAAGACGACTTCATGAGCGAGGGCGGCATCTATTAGCCGACCCTCGGATCCCGCCGGCGCCGTGACTACGACCTTTAACTTTGACTGTTGCCTGAGCGACGAGGCCCGTCAGCGCGCCGAGCCGGGAACGATGGTTTCGGCTTCGGGCGCGCCCGACGACATCGTGGCCGACCTGCTGGTGGGCCAGCCGGCCAACGAGGCCCTGCCGCTTGCGTCAATGGTCGAGGCGGCCCGCAACGCTCTCCCAGAGAACTACCCAGCGCTCTTGTACGGCCGGCGCAAGGGCAGCCTGGAACTCGTGGACGTCGTTCGCGAAAAGCTGCGGGTCTTTGAAGGACTTGAGGTCGATCGCGACCAGATCATCATCACGAACGGTTCCGGGCAGGCCATCGACATGGTGCTTCGAACGTTTGTCAACCGGGATCAGATCATCGCCCTGGACCAGGCTTCGTTCGGCGCCTTGTTTGTGCGGCGAGTTTGCGACCACGGCGTCCACGTGCCGTGGGACATCCACGGTCCGCTGCCGGACGCGCTGGACGAACTGTTTGCCACGCAGCAACCAGCCATCTTCTACACCATCCCGACCTTTCAGAATCCGATGGGGTCCACCATCTCGCACGAACGGCGACTCGAGGTGCTGGAAATCTGTCACCGGCACGGCGTGCCGGTTTTCGAAGACGATGCGTACTACGAATTGCACTACGACGGCGAGCGGCCACCATCCATATACGAGTTAGACGGAGGTACGGGCCTCGTCACGCGCGCCGGCACCTTTTCGAAGATCCTCGGCGCGGGTATCCGGCTGGGCTGGATTCTGACTTCGCCCGCCTTGGCCGACCGCATTCTGCCGCTCAAGACCGATGGGGGCACCAGCCCGTTCGCGTCGGCCCTGGCCGCGGAGTTCATGCGCGAGCACATGGAAGAGCAGATTGCGCGATTGCAGAACCTCTATCGCGAACGGCGCGACATCATGCTCGACGCACTGGAGCAACACGTTGGCGACCTCGCAACCTGGGCCCGACCAAACGGCGGGTTCTTTTTCTGGATGACGCTGCGTCGACCCGAGCTCCTGGACGACGTGCTTCAACGCTGTGAGCGCGCCGGGGTGTTGGTCCGCAGCGGCTCGGTGTTTCGCGTGGACAGCGACGGGCTGGGCGCCGTTCGGCTGGCCTTCAGCCACGCCCCGCACGGCCAGATTCGCACCGGCGTGCGGATTCTGGGCGAAGCGATCAGGGCCTCAGACGCGGCCAACCCATGAGCGCCGACTTTGCCCAAGCCGCGGTTGGTCAGCGCGTGCCGGTGGAGCGGATGCGGGCGTTTACTACCCGCGTAATGCATGCCGCCGGTGTGCTGGAGAACCGGGCCACCCTGATCGCCGACGTGCTGGTGGAAGCCGACGCGCGCGGCGTCTTTTCCCACGGCGTAACCCGAGTTACACCGTACACGGCTGAAATTCGCTCAGGGCTCGTAAGACCTGACGCGGAAGTCAAGACTCTCCAAGAGCGGCCGGCAACGGCCGCGCTCGACGCGGGCGGCGCACCCGGCGCCGTCTCGGCGCAGATCGGCATGCAACGGGCCATTGACCTGGCGCACGACGGCGCGGCCGGCATAGTCTGCGTACATAACGGACGTCACTTCGGTCCCGCCGCGCATTGGGCCCTGCAGGCCGTCGAAGCCGGGTGCGTGGCCTTCGTCACCAGCAGTGGCGGCGGCGCCTCCGGCGTGCTGGCATTTGGAAGCCGCACACCCGCCCTCACCAACGGGCCCATCGCTTGGGCGCTTCCGGCCGGCAGGAACTATCCGGTCGTCGCCGACATGGCCGTTGGCTTCTCGGCGCTCGGCAAGGTTCGTGTTGCCGCCGCGACCGGGCAGTCCATTCCCTCGGACGTTGGCGTGGACGCCGACGGCAACCCCACCACCGACCCGAATCAGTTGGTCTGGCTGAATCCCTTCGCCGGTCCCAAGGGTTTCGGGTTCGGCATCGTGATGGAGACGCTCTCCGGAATCCTGGCCGGCGCTACGGCCGCCGTGAACCGGACACCCGACCACCTGGGCACCGTCGGCCAGGTCTTCGCCGCCATCCGGGTTGACGCGTTCCGCCCATTGGCCGAGTTCGTCGTGGACATGGACGAAACGATTGACGCCATCCATGCGTTGCAGCCTGCCGAAGGCTTCGATCGTGTGCTGGTTCCCGGCGAGCCGGAATGGCTCAAGCGCGCGGACGCCTTCGAGCACGGGATCGGCTATCCCGCCGGGCTGCTGGACGCCGTGGCCGAAACTGGTCGCGCCTACGGCGTGGCCCCGGAGTGGGACGCATGAGCGACCGGCTGCGTTACGACATCGGCGAGGCACGAGTTCCCGCGGACGAGATGCGCACCTTCGGAACGGACGCGCTGACCGCAACCGGTGTTCCCCGCGACGACGCGGCTTTTGTCGTGGAGACGCTGATTCACTGTGACCTTCGCGGCGTGTTTTCCCATGGGACACGGCTACTCGCCGCCTACACCGAAGCCCTGCAAGCCGGCGCGATCAACCCGACACCCGACATTCGCGTGAGTTGCTCGGACGGCGCCGCGCGCGTGGCCGGCGACCGCTCTCTGGGACAGCTCGGGGCGCGGGCCGGCATGCAGGCCGCCATGGACATTGCGCACGAGCGTGGCGTGGGTGTCGCGGCCGTATCGGACACCGGCCACTTCGGCGCCGCGGCCTACTGGGCGCTGATGGCGGCGGACTCCGGTTTGATCGGGCACGCCGCCAGCAACATGGCCGGACCGTGCATGCTCGCCACCGGCAGCCGGCAGCCCGCCACAGGCAACACACCATTGGCCTGGGCCTTTCCGACGCACGGATCGCAACCCGTGGTGCTGGATATGGCGTCCGGCGCGTATGCCCTCAACAAGCTCCACATGGTGGGAACGACCACCGGGATCCTGCCGGAGGGCGTGGCGACGGATCGTGACGGCAATCCAACCACCGACGCCTCCAAGCTCGCCTACGTCCTGCCCGCCGGCGGGCCCAAGGGGTACGGGATCGGCTTGGTACACGACCTGATGGCCGGCGTGCTGTCCGGCGACGGCGCCACGCTGATCAAGGGCCCGCTCGACCCCGAGAATCGAGTGCCGTGGGGCAGCCTGTTCTTCCTGACGATCGATGTCAGCGCCTTCCTTCCGCTGGATGCCTTCCGCACGGCCATGGACGAACAGAGTTCGGCCGTGAACGCGCTGCCGCCCGCGGCCGGCTTCGACAAGGTGCAAATGCCCGGCCAGCCCGAGTGGGAGCACTTCGAGGATCGGGTCGCCAACGGCATCGCCTACCCGTCAAGCGTGATCGATCCGCTGACCGAGATGGCTGATCGACTCGGATTGGACGCCCCCGCCGGCTTCTGACCGCGGCACCGCATCCCGGCAGATGCCGACGCATCGCCATCGGTCCCTCTATATACCTGTCCGGCACCGGCCACCAGACTTGCGAGAAGCACACGCAGAATTGCTGCACTTATCACTTGACAGGTATAGACTCAACTCTTATGATTCAATCGTCAGCAATGGAATGAGCTATATGGAGGCTCCCAGATGACTTTTGCAATCCGACGTTGGCGGCCGCAGGCTCGCCGACAGGCGATCGCGCCCAGGTTCTTTGACGACGAGTGGTTTGCCCGCCCGTTGCGGCTCGCGTTCCACGACTCCCCCGGGTGGCTCCCACCCGTCGACGTTGAGGAGACCGACGACGCCGTGGTGGTCCGCGCCTCGGTGCCCGGCTTCCGGCCCGACGAGATCCAGATCACGACCGCTGACGGCGATCTGATCATTCAGGGCGCCCACGAGGACGAGGCGAAGACCGAGGCGACCGAGGACAGCCGGTACCACGTTCGCGAGCGGCGGGCGGACCGCTTTCACCGCCGCGTTCCCCTGCCGGTGCGCACCACAACCGCCGGTGCGGGCGCTCGGTACGAGAACGGCGTTCTGACCGTGCGCATTCCCAAGGCCGAAGAGGCCCGGGCCGCCACCATCGCGATCGAGTCCGCGTAGAACGCGGCGACCGGGTGGGCGGGCCGCACGATCGGCCCGCCCACCATTGCCCATCCAGGTGTGTCCATGAGCGAAACGCAGATCGACGGACTGGCCGATAGCGCGCACGACGCGTCCGCTCGCGACTTGCAGGTGGCGATCCGGGACGTACTCGGAGCGTTGCCCAGCGGCGAGAGCCCGGGCCAGTGCCAGGACTGCGGCGGCCGGATCGAGCCGCTTCGCCTCGATCTCTTGCCGGGTACCACCCAGTGCGCCGCTTGCGCCCGCCGGCACGCGCGGATTCCAACACCCAGCCTCAACTAACTCGGGGCGCTCTCACCCTTCCCAACGCCTCGCCGGCTCCCCCCGGCGAGGCGTTTATGCGTAGCGAGCGGTACGCTATCGCTTCCCGTCTTTCATTGACCGGACCCGTGCGCTCCGAATCCGCCGCAACCAGCCTGCGCTGCGTCGACTGCCAGCAGTCCCACGCGCTCGAGTACACCCTGAACTGCCAAGCCTGCGGCGGGCTGCTGGAAATCCAGTACGACCTGGAGCGGCTGACCGACGAGCCCCTGGTCCAGCCGCGGCGAACCGGCGTCTGGCGCTACGCCGCCTGGATGCCCGTGCACGACGCCGCCAACTTCGTCACCCTGGGCGAGCAGCCGTCGCCGCTGTTCCCGATCCCACGCCTCGGCGCTGAACTGGGCCTTCGCCGTCTCTGGATCAAGTTCGACGGCTCCAACCCCACGGGAACCGTCAAGGACCGCTCCAGCCAGACAGCTGTATCGTGCGCCAGGCAGTTCGGGTTTGACGCCATCGGCGTGGTCTCCACCGGCAATGCCGCCTCGTCCATTGCCACCTACGCGGCCCGCGCCGGTCTGCGCGGCCTGGTCTGCTGCTACACGCAAAGCACGGCGGCCAAGATGGCCCACATTGCCGGCGTCGCCAGCGACGTCGTCTGGTACGAGGGCGTCTACGACGACATGATCCGGCACTTCGACGCCGCCGTGGATCGCCGCTGGTTCTTTGACGGCGGCGCCTCCCGAAATCCGTTCAAGCAGGAGGGCAAGAAGTCGATCGCCCTGGAGACGTACGAGCAGCTTGGGCGCGCGCCCGACCTGATGGTGTACCCGGTCGGGATGGGCGAAACGCTGCTGGCCGGGCAGCGCGCCTGGGCAGCCCTGGCGGCCACGGGACGAATTGAACGACCGCCGCGGCCGGTCTCCGCCCAGTCCTCGGAGGCCAACACCATCGCCGAAGCCTGGCGGAGCGGCGACCAACTAGGGGCGAAGACGATCGGCTACACCGTGGCCGAAGGCACCGCTGTCGGCGACATGGGCGCCAAGGGACGCCTCACCCTCCGCCGCATCCGCGAACAGGACGGGCTGGCCGGGGACGTCTCCGACGAGGAAACCCTCGAAATGCAGCGCCGGCTGGCGCAGGTCGAAGGCCTCTGGATCGGACCAACCGGCGCCGTTCCACTCGCCGTCACCGCCCGCATGGCCCGCGAAGGCCAGATCGACCCTGACGACGAAATCGTCTGCATTTCCTCCGAAACCGGCCTCAAGGGCGACTGGCCCCCGCTCCAGGTGCGGGGCGAAGAACCCAGCCTGGACTTGATTCGCCAGGCGCTCGGCCGCCCGCAAACCGAATAGCCCACCGGACCCGCGCAGCTTGCGACAATGCGCCAAGCGTGAGTGATACGGAGACTGATCGTGCCAATCGTTTCGAATGCCGACCGACCCTTCGCCGAAATGATGCCCGGCGTTCGCCGACGCACCCTGATTTGGGGCGAGACGATGCTGGTGGCCGAGATTCACCTCGAAGAAGGCGGCGTGGTGCCCTTGCACGACCACGTCTACGAACAGATCGGCTACTGCATCGAAGGGACGTTCGACCTCAAGATCGGCGACGTCGTGCATTCCATCGAACCGGGCAATTGCTGGTGTGTTCCATCCGGCGTGCCGCACGAGGCCACCGCCACCAGCCGCTGCTTCCTGATTGAGGCCTGGAGCCCGGCCCGGGACGACTACAAGGACTGAACACCAGCTTCGACACCTCCAGGGTCGACGCTTCGGCGTCGGCCCCGCGCATCGTCCAAACGATCCTGCGGGACAACGGGCGGCTGGCGCCTTTCCTGCTACTGGGCAGCGCGGCCACCTCGACATTTCAGCTCATCATGGCCCGCGGGCTGGAGCCGCGCGCCTACGCCGAGGCCTTCGCGGTGCTCGGCGCGCTGTCGCTGCTGGTCACCCCGGCGCAGGTCGTTCAGACGCTGGTGGCGCGCCAGGCCGCCGAACTGGTCGCCCTGGGTCGCCTGAACGAACTGCGGGCCTTGACTCGA
Source organism: Chloroflexota bacterium (assembly GCA_022820025.1). Classification (GTDB taxonomy): domain Bacteria; phylum Chloroflexota; class UBA11872; order UBA11872; family UBA11872; genus UBA11872. The sequence goes on from JAJEGF010000025.1 coordinate 60,668, forward strand.
ACGATTGTCCGCTGGACCGGCCTGGTTTCCCTGATTCTCATGCTCGGAATCGTGGCGGCGTCGCCCCTCATTCAGTCCGCGCTGCAGTTGACCTCGCCGTGGCCGGTCGTGGTTGCCGGCGTTGCAGCCGGCGCCCTGACCTTCGAACCGGTGGCGCGCGGTATCACGCAGGGGGCGCGTGAATTCGTCGGGCTCGGCTTGGCCCTGGCCGCGCACGGCTTCGGACGCCTCATCGTCGGCGCGGCAACCGTGCTGGCCGGCGGCGGGGCCACGGGCGCCCTACTGGCGAGTCCGGCGTCCGCGTTGGGCGGCATCATCTTCGGCTGGCTGAGTGCTCGACGCGTCTTGAACCGACAGGACGCTCCGTCTGAAACGGAAGCGGCGCCGCTGGGAATCTCGGATCACGTACGCGTGGCGCTGATTCTCTTCGCGCTCGCCGGCCTGCTGCACCTGGATGTACTGGCCGTCAAAGCCTTTTTCAGCCCGGATGAAGCCGCCGCCTATGCGGCCCTGGCACTCATCGGACGCATCGTCTTCTGGAGCGGCATGATGGTGGGGATCGTGCTCTTGCCCTTCGTCGTCTGGCGGGCTGCCGTCGGCGCCGGTGTCATCCGCGCCTACCTGGCGAGCCTGGCGCTGATGGCCGCGGTTTCCGGCGCCTGCGCGCTCATCATCCTGGCCTGGCCGGAAGGCGTGTACGGCCTGGTTTTCGGCGACCGCTACCCACCCTACGCCGAACTGCTTCCCCTCTATGTGGCGGCCGCCGCGCTGCTGGCCATCGCCGTGGTCACCGCCAGCTTGCACATCGGTGCAGGTCACCTGCGCGTCTGGATTGGCCTGGTCGTTCTATTGGCCGCGACAGTCGCCGGCTACGCGTTCGCTCACGACTCGCCGCGCACCGTCCTCACCGTGCTTCTGATTGGGACGGCAGTCGCGGCCATCTACCTGGTAGCGGAGGCAATCGCGCTAGCCCATCACAGGCGCACTGAGGGAGCCCGGGCCGACCGTCAGGGCGCTGACGTGCCCTCGCGTCCATAGTCGTCGACCAAGCGCACGACATCGTCGGGGTGTGGGGTCGAGACTTCCAGTACGCGTACGTCGCCGTGCGGCGCTTCATATCGGTGCACCGTGCCGGTATGCACGCGCACGCTGGCGCCCTCGTCCAGGTCGCGCGTGTCCAGCGCCTCGGCCGAATCGCCGATCACCAGCCGCAACCGTCCGTCCAGCACGTAAATCGTCTCGTCCTTCGCCTCGTGGTACTGGAGACTCAGCCGCGCGCCCGTGTTGATCTCAATGATCTTGCCGATATACAACTCGGTCGAGGCGTAGATCACTTCGCGACCCCACGGCTTCGCGACGATGGTGACGTCCTGGTCGCTCATGTGGACGGGACCTCCACCCCGGCGGCACCTGCGCCGATCTCCAGCAGGGTGGCCACGCGCTCGGTTGACGTGGTTTCCGTGTAGACCCGCAGCAGCGGCTCGGTTCCCGAGAACCTGATCAGGAGCCAGCTCTCGTCGTCCAGGTAGTACTTGAAGCCATCCATCTCGTTGCGGCGCAACACTCGCGACCCATCGATCGCGTCCGGCGTCCAGCCCTGCACCCGCGCCTCGATTTCCTCTCGCTCCTCCGCCGGAAACTCCAAGTCGTACCTCGCGTAGTGGTACTCGCGCCCGAGCCTCTCGAACAACAGTGCTACCAGTTCGGCTGGGGTCTTGCCCTCGCGCGCCATCAGGTCCAGGAAATACAGCCCCGCCACCACGCCGTCGCGCTCCGGCATGTGCGGCTGAAATACGTACCCGCCGCTCTCTTCGCCGCCCATCACCGCGTTCAGGTCCCGCATAGCAGGGGCGACGAATTTCATCCCGACGCCCACTTCCTCCACGTGCACGTCGTACAGCTGACCGAGCCGTTCCAGCATCGAGGACGTCGTCAGCGTCTTCACCAGCGGCTGCCGCAGCCCCCCGTGTTCCAGGAAGTAGTACGCCAGCAGCCCGATCGTGCGTAGCTGGTCAACGAATTCGCCGTGCTCGTCCACGACCCCCAGCCGGTCCCCGTCGCCGTCCGTCACGATGCCGACGGCGGCTGAAGTGTCTCGAACCACCTTCGCGGCCTCATCCGTCTGCGGCGGGATCGGCTCCGGGCGCGCCAGGCCTGGAAACCGCGGGTTCCACTCGCTGTGAATCTCCGTCACGTCAAGCCTCCCGCCCTCCAGAATCCGGGGCAGCCATCCGGCCGCCGAGCCGTACATCGCGTCCACCACTACCCGCATCGCGCGGGCGCGCAGCGCTTCCAGGTCCACCAGGTTGGCGACGTGATTGAGGTAGGCCGCATCCGGACTGAACGGTCGCAGCAGTCCGGCCCGCTCGGCCGTGGCCGAATCCAGGAATCCCACCGCGTCGCCGTCGACGGCCGACACAGCGTCCTCGATTAGCGCCAGCGCATCCGGATCCACAGCCGCACCGGTGGCCGTTCGGACTTTGAATCCGTTGTCCGCCGGCGGGTTGTGGCTGGCCGTAATCATCACCGCGCCGGCCGCTCGCAGGTCCGCGGTACTGAATGCCGCCACTGGCGTCGGACACGGTGTGTCCACGAGGTGCACGGGAATGCTGTTGCCAGCCAGGACCGAGGCGACGTGCGCCGCGAAGCGCTCCGAACCGAAGCGCCGGTCGTACCCGACCACGATCCCGTTCTCCCAGCGCCAATTGCGCCGCACAAAGGTTGCAAAGCCCTGGGCAACGCGCCCGACATTCCGAAAGGTGTAGTCGCCGCCAATGACGGCGCGCCAGCCGTCCGTCCCAAATCTGATAGGCGTTTCGGCCAGGGGCGCCATCCTAGGCTTCCGCCCTGGACGCCACCCGGCGGGCCTCGATTAGTGCGTCTCGCAACGAGTCCTCCATGCTGATGCGCGGCTGCCAGCCGGTGTCCTCACGCAGTCGGGTTGCGTCACCGGCCACGACGGCGCCTTGTCGTCCGGGCGGTAGCTTCCGCTCTTCGTTGATTTCGGCGGCCACGCCGCCAATCTGAATCAGTCGCTCCACGATCTGGCGCAGCGGCCACGCGCGTCCGGTCGCGACGTTGTAAACCGCCCCGGCGCGCCCGCAATTGGCCGCGGCCACAATCGCCTCCGCGACGTCGCGCACGTCCACATAGTCCCGCGCCCCGGCCAGGCTGAAGGTCGGCACCACCGGCTCGGCCCGTCCATCTAGCATCGCCGCCACGTAGTGCACCTGGCGGCCCGGAAAATACTCGGCCGAACGACCCGGCCCCACACTCCCGAACAAGCGCAACCTCACCACGTCCAATCCATCGGACAGATGGTATTGCAGCGCCTGCAGGTCCGCCGCCGCCTTGGTGGTCGCGTATACGGACGACGGCCGCAGTGGCGCCGCCTCGCTGACCAACTCGCCGGTCGCGATTCGTCCATAGATCTCCGCGCTGCTCATCGCCACCAGCCGTGCGCCTGGCGTGTGGCGCAGCATGGCCTGGATCAATCGCAACTGACCCAGCACGTTGATGTCGTAGGCGCGCTGAGGGCTTGCCTGGGCCTCGCCGGGATTGGCGACTGCCGCCAGGTTCACCACAACCGACGGCCGGACGCGCGCCACGACCTCCTCGACCTGGCGGGCGTCCTGCAGATCCATCGCCTCAAGGCCAGTGGCGGCATCGCCTCGATAGGACACCCCGACGACGTCACGGCCGGCGCCACGGAACACCTCTACCGTGCGCGTCCCAATAAACCCCGCCGCCCCGGTGACAAGGACCGCGCCTGACACCAGTCTTGCCAGGCTCAGCCCGCGCTGCGCCCAGCCGCTATCTCGGCGTGCGCAATTTCATCCGCAACCATCTCGACGTCCGCGTCCACCATGATGCGGACCAGTTCCTCGAATGTGACCGACGGTTCCCATCCCAGGTCCTCGCGGATGGCCGTGGGATCCCCGATTAGCCGATGCACCTCCGCCGGCCGTAACAGGTCCTCGCTCACGCTAATGTGGTCCTCGGCGTCAAGCCCCAGGTGGCCGAACGCCAGGTTGGCGAACTCGTTGCCCGAGTGCGTTTCACCCGTCGCCAGCACGTAGTCGCGGGGCTCGTCCTGTTGCAGCATCAGCCACATCCCGCGCACGAAGTCCGGCGCATACCCCCAGTCGCGCCGCGTCGACAGGTCGCCGAACGGCACTTCGTCAACCACGCCATGGTGCACACGCGCCGCCGAATAGCTCAGCTTGCGTGTCACAAATTCCAGTCCGCGCCGGGGAGACTCGTGGTTGAAGCAGATGCCCGAGCAGGCGAACATTCGATAGCTTTCGCGATAGTTGATGGTGATCCAGTGCGAATAGAGCTTGGCCACCCCGTAGGGACTGCGCGGATAGAACGGCGTGGACTCGCTCTGCGGCCACTCCTGCACCTGGCCGAACATTTCGCTGCTTGAGGCTTGGTAGAACTTGATCGTGGGATCCACCGCGCGGATGGCTTCCAGCACCCGGGTTGCGCCCAGCGCCGTCACCTCGCCGGTCAGCACCGGCTGTTTCCATGACGCGGGTACGAACGACTGGGCCGCCAGGTTGTATACCTCGTCGGGCCGGTGCCGCTGCATGATCTCGATCAGCGAGTACTGATCGTGCAAGTCACCCGGCTCAAGCACCAAGTCGTCTTGCAAGTGCTGGATGCGTCCGTTGTTCTCGGTACTGGTGCGGCGGACGACGCCGACGACCTTGTAGCCCTTCTCCAGCAGAAACTCCGCCAGATATGAGCCGTCCTGACCGGTAATGCCCGTAATCAACGCGCAGGGCATGCACAACCCCTGTTCATGGAAACCCGCTCGCAGTGTACGCGCGGCGCTTGTACAACAGCCGCGCGATGCGCATCGTGACGCCGGGAGCCTGCTTATGAGATCCGGTTCGTGACTTCGCAAGGCACGTCCGTCCGTCCGCTGACCCACATCGCCGGACCCGGCGACATCGTGGCTATCGTGGGCGCCGGCGGAAAGACGACCACGATGTTTGCCCTTGCGAACGCGCTGGCTGAGCGCGGCCTGCGGGTGGTGACGACGAAGTCCACCAACATCCACCGACCCTCGCTTGCCCGCTCACCCCGGCTGCTGATCTCGCCGCCCGACCGTTGGCAGACCGACCTGCCGCCGGCGCTGGATGCGCATCCCGTCATCACCGTCGTAACCGCCGCTCCCACCCCGCGCCGCTACAACGGCATCCCTCCTGATCTGGCCCCCGACCTGCTGCGCGCATCCGGCGCGGACGTCCTGATCGTCGAAGCCGACGGCGCCCGCCGCCGGCTGCTCAAGGCCCCCGCCGCGCACGAACCCGCCATGCCGTCCGGCGCAACCGTCGTGATGCCCGTGGCCTGCCTGGCCGCCGTGGGGCGACCTCTGGCCGAGCGGCATGTGCACCGTCCCGAGTTGGCCGCCGAGATCCTCGGCATCGACTCGGGCGCAAACCTTACGATCGATCACGCTCTTCAGCTGCTCCTCGACGTACGGGCCGGACGCAAGGCCGCACCCCCCGACGCGCAGTTCTGGCCCGCCCTTACCGCCACCCACCGAGTCGCCGCCGACCAACTCGCGTCCGCTCGCGACGCGCTTGCCGCCCAGGCGAATGTCGCCGGTTGGATTGAAGCGGACTCCGACTGGAGCTACTCCGCCTTCCGCCTCGCCTCGCCAGCGCTGGGCGCGACGTGAATCGGAATCTCGCTTAGCAGCTGGAAGGCAGGGTTCTGACGGGGACGTGGTCCCAGGTCCAGGTCAGCGAGGACTGCGGAAACACGGGGCCGTCGTGGCAGACGCGCCTGGGACCGGTGGTCGTTTGGACGACACAGGAGTAGCAGACGCCCATCGCGCAGCCCATGCGGGCTTCGAGGGAGGTAAAGGCCGGCCGAGGACCGTGGGCAGCCGCGAGTTCGCAGGTAAGTTCGGCCATGGCTCGCATCATGGGGGTGGGCCCGCAGACAAAGATCTGGTCGCACCAGCCGAACTGGTCGGGGACCAGGTCGGTGACGTAGCCGTGATGGCCGAGGGCGCCATCGTCGGTGGCTATTCGATAGTCGACACCTGAATCCACCCACGCCCGCGGCGTCACCTGGTGGGCATCGCGTCCGCCCGCCAGCAGGCGAACTTGCACACCTTGGGCCGGCGCGAGATCGGCGAGCGCAATAAGGGGCGCCAAGCCTATGCCGCCGCCGACCATTAGCGCTCGTCCGCGGTCGGGCTGAAAGTCAAAACTGCCGCCCAGCGGTCCCAGCATGTCGATTTCAGTTCCGATCGGCTGGTTGACAAGCCAGGACGTGCCGCGGCCGACGGTGTCAATCAGGAAGGCGACGTGCCCGCGGTCGGGTTCAATGCGGCTAAAGCTAAGCGGCCGGCGCAATAGCGGATCTAGTTGCTCGGGCGCGCTGCACAGGACGTGGGCGAATTGACCGGGGCGGGCGCCGGCGGCGATGAGCGGCGCTTCGTATTCGCACCACCAGAGACGTTCGGTGATGCGCGTGTTGCGCAGGACGCGGGCGGATTCAATCCGCCGGGTCATGCGGGGGCGGCGCGATATTCGTCGATCGTTTGCACCGCGAACTCGCCGCGCGCCTCGCGCAAGGCGGCGGCCAGCGCCTGTGCCGTGTCGAGTGAGGTCAGGCAGGGCGTGCGGGTTTCGGCGGCGGCCCGGCGCATGTAGTGGCCGTCCTGGATCGCTTCGCGGCGTCCGGTGAGGGTGTTGATTACAAGCGCCGCGCGACCTTCGCGGATGAAGTCCTCGACATTCGGACTCCCGCTGCGCATCTTGCCCACTCGTCGCACGGGCAACCCGAGGTGGGTCTCGATGTAGTCAGCGGTGCCGTCGGTGGCCAATAGGCCGAAGCCCAAATCGGCAAAGTCGGCAACGATGGGAGCCGCTTCGGACTTGTCGCGGTCCGCGATCGACACCAGTAGGTCGCCGCTGGCCGGCACGTCGATGCCGGAGGCAATCATTGCTTTGTGGAGGGCGGCGGGGAAGGTTGCGTCAACACCCATGACCTCGCCGGTGGACTTCATCTCCGGGCCGAGATAGGTATCCACGCCCGAGAGCTTGCCTGTGGAGAAGACGGGAGCCTTAACGGCATAGAGGGGGCGAGACGGCACCAAGCCGGGTTCAAAACCGAGGTCGGACAGGGTCTCGTCAAACATCACCCTGGTCGCCAGCTTGACCATCGGGACGCCGGTGGCCTTGCTGAGGAACGGCACGGTGCGGCTGGCGCGTGGGTTGACTTCCAGCACGTAGACCTGGCCGCCAAACAGCACGTACTGGATGTTGACGAGTCCTCGGACCCGCAAGCCAGCACAGATGCGCTGGGTGTAGTCGAGGAGTATGGCCTCTTCAGCCGGGCTGACGCTGACCGGCGGGTAGACCGCGAAGCTGTCGCCGGAATGCACGCCGGCGCGCTCGATGTGCTCCATGATCCCGGGAATCAGCGAGTGGCGGCCGTCGCAGATGGCGTCGACCTCAACTTCGCGGCCCTGCAGGTATTTGTCGATAAGGACGGGGTGTTCGGGTGATGGCTGGGTGACTTTCTCGATGTAACTTTCGAGTTCGGCGCGGTCGTCGACGACCTGCATGGCGCGGCCGCCGAGGACATACGAAGGGCGCGCTACAACCGGATACCCGAGGCTATCGGCGACGTCCAGAGCATCGCGTATGCGCGTGACGGTGGCACCAGGTGGGCGCAGGATGCCGAGGCGTTCCAGAAAGCGGTCGAACTTGTCGCGATTTTCAGCCTCATCAATGGCGGCGACGCCGCTGCCGGCGATCTGGAAGCCGGCGTTATACAGGGGCCCGGCCAGATTGATTGCCGTCTGTCCGCCGAATTGGGCCACGATCGGCGGAGCGCTGCCGTTGGTGGACTCGTTACGAAGCACCTCGGCGACGCTTTCTTCGTCGAGAGCTTCGAAGTAGAGGCGGGTGGATGTGTCGAAGTCGGTGCTCACGGTTTCCGGGTTGGAGTTGATGAGCACGCTTTCGCGTCCGGCGTTTTCCAAAGCCCAGGCCGAATGCACGGAGCAGTAGTCGAACTCAATCCCCTGTCCGATTCGGATCGGCCCGCTGCCGAGCACCACGGCCGCGGGTTCGCCGCTGGTGAGGGCTTCGTTCTCGGACTCGTAGGTACTCCAAAAGTAGGGCGTCGCGGCATCGAATTCGGCAGCGCAGGTGTCGACCATCTTGAAAGTTGGCCGCATGCCGGCGGACTCCCGCAACTCGCGGACGCGCTCGGGCAGGGTGTCGCCAAGCGAGGCGATCATGGCGTCGGAAAACCCCTGGCGCTTAGCGTGCCAGACGAGATCGGGCGTGAGTGGCTCGGCCAACAGGCGGCGTTCGGTCGCCAGGATGTTGGCCATCTTGTCGAGAAAGAAACGATCGATCCCGGATCGGCGATTAATCTCGTCGGGGGTTGCGCCGCGTCGCAGGGCCGCCATTACGGCCCAGAGCCGTTCGTCGTGGGCGTGCTCGATGCGCCACCAGATGGCGGATTCGTTGCCAGCCCACTCCGGGTCTTCCCACAGCAGCGTGCGACCGCCGTTCTCCATGCCGCGAACGGCCTTGTTGAGTGAGGCTTCGAGCGTGCGTTCGATGGCCATGACTTCGCCCGTGGCCTTCATCTGGGTGCCCAGGCGCCGATCCGCTCGTGCGAACTTGTCGAACGGCCAGCGGGGAATCTTGGTCACGACGTAGTCCAGGGCCGGCTCAAAGGCTGCCGACGTGGTCTGGGTGATGGGGTTGCGCAGGTCGTCCAGCCGACGGCCCAAGGCGATCTTGGCGGCGATGCGAGCAATGGGGTAGCCGGTGGCCTTGGAGGCCAACGCGGACGAGCGGCTGACGCGCGGATTGACCTCGATCACGAAGTAGTCAAACGAATGGGGGTCCAGGCCGAACTGGATGTTGCAGCCGCCTTCGACGCCCAGGGCGCGGATGATCTTGAGCGACGCGCTTCGGAGCATCTGGTACTCCTTGTCGCTCAGCGTCTGGGACGGCGCGAAGACGATGGAATCGCCGGTGTGGACGCCCATCGGATCGAAGTTCTCCATATTGCAGACGGTGATGCAGTTGTCGGCGCCGTCGCGCATCACCTCGTATTCGACCTCTTTCCAACCGATCAGCGAGCGTTCGATGAGTACCTGGCGGATCGGGCTGGTTTGCAGACCGAGTGAGACGACGGCTTCGAACTCGTCCTCGTGATAGGCGACACCGCCGCCGCTGCCGCCGAGGGTGTAGGCCGGCCGGATGATCAGGGGGAAACCGCAGGTCTGGGCGAAGTCCCAGGCTTCAGGCAGCGAGGTGACGATGCGGCTCTGGGGGACGGGTTCGCCGATGCGCTGCATCAGGGCGCGAAAGCGTTCGCGGTCCTCGCCGTCGCGGACGGCCTCGATCGGCGTGCCCAGGACACGGACGCCGTACTTATCGAGGATGCCGGCATCAGCCAGATCCACGGCGAGGTTGAGCCCGGTCTGGCCGCCCATCGAGGCCAGCAAGCCATCGGGACGTTCGCGAGCGATGACACGCTCGATGAGAGGAACGGTCAGCGGTTCGATGTAGACGCGGTCGGCGATGTCCTCGTCGGTCATGATCGTGGCCGGGTTTGAGTTGATCAGGATCGAGCGGACCCCCTCCTCACGCATGGCTTTGCAGGCCTGCGTGCCGGCGTAGTCAAACTCGGCCGCCTGGCCGATAACGATCGGGCCGGAACCGACGATGAGAACCGAGGAGAGGTCAGGCATGGGTTGGTGAGTTGAGATTGGGCCGCGTCATGAACGGCGGTTGTCGTCGACGAGATCGAGAAAGCGGTCGAAGAGGTACTGGTTGTCCTGAGGGCCGGGGCTGGCTTCCGGGTGGTACTGGACCGAAAAGACCGGCAGCGAGTCGTGAGCCAGACCTTCGACAGATCCGTCGTTCAGGTTGACGTGACTTACTCGGAATCCGCTGCCGGGAGGGATGGAGGCGGCATCCACCTGGAAGCCGTGATTCTGGGAGGTGATGTGGGCGCGGCCTGTGTCGAGGTCCTTGATTGGCTGGTTGGCGCCCCGGTGGCCGTAGGGCAACCGGCTGGTGGTGGCGCCAATGGCCAGGCCGAGAATCTGGTGTCCCAGGCAGACGCCCATGAGCGGGCGGCGGCCGATCAAGTCACGGACCGTCTCAATGGCCTGATCGGCCTGTTCCGGGTCGCCGGGGCCGTTGCAGACGAGGACGCCGTCGGGATCGGTGCCCTCGACTTCGTGGACGCTGGCCCCGTAGGGAAGGACATCCACGTGACAACCGCGGCTGACGAGCGAGCGCACGATGTTGGTCTTGACCCCAACGTCCAGCAGGGCGATGCGCGGCGAGCCGGCTCGCTGCGGCGGCGTTGGCCAGGGCGCCCAGCGCACCGGGCCAGCCACCTGGCGATCCGGAGCAGTGACTTCAGCCACATAGCGCTGCTCGCTGTACGGGAGCACGCGCCGGGCCGCCTGTACCTGCTCGGCTGCCCATGCCTTCGCGGAGGGCGCCTGGCCGCGAATCCAGGTAAAAGGGTCCAACCCGTTAGCAACGGCTGCCGGGGCGCGACGCAGCACGCCCCGCTTGTGCCCCTTGATCCGCAGCGTGCGCGTGAGGGCGCGTGTGTCGATGCCCTGGATGCCAGGGATCCCATGCTGGGCGAGGAAACTCTGCATGTCGCTCTGCTGGCGCCAGTTGCTGTGGGTCGGCGCCAGTTCGCGGACGGCCAGGCCCGCAATCCAGGGCCGGCGTGACTCCACGTCGTCGGGATTGACCCCGTAGTTGTCGATCAGGGGGTAGGTCATCACGACGATCTGCCCGCGATAGGAGGCGTCGGTGGAGATTTCCTGGTAGCCGGTCATGCTGGTGTTGAAAACGACCTCGCCAGCGCCGGGCGCCTCCGCGCCGAAGGCGAAGCCGAAGAAAGTATCGCCGGTCTCGAGCGCGAGGACGGCGTGGTCGCTAACCGGCACGCGCGCCTACCGGCTCCAGTGAGGCGCGGCTGAAGACCTCAACGCCGTCCACGAATGTCTGATGTACCACACCATGCATTGGCATTCCGGCCAGGGGTGTGTTCTTGCCCTTCGAGAGCAACAGGGAGGGTTCGACGACGAATTCCTCGTCGGGGTCGAAGAGGGTGACGTCGGCCGGCTGTCCGGGTTGGAGCGTTCCGCCGGACAGTTTGTAGCAGCGGGCAGGTTCCACGGTGAGGAAGCGCACGGCGTCACCCAATTCCAAACGGCCGTCGTGGACGAGGGTCAGGACGAGGGGCAGGGCGGTCTCGAGTCCCGTGAAGCCGACGGCAGCGTTGGCGAACTCCACGTCCTTGTCGTGCAGGGCGTGCGGGGCGTGGTCGGTTGCGATGCAGTCGATCGTGCCATCGCGCAGCGCCGCGAGCAGGGCGTCACAGTCGCTCTGCTCGCGCAGCGGCGGCGCGACCTTGGTATTGGCGTCATAGGGGGCCAACGCGGCGCTGACGGGCTCGGTGCGACCGGCAACCAGGTCGTCGGTCAGCGTCAGGTGGTGCGGCGAGACTTCCGCCGTGACGTCGACGCCGCGATCCTTGGCGCGGCGGATGAAGTCGACGGATCCGCCCGAGGTGACGTGAATGCAGTGGTAACGCCCACCGGTGAGTTCGGCCAGGAGCAAGTCGCGCGCCAGCATGATTTCTTCGGCCTGGCGCGGGGTGCCCGGAAGGCCCAGGCGCATGGACGTGGGTCCCTCGTGCATGGCGGTGCCGGCGGTCAGCGCCAGATCCTCGGCGTGGTTACTGATTGGTCGTCCAAGTTGGGCGGCATACTCCAGCGCATGACGCATGAGCTTGGAGCTCGACACCGGGATGCCGTCATCGGTAAATCCGATGGCGCCCGCATCGCTCAAATCGCCCATCTCCACTAGTTGCTTGCCGGCCTGGCCCATGCTCATTGCGGCGAGCACGTGGACGCGCACGACCGCATCAGCGGCCGCCTGCTCGAGGACGTACTCGACCACACTGCGCGAATCGATGACCGGATTGGTGTTGGGCATGGCGCAGACGGTGGTGAATCCGCCCGCGGCCGCGGCGCGGGTTCCGCTGGCCAGGTCTTCCTTGTATTCGAAGCCGGGCACGCGGAGGTGGGCGTGGATGTCCACGAAGCCCGGCGTGACGACGAGGCCGCGAGCGTCGACAACCATGGGATCGCCCAGCGGCAGCTGACCGTCGGGTGGGTCGATGGCAGCCACGAGACCATCTTCGATCACCACATCGGCAACGCGATCGATTCGCTGAGATGGATCGAGTACACGCCCGCCCCGTATGACGAGCGGCCCGTTAGCGGCCACCGGCGTGCTCAAGGTACGTGGCCAAGGCGACCTTGGCCTGGTCGAGGATCGGCTCGCCGTGACCGACGGCGATGCTGGTGAAGTCCAGGTCGAGCAGCTGCTGTAGCGGCGCCGGCGGACGCATGCGCGGATGGGCGCCTAGCTCACCCTCGCCGTGCGTCCAGTAACTGGTAGTTCCGAGTGCGTCGCCGACGAAGAGCACACCGCGGTTTTCGGGCGTGAAGAGTGCGTGCTCTCCGGCGCTGATACCGCCGAGGCCTATCGCTTCAAGGCCGCCGGGCAGGTTGCTTTCGGCCGAATAGACATGGTCCGGGGTCAGTGTTTCCAGGTCACCCACATCCCCAGCGGGCGCCCAGACGGGGGCATCGAACCGATGCCGCCAGATCGCGGCGGCCCGCTCGTGGAAATGGTTGGTGAGGATCACGTGGCGAACGCGGGACAGGACGCCCTGAAGAGCCGTGGGTGACAAGTCCTGCGGGTCGATGGCAATCACCCCGTCGTCGGTTTCGACGAGGTACGACTCCAGCGGATAGCGGTGCCAGGCCACGGTCCACTGGTAGACGCCGGGCAGGATCTCGCGCGGCGGGGCGGCGGCGTAGGGACTCATCAGTGCGTTCCTGTCAGCAAGAGATAGAGGATGGCCATGCGTACGGCTACTCCGTTGGTCACTTGTTCGGTAATCACCGACTGCTCGCCGTAGGCGACTTCGGACGAGATTTCGATGCCCTGGTTCATGGGTCCCGGGTGCATGAGCAGAACCTGGCGGTCGGCGCGACGAAGGCGGGCGGGCGTGATGCCCCAGCGCCGCGCATATTCGCGGAGATCGGGCAGCAGGCCGCCGGCCATGCGCTCCTTTTGAATGCGAAGAGCCATCACGACGTCGGCGCCGTCAATGGCGCGGTCAAGGTCGTATTCCACCCGAACCATGCCATCGCCGTTCAGCAGGTCACCGAAGTCGGGCGGTAGCACGGTGGGCGGGCCGCTGAGATAGACGTGCGCGCCCATGCGGGCGAAGGCCCAGATGTCAGAGCGGGCGACCCGGCTGTGCAGCATGTCGCCCACGATGACCATCTTCAGCCCTTCCAGGTCGCCGGCGTGTTCACGGACCGTGAACAGGTCGAGGAGGGCCTGGCTCGGATGGCCGCGCAGGCCGTCGCCGGCGTTTACCACCCCGCAGTTCAGGTGACGAGCAGCCAGGTCGGGCACACCCGCGCATGCATGGCGAATGATCACCATGTCGGCGCCGAGCGCCTGGATGGTGTGGAACGTGTCAACGAGAGACTCGCCCTTTTCGACGCTGCTACCCGAGGCAGCGACGTTGACGACATCCGCGCTCAACGACTTGCCGGCCAATTCAAACGAGACGCGCGTGCGAGTGCTCGGCTCGAAGAACATGTTGACGATGGACTTGCCGCGCAGGGTCGGCACCCGCCGGATCGGACGGTCGAGCACCTGACGCATTGACACTGCGGTATCGAGGACCGTGTCGAACTCGTCGCGGGAGAAGTCGGCAACGTCGATCAGATGCCTACGATGCAGCGGCATTGGCGACCTCCGGATTGGCGACGATGCGTACGGCGTCTTCGCCGTCCAGTTCCTCCAAGCGCACTTCCACGTTCTCGTAGAGCGCGGTGGGGACGTTCTTGCCCGCGTAGTCGGCGCGAATGGGCAGTTCCCGGTGCCCGCGGTCCACGACGACGGCCAGCTGGATCGTGCTGGGACGCCCAAAGTCGGTCAGGGCGTCCAGGGCGGCACGGGTGGACCGTCCCGTGTGGAGCACGTCGTCAACGAGCACGACGTCGCGGCCGGTCACATCGACCGGGATGTCGGTTGGGTGCATGGGCGGCGTGGTGGCCCGGCTGACGAGGTCGTCGCGGTACAGCGAGATGTCGACCGCGCCGGTGGGCACCTGTATGTCCTCGAAGGAGGCGACGGATTCGGCCAGGCGACGCGCGAGGATGGGACCGGGCCGGGGCACGCCCACGAACACCAGGTTGGTCGCGCCGCGATTACGTTCGACGATCTCGTGCGCGATGCGAGTCAGGGTTCGGCGCAAATCGTCAGCCGACATGACCAAGCGGCCGCCGCCGTTCACCGCCACGTTGCCTCCCATGGCGCGCCGGGCAAAAAGAAAGGGCCCGAAAGGCCCCTAATCCGCCAGACACGGCACGCCGCCAGAAGCAGCCTTTCCGCCTCGCCGGACTGGATTAAAGGCTGGCGCGATTATAGCGAATGGCTGACGTGTGGGCGTGCTGTGGACGACTCTTCGGAACGGCGAGAGCGGCCTAAAGGCCTTCGTCGAGAGCGCCGAGCACCTCGTTTACGTGTTCCCCGGCATCCACGTCACGGAAGATGCGGCGGACGACGCCGGTGCGGTCCACCAGGACGGTGCTGCGGCGGAAGCGCTCGCGCGAAAAGGGGCCAAAGCCCTGGCGCACACGAACTCCGTAGTCCGTGGCCACTGTTCCGTCGTCGCTCAGGAGCTCAAAGGCCAGCGCGTTTGCCGACTGAAAGGTCTTGAGGTCGTCCAGTTCAGCCTTGGCGATCCCAATAACCGTGGCCCGCACCGACCGAAAGATGTCACTCGCATCGCGAAACGATGTTGCAATCTCGGTGTCAGTACCACCTGAAGCGTTGTCGAGGAATAGGAGCACCAGGTTGGCGCGTCCGCGCCGAGCGAGTAGCGAGAACGACTCGTCTTCCGTGGACGCGAGCTGGAAATCAGGCGCTTGTACGCCCTCGGACACCGTGGCCATAGGTTCGTCTCCGCCCGGGCGGGATTTCGGCCGCCAGCGTACCGAACGCGGCTGTCAGGCCTACACCGGTGCGAAGGGGTCCTGCAGGATGATGGCGGCGTCGCGGTGGCGGCCGGTGCCGATCAGACCGAGCGGAATGCCGGTGATCTGGCTGATGGACTCGACATAGCTGCGGGCATTCGGCGGCAGATCGTCGAGGTCGTTGATCCCCTCGGTCGGGGTCATCCAACCGGGGAACTCCTCGTAGATCGGGCGGGCACGATCGAATCTGCGCGTATCGGGGGCCAGTTCCGTGCGCTGCCCGTCCAGTTCATAGGCCACGGCGACCTTGATGCGCTCGAGGCCGTCGAGAGCGTCGACCTTAGTCAGGGCCAGGCGGTCAATGCCGCTGAGGGCGGCGGCGGTGCGCACGGCAACGGCGTCAAACCACCCGCAGCGCCTGGGCCGGCCGGTCGACGCTCCATACTCACCGCCGGCGACTTCCCGCAGATGGGTGCTCGTCTCATCGAATAGCTCAGTTGGAAACGGTCCCTCGCCCACCGACGACGAGAAGGCCTTGGCCACGCCCCAGACCTGGTCGAGTTCTCGCGGCGGGATGCCGGCGCCCACGCAAGCGCCACCGGCCGACGGACTGGATGAGGTGACGTAGGGGTAGTGACCCCAGTCAAGGTCGCGCATGACGCCGAGCTGGCCCTCGAGCAGGATGCGTCGATCTTCGGCCAGCGCCGCGCCTACGATCGGCAGCGTGTCCACGATGAGCGGCGCGAGGGTTTCGCCCCACGCGAGGGCCTGATCGATCAGCGCCTGGGGATCCTGCGGCGCCACGCCGTAGCCGTTTTCCAATAGCCGGTTCTTGGGTTCCAGGATCGCCGGCAGCCATTCCTGCAGAAAGTCGGCGTCGAGCAGGTCGCCCATCCGCACGCCCGATCGGGCCGCCTTGTCGGCATAGGCCGGGCCGATGCCGCGGAGCGTGGTGCCCTGGGCCAGGTCGCCGCGCTGGGCTTCCTCAGCGGCGTCCAACGCCACGTGGTACGGCATCACGGCGTGCGCGCGCTCGGCGATCCAGAAGTTGTCGAACGAGAGGCTGGCTCGGGTCTCGAGTTCTTCCAGTTCTTCCAGCAGGGCCGCCGGGTTAATGACGGTGCCGGGTCCAAGGATGTTCGTGACCTCAGGATTGAAGATCCCGGACGGCGCCAGGTGAAGCGCAAACGTGCCCTGATCGTTGATCACGGTATGGCCGGCGTTGTTTCCGCCTTGAAATCGGATGACCATCTCCGCGTTTTGGGCGAAGCGATCGACAACCTTGCCTTTGCCTTCGTCGCCCCACTGGGCGCCAAGGACGGCCACGGTGCTCATGGAAGCCACCTTCCAGGGGGCGTGACGGTGTGGGAACGCATAAGTCTCCGCAATTCTGGGATTGGGGTCGTTAGGTGACGGTCTCGGATCTGGATTCCAGCAGTGAAACCGGCTGACGGCCCTCCGTGTGACGGATTGCCGCCCGAAGTAAGCCGGTGAAGAGTGGATGTGGACGGTTGGGTCGCGAGGCGAACTCCGGGTGGAATTGGGAGCCGACGAACCAGGGGTGACCCTCGAACTCGATGATCTCGACCAGTTTGCTATCCGGCGAGAGTCCGCTGAAGGTCATGCCTTCCGCACGAAGCAACCGGCGGTACCTGTTGTTGAACTCCATGCGGTGGCGGTGACGCTCCCTGATTGAGGGCTGGCCGTAGGCTGCGCGTACCAGCGTGCCCTCGACGAGTTCGCACGGCCAGAGGCCGAGACGCATGGATCCACCCATATCGGCCACATCGTAGTACTCGGGCATGGGATGGATCACCGGATGACGAGTGTCGGGGTTGAACTCAATGCTGTCGCAGTCGTCCGTGCCGAGAACCTTGCGGGCGAACTCAATCACGGCAATCTGCATGCCCAGGCAGAGACCAAGATACGGGACCTTGTTGACCCGGGCGTAATGGGCGGCCTGAATCTTGCCTTCGATGCCGCGAGGCCCGAAACCACCGGGCACGATAACCGCCGCCACGCCGTCCAGCAGGTCAGCCGGGTCGCGGTCTTCGAGATCCTCTGAATCGACCCAGCGGATCACGGGATCGATGCCCAGCGCTATGCCCGAATGGCGAACGGCCTCGATCACGCTGAGGTAGGAGTCCGCCAGCGAGACGTACTTGCCAACGATGGCCACTTCGAGTTGCGGACGAGGCTCGCGTAGCGCAGCGACGATGCCTCGCCACTCGTTGAGATCCGGCTTGGCGTCCGGTAGCTGCAGGCTCTCGGCGATGAAGGTGCCCAGGCCGGCGGCCTCGAGAGCCAGCGGCACTTCGTAGATGGTGTCCACGTCGATATTGGAAATCACAGCACGCGCATCGATGTCGGCAAACAGCGCGATCTTCTCCCGAAGTTCGAGGTTGAGCGGGGCGTCGGATCGACAGATCACCACGTCGGGGTGAATGCCGAGTCCCCGAAGCTGCGTCACACTGTGCTGGGTCGGCTTGGTCTTCAGTTCGCCGGTGGCGCCAATGCGCGGGACCAGTGTCACGTGCACGTACAGCACGTTTCTGTCGCCCACCTCGCGGCGCATCTGGCGGAGCGCCTCGACAAAGGGAATGTTCTCGATATCACCAACAGTTCCGCCGACTTCCACGATCACGACGTCGGCATCGTGCGTTTTGCCCACATCGTGGATGCGCGCCTTGATTTCGTCGGTGATATGGGGAATGACCTGAATGGTTCCACCGAGAAAGTCGCCGCGCCGCTCGCGGCTAATGACCCTGTCGTAGACGCCGCCCGTGGTGAGATTGCTCACCGCCCGGAGGTTCTCGTCGATAAACCGCTCGTAGTGCCCGAGGTCCAGGTCGGTTTCGGCCCCGTCCACGGTCACGAAGACTTCGCCGTGCTGGAGCGGGCTCATGGTGCCGGGATCCACGTTGATATATGGATCCAGTTTCATCACGGAGACCTTGAGCGAGCGACTCTTGAGCAGGCGGCCAATGCTGGCAACGCTGACACCCTTGCCAACGCCGCTAAGCACGCCGCCGGTGACGAAGATGAACTTCCGCGGCATGTCTCGGCTCATGCGAAGCCCGTGCGCGCGGACGGAGGGCTTGCGCCGAGGTCGCCGCGTGCGGCCATCAGGCGGCGCGCGGCGCCAGCACGCGCGTCGCTACCGGCTCGGGAAGGTTGGACGCCGTGACGCCAATTGACGTCTCGGGCGTGGGTTCGGCTTCACTGAGGGCCCTGGCGGCATCCATCCAGGAGATCCGGCCGTTCTCGGACCGACCAAACGGGATCACGAGGTTGGGTTCGATACGGTTGACGAGTTGGACCACGCGCTCAACGCCGTCATCCGCATTCACAATCAGCACCTGGGCGGCACCCAACTCCTCGAGCATCGCGGTGGTCATGTCGGACTCGAGGCTGGCGATCACAGCTACGGTGACCCGGTCGATGTCAAGCGCAAAGACCGTGCGGGGGGATCCGGCGTCGGGCGCCGGGGATCCGGCAATGCCGTGGAGGTACACGCCGGAAACGTCGTATTCGCCCGGGCCAGCGGCCACATACGTCTCGCGACCAGCGTGGTTCGGAAGGACCAGGCGTTCGGCGCCGGGCGGCAATTCAGGGTTCGTGATAGCGACCAAATCGGCCTTCGGAAATGTGGATTTACGGGTTTGGCCGGAGGTTTGCGGATCGGTGACGAGCGCGCCGTCGCGTCCGCGGAATCGAAAGCAACTGCCCCCGACCCACGTGATTTCCATGCGCTGCGCAGGCTCCAACGCCTGTCGGTCTCCGAAGCGTAGCATGGTGCCAAGTCGGCGGCTGCCGGGCGATCCCCCGCGTTAGAATGAGCGGCCCCCATGCTGAGGGGCCTTTATCTATGGGCACCATTGTGGCGAAGGGGCCGTTTGCCCCAGCCCGAAACGTTGTAGCGGCCACGCGCGAACTGCTGTCGTACGCCGACTTGCTGCAAAACCTGGTCGTACGCGACCTGAAAGTCCGCTATCGCGGCTCCGTGCTTGGGTTTGCCTGGGCCTTGCTCAACCCCTTGCTGATGATGGGTGTCTTCACGCTGGTCTTTCAGGTTCTGGCCAAGACGGATCCGATCGAGCGTTATCCGTTCTTCCTGCTGAGCGCGCTGGTGCCCTGGCTCTTTACCCAGCATGCGTTGACCACGGCCATGCGCAGCGTCACGTCAAACGCCTTGCTGATCAAGAAGGTCTACTTTCCGCGTGAATTACTGCCGCTGAGCGCCGTGCTGGCCAGCTTCATCAACTTTGTGCTGGCGTACGCGGTCTTCTGGCTGGTGGCGCTCCCGTTTGGTGTTGGTGTGACTCGGACCATGCTGGCCGTGCCGCTGGTGATGCTGCTGCACCTGGTCTTTGTGCTGGGGCTCGGCCTGCTGCTGGCGACGGTGAACGTGTTTTTCCGCGACACGGAGCACATCGTTGAAGTCGGCATGCTGGCCTGGTTTTTCCTGACACCCATCTTCTATGCCATGTCCATCGTTCCAAACAACACGGTGCTGGGCCTGGACATTCACCGATGGGTGTTCATGCTCAATCCAATGGCGACGCTCGTAACGGATTACCGCTATGCGTTTATGTGGGGATTCCCGCCAATCCGCCATTCGCTGGTGACGATCGTCACCGCGCTGGTGCTGCTGGGCGTGGGATGGTGGATGTTCCGGCGGCTCGCGAGTCGCTTCGCGGAAGAACTCTAGGCCTGATGGGACGACGAGCGTGGCCGTGGCGCGCAGGCCACCCTGAACGCCCGGCATCACCTCACGATTGCCGCGTTCCGTTTTTCAGGCCGTTCGTATTCGAGGGGTCAGCGTGATCGGCCGCTCAGCGTACCGGGAAGAAGATGTCGGTCCGCCACTTCGACGTGTCGGGCTCGGCACCGGGGTCGGTAACGTAGACCTCCCAGGGCGCACCGGCAGGTTCGAGCCCTTGCGAACTCATCCACTCGGTCAGCGCCGACCAGGTCTGCGGGAGGCTGTCGTAGGGACCCATGTGCGTGACCGCGGCGACGATTCCGGCGGGCAACTCGCCGGCTTGAACTCGATCCGTGCCCTCCAGGGCCGACGCCACGGGCATTCCGCATTCGAGGTCCACCGTGCGGCCGTCCATGCTGTGATAGCGGGAAAAGGGCATACCGGCGGGATTCTGGCCGCATTGTTGAATGTATCCGTAAACCTCGCCGAACAACGATCCCATGACTTCGCTGAGTTCATCCATGGTGCTGGTGGCTCGGATTCCCAGGATGGGTTGGGATTCAACCTGCCGTGTCTCGAAACTCAGCGACATCGCGCATCCCTCCCGGTCAGTTGCCGGCTTGGGGCAGATCAATCTCGGCGCCTGGCTGGCGCAGGTCGACGATCGGACGTCAGAGTCTAAATGCCTACCGCCATTGAACTTCGAGGGGTTCGCAAGCGCTTCAGGATTCGACATGAAGCCGCACGCACCTGGCAGGGCATGGCGCTGGCGCTGCTGGGCCGCCGACGCATTGAGCATGAAGAGTTCTGGGCGCTCGACGGCGTTGACCTGGACGTGGCCGCGGGCGAGACGCTGGGCATCATTGGCCCAAACGGCTCGGGTAAGACCACGATTCTCAAGCTGCTGGCACGCACCATTGAACCGACGACCGGCGATGTGGTCGCGCGCGGCAAGGTGTTCGGTCTGCTCGAACTCGGCGCCGGCATGCATCCAGACCTGACGGGGCGGGAGAACATCTTCCTTAACGGGTCGTTCCTGGGCATCGAGCGTCAGGAAATGCGGCAGCTCTACGACCGCATCGTGGCCTTTGCCGAATTGGACCGCTTCATCGACACGCCGGTTCGCCACTACTCGTCGGGCATGTTCATGCGGCTTGGGTTTTCGATTGCGATCAACGTCGATCCGGACATCTTGCTGATCGACGAGGTGCTGGCGGTGGGCGATGCACGGTTTACGGCCAAGTGCTACGAGGCGCTGGCTGAAATCAAGGCCCGGGGGCGCACGCTGGTGTTCGTGTCCCACGATCCGATCCAGGTGCGCCGCTTCTGCGACCGGGTGCTGTGGATCGACCAAGGAAAGATCCAGGCACTGGGCGACCCGCGCGACGTGATTCAGCAGTATCTGCAGCACATGGGCGGTTCGGAAGCCTTGACGGAGTCCGAGCAAGCGTCAGCAGCGCCCGACCCAGGCGGCGAGCAACTTCGGATCCGCGCGGCCACGGTCGCCGACAGCGCCACCGGGGTCGAGAGCTATGCCTTTCTGCCTGGCGGCGTGATGCGGTTGGCAATGGAACTGGAAGCGGACGCCTACCTGGACGACGTGATGGTTGGATGCGCCGTTCGCCGCAGCGACGGCCTGCTCGTGCACGAGACATCCACGGCGGCAACGCTTGGACCGACCGCCGTGCAGCCAGGTCGAACGCGCGTGGAGTGCTCACTTGGTCCGCTGCCGCTCGGACCTGGAAGCTATCAGCTATCGCTGGGCGTGTGGCCGACCGAGAATCGAAGACGTCCGTACCACATGTGGCCTGACGCCATCACGATATTCGTCGGCAAGGCCACGGTCTCCCAACGCGGCGTGGCCGTGGTGCCGTCGCAATGGAGAGTCTCGCTAGCCCCACCCGAGGACGAATTGCAATCCGCGTTGGCGCCTATCGCCCAGCCGGACATGCTCACGGAAGCGGCCGGGCCTTTCTGGGCGCCGCCGCCGGAGCAGCTGGTCATGGGCGCGCGCGAGTCTGAATGGCTCGGCGAAGGCTGGTTTCCGGCGGAAAACTGGCCGCCGCGCGTGCGGTGGACCAGCGAACGCGCCGTGGCCTACGTCTGCCAGGACGTCGGTCAGGGATCGCTCGTGCTCTCCGCCTGCCGTCCGCTGCATGGCCGGGCCCAGGCCGAGGGCCGGGTGAGCCTCAACGGACTTCACATCGCAACGTTCCAACTCCACGGGATGGACTTTGAGGACGTAGTCGTGCCGCTGGATCCGGTGACATCGCCCACGTCGCACGAGCTGGTCATAGAAGTCGACGATGCCCTGGTACCTGCCGAGGTTGGCCTGGACTCGGACACTCGCCCGCTCGGCATCGCCGTGCGCTCAATCCGGGTGGAATGACGACGGACCATCCGCCCGTTCGGATCATCGTGCTGAACTACAACGGCGCCGGGCGGGTCGAGCGCTGCCTGGAGCGATTGCTCGCTACTCGTTATCCCGACTTCCGCGTAACGGTGGTGGACAACGCCTCGAGCGATGGCTCGCCAGCGAGCATCGAACAAGCGTTTCCAGAGGTTGAGCTGATTGAGAATGGTGCCAACCTGGGGTTCTCGCGAGGCAACAACCGCGCACTGCGGACGGCAAGCGAGCCATACCTGGGACTGCTCAACCCGGACACCGAGGTGGCGCCCGACTGGCTGCAGCCGCTGGTGGCACGCCTTGCCGGCGACCCGTTGGCCGGCGGTGTGGGAGCGAAGCTATTGCATCAGTACGACCGGCTTCCGCTGCGGTTCAGTGTCCCGACGTTTTGCCCGCCGCCACCAGACACGCGGCGGCTTGGCGTCCGTTTCTATGGCGCGGAGTCGACGGCCGGCGCCGCCGAGGTGATCGGCGGCGCCCATGGTGTGGAACTGAATGCGTACGGTCACCCGTTTCGCTGGACCGCGGCCGACCTTGAACTCGCCGTGCCGGTAGGTGACGGGGAAGCGACGTTTTCCGTGAATTTGGCCTCGGGAGACGGACGAGCGCCGGTTGCGATCAGCGTGAGCGCCGGCGACCAGCCGCTGGTCGAGACCCGGGTGCCGAGCGAGCGCACGACGCTTCAGATTGACTTGAGCGCCGACATGGTGCGGCGGCTAGCGCGGCCGGCCATTGAATGTGCCGGGATCAGGCCGCTGGCAGACGGTTCGATGCGTGATCGCGGTACGCACCTCCTGGCGGGCGTTCCCTGGTCGGCCTGGGACGACGCCTCCTACAACCGGCCGCGGGAAGTCTTCGCCGTCAAGGGCGCGGCCGTGCTCTATCGGCGGGCGATGCTGGAGGCACTGGACTACCTGGACGACGGCATCTTTATGTACTACGAGGATGCGGACCTTGCCTGGCGCGCCCGACGTCGCGGTTGGCGGTTCTGGTACGAGCCTGCATCCGTCGTTCGCCACGAACACGCGGCGCTAAGTCGGGAGTGGTCGCCGGGATTCGTCCGCAACGTTGAGTTCGGCAAGCTGCGGATGCTCGGAAAAAACGCGCCGCGGTCGTGGGTGGGCCGGCACGCGGCGACCGCTTTGCAGTTTGCCTCAGGCGACTTCCGGAATGCGTTGGCACTACGCGACGTGGAAGCGGCGCGCCGAGTGGCGGCGCGCCTCCGGGCACTCGGTGACGCCGCCCTGGCCGGACCGAAAACCTGGCGGCTGAGGGGCCAGGAAGCGCGCCTTGCCCCGCTGGACGGTCGTGAGTTGCGTCCGTTCCTTGAGTCGTCGTGAAGGCGGCGGTCTACAACCGCTGGCTGCACGAGAAGGGAGGGGGCGAGCGTCACGCCGTCATGGCGGCGCGCGTCCTGGCCGAGCGCTTCGACACCGAACTCATCACGCATCGCCCGGTTGAGCGCGACGTCCTGGCGGATGCCCTGCACATCGATCTGGATCAGATTGGTGTGCGCGTGATTCCGGCGCTCCCGCCGAATCGGTTTGCCGAGGTCACTCGCGAGTACGACCTGTTCGTCAACTCGTCGTTTATGACCAACCAACCATCGGCAGCGCGCCATAGCGTGATGCTCGTGCTCTTCCCATCACCAATCGATCGCACGTGGCCGGAGCGAATGCGTCAGTCCGTCGGCCGGTTCCTCAAGCGACAGCTGCTGTTGCCCGAGTGGAGCGACGGCTTCTACGACGTCCAAGAGCTTGGCCGCGGGTGGTTTCGGTACACGACCGATCACGCTCGGGTCAGATTGCGCGTGCCCCGCGGCCGCGGGCCCGTGCCCATCGACATTGTGGCCGGAAACTTCAGGCCCGACGGAAGCTTGCCGGTCCGTTGCCTGGCGGACGGGCAACTGGTAGCCGAACACGCGTTTGCACCGCGTCCGGGCCACTTTGAGACGTGGCGCATCAGTCTTGATCGACGATATGTGAAGGATGGATTCGCCAATCTGCTGCTGCTGTCGCCGACCAGGAATCCGGCCAATGAGACGACCGAGGCGGACAATCGCGAGATCGGTCTGGCCGTTACCGACGTTCGGGTGCGACATCCCCGGCACTTTCTCTATGAGCTGCTGTTCCGTCGCGCGTTGTCGGAACTGGGCTGGCGTCTCGAGTGGTTGCCGGAGCCGCATTCATTGGCCAATCTCGATACGTACGATCTGATCTGTCCGATCTCGGCGTACAGCCGCACGTGGATGGAAACATACTGGCAACGTAGCGGGCCACTGCTGTATCCCCCGGTGGATACGAGTTGGGCGGAACCTCGTGCCAAGTCGCGGTCGATTTTGAGCGTCGGTCGCTTCTTTCGCGGCTCGCACGAGAAGAAGCACGGCGTGCTGATCGATCAGTTCAAGCAGATGTGCCGCGATGGTCTGGAGGGCTGGACGCTGCGCTTGGCCGGCCATCAGAGTCGACGAGATGCTGATCTGGCCTACACCGACGATTTGCGCCAGCGTGCGGAAGGGTATCCGGTTGAGTTTGCCGTCGATGCCCCGTTCAAGGTCTTGCAGCGCCTTTACGGTGAAGCGCAGATCTACTGGCACGCCGCCGGGTACGGTGAGAGGGTGAATCGCAATCCGATCAAGTTTGAGCACTTTGGGATTTCCGTGGTGGAGGCCATGGCCAATGCGGTCGTGCCAGTCGTGCTGAATCAGGGTGGACCACCTGAAGTCGTTCACGACGGACAGGACGGTTTTCTCTGGACCACGACCAGCGAGTTGCGCGAGCGGACGTGGAGCCTGATCCGGGATCAGGAGCTGCGAGGTCGCATGGCGACTCGCGCCAGGCGCTCGAGCCAGCGCTTCAGCACATCGGCGTTCCGGGATCGACTTAACGAACTGGTCACGGATCTCGTTGGCCAGTAGCCGCGCCCACATCCGGGCTGTCGAATGACGCAGGTGCGCCGCCTGATGGGTTGGAGCCGGGCGCGCCCCGTGTTTCTCCTGTTCCTCGTCGCCTTCACGTTCTACTCGATGAGCCTGGGCCCGGCGCGCAACGGCTCGGGCTACAGCGCGGACGGAACGTTTGCGTTCGAAATGGCCAAGAGCGTGATGATTGATCGAGGTCACGCGTATCTGCGCGACCAGAACCGAAACTTCGCTCGCTGGGGCGTGGGCTTGCCGACAGCCTTCATGCCGATCGTCGCGTTTGCCGAGCCGCTGGCCAGAATGGCGCCGCAGCGGGATCGCATTCCCCTGGGCGAGTACGACGTGCTGCTGGTGAATCAACCCGCACTCGGCGGGACACCGGGACCTGATGTCCGGCGAGAGCTTCTTCTCGAAATTGAACCCGGGGCCTACGACCGCCTTGCGCTGGTGTCGCACAGCGGGCTAAGCGCCGGCTTTACCCAGGGGACTGAAATCGCGCGGCTCGAGCTCACCGACACCACGGGATTATCCACCGAGCATCCAATCCGAGTCGGCATCGAAACCGCAGAGTGGGCCTACGACCGTGGCGACGTGCGCGCCGTGATTCAGCACGATCAACCGCCACCCGTGGCACGGCACATCGGCAACGCACGCGCCTATTACTACGGGGCGACGTGGCGCTTCGACTCGCCGCGGGAACTCGAGTCGGCGCGAATCACCTATCTGCTGCCGGACGGCAATTTCTATGTCGACGGTCTGGCCCTGCGTTCACCCGACGGAGATTGGATCGACGGGCCTGGGGTTGGACGTGTCTGGTCGGAACGGCAGAACCGCGAGTTCTTCCGACGCATCTGGGTCGCGTTAGCGAACGCGTTCGTATCGGCCCTTGGAGTCGTGCTCGTGGTGCGGATTGTGCGACGGCTGAATTACAGCGAGCGCGTGGCGCTTGTCAGCGGACTGATCTACGCGGTCGGAACGATGGCGTGGCCCTACGCCAAGTTCGACTTCTCCGAGCCGCTGGTTACCACGCTGCTACTAGCGGCGGTGTGGCTCTTGCTGGTACACGGCTCGAGCGGACGGCAACGCTACGCACTACTGGCCGGATCTGTGGCGTTCGCGGCCGTGCTTACCAAGTACGTCAGTGTGATCGCCGTGCCGATCCTATTGACCGGCCTGGTGGTTGGCGCCCGTTCGGAGCGTACGTGGAGGGAGAGCCTGCGGCACTCGATTCGACCGGCGCTTCTATTTTCAGCGCCGTTTCTGGTCGTCATTCCGCCAGCCCTCGTCGCGGCGGCGTTGCTGTTCGACTTCCATTTGCTGTACGTGAGTGAACTCATCGGCGGTCTGCAGCGGGGTTGGCTGGAACTGCCGTTTCGGCTGGGACTTGTCGGCCTCATCAGCAGTTGGGGCAAAGGCGTGCTCTGGTACAACCCGATTCTGCTGGTTACGTTGCCGGTGCTGCCCTGGTTCATTCGTCGGCATGGCTGGCGGTCGCTCGTATTCGTCGGCATCCCGCTCGCCTACGCCCTGCTCTACAGTCGCAAGCAAGTCTGGTACGGCGGCAACACCTGGGGCCCGCGCTATCTGGTTCCGGCGCTTCCGTTGCTGGTGATCGTGGGGGCCCCCCTGTTTGAGCGAGTTCTTGAGCGAGCGCGTAGCTGGCTGCCAGGTGTGGCCCTGGCCGGTGTGGTGCTCGGCAGCGCCAGCGTGCAATTCATGGGCGTCGCCAAGGACTTTATCTCCTACCTGGATCTCTTTCAGCAACAGGTTGCGGGAGCGGTGCCGCAGAATGGGGCGATCTATGGCGGCGCTGACTATCAGCCGTGGTCGTCGATCCAGCCTGAAGGCGACTTCGCGGCGGTGCTCTATGCGTACCAGTTCTCACCGTTGCTGGCCCATGCCTGGCTCCTTAGAGCCGACGCCGTCAACCTGATTGCGCCCGATCGAACGGACTGGTTGGCCGACGCCCTGGGCCGCACGCCATGGCTGCGCTTCGGGATCGATGCCGTGCCCGCGAATCCCGAACATGGCCTGGGGCTGGACTTCTGGTCGCTAAGCCTCACGGAGAGTTTCCTGGCCTATCCGGGATTCCTGTTCTGGGTGGCTGCCCTCCTGCTGGTCCTGCAATTCACCGCGCTGGGGGCCTGGGTGGGCCTGAGCGGTCGAATCTGGCCCTCCGCGCGCGGCGTGTGGTCATTCCGTTTTCTTTCGATTGGCGCCTTTGCCGCGCTGTTGATTAGCTTTGACACGCTACATTTCATGCTCTAGCTTCAAATGAAGGGAGCAGGCGACACTCATGGCTGATTCGGACGCGCCGTCCGCGCCGCCGCTCATTCCAGACGACTTTCTCGCGATCCTGCGCTGCGTAAACGACGATCATCCGCGCGATGACGGCGTATTGCGCATCGAGGGCGACTTCCTGGTCTGTACGGTCTGCGGTTATCGATACAAAGTCGAGGACGGGATTCCCAACATGCTGTGGGAAGACGCGATGCCACCGAGACGCGAAGAAGCCGCCCGCTCGTGAATTCGATCAGCCAGGCGAAAGACCTGCTGGTCAAGTACCGTCGGCATCGGGCCATCCTGCGTCCGTCGCTTGGTCGATTTGCGTTTCACTGGATGCGCGGCTCGACGGACCTGCCGTACGGGCCGATCAAGCTGCACATCGAACCGACCAGCGCCTGCAACCTGCGCTGTCCCATGTGTCCGCAGAGCGTGCTCGCCGAGGAACTCAAGAAGCAAAAGCCGTTCATGGACATGGGCCTGTTCCGCAAGATCATCGACGAGGCGCGGTCGTCGGTACGGGAGGCCAACCTGTTCTTCCGCGGCGAGTCCCTGATGCACCCGGACATTTACGAAATGATTGAAGTCTGCGAGCGCGCCGGAATCGCCGCCCACATCAACACGAACGCCACCCTGTTGCGTGACGAGAAGATTGAGCAGTTGCTTGACGCCGCGCCGAGCAAGCTGACCATCAGCTTCGACTCGGGCGAACCGGAACAGTACGAGGTGATGCGAGCAGGTGCGCAGTTTGACCGGACGCTGGAGCGGGTTCTGCGACTGCTGGAGTCCAGAAAGCGCCGGTCCGGCCCGAAGCCTTACTTCGTGATGCAGGTAATTCAACTCTGGGACTCGAGCTTTCCCACGGGTGCGGCGCCAGTCGTTCCGGAGCACTTCCGCCAGCGATTCGACGGACTACCCGTGGATGAGTGGGACACGTTCTGGGCGCACGGCTGGGCCGGGCAGATGGACTCGTCCGACTTCTACACCGCTCGCCCGCACGGGCCGAATTACTACCCCTGCAATTGGCTCTGGAAGTCGATGGCGATCTACTGGGACGGCAAGGTCCCCTCGTGCTGCGCGGACTTCGGCGAGGATCAGATCATGGGCGATCTGGCCAATGAGTCGCTGCTGAACATCTGGAACAATCCGGCCTATCGCGCAATTCGCGAGGCCCATGTGAGCGGCAAGCTGGAGGATTACAAGCTGTGCCGCGGCTGCGACGCCATCTGGCAGGACGGGGGTTCAAGCTGGAACCTGTTTGCCGGCGCCCGCAGCGTGGTGACCGGGGATCCGCTGCCGGTGATCCAGCCCTCGACCAACGGCTCGCACGCAACCAACGGGCAAGAGACGCCCGACCACTGATTGCCAGGCGGAGTGCAATGCTCCGCCACTCGGCGAACGCCGCTGGCACCGTTGTCCCGTGCCGAAGCCGGTGCTAGCGTCCGAGCAATGCGCATCACCTTTGTCTCAAACATCTTTCCGCCGACGGTCGGTGGGCCCGCAACGCACATCTACAACCTTGCGCTGACGCTGCACAACCGCGGCCACACGGTTCGGGCGGTGGTTTGCCCGGACGATCCGGAGGGGCTGGTTCGTCCGCCGTTTCCGATTGTGCGCGTCTCCTGGAACGCCCCGATTCCGCTGCGCTACGCCTTGGTCTGGTGGCATACGTTGCGAGCCGCGCTGCGCTCGGACGTGGTTTACATCAACGGTATCGAGGCGCCCTCAACGCTGGCCGCGCTGATGGCCGGTCGGCCCCGGGTGCTCAAGATCGTGGGCGACTGGGCCTGGGAGTCCGCGCACCGACGGGGTATGACGTCGCTGGGCATTGAGGAGTTTCAGCGGACCCGTCACGGGCCGCTCACTCGGGCGTTCCAATTCATCCAACGCATGTATACGACGCTGGCCAATGTGATCGTGGTTCCCAGCGGATACGTGGGCGCGTTCGTGCGCACCTGGGGCGCCAGGCCGCAGAAGATCCGGGTGGTGCACAACGCCTTGACCGAGATTCCGGAGATCGACGTCGCCCGCGAGGAAGCCAAGCGGCAGCTCGGATTCGAAGGCCCGCTGGTCTGCACGGTGTCCCGACTCTATGGATGGAAACGGGTCGACGACCTGCTGCGCATGGTTCCCGACTTCGCGAACGACGCCGTGCTGGCCATCGTTGGCGACGGGCCGGAGCAGCCGGCCCTGGAACGCTGCGCGGCCGAGTTGGGCCTGGGCGACCGGGTTCGTTTCGTGGGCCGAGTGCCGCACCGGGACGTTGGCATGTACCTGCGCGCCGCCGACGTGTTTGTGCTGAACACGTCGTACGAGGGTCTGTCGCACACGCTGGTGGAGGCTCGCGTTGTTGGAACGCCGATAGTCACGACGGACATCGGTGGAAACCGCGAAATCCTAACCCACGAGCACAACGCGCTGCTGACGCCGCTCGGCGACCATCGCGCATTTGTAACGGCCGTGAACCGCCTGTTAGCCGACTGCGAGCTTGCCGATCGGCTGGTGAGCAAGGGATCGGAGGGGCTCGACCACTTCACCTGGGACCGGCTGGTGGATGAAACGATGGAGATTCTGTCCGAGGTCACGGGCTCAACGTCGCGCGCCGGACCGTGAGCGCCAAGCTCCTGATGCTCAGCGGTGATCGGGATCTCACGACAGGCCGACGTGGGCCTTTCCACACAACCCTCGAAGGCCTTGCGGCCGAATTCGATCGTATCGACGTGCTTTCGCCGCGAGCCGACGGTGCGCGGACGGTGGAGCCGCATCCGGGCGTACGCGTCGAACCCGCGCCGACCTCGCGCGCGCGCCAGTCGGCCTGGATGCGTCGCCGGGGCGCCGAACTGTTGCGAGACCACACGCATGGACTGATTGTCAGCCACGACTACGGCATCTTTGCCAACGGCCGGGCAGCGACGCAGCTGTCGGGTCGCTTTGGGACGCCTTATGTCAGCGAGATTCACCACGTACCGGGTCACCCGAAGCGGGCCCAATGGTGGGAGCCGCTGGCGCAGTTGATCTATCGCGTGTATGTAACGCGCGTGGCACGCCGGGCGACTGCCATTCGCGTGGTCAATCGGCGAGAAGTTCCCGACCTGCTGGCGGGCTGGGGCGTGCAGGCGGAGCGGGTCCTGGTGCTGCCGTCGGCCTACATCGATCGTGATGTCTTCACGCCCCGCGACGCGGCAAAGGACTACGCCCTCGGATTTGTTGGGCGACTGGTGGCGAACAAGAACCTGGACTACGTCGCCAGGATCTTCGCCGGAGTTGCAGCCGGAGACTCACAGGCGCGGTTTGCCGTCGCCGGCCAGGGGCCAAGGATGCGTTCGTTTCGTGGCGCGCTCGCGCGCTCCGGCATCCTGGACCGCGTCAGATTCGTTGAGTGGCTCGACCGTCCCGCCGAACTGGCCGATCTCTACCGACGCATGCGCGCGCTTGTTGCTCCTTCACTCAGCGAAGGCGGCCCACGGGTGTGCCTGGAGGCCATGGCCTGCGGCACGCCGGTCTTTGCCACGCCCGTCGGCGTGATGCCGGAGACTATTGAGCACGGCGTGAACGGCTGGCTGCTGCCATGGAGTGCCGAGGCCGGCGCGGCGATGGTCGAGGATGTGATTCGTGACTCCGACGGGCTGCGCGAGGCTGGCCGCGCCGCTCGGGCCGCCACGGCTCAGTTTGAGAAGTCCTCCGTGCTTGGCGCCTACGC
Organism: Chloroflexota bacterium; assembly: GCA_022820025.1. Classification (GTDB taxonomy): domain Bacteria; phylum Chloroflexota; class UBA11872; order UBA11872; family UBA11872; genus UBA11872. Next base: position 91,783 of record JAJEGF010000025.1, read on the forward strand.
TGCTTCGTATCGCCGGCTGGCCGAGAGCGGGGTGACGTGAGCCGGCCATCGGACAGCGACCTTCGGCTGCTGTTCGTGACCCAGGAACTCGACCGATCAAGCACCAACCTCGCAGTTGCCCACACCTGGGCGGCGGGATTGGGTCAAAGAATCGAGGCCGTTCACGTCGTAGCCGCGCGCGTGGGCGACGTTGACCTCCCGTCCAACGTCTTCGTCCACGGTCTTGGCCGCGAGCGTGGACGGTCACGCCGGTCGACGGCGATGGCGTTCGCCTGGGTTTGCGCGAAGCTCATCGTTCGACGTCGAGTGAATGTGGCGTTGGCTCACATGGTGCCTGCCTACGCCGTGGCCGTGTCGCCGATCACTCGCATTACCCGTACGCCGCTGGTGCTCTGGTACACGAGCCACGGGTCGACACCGATGTTGAAACGGGCAAACCGCCTGACGAACGCCGCGGTTACCGCCTCGCCCGACAGCTATCCGATACGGAGCGATCGAGCATTCGTCATAGGGCACGGGATTGATACCAAGCGATTTCGTCCAACGGCCGCGCGCAGGCAGGGGACCGGCCCGGTCATCGGGATGGCCGGACGCCTGACGCCGCTCAAGGGCTTTGAGCCGGGAATCCGGGCTCTCGCGGAGTTGCGACGCGCCAAATGCCCCGAAGCCACGCTGCGAATCGCCGGCGAGCCCTTTTATTCGTCAGATCGCTCATATGTCGACGAGTTGCGAAATCTCGCCGATAGGCTAGGCGTGCGTAACGCGGTGGAGTTGGTGGGCGCTGTACGCGGTGACGAGATGGCGGGGTTCTATGGATCGCTGGATGTGTTTGTGAATTGGCGTGCGCAACCGGCCCTGGACAAGACGGGTCTGGAGGCTCTGGCTTGCGCCACGCCGTTGGTGACCAACAACAGCGCCTACGGCGGCGTGCTGGGAGAGCTGGCCGATGCGGTACTCGTCGGCGACTCCGGTTCGGAACTGGCTGCCGGACTGACTCGTCTGCTCGGTTTGCCGGCTGAACACAAGCAGACCTCCGTCAAGCGTTTGCGATCTGCCGTCATTCGCGAACACGGTGCGAGCGGGTGGGCCGAACGCCTGGTGCGCGTCTGTAACGCGCTGCGCGCGGGCGCGCGACCCCCGTTCCCGTCAGTTGCGGAGTCGGACGACGCGCCATGAACCTGGACCCGTCGAGGCAGCTTGCCCGTCTTGTCGGTCAGTTGCCGGACCTGCAGATCATCCCCCCGTACCAGCGCCTGCTCTGGACACTTCGAGCAATGCTGCTGCGGCGGGCGGCCGGTGTGACCTGCGGCCAGCGAGTTCGAGTGGACAGTCGCTTCTACTACCCGGCCGGCCTGCGCCTGAACCTGGGCGACGGCACGCACATAAAGCGTGACGTGCGTGCTGGGTGGGAGCCGGGGCGTGCGCCCAACACCGAACTCTCGATCGGGCCCGGAACTGAGGTCCTGTCCGAGACGCACCTCGATTGCACGGGCGGCATTCAGGTGGGCGAGCGATCGCACATCGGGCGTCGCTCGACCATCTACACCCACCGCCATGTGCTGGACCGCCGGGACACGCCGGCGTTGGATGCGCCCATCGAGACGGCGCCGGTGATCATTGGCAACGACGTCATGCTCTATAGCGAGGTCGTGGTGCTGCCTGGCGTGACTATCGGCGACGGAGCGGTCGTGGCCGTGCGTTCGGTCGTGTCCGACGACGTGCCGCCGTACGCGATCGTGGCGGGGATGCCCGCGCGGGTCATCCGGGAGCGAGCGTAGGGCCGTGATGGTTGATGTCATTCAGTCGCCGACGTTGACCGCGCGTGCCGCATGGGTGCTGGCAACGGCGTCATCGGCTTTTGAACGCCTGCGGGATAACAACGGCTACACGCGGTGCCCGGAGCACAAAGTCGACCATACCGGCAAGACGGCCCGCAGCATCGTGATCAACTGTGCGCTGCACGCGCACACGAATCAGGATCGGTATCTGTCAAGGGCCGTGGCAACGGCCAGGCGCGTGGCGGCGCGCCTCGCGCCCGACCCAGGCGCAGACGGAGCCTGGGTGTTTTTTCCAGGCCTTCACGATCCTCGCAACAACTCGACCAACATCATCGACGCCGGAGAATGCGTGGACGCCCTGGCAACGCTGTTGCTGCATGCTGGCGATGAGCTGGCGGCGGATGACCGGCTGTCGATCGAACAGGCGATTCGGCTCTGCTGCGACACCTACCTGCGAAACAACGTCGTCGACAAACCAGTCGTCAATCAGCGGCTCTGGGGCGCCATGGGATTGGCGGCAGCTTCGGCCGCGCTGGACGAGCCGGCCTGGGCACGGGCCGTCGTGGATTCGGTGAGCGGCGCGCTGGCCGAAATGCGGTCGGATGGCTCCTTCGCGTACGTGCGCGATGCGGCCTTGCTGGGGGAAGGCGTCGGAATCACCGACCTGACGGTCCACTACCACAGCCGCTGTGTGGCCTTCGCTCGCTACGCCCTGCGGCACATCAATGCGGAAGCGTCGTTCGAGGACCGCCTGTGCGATGGCGCTGATTTTCTAGCGTTTGTGCTTCGGCCCGACGGCGTGATGCCGCTGGGCCTTGAAGGCAAGCGGTGGTTTTGGGACGCGGACGCGGAGGTCGGCTCGGCGCCGTACGGCGCGTATGTGCTGGCGGCCGACGGTCGTTCGTCGCTGTTGCCGTTGGCCGGACGAGTTGCGGCCCAGAGCGCCGCCGCGATGGGCGAGGGCGGGCTGATTGATGCGACTACGGGCGCCCCGGCCTTCGTCTGCCGGTACATGCACACGGCGGACCTCGCCTGGCTGGCGCGGGCTCACGCGGCGGCCGACCTAGACGACTTGCCGAGCAACCCGCCCACGGGCGGACGCTCCGCTCCGGCCGTCGCGCGTGACGCCGGCGTGGCCCGGCTGGAGTCTCCGCGTCTGTGCGCGCTGGTTCGAACACACAAACAACCGGCCGACCGGCTGGTCGGCGGCCGCATTGGTGGTGGCGGCCTGGTCTACGTAGGGAACGCCCGTGCCGGCTGGCGGAACGAGTTGCGCTTTCGCTCAGAGCCGGACATACCGGAGGCAACCTGGGAGGTTTCGCCAGGTCCTCGGCGTCGGATGCTGCCTGACCTGCGACGCGTCCTGGCTCGCCGCGAATCGCGCTTTCTCCTGCACATTGCACGCTCGCACGCGTATGCCGGGCGCCGGCGGTACGCGCTCGATTTCCTATGGCGTCACTTTGGTCCGCCGGCCTGGCGTGCAAGCCGGCGTTGGCTGTCCAGCCATGCCCTTCAGGGCGACGTCGAAGTCACCGACGACGAATTGACGGTCGCATCCGGTTTGGCGCTTGCCGACGGACGTGCACACGACGGGGTGCGAACCAGGCGAACCTATCGGGTTGAGGCAAGCGACCTTGCGGTCCGCGACCAGCTTGAGACCTCGAACGACATGGCAGACGCGCGGTATTTGCTGCCGGCCGCGACGCGGGAGCTGCAGGTCGACTCGGATGCTCCCTGGCGCCGGGCGGGGAACGTCATCGAGATTGGCCCGCTCCCGGCGGACGCCACGGTGTGCGTCGAGTATCGGATCTAGGCGTGGACGCGTCGCTGCGCATCGTGATGGTTGCGAACGCGCGGATTCCCAGCGAACGCGCCCATCCGCTGCAGATCATGCACATGGCCGCTGGCTTTGCGTCAGGCGGGGCCACCGTATTGCTCGCGTACGCCCGCCGTGCGAACACCGCGGCCATGCGCGCCGTGAGCGACCCGTTCCAGTTTGCCGGCGTATCCAAGACGTTCGCATTGGTCGGACTGCCGACGGTCGACGCCATCAAGCGCGTCACGATCGACTGGCCGATCCTCAATCATGGCCCGATCAGGCTTGCCGCGCACCTGCTGCAGCTCTGGTCGTTCGCCGTCGCCGCGCTCACCGTCGTGCGTCGGTGGAAGCCGCACGTGGTCTACAGCCGCGATCTGCTGCCCCTGGCGGTCTTGCGGCTGCTCTTGGGACAGCCGGCTCGCTTTTGCTTTGAGGTGCATACCGTGCCTCGCTCGCGCCTGTCGGCGGTCCTGCACCTGTGGGCCGCGCGCCGGATGGATGCAGTGATTGCCATCACTGAAGGCCTGCGGCGGTGGTATGTCGAGGCTGGATTCGAACCGAATCGGCTATACGTTGCGCCGGACGCCGTGGACATCGAGGCGTTTGCAGATCGCGACCGCGGCGCGGCGAGGACCGAAGTCGGCATACCGGACGACGCGCCCGTCGTCTGCTATCTGGGCCACCTGTATCCATGGAAGGGCGTGGACACGCTGGTCGAGGCGGCGCGGCGCGCATCGACGGACGTTCAGTGGATCATTGTGGGCGGCATTCCGCCTGACCTGGATCGCATCAGGGCGGCGGCCTCTGATCTGCCAAACGTTCACGTCACCGGCCACCTGGCGCCCGACGATGCGCGCAAATACCTGGTCGCCGCGGACGTGGCGGTGATTCCGTTCAGCGCTCGGCAGGTCATCTCCCGCGAACACACGTCGCCTCTGAAACTGTTCGAATACATGGCCGCCGAGCGTCCGATGGTGGCCAGTGACTTACCCTCACTGCGCGAGGTCTTGCACGATGAACGCAACGCCCTGCTCGTGGCGCCCGACGAGCCGAGCGCGCTGGCAAGCGCCGTCGATCGTCTGCTGACCGACAAGGCGCTGGCTGCCCGCCTGGCCAGCGCCGCTCGTTTGGAGGTGGAGAGCCGTACATGGACGCAGCGCGCCGCGGCTATCCGCGAATTCCTGGAATCTGCGCCGGCCTCTTGAGACAGCTGGGCCAAACTCTCGCCGGGATTCTCGCTGGGCTTGAACAGGCCTCGACCGCGCAGCGTCGCGCGCTTGTAGCCACTGGCCTATTGGCGCCGCTGCTGGTGCTCTATCGCGATCTGCTCTTTGCCGGCGCTCCCTGGCTGGACCTTGACCTGCTGTTGAGTTACCAGCCCCGGTATGCCCTGCTTGCCGAGGGCGTCCGCGAAGGACGAATCCCGCTGTGGGCCGACGGCATGCTGGCGGGCTTCCCGGTCGCGTTTTCCGAATTCGGCTGGTTCTACCCGCTGACCTGGCTGCTGCTTTGGATCTTCGAGCCGCTGCGCGCCTATTTCATTGAACTGGCGCTGGGCCTGGCCCTCGCGTCCGCGGCGGCCTATTGGCTGGGCCGGGTGTGGGGGCTGACCCGGCCCGGCGCCTTCGTGGCCGCGTTTCTCTTCACCTACGGCGGATTCGTTTTCGCAACGTCTCGATTCCTCAACTACGCCGACATATTTTTCGCGCTGCCGGCGGGAATCGGCGCAATTGAACTTATAGCCCGTGGGCAACGCCGCTACAGCGGGCTCCTGGCGATTTGTGCCGCCGTTACCGTGCTGGCCGGCCATCCGCAGATTGCGTTGCTGTGGGGTTTCGTCTGGCTGCTCTTCGCCGCCACGCGATTCTGGTGGAACTGGGGTGACCTTGGACTTGCACGGGCGGCGAAAAACGCGGGATGGACAGGTGTCGCTGCCGTCGTGGGCCTGGCCGTCGGCGCCGTCCGACTCCTGCCAACGCTTACAACCACGGATCTCTCCGCTCGGGCTGGCGGGCTTGACTTTGCCACCGCGTCGCAAGGGTCGATTCCGCCGTGGAGCCTCATTGTGGGCTACCTGTATCCGTCATTCGAGATTCCCCGAGTGCTGAATGAAACCCTCAATGCCGAAGAACTTCTCTACCTCGGGCTTGCCGGGCCGGCGCTGGCGCTGATCGCGGTGGTAACCGGTTGGCGGCGGCGGCTCATCTGGTTCCTGAGCGGTCTTGTCCTGCTGACCTGGATCCTGTCCATGGGCTCGTACAGCCTCGGCTTTCCCTTGCTCCATAAGTTGCCGCTCTTTGAGTTCTTCCGCCAGCCAGCACGTTTCGGAATCGTGGCGTCGTTCGGTTTGGCATTCCTGGCGGCGATCGGGATTGAGCGGATAGGCGCCGACGATCTCCGCTCGAGCCTGCTGGTGCGCTGGATCGGCCGCGCCTGGGTGTGGCTGGCCGGGCTGATCGGAGCGGGAACGGTCGCTGCCACGATCGTGCTTTCCGGATTTGCCTTCCTGATTGTTCCCTACGCCTACGACTACATCGATCGGGCCATCGTCGGCTCGGAAGGGCGATTCCTGACCGCCGAACGCTATTACCGCACGTTCGATCAGCTGTACGAACAAATGACGGCCGCGTTCAGCCTTGAGTTTTGGGCGCCGCGCTGGACGCTGTTGGCGGCACTGCTGACCGCCCTGGTGTTCTGGCGCTATCTGCGCGGCCGAATAGCACCGACCAGCACCTTGGCCGCGCTTGGCGTGGTGCTGGCGTTTGACGTGTTGCTGGCGCCGTTCCACGGGATTCCAACCGTGCCCGGTGACTGGTACGCCCGAGATCCGCAGGCCGCCAGCGTGGTGCCGGCGGACTCCGACAGCGACTGGCGGGTGTTCTCGTACCGCAGCCAGGCACAGAAGTTTGAGCTGTCAACCGCCGCGGGAACGGAGTTGGATCGAACGCGCCGCGATCTGCTGGAGTACGTCTTTCTCAATGAAACGCTCGCGCCCAACCTCCCCATGGCGGGTGGGCGTGCGTCAATCGACGGCTACGAGAACCTGATGCCGCGGGCCACCGCCGAGTACCTTGCCTATGTCGGCAGCGAGCGCTCCACGGTTGCCGGCTTCGCATCGGACGCGGCCCTGGATGCCGATGCGCGCACCGAGATGCTGCGGCGTCGTGCGCCTGCCCTGGCGGCCGCGAACGTGCGCTTCGTGACCTCAGGCGTGCCGGTTGATGTACCCGCCCTGCGCCAGGTCCGGGTGGAAGACCTTGCACTGCCGCCGTGGGCATCGGTTAACCAGAATCTGTACGTATATGAAGTTGCGGACTGGGCTCCGCGCGCGTGGGTCGCGCATGACTGGCGGATCATCGAGCCGGGGGCGTCAACGTCTTCCATGCTGGATGCTCTCGCCGATCGTCCGGACCTGCCGATGGTCGATCGTGATCCCGGGATTCGTGCGACGAACGGCGACGGCATCGACGTGGTGCATCCCCCGGAACGCAGCGCAGGCGCGGTAACCGTGCGGGTGGAGTTGAGCCAGCCTGGATTGCTGGTGTTCAACGAGGCGATGTTTCCGGGGTGGAAGGCAAGCGTGAACGGGCGCCCAACGGAAATGGTCACGGTGAACGCGCTTATGCGCGGGGTGCCGATCGCCAGCGCCGGTCCGCACACGGTCGCGATGACGTATGAGCCGCCGGGCTTTGCTGCCGGTCTCGTGGTCTCCTTCGTGGCTCTGGGAGCGATGGTCGTGCTGGCTGCCGCAGGAATCTGGGCCGACCGCCGGTGAAGCTGGCGTTGGTCAGCGATGCCCTCGATCCAACCAATGGATGGGGGCGTTACGCGGGCGAGCTGGCACGGGAGCTGATCGCCGCGGGAGTTGACCTGCGTCTCGTCAGTCCCCGCAGCCTGGCGACGATGGCCGACTTGTGCGACCACCCGGACCACATAGCCATTCCCTCGTTTCAACACGGGCGGCGCCATCCGCTTCGGGTCCTCCAGCGCACGTTTCCGCCGCTGCAAAGAGCCCTCCGAGGCGTGGAGGTCATTCACTGCCTCGTGGAGCCGTACGCGCCAGCGGTAGCACTGGCGGCGGGTCGACGGCCGTACCTCGTGTCGCTCGTTGGAACGTATTCCATCCCCTCCGGGCGGCCGAAGTTGGAGCGCTGGGCGCTGCGCTGGGCGCTGCGGCGGGCGCGAGGCCTGCCTGCCATCAGTGGATATACCCGACAACGAGTCGAGAACGACTTAGACGTGACGCAAACGAGCGTCGTACCACTGGCGGTGCGGACCGAGGACTTCCAGCGCGAGCGTCCGCCGCATCGAGAATCCGGGCTCATTGTCTCGGTCGGCGAATGCAAACCTCGTAAGGGATTCGACCTGGCGCTTGAGGCATTTGCGCAACTCAAGTCCGAGGGCGTTGCCGACCGATACGTCATAGTTGGACCGATCAATCCATCGTCGCCATACGTCGCTGGGCTGCTCGGCAGGATTCGCGAGCTAGGGCTCGATAGGGACGTCACGCTGACCGGCGTGGTCAGCGAGGACGAACTCGTGGACTGGTACTACCGCGCACGCGTCGTGACGATGCCGTACCGGCTGGCAGGATCCGATTTCGACGGTTTCGGCCTGGTGCTGCTGGAAGCGAACGCCTGCGGGACGCCCGTCGTCAGCGCCCGCGATTCGGGGGCCGAGGAGCCGGTCGTGCACGGCGAGAACGGTCTGCTGGTTCAACCGGATAGCGTTCCAGCCTTGACCGATGCGCTGCGCACCGTCCTAACCGATACGGCCTACTGGCAGGCGCTGGCCGAGGGGGCGCGATGCCGGGCGGCCGCAATGTCGTGGCGCCGGTCCGCGGAGCGGCTGCTGGAGGTCTACGCCGACGTACTGGGGCGTCGCCTGGAGGCGCGAGCGTGAGCGGTCCCGCGGCTTCCGAGGCCCGCGCCGGGAACCTTGAGGACCGCGCGCTCCGCGGCGTGGTGTCGCTCGGCGTGCGCGAAGGCGGCATGAAGCTCGTTTCCTTCCTGGGGAGCATCGCGCTCTTCCGTCTGCTGACGCCGGCCGACTTCGGAGTCATCGTTCCGATCGCCACGTTCGCAGGCCTGGTCAAGCAGTTTGCCGATCTCGGACTCCAACCCAGCCTGATTCAGCGCGGTAGTGAGCCTCAGACCCGCGACCTGCGAGCGGTATTCACTGGTCAATTACTCCTGGTTTTTGCAGGAGGGGTCGTCGTCTTTCTGGCCGGGCCATTTGTGGTCGATGCTCTGCTCAACGATCAGATCGATCCCTGGATGACCCGGGTATTCGCATTCTCGGTCTTCTTCACGGCGTTTCGAATCGTTCCGGCGGCGCTGCTTGAACGACATCTGCAGTTTGGCCGCCTGGCCGCCGCCGATATTGCCGGGACCTTGTTCTACTACAGCGCCGGCATCGGTTTCGCTATCGGCGCGGCCGGCGTGTGGAGCCTGGTCATTGCCCATGTCGGCGCCAGTCTGGTCTCGACGCTGGCCGTGGTGATGGCCCGTCCATGGCTGCCGGTGCCAACCCGGAAGCTGAGCGTCCTGGCCCCGCACGTTGGTTTCGGAGCGAGATTTCAAGGATCGCGGCTGGCCATAACGGTCAAGGACTCGCTCATCCCCCTCTTTACGCCGCGGGCGTATGGGGCTACCGCAACCGGATATCTCAATTGGGCGAATCGTGTCTCCGCGCAGCCGCTGGCGCTCACGCAGTGGGTAGCGCGCGTGAGCCTGCCAACGTTTGCACGGATCCAGGACGCGCCCGATCAGGTTCGTCGAGGCGCCGAACTTACGTTGAAGTGGAACGCCATCGTGACGCTCCCGGGATTCGTCGCCGTCATCGCCTTCGGGCCGGAGATTGCCAGCCTGATTTACGGCGAACAGTGGCTGCCAGCCGTTCCGGCCCTGCTCATCCTGGCGGTCAACAACGCGCTCATTCCCATCAATGGTCTGATTACTCCCATATTGAACGCGGTGGGCAAGACGAAGACCGTGCTGATCGTGTCTATCGGATGGGCCGCCGCCGCGTGGGGCTTGGCAGGAATCCTCACAGCTCTTGGCGCCGGTTTCCTGGCGGTTCCGATTGGCCTGGCGGCATCGCAGGGGCTGGCGGCCCTGGTCTTGCTGCCAATTGCGCGCCGTGAATTCAATCTGCGACTGCTGCACCACCTGGCCCGTCCGCTCGCGGCCGCAGTCGGGGCCGGGTTGTTTGGACGATTCATTCTGCTGCCTATGCTGACCGATGCGGTATTGCTGATTCAGGGTGGCGTGGTGGTCGTGCTGGTCTACGCGGGCCTTCTCTACGTCATTGATCGCAGCGCGCTGCAATCCGAACTCGGCGCTATGTGGCGGCGGCGCGCCGCGGCAGTTTGAACGCGTCATGCGTGTATTGCTGATCGGGCCGCACTGGGACACCGGACTTTGGACCGAGTACTGCGGCCAGGGGCTGCGCGCCGCCGGGCATGACGTTCAGGTCCACCGCTATAGCGAGCGACTTGAGCGATCGGTTGGTCTCCGGGCGCGAATTCGCCGGCGGATATACGGACCCGATCGGTTTCATATCGGCCGGGTGTTTGAGTCGGCTCGGGCCGACAACCTGGACGTACTACGGCTCGCAGCCGAATGGCGACCGGAGTTCACGCTGGTCCTCAAGGGCGAAGTTCTCGTTCCGGAAACCGTTGAGCGCCTGCGCAACCTGACCAACGGGCCAGTCGTTCAGTGGTGTGGCGACGACCCGAGTTGGTTTCCGAACATCATTGGTGCGGCGCATCTCTATGAACGCTTCTATCTGGCGGATCCCACCTACGCTCCGGACCTCGAGCCGCGCGGTGTCCGCGCGAGATTCATGCCGCATGCCGTCGAGCCGTCGGCCTGGGCAGGGGACGACGCCGACGATACGCCGGTGGATGTGATTTTCGTTGGCGACTCGAGGCACAACATGGGCCACCTGCCTGCCAGCCGGTCCAGAGTTGAGGTTCTCGAAGCGGTCGCTCGATCCGGCGTGCGCCTGGCCGTCTGGGGCCGCGGCTGGGAGAAGCTGGAGACCGAGTACCGGGTGCGTGAAGCGCATCGCGGTCTAACGCTCCTTCCAGCGTCAGCCGTGGCGCGGGCCTATCGCGGCGCCAAGATTGTGTTGAACGTCCACCATGCCCAGATGCGCGAGGGTCCAAACATGCGAACGTTTGAGATCCCGGCCGCCGGGGCATTCCAGCTCACGGACTACAAGTCTCGAATGGGAGACTTGTTCGAAATCGGAACCGAGCTTGCCATCTACCAGGATGTCGAAGACGTAGTACCGACAATTGAGCGATACCTGAACGACGAGTCTGCGCGCAACGCAATGACGCTAGCGGGGAAGCGCCGTGTTGAGCGGGATCACACCTACGAAGTCCGCATGCGGCAACTTATCGACGACGTACGCGATGGCTGACGATCGGTTTCCAACGGCGCTGGTGGCTCGAAGCGATGCCGAATTGCTGAGTCTGGCGTTGCGCGCGCATCCGCATCAGCCGGCCATTGCGCTTTGGCGGGCAACCGAATTCGCCATGCTGCGCGACATCAGATTCGCCGCACCCGTGCTGGACCTCGGTTGCGGAACCGGGGAAGTCGCACGCTCGGTGTTGCGGTCGCACTGGCCGGTCGATGGGCTTGAGTTCGTTTCCTCGGAAGCTCGGGTCGCACACGCATCAGGCGTGTACCGGTCTGTCATGCGAGCGGACGGCGCGAAGCTGCCGTTGGCTTCGGCCACGTACGGCACCGTCTACAGCCATAGCGTGCTTGAGCACATCCCGGACGACCTGGGCGCTGTCGAGGAAGCAGCGCGGGTCCTGCGGCCTGGTGGGCGTCTTGTCTTCACGGTTCCCGCGCCGGCCTTTGCCGAGCGAATCGAGTATGAGTCCGGGTCCGACGCCCTGACGGCAACGAACGCTCGACTTGGCCATTTTCACTATCGCTCGCTTGATGAATGGACGGCTCATCTCCACCGTTTCGGTCTGACGGTCGTGGCAAGTCGGGGGCATCTGCCGGACGCGACACAACGAACCTGGCGGCGGCTGGATGAACTCATGGTTCGGCGCATTGCCGGACGCCGTGTGCTGGACTGGTTCCGCGGTCTGCACCGGCGCCGACTCGTGCCGATGCCGCTCTGGGTTGCCCTGTGGTCAGCGCTGCTTCGACGGCCGTTTCGGCGACCGATCGACGAACCCGGGGGCCAATTGATCGTGGCTGAACAGCCTTCGTGAGCGACCTGCGCGTTCTGCACCTTTCCCCAACCTGGTTCGGCGACGAGTCGGTGCGGGGAGGCGGCGAGCGGTACCCGCTGGAACTGGCGATTGCCATGCGGAAGCGCACGCCGACGCGGCTGGTCTCGTTTGGCGCCAGGCCCGGAACGCGCCGGGTGAACGGGTTTGATATCGAAGTGCATCGAACCTGGCGGCGGCTGAGAGGACGAATGTATGACGCGATCGGTCCCGGGTTCCTTCCCGCGCTTGGATGGGCGAATGTTGTCCACTGCCACCAGGCTAGATCGGGTCTCACGGCACTAACCGCCCTGATCTGCCGACCGCTCGGCAAGCGCGTGTTCGTCACGGATCACGGTGGCGGCGGGGTGAATTGGATTCGCCGTCTGCGCATCGGACGCTGGATTGACGGCCAGCTGGCGCAGAGCCGATTTGCGGCCGCGACGCTTCCCTATGTCGGTCGCCGGACGGAGGTGATTTACGCGGGCGTCGATACGTCCAAATACTCGCCCGGCGGCGACAAGTCGCCGGGCCGGGTCGTCTACGTGGGTCGTTTGCTGCCGCACAAAGGCATCGAGACAGCGATTCGCGGGCTGCCGGCCGGGGCGTCGCTGGACATCTACGGGCGTCCATACGACGCCGCCTACCTTGATTTCATTCGTTCAGAGGCGTCGTCCCGTCAAGTGCGGATCCACATCAGCGCGTCGGACGACGAGGTGATCGCCGCCCTGCAGTCGGCCTGCGCGTTTGTCATGCCATCGGTCTATGAGGACTACCGCGGACGCCATCAGGCTCTGCCGGAACTGGTGGGCCTGGCCCCACTGGAAGCCATGGCGTGCGGGACCGCGGCGGTTGTCTCCGACGTGGCTGGCATGCCTGAGATCATTCCACCCGTGGGAGGCATCGTCGTGCCGCCGAGCGATCCCGACGCGCTGCGGCGCGCCCTGGCGACGCTTACGGCATCGGTCGAGACGGCGTCGTCCCAGGGTAAGGCCGCACGAGAGCACGTGATGTCCCGCTTTACGTGGTCTGCTGTGGCCGATCGCTGTCTGACCGCCTACACCGCCTAGAATCGGTTCGCCGATCCGTCGGGCCGCTCCATATGCGCATTGCCCTCCTTGCCGATACCTATCCCCCTGAGAATCGCGGTGGGGCAGGGGTCGTCGTTGAGCGGCTGGCTGGCGCCTTCGTCAAAGCCGGGCATGCGGTTTGCGTTATTGCCACCACGTCGGGGGCTGGGTCAATCAGCGACCAGGACGGGGTGCGGGTGCGTCGGCTGCGATCGCGCTATCCGGAACGGTTTCGAAATACGGTAGCCATGGCCAACCCGACGGTTCTACCGGGCGTCGGTCGGGAATTAGGGGAATTCGGGCCGGATGTGGTGCATGCCCACAACGTGCATCAGCACCTGTCGTTTGCCTCGCTCTCCGTGGCTGCCCGATTTGACGCGCCGGTGCTCTACACAGCCCACGACTACCTCCTGTTCTGCTGCATCAAATTCATCTGTACGGGCGGGCCGGTCGATTTCCGCCAGCGCTGGTTCAACTGCGCCAAGTGCCAGCGATTCCGCTGGAATCCGGCGCGCAACCTGGTCATCGACCGACAGATGGCCAGGCATGTGGATCACCTGTTTGCCATCAGTCGAACGCTGCAAACCGCGCTGCGCGCCAACGGCTTCGGGGGCGCCGAAGTCGTCTACAACGGGGTGGACCTGGACTGGTGGGGCGGCGGTGATGGGGCAGCATTTCGGTCGTCGCACGGGCTGGACGGCGCCCCGCTGGCGCTGCTGGCGGCTCGCGTCTCGCGCGAGAAGGGCGCCGAGGCCGCGCTGCAGGCGCTCGCACGTTCGCAACATCGGGATCTGCACTTGCTGATCGCCGGCGAGAATCCACGCTACGCGCCAAAGCTCAGGCGACTGGCCGACGAGCTAGGCGTCGGGGAACGACTACTGCTGCCGGGGTGGATGCAGCCAGAGGCCCTGCGCGATGCCTATGCAGCCGCGACCGTGACGCTGGCGCCCTCAACCTACCCCGATCCGTTCAACCTGACGCTCATCGAATCCATGGCGGCCGGTCGCCCGGCCATTGCCTCCACGCTCGGCGCCGGTCCCGAAATCGTGAAGGACGGCGCCTGGGGATACACCGTGGACCCCAACGACGCTCTGGCCCTGGCCGACCGGATCGACCTGATAGTTGGCGATCCCGAGCACGCACAGGCGCTCGGGACGGCCGCGCGCCGGCGCGCGGCCTCCAGGTTTTCGCTCCAGCGACAGGTCGATCAGACGCTGGCGCGCTACGCCGCTGTGCTGACCGCGCACACGTGACCCAACGCCGGCCGCGCGTTCTTCAGATCGTTACGTCGCTCGCGGTCGGTGGAGCGCAGCGCCATCTCCTTGAACTGTTGCCGGGTCTGGGCAACTTCGCGGACATTGACTTGGTCTACTTTCGCGATCACGACCTGCGGCCGGAGTTTGAGACATGCGTCGAACGCATAGCTCATCTCCCGATGGCCGGCCCGATTGGCGCCGTGCGGCTACCCCATCTGGCGGCATTTATCAGGCGCGGACGATATGCGCTGGTGCACACACACCTGCTGCGCGCCGATATGTATGGCGCGCTGGCGGCGCGGGCGGTCGGCGTTCGCGCCATCGTGTCCACCAAGCACAACATCGAAGCTCGGCTCGAATCGTCGTCGGCGCGGGCCCTGCACGCGCTGGCTACCCGTCCCACGCGGCGCACCATTGCCATTTCAGAAGCCGTCGCACGGTGGGTGAGACTGCATCTCGGGGTTCCGCGAAACCGGATTGAAGTCATCCGATACGGTCTGGATCCCGCGCCCTTCAGCGACCTGGACCGAGAGGCCGTGCGTCGAGAGCTGGGATTCCAGGCGCAGGTTCCGGTGGTGTTGTGTCCTGCCCGGCTCGATCCGCAGAAACGCCACGACGTTCTTCTGCGGGCGTTTGCGCAGGTGCGACGGGAGCTCGGTAACGCCCAGTTGCTTTGCGCCGGCGAGACGCAGTTGGGCGGCCCCGCGTACCGGACTCGGCTGCTCAAGCTATCCAGCGACCTGGGCCTGCAAGACACGGTGCACTGGCTGGGTATTCGCTCCGACATGCCCAATCTGATGGCCGCGGCCGACCTGGTGGTGCTGGCGTCGGACTGGGAAGGGCTTGGACTAGTGGTTATGGAAGCCGCGATGGCAGGTCGTCCGGTCGTCGCGACCGCCGTCGGAGGCGTGCCGGAAATCGTGAAGCACCAAGTCACCGGGCTGCTGGTTCCTCAGAGCGATGAGCAAGCGCTGGCCTCGGAAATGACCACGATGCTGCGCAATCCGGACCAACGGGCGCGAATGGGCGCTGACGCACGACGACATGCCGCCAAGGCGTTCGACCTTGAGCGCATGCACGCTGCCACGCGCTCGCTCTATGCCGAGGTTTTGCAGGAGGCCCGGGCGTAACGGCGGCGCGAACCCGCCGATATACTCTCGCAGCGCGCGGCTGACGCGCTCTCTTCACGCGGGACTTTGATGCCAGAGGCCAGCGGCCGCCCAACGACTCTTGTTACCGGGGCTTCCGGGTTTATTGCTTCTCATCTCTGCGAGTCGTTGCTTGCGCGGGGCCATCGCGTGGTCGGCCTCGACGGCATGACCGACAGCTATGACCCTGACCAAAAGCGCGCGAATCTCGACACGCTCCACCAGCACGCAAGCTTCGAGTTTGTGGAAGCCCACGTCATGGACTCCGATCTCGACCTTGACCAAGTGTTCGAAGGGGTGGAATACGTGTTTCACTTGGCGGCGCGCGCGGGCGTCCGCGAGGGTTGGACTCCGACGAACTTCCAGCGCTACATGCAGGACAACAGTCGCTCGACCCAGCGGCTGGCCGACGCCGCGTTACGCGCTGGCGTCAAGCTCTTCAGCTTCGCATCCACCTCCTCCATCTACGGCTTCAATCCCAGGATGCCGACTCCGGAGGACCATCCGCTGGAGCCCCGGTCGTTTTACGCCATGACCAAACTGCTGGACGAACACCTGCTCGGTTCCTATCACCGCCTGTTCGGTCTGCCGGTAGTGATGCTGCGCTATTACACGCTGTTCGGACCGCGCCAGCGGCCCGACATGCTTGTCCACATTGGTCTGAAGGCCATAGCCACGGGGCAGCCAATCACGATCTACGGCGATGGTGAGCAAACGCGGGAGCTCACGTATGTGGCCGACGCGGTCGACGCACAGGTGCGAGTGCTTGATGCGCTACCGATTGGCGAGACGTTCAACATCGGCAGCGGTCCCACGGCCTCGGTCAACGAGTTGATCGACACGATGGAACGGGTCGTGGGCAAGCCCGCCGAGCGCATTTACGGCGAGGCGCACCCCGCCGACCAACTCCACAGTCAGGCCGACACGTCCAAAGCGCGCCGCGTGCTTGGCTTCGACCCGTCCACCACGATCGAGGAGGGAATCGCGGCGGAGTACGCATGGATGCAACAGGCGGTGCTGCGCTAGCGCTGCCGATGTCCAAACGGCCGATTCGAGTCCTCCAGGTCATGGAGGCCACGATTGGCGGCACCAAGCGCCACTTGCTTGACTTGTCGGCGGCTGCCGATGGCCGGGAATTTCAGTTCGAAGTGGCGTGTCCCCGGGTGCGGTCCGAACCGCGCGGCGACACATCCTTTTTCGACGACATGTCCGCGCTGCAGGTCGAGATACATGTCGTGCCCATGGTTCGAGCCATTCGACCCATCCACGACCTCCGGGCGACCTGGGATCTGATCAGGCTGATTCGCCAGGGGCGTTACGACATCGTGCATACCCACAGCACAAAGGCCGGCGTTGTTGGCCGCGTGGCCGCGGCACTATTTCCGCAAGTGCTGACCGTTCACACACCGCACGGGTTCTATTTCCTCAACTTCGACGCACCGTTTGCTCGCACGACGCTGCGATGGCTGGAAATGGCGCTGGGACGCATAACCGCGACTCTCATCGCCCTGTCTGAAGGCGAGAAGCAAGTCGCCACCGAAATCGTGGCGCCCCGAAAGATTCGGAAGATTCCGCTTACCTTCGCCCCGTTCGTGCCTGAGCCGCGCACGGTGGCCCGCCGACGACTCGACCTGCCCGCTGACGCGCCGATCATCGGAACCACGGCGCGTTTCACCGAGCAAAAGGCGCCGTTTGACATCGCAGCGACGTTCGCGGCGATCTACCGACAGCGTCCCGACGCTCGATTCCTCTGGACGAACGACGGTGAACTACGCACGCAGGTGGAAGCTCGCCTTCGTGCGCTGGGCGTCCACGAGGCGACGGCGCTTCCCGGGTTTGTTACCAACGCACGGACCCTATTAACGGCTCTGGACGTTTACTTGCACATGGCCCGCTGGGAAGGCGTGCCCTACTCGATCATGGAAGTCATGACGGCGGGCGTTCCAATTGTCGCCGCTCGGGCCGTCGGTACCACCGACCTGATTGAGCACGGTCGCACGGGGCTTCTGGTCAACCCAGGCGACATTCCAGCCGCCGCCACGGCAACGCTGCGCTTGTTGACACACTCGGACGAGGCTCGCACGCTTGCAACGAATGCTTGTGCGGCCGTAGCGGTGTATCACGACGCCGGTGCGATGGCCCGCGCGACGGAGGCCGTATACCGCGAAATGGTGGGAGAGCGCTGAGGTGAGAGAGCGCGCGCGCCTCTTCGGCGGCACGCTGGCCGTCATTGACATTGCGCTCACGCTCCTGGCGCTCTATCTGGCCGACATCCTTCGGCACACCCTGCCGATTGGCGCCGGCGACGCCAACCTTCTCTCCTGGCTAACGATTCGCGAGTACGTGGTCGTCGGATTCGTGTGGGCGTTCTTCTTCCGAATGGTCCACCTCTACGATCACCGGCGGCTGCTGCGGGTCGTGGACGAAATCCGCGTGCTGATTCCGGCCATCATCTTTGCCACCGTCGTTCTTTTTGCGGCCTTTTTCGTCCTCAAGGTCGAATTCCTTTCACGACTGCTGTTTCTTTACTTCATCGCGCTCGACGCGCTGCTACTCATAAACCTCCGCTGGCTGCTCAACCTCGTGATGCGCAATCGTCGAATCTCCGGCCGCGGCGCAACTCGGGTTCTGGTTGTCGGCGCCGGTCCCGTCGGCGAACGCGTTGCAACCATGATTCGGGAACGTCCGTGGTCAGGTTTTCAGGTCGTCGGATTCGCTGACGACGATGCGGACAAGCTCGGCGAGCGGATTCATGACGCCCGCGTGCTGGGGGCCTGTAACGAGCTTGAGGATCTGATTGAGCGCCACGAGGTGGACGACGTGTTGGTTGCCTTGCCAATGCACGCCCACGAGCGGATTCGCGAAATCGTCGTGGCGCTGGATAGCGTTCCTGTCAGAGTCCGGCTGGTCCCCGACGTGTTCCATCTCACGGCGGGGCGCGCGATGGCCGAGGACGTGTGGGGCCTTCCCTTGATCAGCGTGCGGGCGCCCGTCATCACCGGCTTCGACCGCTTCGTCAAACGAGTCTTCGACCTGGTCCTGGCCGGGGTGTCGCTTGTGCTGATGGCTCCGCTGCTCGGCGTCCTGGCGCTCGCGGTCTACCTGGACGGCGGACGGCCGGTCGTCTTTGCCCAGCGGCGCGTTGGCGAGACCGGCCGAATGTTCACCATGTTCAAGCTGCGCACGATGGTGCCGGACGCCGAGAGCCGTCAGGAAGCCGCGCTTCAGGACGGAGCCGCGGTCAACGCGGTCTACAAGCCGCTCAATGACCCGCGAGTAACCCGCGTTGGCCGGTTCCTCCGACGAACGAGCCTGGACGAGTTGCCGCAACTCTGGAATGTGCTGCGCGGCGAAATGAGCCTGGTTGGCCCGCGCCCCGAACTTCCCTGGGTCGTTGAGCGCTACGAGTCCTGGCAGCGACAGCGTCTGGCGGTGCTACCCGGGATTACCGGCTGGTGGCAGGTAAGCGGCCGCGGAGAACTCCCCTTGCACGAGAATGTTGAATACGACCTCTACTACATCCAGAACTACTCGCCGCTGCTCGATCTCACCATTCTGCTGCGCACTCTTTGGGTGGTCGCCCGCGGGCGGGGCGCCTATTAGCTGAAACGCCGCGCGGAAAGCGCAACTCAGGTATCCCAGCCCCGCGTCTCAGGCGCGAGGACCGAAACTTATGGGCGTGGGCCCAGGCAACTAGCATCCGCCCCTCATGCGCGGCCAAAGGTAGCCCGCTGTCGGCTAGTCGTCCTCAGGGATCGTGCGACCGTGGCTCAGGCGACCTTCGAAGGTGTAGAAGGGGTCGTCCTCGGCTAGTGGCAGCGAGACGGTCGTGCCGGTTTCCTGAGATTTATACACAGCGCGCGTGAACTCGGCGTGGTGATGGGGCACGCGCAGGGGCGCCGGCGTGGACGAATCGCCCAGGATCGACTCCAGCCAGATCTGGCTCTGGTACATCTCGGTGGCGCGCACAGGTGCGTCCAACACCTCGGCTTCCAGCGCCTCCAGCCGCTGAACCAGGGACGGGTCGTGATTTGACCCAAACTTCACGTTGGCTTCCCAACCGTTCTCGCGTGAGCCGAGCATCACCGCTGGAGCTCCCGGCGGCGAGTACTCCTGATGAAGAACCATCGAAGCCTCGCTCCCAATCACCTCGATCCGATAGGTCGGGTTGAGCGGGTTGTTGTGATGGAGCAGCGACGACTGCACCAGGCCACGAGCACCGTTGGCGAATTTCACGAGCGAGAGGGTCATGTCGTCGGTCTCGATGTAGCGCAGCATGGCGCCGGCATACGAGGTCACTTCAACGATCGGCGAACCGACCACGAACAGAAAGGGATCGATGATGTAGCGCCCGTGGTGGAACACCGACGTTCCGCCTTCGCCGCCCCACGTGCCATGCCAATGTGTTGATCGGAAATAGGGCGACTGCGGTCGGAAGAGGTTCAACTCCACGCGGGCCATGGCCATCTGGCCCATCAGGCCGCTGGCGACGGCCCGTTGCGCGTGCCGCATCCCGCGGCTGTAGCGCGAACCGACTTGCACGTGCAACTTGATGCCCGACGCTTCCGCCGCTTCAAGCATGGCGTCGGCTTCCTCCACGCTGCGAGCCATCGGCCCCTGCGTAAAGACGTGGACGCCCTGAGCGGCGGCTTCCACCGTAGGCCCGCCACGCACCGAGGGCGCTGTAAGCAGCACGATGGCGTCCACGTCGGCTCCGGCCAGCAGTTCGGTATGACTCGAAAACTGCTGAATCGAGTTCGAGGCGGCGTCTTCGGCCGACTCGGCCTTGGCCAGCGCGTCGTCTCGCTCGCCCTCGCTGCGGGCGCCCGTGGCTATGGCGTGCTGGCGGGCGGCTTCGGCTCGGTAGCCGTGCGTCAGTCCCTCGGCCCGATCGCGTGCCAGCTCCGGGACCAGATCCGCCACGGCGACGACCTGCGCCAATTCGTGGAGCCCGAGGTAGATATCCGTATACAGGCGCGATATCCCGCCGCAACCTACAAAGCCAACTCTCAGTGGCGCCGTTGCCATGTCGTCATCTCCAGGGACCCTACTCCCGCCGTATCGTATCGGAGGCTAGGCGCGCCGCACCCCGGCCGCGACCAGCACCGGCCAGTCGAAGCGGCGTGAGTCCGCCGTCTCGCGCACGTTGAAGGCTGCGCGGACCTTCTCGCTACCGTTGAATCCACCCCACAGCTGGCCTCGAAGCTCGTCGGATACGCCCGTGCGGCTGCACCAGGAATCAAAGTCCTGCTCGGTGTGCGTGTGGACGGCGCGCTCGATAACGAGGCCAGCCTCTGTCATCAACTCGAGCACCTGGGCCGCGTAGCGATTGCAGACGTGGGACGGATCGCGTGCCAGCTCGATCGCGTGCATGGCCTCGGCCACTTCGACGTCGTCGGGTGAGATCGTGTCCGCAATCACCACCCGTCCGCCCACCCGAACGACGCGGGCCATTTCTGAGATGGCCAGGCTGCCGTCGAGATAGTGATGGAAGGCATGGCGGCATGTGACAACGTCGAACGTCTGCTCGCCGAACGCCAGCGCGTGCGTGTCGGTCTGAACGACTTGGAGGGCCGTTGGCGCGGTGGCGCGTGTGTGCCGCAGCATGTTGGGGGCAATATCCGCCGCCACCACCCGGGTCGACTGAGCCGCTAGCGTATGGGCGGTAAAGCCCGTGCCTGTGCTTACATCCAGCACCAGGTCGCCCGGACGCGTCTGTGCCAACTCGCGCGTGAGATCCAGGGTCGGGCCTTCGCGATGGCTCGCCGATTGCGCATACGCGGCTACGCGGTCGTCAAATGCCGCCTGGCTCACTCCTCGAACGTTTCCAGGGTCTCCGCGATCGACGCGTCAAGGATGTCCAGCATCTCGTCAATCTCTTCCGCCGTTGAGGTCAGCGGTGGCGCCAGGACATACGTGTGGTCCCCCATGCGCCCGATCAGGCCATTGCTTCTGGCGGTTCGGCCCACCGCGCGGCAGAGCAGATTATGGTCGGGATAGGGCGAGCGCGTGGCCCGATCGCTCACGAACTCCACGCCCTGCAACATGCCGATTCCGGCCACACGTCCGATTTGCTCATATCGAGACATCAGCTCATCCATACCGTCCCGGAGCTGCCGGCCGCGTTCGCGGCCGTTGTCGAGCGCGCCACCCTCCACGATCTGCCGAACGGCTTCCAGTCCCGCCGCGCAGGCAACCGGGTTCCCGGAGTAGGTGTGGCCAGCGTTGAAGTGCACGCCGTCGCCGAGTTCGCCCCAGAACGCGCTGGCAACGCGCTCGGTCATCATCACGGCAGCCAGTGCCGCGTACCCACCACTGATGCCCTTGCCGACCGACATGATGTCGGGGCACGTCTCGTACACGTCCGCCGCAAACAGCTCGCCGAGTCGACCAAAGCCGGTGATGATCTCGTCAAATATCAGCAGCACGCTATGTTGATCGCAGACCTCACGCAGGATCTTGAAGTATTCGATCGGCGGCGCGATCAAGCCCTCGGCCGACATCACAACGGGATCCGCGATTAGCGCGGCGACCGTTTCCGGACCCTCGCCCACGATGACGTGGTCTACGAGTTCGGCGCAGCGGATTGCGCTCTCCAATTCATCGAGTCCAAACGGGGAGCGATAGCCGTCCGGCGGAAGGACGTGTACGAAGCCGGTCGGAAACGGTTCGTAGGGCAGCTTGCGGGAGGCACCGCCGCTGGCGGCCAACGCGCCCATGGTGGCGCCGTGGTAGCTCTTATAGCGCGAGATGATCTTGTACTTGCCCGGGTTA
Source organism: Chloroflexota bacterium (assembly GCA_022820025.1). Classification (GTDB taxonomy): domain Bacteria; phylum Chloroflexota; class UBA11872; order UBA11872; family UBA11872; genus UBA11872. The sequence goes on from JAJEGF010000025.1 coordinate 113,867, forward strand.
CCCGTTTGCGCGTGGAACTGGCGCGCGAGCTTGAAGGCGGTCTCGTTGGCTTCGGAACCGCCGCTGGTGAACTTCACGTGGGTCAACGGTTCGGGCGTTATCTCGGCCAGCCGCTCCGCCAACGCAATTGCCGGCTCGGAGGCCGCGTAGAGGGGCAGGGTCAGCGCAATGCGATTCAACTGCGCGGTCATCGCGTCGATGATTCCCTGGTTGCGATGCCCGACCTGAACGGCCGCGACCCCGGCCAGTCCGTCGATGTACCACTGCCCCGTGTGGTCGCGAACCCGAACGCCGTCGCCCTCGACGAGGACCAGCGGGTCGTCCATGAAACTCTTCATCTGGTTGAAGTCGACAACCAGGTTGTTCAGGCCCGGATAGGTATCGGTGATAGGCGTGTCCGCCAGCTTCACGTCTTGCATTGGTGCCTCGGTCTCCCGCGTCATTGGCTGAGACTACGTGCCCCACGCCAGCTTGTCGCGCCGGGTCAAAAATGATCGGGTACCGTGAGGCCGCTCGCAGCGCCCTGAATCGCTATGCCCGACGACGGATTCCTGGCAGCCGCCCAGAGCGTGGCCGATAGCATCGCTGCGCAGGCGCGTCCCGCCGTTGGCGGCGCGCGCTGGGAAACGCGCAGCTACACCGGCAGGTCGCAGTACTCAACCGCCGTGTTTGGCGGGACGGCCGGTGTGGTGTTCCTGTTCGCCGACCTGTTCCGCGTGACCGGCGATCCGAAAGCCCGCGAAGTGGCCGAAGCGGCGGCGATGTGGGTGGAAGGCCAGTCCAAGGCCGACCTCCGAGATCCCAGCGCCGACGCGGGCTTGTACTTCGGCATGTCGGGCCACGGTCAGATGTGCCTGCACCTCTATGAAGCCACCGGACGCGAGCGCTGGCTGCGCGACGCGCAGGCGCGGGCCAGGGCCGTGTCCCGTGCATCCTGGCCGGACGCTCACGTGCTGAGTGGGTCGGCCGGCAGCGTGATCTTTCTCCTCCGCCTTCACCAGGCCACGAAGGATCAGGGCGTGCTGGATGCCGCGGTGCTGGCCGGAAACCACATTGCCGAGACGGTTGAACGCGACACGGAAGGCGCGCGCTGGGATTGGTTGCGGGAAGACCAGGTTCGCTTTAGCGCCGGCTTCGTCCACGGCGCCAGCGGCATCGCCTACGCGTTGGCGGAACTCTGGCGCTTTACCGGCGATGACGCGCTCAAGAACCTCGTTTGCGACGCCTGGCGCTGGATTGAGGCCGTGGCGCTGGATGACGAGCGAGGCATCTGCTGGAATCGCTGGCCGGGCGATCCGCACCGGCCGCGGGTGCAGTGGTGCCACGGGGCGCCGGGCATTGGGCTGGCCGCAGCCCGAGCGGCGGAGATCTTCGACGACGACGACCTGCGCCGCTTCGCCGAGCGCTGCGCCCACGCCACCCTCGCCGCCGGTGACGTCCGCAACAACCCCAGCCAGTGCCACGGCCTGGCCGGCAACGCCGAGTTGTTCATCGAACTGGCCCGAGTGACAGGAGACGATTCTTGGCTGGCTCATGCGCGCGCCTTTGGGGACCGGGCTCGTGGCTATCGAGAAGAGCATGACGGCGGAGTGCGATGGATGGGTGACGAGCCGGGCAACTACAGTCCGGATTTCATGCTTGGGTCGGCCGGGCTCGGGCACTTTTTCCTGCGGCTCGCACGACCTGACCAGGTGCAAATGCCGCTCATGGTCCGACCGAATTACACGGAGGAGCGTCCATCGTGAGCAAGCAGTCCGTACGTCTTGGGGTGCTCGGCGCGCAGCACGGTCACGCCGCGGGCAAGTTGCGCTGGCTGCGGGATCTTTCGGAAATCGACCTTGCTGGCGTTTACGAGCCGTGCTCCGAAACACGCGCCGCCAACGAGGCCGAACCCAACTCGGCTGGCGTTCCCTATCTCGACGACATCGACCGGTTGCTGGACGACGCCTCTGTGCTCGGTATCGTCATAGGCGGCGCCGAGCGCCAGAACCCTGCATATGCGCGCCGGGCGCTGCAGGCAGGCAAACACCTCTTGATGGAAAAGGCCTGCGGCTGGACCCATGCTCATGTGGATGAACTGACGGGCCTGGCCGAGTCATCCGGTCTGCTGTTCCAGATGGGCTACAACAACCGCCTGACGCCGCACTTCCGCCGCGTGCTGGACATGGTGGATCGCGGCGACTTCGGCGACATCTACCGCGTGCGCTCGCACATGTGCAGCTTCTACAACCCCTCGGCCGACACCTACCTGGGCCGCGACCGGTACTTCAACGGCGGCATCTTCTACAACCTTGGTTCCCACGCGCTGGACATGGCGATGGCCGTTTTGGGGACGCCCGCCACAGTCCACCCATTTCTTCGCTGCGACCGCTTCACCGAGTCCGGCTACGTCGACAACGCCACCGTGGTGCTGGAGTACCCGAGCGCGATCGCGACCCTTGAAGCCAGCCACCTCGAAACCGAGCAGGTACGCCCGCGTAGTTTCGAGGTCTACGGTTCGGAGGCCCAGGCCATCGTTTCCCCCTGGGCGTCCATTGGCGACCGCTCGCCGGCGGTGGCCATACACCGGGGCGGACCTGGCGCGGGTGCGGACGGCTGGAAGGTCTATGGCACCGGACGCGAAGCGCCGTTCCGCGACGACGTTGAGCACTTCGTGGCCTGCATCCGCGGCGAGCGCGAACCCCGCTTCGGCTACGCCCACGACCGCGCCGTCCACCACACCCTCATGGATATCTGCGGCGAGACCGACGTCGAGGAAGAGGTTGTCTAGCATCGGCATCGCGTTCCGGGCTGCAACTTGGACAGGGCACTTGAAGCATGAGTAAATCGTAGTTACAATATAAACGTGCAGTACGAGTGGGATGAGGCGAAGCGTCAGTCGAATGCGCAGAAGCATGGGATCGACTTCGCGGCGGTCGAAGGGTTCGACTGGGAGAGCGCGCTGGTCGAACGTTCCGATCGCGGAGGCGAGGTTCGCTACGTGGCCATTGGCTACATCGACGTCCGGCTCTGCTGCATCGTGTTCACGGAACGCCGCGCGCGGATTCGAGTGATCAGCCTGCGTTGTGCCAGCCGACGGGAGGAACGGAGATATGCCCAAGCTTAGGCCGGGCCACGTCAGCCCGACGCCTGACGAAGACTACGAGATCAACGTTGCCGTTGCCGCCGACCCCGAGACGTCCGAGCTGGATGACGCCTGGTTCAAGCGCGCCAGGCCCGCCAGCGAGGTCGTGCCGCACATCGTGCGCCGGTACCGGCGCACGCGCGGCAAGCAGCGGGCGCCCACGAAGACCCAGATCACGCTGCGGCTCGATGCTGACCTGGTGCTCCACTTTCGCGAGACCGGGAAGGGGTGGCAGACACGCATGAATGACACTCTGCGCGAAGCGGTATTCGAGGACGAATGACGCCCAGAACCGATCCGCTCACGCAACCGGTCGACCTGCGTCCGGCTAGTCGACCTTGTCTTTGGCGTAGACGAGTGGGCGGCGGATGTCGTAGGCGCCGGGATAGCGGACTTTCAGCGAACCTTCGTTAATCGCGGCTTCGAGGGGGGCGAGCTTGGTCTGGATGGGTACCTGGACCAGCGTGTGGGTACGTGCGCTCTCGTAGAGCCCCATCAGGATCGACTGCGACTTGATGGCGTGGTGTGCGTTCTGGCGGTGGTCGTCAATGTCGCCGTTGAGCCAGGCCACAAGCTCGTTGGCCTGTTCCAGCATGAAATTCGTTGCGACGCCGTCCCACGGCTCGTTCAGGTCCTCGCGGTTGCCTGAAATCAGCTGGACGCCGTACGACATCGAAATCGCGGGATCGCTTGGCTCCACAATCAGCATTCCATCGTCGCCGGTGACCACGAAGGCGCGGTTGCCTACGTCGCCGCCAGGGCCGATGTCGTTGTCGTAGACGATCCGCGCGCCGCCTTCAACCGCGGCGATGCAGAAGCAGAGGTCCTCGCAGTAGTAGCCCCGCTCGTAGCGGTCCGTCTCTCGCTGCACCTGTCCAAGCACCCAGAGCGGTTCGGGATCCCCAAGCAGATACAGCGAGCGGTCGATGAGGTGCGACCCCTGGTTGAGCAAGCCGCCCTCTTCCACGCTGACCTTTACCACCAACGGCTTCCCGATGGCGCCGTCGGCGATCAGGCCGCGGGCGCGTTCGAAGGCGCGCATGTGGCGGCCCTGGTAGCCGCACAGCAGCTTGATGCCTGCGGCGTTACAGGTCGCCAGCATGGCGTCGGCTTCGCCCATCGAGTTGGCCAGCGGCTTCTCGGAGATGATCGCCTGGACCGGATAGCGCGCGGCCAGCAGGGTCATCATGGGATGCAGCGCCGCCGGCGTGGTGACGCTGACGATGTCCAGCGACTCGGTTTCCAGCATGGCCGTGGCGTCGGTGTAGCGGCCGGGTACGTCGTACTGGTCGGCGACTTCCTCGAGCCGTGCTTCGTCGATGTCGCAGACCGCCGCGACCTCGACTCCGTCGGCCTCGTCGAACCCGCGAACGTGCGACTGACCGAGATTCAGTCCGATGACTCCAGCGCGGTATGTCGTCATGTCAGCGGCCCCTAGTCTGGCGTGGCGGACTTGTGGCGGATGTCGTAGTGCCCCGGATAACGGACCGGCAGATCGCCGGCGTCGATCATGGCGGTCAGCGGCGACCCCTTGGTCTTCAGCGGCAGCCGAACCAGGCTGTGCGTCCGGGTCGACTCGTAGATACCCATCAGGATCTCGAGCGTGTGGATGGCCAGGTTGGCGTCACCGCGATGTTCGTCGATCTCACCGGTTGCCCAGGCTGCCAGCGCGTCTAGCTCCAGCGTGCGTGCATCGCTGAACTCGGCCTCGCTGGCCTCGATGGTTTCCCAGCCCGAGGCGCCGTGGCGCAGAAGTCGAATGACGTTGCCGGCGGTCCCGCCGGCCAGCCAGATCACGCCTTCCGTCCCGGTAATCACGCGCAGGTCGCGTTCCAGGCCTTCGGGCGGCGTGTCGCTCTCCATTGAGAGGCGAATGCCGCCTTCGAACTCCACCAGCAGCCCCGCCAGGTCCTCGGCCGGCCAGCCGCGCTCGTAGCGGTCGGTCTGGCGCTGCACGTTGGCCAGCACCCAGAGCGGCGTCGGGTCGCCCAGCATGTACTGCCAGTAGTTCAACTGATGGGTGGCGATGTTCATGAGGCCGGCATCCGGCTTGGGCGGCCCGGCGAAGGCAGTAATCACCTGGCCGATCGCGCCGTCGGAGATCAGTTGCCGGACGGTCTCGTGCCGCGGCATCCAGCGGCCCTGGTGGCCGATGGCCAGCTTGACGCCGTTCCTCTCGCAGGCGGCCAGCATGGCGTAACCCTCGCCCGTGCTGCTGGCCATGGGTTTCTCGGAGACGATGGCCAGCGGCGAATAGCGCGTGGCCGCCAGGATTGTCATCGAGGCGTGGAGTTGCTGCGGCGTGCCGATGCTGACGAGGTCCGGTTCCTCCTCGCGCAGCATGGTTTCGTAGTCGGTGTAACGGTTCTCGACGTCGAACTCGTCGCCGAACTCTTCCAGGGTGTTGGGATCGATGTCGCAGACGGCGGCAAGTTCGATTCGGTCGCTCGCCAGGTAGCCCATGGCGTGGCTGCGGCCGATGTGGCCGCCGACGATGACGGCGCGGAGGGGTTGGGCGCTCACGGGTTGCCTCCGCCGTAATCGAACGGCGTAATCCTGGTGCCGTGCCGGATGTCGTGCCAGCCCGGGTTGCTGACCGGCAGCGCGCCGCTGTTGATCATCTCGATCAGCGGCGAGGACTGGGTCTTCATGGGCAGTTGCACCAGGCCGTGGGTCCGGGCCGACTCGTAGATGGCCATCAGGATCTCCTGCGTTTGCACGCAGAAGTGCGCGTCCTGGTAGTGGCCGTCCAGTTCGCCGCCGGCCCAGCGGGCGAAGGCGTCGATTTCACGATGGCGGGCGTCCAGGTAGGGATCGTTGTGAAACTCGATCTCCTCGACACTGCCGTCGCCGCGCTGAATCCGAAGGCCAATCGGATCCTCGGGCACGGTGCCCGGTGGCCGGACTTCGCCTTCGGTGCGGACGTAGAGCGTGCCTTCGTCGCCGACGAAGGTCAGCCGGTGCTGTTCGACCTGGGCGCCGCCGGGGGTTTCGCCTTCCAGGATCAGGCGGGAGCCGTCGGCGAACCCGACGATGCCGACCGCCATTTCCTCACAGGGCCAACTGCGTTCCCAGCGGTCGGAGTTGCGCTGGATGTTGCCCATCACCCATTGCGGCTCGGGGTCGCCGAGGATGAACAGGGCGCGGTCGCAGCCGTGGCACATCTGGTTCAGCATGCCGCCCTGTTCGTACCAGCCGTGCGCCAGGCGCACCGTGCCGATGGCTCCGCCGGTGATGAGCTCGCGCGCTTCCTGGATCTGGGTCAGGTAGCGCGACTCGTGGCCGATGGCCAGCTTGACGCCGTTGCGGTCGCAGGCCGCGATCATTGATCGCGCCTCGCCCATGTTGTTGGCCATGCCCTTCTCGCAGAGGATGCCCTTTGGCGTGTACTGGGTGGCCGCCAGGACCGTCATTTCGGCGTGCAGCGGCTGGGCGGTGGCGATGTTGATGAGGTCGGGCTGCTCTTCGCGCAGCATCGTTTCGAAGTCGGTGTAGCGGGCCTCGACGTCGTTCGCGTCGGCAACCCGGTTAAGGGCGACTTCGTCGATATCGCAGAGCGCCACCAGTTCGGCGGCGTCGGAATGGGTGTAGGCATCGGCGTGGTTGCGCCCCACACCGCAACCGACCACGACTGCCCTCAGCGTCTCAGCGGCCATGCAGGGGGCCTTTCGCACCTATGGCGTGCGCCATATTGATCAGGTCGTGCGCGTTCGGTCAACCTGCTGCGCCGACACTGAAGGGCCGCAGGGCTCTGCATGCCCTAGGCATAGCGTGCGAACGCCTCGAACGCATGCGCTACGGTGCCCTGCGTAAGCAGGACCGGACTCGGAGTGACCTGAGTGAGCGCTCGGCGAGTAGCTGTCGTGACAGGTGGCGCTACCGGGTTAGGGCGGGCCTCGGCCGTGCGTCTGGCCGACGATGATCGGGCGATCGCAATCTGGGACCGGGACTTCGACGGCGCCGAACGGACGGCGGCGAATCTGAAGTCGCGTGGTGCTTTGGCAATGGCGCTGGACGTTGACGTGGCCTCGCTGGAGTCGCTGGAGGCCGCACTCACCACCACCCGCGACATTCTTGGCCCGGTCGACATCCTGGTCAACGCCGCAGCCATCATCGGCGTGGACGCCAGCGTGCTGGAGACGCCGCTGGACGAGTGGGACCGGGTGCTGGCGGTCAACCTGACGGGGACGTACCTGGCCTCGCGGCTGGTGGTGGGCGAGATGGCCGAGCGGGGGTGGGGACGGATCGTGAACTTCACCTCCGGCGCCCGGCACGGCACGCCGGCCCTGATCCCGTACGCGGTGAGCAAGGCGGGCATCGTGCCGATAACGCGGGCGTTCGCGCGGGAGTTCACGTCGCGCGGGGTGCTGGTGAACGCCGTGCTGCCGGGCCGGGCGCTGACGAACATGGTGGTTTCGCGAGTCCCCGAAGAAGTCGTGCGCAACCCGCCGGTCGCCATTGGACGCTACGCCGATCCCGAGGAGGTGGCGGAGGTGGTGGCCTTTCTGACCAGCGAGCGCAATACGTACATGTCCGGGGGCGTGGTGCCGGTGGACGGGGGAGGCTGACGATGCGACTTGGGATTTCGGGCACGTTGCTGCCGGACGATCTGCGGGACCTGACGCCCGAGACGGCGCGCACGCTGCGCTCGTGGGGCTACACCGGCGTGTTCACGCGGCTGGGCGGGAACGATCCGCTGAATCCGCCCTCCGACGCCGATTGCCGCCGCTTCCGCCAGATCCTGGCCGACGCCGGGTTGGACCACGTGATGGGCACGGGGTACTGGCAGAACCTGGTGCATCCCGATGCCGAAGCCCGACAGCGCGGCGTCCAGGTGCTGTGCGCCGGGTTGCGGCTGGCGGCCAGGCTGGGCGCGGCCTGCATCGACACGGGTCCCGGCAGCATGAGCGCGAGCGGCCCCTGGGCGCCGCATCCCGATAACTGGGCGCCCTGGGCCGAGGCCAACCTGATCGACTCGCTGGGCCGGGCGGCCGAGGTCGCCGCCGAGGTGGGCGTGCGGATTCACCTGGAGGGGCACCAGCTTGTGACCCTGCGCGACGCGGCTGTTACCCGGCGAGTCGTGGACGCCGTGGGATCGCCGTGGGTGCGGGTGGACATGGACCCGGTGAACTGGATCACGCTGGATACGTACTACGACACGGGCGCGGCGATCGACGCCATGTTCGACACGCTGGGCGGCCGCATCGGCAGCGGGCACAGCAAGGACATCGCGCTCTGGGACCGGCACACCGTGCACCTGGATACCGTCACCACTGGCCAGGGAGCCATCAATCACCAGCGCTACCTGCAGCGGCTGGAAGCGTTGGACCCGGAGATCTCCCTGATAGTGGAAAGCTGCTCGACCGAGGATGCGCCCGGGGTGTACAGATTCCTGGTTGAGCAAGCGGCGCGGGCAGGGGTAACGGTTCGATGAACTTGCGGCCGACGCCGAGGCGGCGGGCGTTCAATCTCGTCGTCTCGCCAAACACCTGTCGCACGTTCGGGCAGGCGCTCCACGGGCCGATAGATTGACTCGTAGACCTCCGGCGCGCCTGCATGTGTGTGTCGACCAGGCCTCAGTCCGACGGCGGGGCGCGGCTGGACAGCACGCCTTCGATCACGCCCTCAATTCGGGACACCCGCTCGGTCAATCCATCGACCCGACCGGACAGCGCATGGACATCCTGGCGAAGTTGCGGAATAGCCTCGACTTGCTCCTGAATCTTGCCCAGCACCGCGCCCAACCTGAATGCCACCCCGACGAATGCGACGAGCATGGCCGCCCCAACACTAACGATCGTCACAACAATTGGGGTGGCGTCCATGGGCGGTTCCTCCGTGACGGGGATTCCCGTACCCCGCACGTCAGGTGATCTCAAGTCAGTGGTCCGCGAACATCCGCCCTGTCGGATTGTCGCCGGTGGTGTTCCGCTTGAGACCCTTCATCCGGCGTCGAAGAATCTGTCGGCCTTTCGCGTGGGAGAGGCGAGGTTTCGCTCGCCCTTGGGGCTAACGGCTTCGACGAAGGAGAAGGACTGGTGATGACTCAGGAATCGCGGAAGGCGATGATCGTTCCCAGCCTGCGTTACCGCGACGCGGCGGCGGCCATTGAGTTCCTGTGCGACGTGTTTGGGTTTGCCAGGCGCCTGGTCATCTCGGGCCCGGAGGGATCCATCCGTCACGCGCAACTCACGCTGGGCGGCGGCATGATCATGCTGGGGTCGGCCCAAAATCGCGACTTCGGCCCACACGTCAAGACGCCGGCGGAAGTGGGCGCCAACACGCAGAGCGCCTACGTGATCGTGCCGGAAATCGACGCGCACTTTGCGCATGCGACGGCTGCCGGCGCCGAGATCGTGCTGGAGATTCAGGACGCGTCCTACGGGGGCCGCCTGTACTTCGCGCTGGACCCCGAGGGCAACCTCTGGCACTTCGGGTCCTACGACCCGTGGGCGGAGTCCGGCTAGCCCGAGATCTCGCTGATCGTGTCTCGGTAGAAGGGCGACTCCACGGGCCCGTTCAGGAGCGGATCGCCGGTGGCGCGCATCCAGTCGATGACCCTGGCGCCGAGTTCGGCCTGGATGGCGGCGGTTTCGGGGTTGCCGGCGAGGTTGGTTTGTTCGTTGGGGTCGGCGTGCAGGTCGTACAGCTCGATTTCGACATGGTGCGAGGGGTCCATGCGACCGGCCAGGTCGCGATAGGCGCCGCTGCCGGCGATGTCGCTGGGGATTTCCACGCCCAGGCCGGTCTCGAAGTTGCGGATGAATTTCCAGCGGTCGGTGCGGATGCCGCGCATGGGGTCGTAGTAGCTGTGGTAGGTCTTTTCCACGAAGAGTTGGGCGTGGCCGGAGGCGGTGCCCGCAGCCAGCGGCAGCAGCGAGGTTCCGTGCAGGTAGGGCGGTTCTTTGGCGCCGGTGAGTTCGATAAGGGTTGGGACCACATCCAGGTTGCTGACCATGCCGGCCGGCGCGCCGCCGCCGCTGAGGGGGCTGCCGGGCAGGCGGGCGATGAGGGAGATCTCGATGCCGGGGTCGTACAAGGTGCACTTGGCGCGCGGGAAGGCGATGCCGTGATCGCCGACGTAGAGCACCAGGGTCCGGTCGAGCAGGTTGCGGTCTTCCAGGATTCCGATTAAGCGACCGATGTAGTCGTCGGCGCGGTTGACGCAGCCCTGGAAGTCGGCAAGGTCGGCGCGGGTGTCGGGGGCGTCCATCAGGTAGGGCGGCACGGTGATGCCCTTCTCGTCGTAGGGCCGGCCGCCGAAGCCGTGGCCGCCGACGCGGTGCGTCTCGCCAAAGCCGACCTGCACGACGAAGGGGCGACTACGGTCGGCATTGATGAACTGTGTGACGCCGGTGACGATCGAGTCGATGTCGCGTGATTCGTCGAGGACGTCGTTGCCGATGCGGCGCGGGTCGCGGGCGGCGTGTTCGACGCCCCAGTGGCCGCTGCGGTAACCGACGGTGCGCAGGATCTGCGGGATGGTCTGCTCATCCGGATGCAGGTCCCAGCGAAAGTCGCGATGCGTGAGGCCCATGGTGCCGTTGGCGTGGGGATAGCGGCCGGTGGTGAGGCTGGCGCGGCTGGGCGAGCACTGCGGGGCGGTGGTGTAGGCGTTGAAGCGCGCACCCTCGGCCGCCAGCCGGTTGAGGTTGGGGGTCTCCACCGTGGTGACGCCGTAAGGCTGGATGAAGCGGCCGGTGTCGTGGGTGGTGACGATCAGGACGTTGGGCGGCATGGGGGATTGCTTCCGAGCGGCGGGCTGGGGAGTCTAGCCAGCGGCGGTTCCGACTGGTGCCATAATCGCCGCGCCAAACGAACGCCCGCGGGGGAATCCGATGCCTCACTACGTCAGCATGGTCAGCATGTCCGGCAACGAGCCGGCGGAGCCTGGGTCGGTGGCCGACGCCATTGGCGACGGCGCGCCGGTAACGCGCCAGTTGGTGGAAGACCACGGCGGAACGCTTCACGAGATTTACCTGACCATGGGCGCCTTTGATGTCCTGATGGTGATGGAGTTCGACAGCACGCAGGCTTGTGCCCAGGCCATGCTGGCCATGCGCGAGCAGCTTGGCGGCGTGACCCAGACCATCGAGGTGTTCCCCGAGAGCCAGTGGTCGGAGATTGCCGGGGGCGTCTGAGACGCGACTCCGTGCCGATCTGCTGATGGCTGATTCGCTCCCGGACTCGATTCCGGACGAGGCGACGCTGGATGAGGTGATGTCGCGTCCGAGCGCGGGGCTGGTTGAGTCCCTTGCCCGCGGATCCGGCGACCTGCTGGTGCTTGGCGCCGGGGGCAAGATGGGTCCAACCGTGGCCCGGATGGCCCAACGCGCCTTTGCGGCTGCCGGACGCGACGGGCAAGTGATCGCCGTCTCCCGGTTCAGCGATCCCGCCGCGCGTGCCGGGCTGGAGGCCGCTGGCGTGGCCACCATTGCGGGCGACTTGCTGGAGCCCGCGTTCCTGCGCGAACTGCCGGATGCGCCGGACGTGGTGTTCATGGCCGGGCGCAAGTTCGGATCCACCGGCGCCGAGCACCTGACCTGGGTCATGAATGCGCACTTGCCGGGACTGGTGGCGCGGCGGTTCCGGGAGGCCCGCTGCGTGGTGTTCTCCACGGCGGCGGTGTACCCGTTCGTGCCGGCCGACGGGGCCGGGGCGGACGAAGACCTGGAGCCCGAGCCGATTGGCGAGTACGCGCAGTCGTGCCTGGCGCGGGAGCGGATGTTCGAGTACGCAGCGCATACGTGGAGGACGCGCTCGGCGCTGATCCGGCTGTCGTACGCGCTGGACCTGCGCTACGGCGTGCTGCACGACATCGCGGCCAGCCTGTGCGGCGGCCATCCCGTGAACGTGGGCATGCGCACGGCCAGCGTGATCTGGCAGGGCGACGCCTGCGACCTGATCCTGCGAACCCTGGAGCACTGCGCGGCGCCGGCGCTGACGCTGAACGTCTCAGGGCTGGAACCGATTCGGATTCGCGAGGTCGCCGTTGCGATGGGCGAGCTGCTGGATGTCTCGCCTGAGTTCGAGGGCACGGAGTCGGACAGTGCGCTGTTCGTGGACTGCCGCCGCATGGCCAAACTGGTGGGCAAGCCGCTGACGCCGCTGGCGCCGGTGCTGCGCTGGACGACCGACTGGCTGCGAACCGGCGGACGCTCGCTCGCCAAACCTACCCACTTCGAAGTCCGCGACGGACGCTTTTAGGAGAGCCGTCCCCCAGCCTGGATGCACCGGGGCTAACCGAGGGGCCTACAGGCGGTAGACGGTGAACCGGTCGTCGCTGGGCGGTCCGTAGCTGAGGTGGAGGGTCCGGGTGTGAGGGACGGCGATGAGGGCGGCGATGGTGGCAAAGGGGTCGCCGGATCGGAAGGGGCGGCAGACGGGTTCGGGGCGGCCTGACTGGTCGCTAAGGAGTTGGCGGCAGACGGTGGTGTCGATGGCGCCGACGTGGCGTTCGAGCCCGGCCTGGAGGGATTGGCGCCGGCCTTCGGAGTGAGGAAGCGGTCGGCGGGTGGCTTCGTGGGGTTGGAGGGTGCGCGCGACGCAGTTGTTGGCGTGGGCGTAGACGCCGCGGTCGACATTGGTGACGTAGAGGCCTTCGGCCAGGATTTCGAGGTTGCGGGCGTGCTTTGGGTCGGCGATGAGGAAGTTGCCGACGGCGGGGCCGGGCATGGCCTGGATGCGCTGGACGGCGGCCTGGGCTGAGTCGGACTCGAGGGCGGCGCGGCGAAGGATGGGCGGGGCCATCCAGGTGCGGCCGGACTTGCCCCAGAGGGAGTTGGCAACGACGCAGACGCCGCGGCTGTTGAGGCCGACGCCGCCGAGTTCGCCGGGGACGCAGTGCATGAGGATGTGGGGGCCGTGGGTGGGCCTGAACGCGGCGAGGAACATGCGGTGGAGGTAGGGCTCGCCCAGGTCGCGGTTCTGGCCGGCGATGGTCTGACCATCGGTGGTGGCCTGGCCCACGGCGGCGAAGGAGGTGCAGCCTTCGGGGAGTCCGCCGGTTCCGGGTCGGAGTTGGAGGGCGAAAGCTTCATCGAACCGGATGCCGGCGCCCTGGGCGAGGCCTTGAAGCTCATCCATCCAGTGGGGGGCGATGGCCTGGACCAGGGGTTGCTGTTGGAGGGTCCACGCAAGGGCTTCTGAGGCGGTGAGGCCGCTGTCGGCGGCGGCTTGCATGGTTTCGGCGAGTTGCAGGCGGACGAGGTCGCGAAATCGCTGGCCGTGCTGAAGGCCGAGGTCGTAGGGGGCGCCGGTGAATTCGGCGAAGGGAAAGTGGATGGGTACGTCTCGCGAGGGTTCCAGTCCCGGCAGGATACGCGGCTGTCAAAGTCAAGGCTCCAGGAAGGAACGGGATTCCGGCAGTTCATGATGGGTCTTCACGGGTGCCGGGTGCGGGAACGCCCTGCGGGGGCGTGGGAGACTGGGTGACTGCCGATTGGAGCGCTTATGGCAACGCAGACGCCGATTCCGGCGCCGGAGTTTCCGGAGGGGTTGGAGTGGGCCAATACGCGGCGGCCGGTTCGCATGGCGGACCTGCAAGGCCGGCTGGTGATCCTGGACTTCTGGACGTTCTGCTGAATTAACTGCCTGCAGCTATTTCCGCAGTTGCGGAAACTCGAAGAGAAGCACGGTCTGGCGCTGGCGGTGGTGGGTGTGCATACGCCCAAGTTCCCGGCGGAGCGCGAGACCTTCAACGTGCGCTACGCGGCGCGGCGTCACCGGTTGGAGCACCCGGTGGTGAACGACCGGGATTTCCAGATCTGGCAGACGTACGGGGTGCGGGCGTGGCCGACGATGGTGTTCGTGGACCCGCTGGGGCACGTGATCGGGTTCCATTCGGGCGAGGCGCCGTTCGAGGCGCTGGACCGGGCCGTCACCCGCATCCTGAATGAGCACCGGCCGAACGGCACGGTGACGGACGCGCCGCTGGACGTGATGGAGCAGGCGCCTGACTCGGAGACGGGGCTGGCGTTTCCGGGGAAGGTGCTGGCCACCGAGGACGCGCTGTACATCGCGGATTCGGGTCATCACCGGATCGTGGAAACGAGCCACGACGGCGCGGTGCGGCGGGTGTTTGGGTCGTCGGAGGAAGGGCATCGGGACGGGGCGGCCTCGGAAGCGCGATTTACGTATCCACAGGGGTTGGCGGTGGTTGGCGACGACTTGTTCGTGGCGGATACGGAGAATCACCGGATTCGCCGGATCGAGCTTGGGTCGGGCGAGGTGTCGACGGTGGCGGGGACCGGGGCGCGGGGGTATCCGGCGCCGGGATCGCATCCGGCGCTGACTGCCGAGCTGGCCTCGCCGTGGGACCTGGCCTGGCACGACGGGCGGCTGTTTATTGCGATGGCGGGAATGCACCAGGTCTGGGTGATGGATCCGGCTGATGGAGAGATCGGGCCGTATGCGGGGTCGGGGATCGAGAACCTGCAGGACGGGCCGCTGGACACGGCGCAGCTGGCGCAACCCAGCGGGCTGGCGGTGCACGGGGACCGGCTGCTGGCGGCGGATAGCGAGACCAGCGCGATTCGCACGCTGCCGTTGGATGGACGAGGCGACGCGCGGACGATTGCGGGAGTGGGGCTGTTTGACTTCGGGGATGAGGACGGACAGGGCACGTCGATCCGGTTGCAGCATCCGCTGGGGGTGGCGGCCGGGGCCGAGGGCGTGTTTATTGCGGACACGTACAACAACAAGATCCAGGTGGTGGATCCGGTCCAGCGGCTGATTACGTCGTTTGCCGGAGATACCGCGCACGGGGACGCGGACGGTGGGCTGGCCGAGGCGCGCTTTCACGAGCCGGGCGGGGTGTCGCTGGTGGACGGGATGTTGTTTGTGGCGGATACGAATAATCACGTGGTGCGGCGGGTGGAGCTGGCGGAGCGGCGGGTTTCGACGGTGGAGGTGCGGGGGCTCTAGCCGGCACTACCGACGGCGCGGTCGCAGCGATGAAGCTATCGCGTGGTACCCCGGCGGCGTTTATTCTGGAACGGGCAGCGCAGGCAGTCCCAAGGGAATATCGAATGTTCGCGACGTTTGGACGGACGTGGCAGCTCACGAAGATGAGTTGGGGCGTGTTGCAGAGCGATCGGAAGTTGATTGCGTTTCCGATCATGTCGGGCGTGGCGCTGGTGATCCTGGCGGCGCTGTTGACCGGCGTGGGCGCCGGGGTCGGCACGCTGGACCGGTTGGGCGGCGCGGGGTCGGCGGGCTTGGCCGAGGCGGACATCGTGCTGCTGGGGATTACCTACTTCCTGCTGGCGTTCGTGATCATCTACTTCAACGCGGCGCTGATCGGGGCCGCGATGGTGCGGCTGGCCGGCGGGACGCCGACGCTGGGCGACGGGTTCCGGCTGGCGAACTCGCGTCTGCCGCAGATCGCGGGCTGGGCGTTGATTTCGGCGACGGTGGGACTGATCCTGCAGATCCTGCGGAACCAGTCGCGCGATAACTTCCTGGGGCAGATTGCGCTGTCGATCGTGGGCGGCGTGTGGGCGTACCTGACGTTCTTCGTGGTACCGGTGCTGGTGGCGGAGGAGACGGGGCCGATTACGGCGATCAAGCGCTCGACGTCGCTGTTCAAGCGGACGTGGGGCGAGCAGGTGGTGGCGAACTTCGGGTTCGGCATCGTTGGGTTCGTGGCCGCGCTGATCGGGCTGGTTCCGGCCATCCTGATTGCCTCGCTGTCGCCGATGGCTGGTCTGGTCGTCGGCGTGGTGACGGTGGGGCTGGCGATTGCGACGGTTTCGACGTTGGAGGCGATCTTCAAGGCGGCGCTGTATGGCTACGTGGCCGATGGGCGCGTGGGCGAAGGCTTTGACCGGAACACGCTGGACGGGGCGTATGGCCCCGGGCGCGGCGGGCACCGGGGGTTCTAGACGGCGAGGAGAGACTGTTGTGTAAACCGTCGTTGGTTGCCCGGAAGACCCTCACCCCAACCCTCTCCCACGGGGAAAGGGAGGAAGAGTGGGCGCCGCTTCGAGGGCCAGGCGAGTCTTGGGAAGGTCTCCGATGAGCGAGAGTCACGCCGGGAAGCGGGCGGCGGTTTATGGGGCCAGCAGCGGCATGGGCCGGGCGACGGCGCTGGCGCTGGCCAGGGCCGGGGCGGACGTGGCGGTGCTGGCGCGGACCGAGGACGCGCTGAATGAGGTCGCGAGCGAGATTCGGGCAGCCGGGCGCACGGGTGTCGTAGTCCCAGTCGATATCCAGGACTCCGCGGCGGCGCGGGCTTCCGTGGATGCCGTGGTGGAGGCGCTGGGCGGGATCGACATCCTGGTGTACGCCACGGGCTGGAATATCCCGGGGCGCGCGCTGGAGGTGCTGAGTCCGTCGGACTGGGAGCTGATGCAGCGGACGAACCTGTGGGGGCTGTATGACGTCACGCAGGCGGCGCTGCCGGCGCTACGGGAAGCCGGGGCGAGGGTGGTGGTGATTTCGTCGGCGGCGGTCCAGATTCCCGACATGTCGGGCGTGGCGTACCAGAGCACAAAGCACGGGGAAGCCGGGTTCGTGTACGGGATGATGCACGAGGAGGCCGGGAACGGGATCCGGGCGACGATGATCTTCCCGGGGCTGACCGAGACGCCGATGATCGACCGGCGACCCGCGCCGACGCCGCCGGAGATGATCGCGAACGCGTTGCAGCCGGAGGACGTGGCGGAGGCGGTGCTGTTCGTGACGTCGCTGCCGCCGCGGGCCTACGTGCCCGAGCTCGTACTTCTGCCGGCGGCGATTCAGCAGCGCTAGTCCGCGAGAGGCCGCCGGGCGCGGCTGCGTATGCTGGCGGGGCGGTTCACGGTCGCGAGGTTCAGCCATGCCGTACGACCCTTCGCTGCATCTGTTTTGTCATCCCTGGGAGCTGCAGACGGTGGTGCACATGCGCCGGACCTGGAACCGTCCGGCGCGGGTGCAGATGGACCCGGTGCTGGCGCCGACCGAGCCGTGGGAAGGCACGTCGGTGGCCTGGAGTACGTCGTTCTACGACCAGGAAACGGGGGTCTTCAAGCTCTGGTACGAGGCGTGGAATCCGGATCGCCCGGAGCCGCTGGACACGCCGGTCTGCTATGCCACGTCGACCGATGGCCTCACGTGGGACAAGCCGGAGCTGGGGGTGTTTGAGTGGGACGGGAGCCGGGCGAACAACATCTGCTGGATGATGCGGCGTGAGAGCGCGCCGTGGGACTACCTGGATAGTCCACGGGTGTTCGTCGATCCGGACGCGCCGGAGGCGGAGCGTTACCGGATGGTCATTTACGCGCGGGTTCAGGCCATTCGGCGGCAGGCATTCTTCGCGCTTACCAGTGCGGACGGGATGCATTGGACGTGGCATGACGAGCCGTTTCTGACCGAGACCGGGGACCGATTTCACTGCATCTACGACGACCGGCGGGGCGAGTATTGGGTCACGTCAAGGCGCGCGTACGGGGAACGGGACTTCTATTCGGACCCGCCCGTCCCGCGAATTCGCAGCGTGGAGCGCTGGCGCAGCCCGGACCTGCGTGAGTGGATCGGGCCGGAGATGCTGATGCGGCCGGACGACGCGGATCTGCCGGACACCGAGTTCTACAGCATGTATCCGATGACGGCCGGGAACGGGTACCTGGGCTACCTGGAGTTCTATGACCGGTTCGTGGAGCGTCTGCATACGGAGTTGGTGGTTAGCCGCGACGGGGACCACTGGCAGCGACTGGAGCGAACGCCGTGGCTGGACCGGGGCACCGAGGGCGCCTGGGATGACATGTGGATATTTCCGGCCAGCAACGACCCGCTGGTAGTTGAGGACCGGATGCTGCTGCCGTTTTGCGGCCGTGGCACGGCGCACGGCGGCCGGCGATACCGGATGCAGCCGGCGCGGTGCCGGATTGGGCTGTTGGAGTTCCAGCGCGATCGCTGGGCGGCGCTGACGGCCGGGCAGGACGGTGGCGAGTTCGTGACCGAGCCGGCGGAGGTTACCGGCGAGCACCTGTGCCTGAACGTGGACGCGGAATTCGGCGACGTGCGGGTGGCGGTGCTGGATGCGTATGGCGGGACGCTGGAGGGTTACGGCCACGACGCGGCCGTGCCGATCGAACGCGACGCAATCGAGGCGCGGGTTCGGTGGGATGCGGGTGATTCCCTGAGCGCGCTACGTGGCCGTCGCGTGCGGCTCCATGCCACGGTGGCGCGAGCCAGTGTGTACGGATACAGATTTGGCTAAAGGCCTATTGACCAGCCGCCCATTTGCAAGAGCCTGAGACTGCGCGAGTCCAGGGGCAGCGGCCGAGCGCGGCTGCGTATGCTGGCGGGGCGGTTCGCGGTCGCGAGGTTGGATGATGCCGTACGACCCTTCGCTGCATTTGTTCTGTCACCCGTGGGAACTGCAAACGGTGGTGCACATGCGCCGGACCTGGAACCGGCCGGCGCGGGTGCAGATGGCGCCGGTGCTGGCGCCGACCGAGCCGTGGGAAGGCACGTCGGTCGTGACCTGGGGTACCGCCCACCGCGACCCTGAGACGGGGCTCTTCAAGCTCTGGTACGAGGCCTGGAATGCCGAGCGTCCGCAGCCGCTGGTCTCGCTGGTCTGCTATGCCACGTCAACCGACGGCGTGACCTGGGATAAGCCGGACCTGGGGCTTTTCGAGTGGGAGGGCAGCCGCGCGAACAACATCTGTTGGATGATGCGAGAAAGCGCGCCCTGGGATTACCTGGACAGTCCGCAGGTGCTCGTCGATCCGCAGGCTCCGGAGTCGGAGCGCTATCGGATGGTGATTTATGCGCGGGTGGCGGCCATTCGGCGGCACGCGTTCTTCGTATTGACGAGTTCCGACGGGGTGCATTGGTCGTGGCATGACGAGCCGTTTCTCACCGAGACGGGGGATAGGTTTCATTGCATCTACGACGACCGGCGGGGCGAGTACTGGCTGACGTCGCGTCGCGCGGACCTGGACAAGGACTTTGCGGCGGACCCGCCGATCCCGCGAATTCGAAGCGTGGAGCGCTGGCGGAGCCCGGACCTGCGGAAGTGGTCGGGACCGGAGATCCTGATGCGGCCGGACGATGCCGACCCGGTGGATACCGAGTTTTACAGCATGTATCCCATGACGGCGGGGAACGGGTACCTGGGGTACCTGGAGTTCTACGACCGGTTCGTGGAGCGCCTGCACACGGAGCTGGTCGTGAGCCGCGACGGGGACCACTGGCAGCGGCTGGAACGGACGCCGTGGCTGGACCGGGGCACCGAGGGGGCGTGGGATGACATGTGGGTGTTTCCATCCAGCAACGACCCGCTGGTGGTGGGAGACCGGATGCTGGTGCCGTTTGGCGGGCGCGGGACGGCGCACGCGGGCCGGCGATACCCAATGCGGCCGGCGCAATGCCGCATTGGGCTGCTGGAGTTCCAGCGCGACCGCTGGGCGGCGCTGACGGCCGGGCAGGACGGCGGCGAGTTCGTGACCGAGCCGGCCGAGGTACGCGGCGACCGTTTGACGCTGAACGTGGACGCAGAGTTCGGGGACGTGCGGGTGGCGGTGCTGAACGAGCATGGCGGGGCGCTGGAGGGATTCGGCCACGATGAGGCCGTGCCGATAGAACGCGACGCGATCGAGGCGCGGGCCTGTTGGGACACGGGCGATTCGCTGGAGGCCTTGCGTGGCCGCCGGGTGCGCCTGCACGTCACGGCGGCGCGGGCCAGCGTGTACGGGTACAGGTACGACTAGCCGGGGATTGCCGAACGGCGCGAATGCCCTAAAATAGGACCAAGTGGCGCTGTGACTTCGCCGGGAAGGCCGGTGGGCGAGGTCTCGCCGCCGAGGAGCGTGTAGCCATCTCACGCCAAGCGTTACACGAGAGCACCCGCAGTTCACGACGGGCGTTTCTTGGTCGCCTGTCGATCGCGGTCGGCGCCGCCGTGGGCGCCGGGGCGGGAGTGGTGCGAGCCGATCCGGCGACTCCGGATGTTCCGGTTCCGGCGATTTACCTGCGCGAGACCGGCCATCACGTCGGCGGGCCATTCCTGGCCTGGTGGTTGCAATACGGACGCGATCGCGGGCTTGGCTGGCCGATTACGGAGCAGCTGGAAATCCGCGGCCGCCTCATGCAGTACTTCGAGCGGGGTGCGGTGGCGCTGACGCCAACGTCTCGTGATCCGCTGGGCGTCATTCCCGTGAACCTGGGCCGCCCGTACGCGAGCCGGACCTCGGCGCCGCAGCCAGCGCCCGAGTCGGCGCACTTCTTCGCGCAGACAGGCACCGGAGTGCATCCCGCGATTTGGCCATTTCACCGAGAGAACGGGGGCGTTTACCGCTTCGGGTACCCGCTGGCGCCGGCAGTCATTGGCAGCGGTGGACTCTGGCAGGTATTCGAACGCGCCGTGCTATCCGAAAGCGGCGGGCGGGTGACGGACCTGCGCCTTGGCCTGATGGAGGCTGAGCGTCAGCGCTTGCCCACGGCTCCAGTGAGGCAGGCCCGGCACGCGCCGATCGTTGACCTGGCGGCATTGGAGCCGGTGCACGGGCCGCAATCCGACCGGCACGCCAAAGTGGACCTGACGCGGCAGGTTGTGACGTTCTTCGACGGTGATGACCCGGTGCGGATCGCCGCGACCTCGACCGGTGTGTACCCGGACTTCACGCCGCAAGGGCGCTATCGAATCTTCGTGCGGATTCCGCGCGCGCGGCTGATCTCGAACGGCAGCACGCAGGCCGTCTACAACCTGGACGACGTGCAGCACATCCAGTACTTCACCGAGAGTTGGATCGGATTCCACTACGCCTATTGGCATGATGCGTTCGGGACGGAGCGGAGCGCGGGCTGTGTGAATCTACGGCTGCACGATTCCCAGTGGGCGTGGGATTTCTGCGACCACGGGACGCAGGTGGTCGTTCACTACTAGACCGCGCCGACGATCCCGGAATCGCGCCTATGATGGCCCCGCGACAAGCTTCAGTTCCAGGGTGAATCCGTGACCGCATCCTTCGAGGAATCGCCCCCGACGTCGTCGGTCATCTTCGTCTGCGTGCACAACGCGGGGCGCAGCCAGATGGCGGCGGGCTTGCTGCGCGCAGCCGCGCGTGGGCGAATCAGCGTGAAGTCGGCAGGTACGGCCCCCGGGGAACGCGTGAATCCGATGGCAGTTCAGGCGCTGCGGGACGTGGGCATTGAGATTGGCGACGCGTCACCATCTCGGTTGACAGCCGAGGACGTGGCCGCGGCCGACCTCTGCATCACGATGGGGTGCGGCGACCGGTGTCCGCTGGTGCCCGGGACGGAGTACCGGGACTGGCCGGTGGACGATCCGTCGGGCCAGGCGATCGATGTGGTTCGGCGCATCCGCGACGACATTTCCGCGCGCGTGCAGGCCCTGGTGGCCGAACTGGCGCCGGATATCGCGGGTTGAGCCGGAACTGGCTCCTGGCGGGGCTGGCGTCGGCACTGATCGCGGCGGCTGTTGTCGTCGTGGCGATTGACGTGGACGAGTCGACGCTGGCCCCGACGCAGACCGGGCCAACGCCTACGCCCGAGGAACGCGCCGCCAGGTTGATGCGGACGTTCGTGTCGCGGGTCATCGAGCAAGAACTGCGACCACGGGTGGTCGAGCTGGAGGGCACCCGAATCATCGATGGCAGCAGCGGCACGGCGACGGTGCAGCGGGTCGTGGACGGCGATCGGGTCGACGTACGAATCGCGTTCGACGGCTACGCGTTGCTGCTGGATCCCAACGTGACGGTTGAGAACGAGATCCAGGCCGACGGCACGGTGCACTACACGCGCGGCGGGGACGGCGGCGGGATGCGGGTGAGCGGGACGGACGTTCGCCTTGGCGTCTTCGACGTGCAAGGGCGCGATCCGGGCCGTGACGCGGCTGGACGGTTCACGTTTGACCTGCGCGGCGACGACATAGCGACGTTGGAGGGCGATGCGGTGCGGAACGGTGAGGAGGAACTGGTGATTCGGCCGGCGACGCCCGCAGCCTAGTCCTCGACGAGTTGGCCGCCGGCCTGCAGGACGCGCCAGAAGGCGTAGTCGGCCTGGTGGACGATCTGGTTGATGAGGCTGCGTTGAACCAGTTCGCCTTCGCCGGAGTGGCCGCCGGCGACGTGGGCGACTTCCTCGGGCAGGCCGACCGTCAGGCAGATGTGGACGCCGTAGCCCGGGTGGCGGATGGATGGCCATCCGGTGCGTCCGCGCTCAGAGGCCCAGCGGGCCTGGTTCTCGGGATCGAACTCCCAGGGCTTGCCGACATCGTGGCAGAGGGCGGCGGCGACTAGCAGGTCGCGGTCGTACGCCAGACCGGGGAAGAGGCTCCCAAGCTCGTCGGCAATGGACACCGCGAGTCGCGTGACGCCGCGGATGTGGTCGGTCTGGGTGCCGTCCTCGAGCGGCGGGGTGTCGGGGTTGCCGGAGCCGCGGATGTCGGCGATGGCGCTGAAGGAGCTCTGGGCGAGGGCGAGCGCCCAAGCCTCGACGACTTTAGCGGCCAGATCGGAATCTTCGATCCACTCGACTTCGGGTAGCTCGGCCCGGACCCGCGCGCGTTGTGAGTCATCGACGGTCACGGTCCGCTCCCTGGATGGGGTTGGGCAGAGCCTGAGTGTAGCCCTGCCTCGTAACGACGCAGCCTAGCCCGGTCTACCGAATCCGGTAGACCAGCGTCTGCACGTGGATCAGGTTGTCGCTGATGACGAAGGTGTCCACGCCCTCGGCGGTGCGTCCGTCCTCGTGGGAGCCCGACCAGGTGAGCAGGACGGCGTCGCCCTTGACGGTGACGGATTCCTGGCGGGCCTCGAAGCCCGCAAGGTCGGCGAAGAGCGCCTCGAAGAAGGCGTGGCAGCCGTCGTGACCGACGTGTACCTGGTTGGGCTGCATGAGGCGGGCGTCAGCCGCGTAGTCGGCGGCGATGAGGTCGAAGTCGCCGGACTGGACCGCGTCCCAGTGTCGTTGAAAGACCGCTTCGGGGTTAGCCATGAGTTCACGCTCCGGGTAAGCCAAGCCGTGTTTACCCTACGGCATCCCCGAAGTGGAGAGCCGCGCGACCCGCGTTTCGACGCCGCCGACCTGCCTCGCTACGACCAGGCCGGCGGCGTGCGGAGGCGGCTTACTCGATTCCTTCGTACCAGCCGACGCCGAAAATCAGGTTGCCGACCCGAACGACCCAGGAGTGCTTGGGCGCGTCCTCGCGGGTCTGCGGATGGGTGAACAGGTAGCTAACCCAGGCTCCCCCGCTGTCCTCGGTTACGGCGGCCATGGCTTCACCGTAGTTGAAGCCGTTGGCGTCAATGCGCTCGCGGGTCTTGCCGACGATGTCCGGGCGGTTGGCGTTGGCCACGGAGTAGAGGACGCCGTCCCGGTCTTCGATGACAAACACGTACCAGGGGCCGTCCGCGCTTTCCGGCGTGTTGTAGTAGGCGAGCGTTTCATCACGGCCTATGGAGTCGTGAAGATCGACGGCCCGCTGCACCAGGGCCTGCGTGTAACCGGGCAGGTCGGCCTTGGACGGGCCCGGCTCGTACCAACCTGAGCCGAAGACCAGGCCGTCGTGCCGGACGACCCAGGAGTGCTTGGCCTGGGGTTCGCCAGTCTCGGTGTTTACCCACGAATAGGACGACCAGGCGCCCTCGGACGTCGCATCCGCCAGGACTACGAGGCCAGCCGGAAAGCGGTCGGGGCCGACGACATCGCGCGCATGGAGTCCCACGATCGCGGGGGTGGGCGCGTGAGCGACGAGCACATCGTTCTCGTCGAAGATGAAGACGTACCACGGCCCGTCTGTGCTCTCCGGGGAGTTGTAGTAGTCGAGCGTGGCCTGGAGGCCCTGGGTGTTGTAGCGGTTGATGGCGCGTTCGACGAAGGCCTGGGAGTAGGCCGCGGGATCGGTTCTGGCGGGAAGCTGGTACGGCCGGGCGCCGAACCGGATGGCGGAGTCGGCATGTTCGATCCGACAGACGGATTCAGCCTGGTCGCCGTGGACGCGCTGGTAAATCCCGACGTTGTGATCGTTGCCGCGTCCGGCTTCGATGAGGTCATTGAGTTCAACGCAGGTGGTCGGCCAATCGGCCAACGCCCCCGCGGCTGTGATTCCAAGGAGTGCGACGACACCAACGATCGCGAGAACCAAGCGCTTCATGCCTTACCTCCCCGCCCGAGAAGCCTGAACGAATATAAGCCACAGGGACATGTGCCGTATTTCCGCCCGATTTGCTCGTCGCCGGCGCTCAGCCGCCGTCCCGGGCGCCGAAGTCGCCCCAGCCCCAATCGAGCCGGAGCCGGGGCATGGGAAACTCGAAGTACCAGCGAATGGCGATTGGCTCCCGCGCGCCGCCCAGGTAGGCGTAGAAGAGGGCGGCACGGCCCGGGACCTCGTTCACGATGCGGATGGGCGTGATGTCGTGGAAGTGGCCGCGGTCTTCGTTGGCAGCCAGGTAGTCGAGCAACTGCACCTCGCAGGGCTCGGCGTCGTTGGGACGGACGGCCGCCAGGTCGACGGGTTCGTGCTGGTTCCAAGCAGGCAGTTCGCCGCCAGAACCCGAATCTCCGACGCTGCTGTCGACCCAGATCGGCGTACTCCAGGCATATTCGCCGTCGACTTGCCGCAGGCGGACGTAGTAGGCGGCGTGCGAGAGCGGCGCGTCGTCTTCGAACTCCAGGTCGACGTCGAGTTCGTCTGGGCGCCAGGCCGTCAAGGCGCGGTCGTTGCGAATGAGGTCGATGCACTCGATCGGGGCGCAGGCGTGGGCGGTGACCGTGATGCGGGGCTTGCCGTCGATTTCGATTTCGGAGCCGGCCGGGTGGCCGTTGGCCTGCACCTCCAAAATGATGCGGGCGCCGGTTGTGGCGTAGGTGCGGCGGCTCAGCACGGCGTCCCAGATGGCATGGCGCTCGCAGCGAGGGGCGCGAACGGCGGCCACCGGGCCGCAGCCGATGGCGCAGTCGCGGATGTTCAAGTGGTTGCCGAAGCGTCCGCGGAAGAGGTGGGCGGCCATGGGTGCGGCCAACAGCGGCAGGTGGGTATCACCGGAAGCGATGACGGCGGGGCGATGGCCGTGACGGAGCGCGCGTTGCAATATCCATTCGGCCGAGCCGTGACCGCTGGCCACTTCGACCACCGGCTCGTGCGCGGTCGGGTAGGCCTCCCAGTCGGCCGGGCCGCCGCCGACGTGGGCTTCCAGGAGGACGTCCTGGCGGTCGCCGTAGGTCTCAAGCAGGTGATCCATGTCGGCCCAAGCGGGCGCGTGGCGCTCCTCCCAGTCCCGAAAGATGACGTTGCGGTCGCCGCCGACGCTCGGATGCGCCTCCCCGGCTAGGTACGGGACGTAGGTTCCGGGCTCATCGTTGGCGCGGTAGGCCGCCTGGTGGGCTTCCCAGACGGCGGGGCGGTGCGTCTGGTCGGGCGGGGCCATGGGTCCGGGGGCGGCGAAGTCGAGGCGGGCCTGGCCGCGCGCCTGGGCGTGGCGGCCGGACGGATGGAGGATCGGCGTCGGGTCGTCCATCAGGCCCATGCTGACGTCGCCCCAACTGTGGGAGTGCAGGTCGCCCCAGAGCACGAGCGACTCGGGATTGGACTGGACGAGGATCGGGTTGCTGGGCGCGGAGAGCCCGTGCTGGCAGTCGTGTGCCTTGATGCGGATCAGGCCGGGCGCCTGGGCGTTGACGCCTTCAATGATGGCGAGGCCTGCGTTCTCCGGACCGAAGTCGACGCGGCTCGGGAGGCCGATAAGCGACGCCGTCTCGTCGCGCAGCGCCACCGCTCCGTTGTATTGCGTGCAGATGTTGTGGTTGCGGTCGTAGACGGCCAGGTGCAGCGCGAAAGGCTCGCCGGGCCGCGTGATGGATGGTCCCAGCAGGCGCAGGAGCGTTGGTTGGGGGTCCGACTCAACGTGAATGCGAATCTCGCCGGCTCTCAATTGGCGATAGGCGAGGCTGCCGCTCCGGTCAACCGAAAGGACGATGCGGCCCTGGCAGGTAACGTCGTAGACCTCGCTGCCGGGACCGCCGCGGCTGGTGTCGCCGACCACCAGGCATAGCTGGTCGCCTGGCAGCAGCGTTCCGCGTTCGACCACGATGCGAGCAATTGGCGGCGAGTTCGCCTGGTTGAGTTCGTTGAGCTCCAACCGCACCCGTGCGTCCGTCCTGGTCTGCAGCGCGACGAAGTCGCGGCCGCGCGGGCGGGTGTCCTGGATGCTGTGCGACAACAGGAACCCGTAGCGCTCGAAGAAGAAGCCGCCGCCCGTGGCCACCCGGGCTTCGACTTCGATTCGAAACTCCCAGGTTCCGACGGCGCCGGCGGTGAGCCGGAGGTCCGGCCCCCTGACGCTCGGTCCGTCGGCCGGGTGAAAGGCGACGTCGAGACGGCCCGGTTCGTTACCGCCACGAACGCGGAATGGCAACGTCGCGACTCTTGGGGGACTCACCGGAAATGCCCTGGGGCTGATTCCGTAACGCAGGTTGCGGGATTCACAGGCGGCATCTGGTCAAATCGCTCGCTATTGATCCGGGAGGGATTTCCTACGCGGCGCTTGACCGCACCCACCGAGTGTCATTGGCTCACCTTTGTGCAGACGGCAAGGAAGTTTGTCGCACGTGAGATGTCACTCGTGACGATCACGACATCGCCTGGCGAGGCGCGCCGGTATGACGGTAGCAACCGTCCGACTCCCGGAACGGCCGGAAGCATGCGCAAGAACGCGCGCTGCGCGACGTCAGGCACGCGAGGGAGCACATACTGCCCCAACGAGACGACGGCAGGTAGCACGCGACCCTTGCCCGTTTGCTGAAGTTGGGCTCCTGAACCCAGCGTCGATGCTTGGCCTACCAGGGTCCGCACGGCAAAGCCACTCGACACGAGCAGCGATTGGAACTCGTCCAGGTTCGGCTCAAAGCAATGCCAACGATGAATCGGCGTGTCCCGGCCGGGGCTGTGGACTTCGCGGTTGGGTGCGGAAATCACGAGAATCCCCCGGTCGTTCAGAACTCGAGACACTTCCCCGAAGTAACGTGTCGAGTCGTTCACGTGCTCGACCGTCTCAAGCGATACGACGGCGTCGAACACGCCGTCCGCAAAGCCCAGCCGGAGCACGTCGGCCTGGACAAAGCCGCACTTCGCCGACGCGTAGGCTCTGTTTGCGTGCTTGACGGCAACGGTCGAGATATCGGCCCCAAGTGCCAGATCTGCGACCTCGGCCAAAAGGTTCGTGCCATAGCCGGTTCCGCAAGCAATGTCGAGGACTCGACCCGCACCCACCGCGTCGGCGGCAAACCGGTAGCGTGCGAGATGAAGCTCGAGGATCTCGGTTCCACGAGCCAGTTCGGGGTCGATCCGTTCGCCGGTGAACGCGCTCATCGAGTGGACTTCACGGTCCATTCCGGCCCTCGGCAGTGGCCGAGGCTCTCGGTCGCCGATATTCGTGAAGGTTAACCGCGCGACACTCGTCACCCATCGACGTCGACATCACCATCGGCCAGCTGCCCGATGCGATCGCCCTGGGACGCCACCTTCTCGAAGGCCGCCGCCACTTGCTCGACCCAGGCATCGGAGGGATCCACCGGGGTGGGCAGCCAGACGCAGGTCTCGTTGAGACGTTCGCTGACCGGAAGGGAGCCCAAGCCAAAGGACGGCCGAACGTCTGCGGGCAAGTCGCCCCACGGGCCGCCGAGGCCCTCGAACGGGAAGTCGCCAAACAGCGGTTGCAGGTGCATGGCGCCATAGAGGGCGGACGGCTGGTCGGGGTGGATGCCCACGCCCTCGGCGGCGAGGGCGTCAAGGATGGCCCGGATGGGCGCGCCGATTTCGTCGGGATCGATGCGCGCGGTGTAGAGCAGGTAGCCGCCGCGTTCGGCCTGGGCGTAGGGGCGCTGCGGATAGACGCCGGGGACGTCGTCCAGCAGGGCATCGAGGCGGGCGAACCAGCGGGCGCGGCGCTCGTTCAGGTTCGGCAGCCGTTCGAGTCCAGCGCGGGCCAGGGCGATGCCGAGCGGGTTGGCGCGGTATTTCACCCCCAGCCCGATGCGCCCCAATTCGCGCAGGGCGTCGGTTTGCAGGAGCTGGTTGACGCGACCGTAATGGCCGAGTGCCGCCATGCGGTCGTAGAGGTTCGGATCGTTCGTCGTCGCAACCCCGGCTTCGACCCCACTGATGGGCTTGCTGGCCTGCATGCTGAAGCAACCGATGTGTCCGACCGACCCGACCTGTCGTCCGCGCCAGGTTGCGCCGTGCGCGTGGGAGGCGTCCTCGATCAGCGTGATGTCGGTACCGTCGACGATGTCGAGCAGCGCATCCATATCGGCCGGGTTGCCGTAGACGTGGGTGGCGACGATGGCGCAGGTGCGGTCGGTCAGCTTGCCTCGAACGTCGGCCGGGTCGATGCAGAACGTCTCTGGATCGGCGTCGGCAAATACGGGGGAGGCGCCGCAGTGCAGGGCCGGCGAGATGGAGGCGTGCCAGGTGACCGACGGCACGATGACCTCGCGCCCAAGCGAAGCGCCGGCGGCGAACATGGCCGAGTGCAGGGTGGCGGTGCCGTTGCAGACGGCCAGCGCGAAGCGGGTGCCGACGAACTCGCGGAACTCGGCCTCAAACTTCTCAATTTCGTCGTAGACGGCGGAACCGGCGTCAAGGGCGTCGTTGACGAGAGTGCGCTCGCGCTCGGTGACCGCCTCCCAGCGGTCGTCGATGGGCGCGGTTACGGCGGGTGCGCCGCCTTCGATAGCGAGCTGCCGGTCCATAGTGAACTGCCGAGGTCGGCCAAGCGCTTGAGTATGTTCAGCGGCCGCCGCGGTGTCGAGTTGGCAGGCGGCGCGTATGCCCGGCTTACTCCAGCGCAGACCCCAGGATTTCTTCGGCCTGCTGCGCCCGGAAGTCGAGCAGCTTCTGCCGGAGGTCGGCGTCGCCCAGAGCCAGGATCTCGACAGCCAGCAGGGCGGCGTTGACAGCTCCCGCGCTGCCGATGGCGAGGGTGGCAACCGGGATGCCGCGGGGCATCTGGGCCATGGCCAGCAGCGAGTCCAGGCCGTCGAGCGACCAGGCCTGCATGGGCACGCCGAGCACCGGGAGCACCGTGTGTGCGGCCACAACGCCGGCCAGGTGCGCGGCGCCGCCGGCGGCGGCGATGAGGACGCGCATCCCGCGTTCGTCGGCCGTGCGGGCCCACTCGGCGGTCTCGTCGGGCGTGCGGTGCGCTGAAAGCACGCGAACCTCGTAGGGCACGCCGAAATCGCGCAGGGTGGCGGTGGTGCGCTGCATCACGTCCCAGTCGGTCGTGCTGCCCATCACGATGCCGACGCGCGGGGTCTCGTTGGAATCCGTCATGGCCGTCTCACTCCTCTAGGCCTGCGAGTACGCGGGTCTGCCGTCAAACGTGCAGAGGTTTTCGGTCTTGATGAAATCGAGGCCGGCGCCGCCGATGCGACCGAGCAAGGCGATGATTTCGGCATGGTCAATGGCCGTGCCGTTGGCCGCCATGAAGCGGGCGCGCCAGTGGTCCACCAGCAGGCCGCCGGCCATGGTTTGCGGCCAGACGATCGCGCCGCGGTTGCTGATCATCTTCAGGTAGAGACCGTTGCCCGCAATGGCCTGCAGGCGTTGCGCCAGGTCCGCCGCCGTGCCGTCATTCCAGTCCAGGAAGACGTCCACGCCCACTGTTTGCTTGGCGGGCGCGCTTTGTCGCGGACTTGCTTCGATAACCGGCATGGGGCCACCCACGCCAAACGATGCCGGACGCAGGGTTCTGGGCATTTCGCCCAGGCGGTCGGCCACGGCCCGGCCGAACTCGCGGGTGCCGACCTTGGCGGTGCTGTGGGCGTCGCTGTAGATGTCGTAGGTGTGGACGCCGTCCTCAAGGGTTCGCAGCCAGGCGTTCTGCACGCGAGCGGCCACCTCGGGCTGGCCGATGTGATCCAGCATCAGGACGGCCGCGGTGAGCACGCCGGACGGGTTGGCCAGGTTCTGCCCAGCGCGGCGCGGAGCCGACCCGTGGACGGCCTCGAACATCGCGGCGCTGTCACCAATGTTGGCGGCGCCGCCCAGGCCCACCGACCCGGCAATCTGCGCGGCAACGTCCGAGAGGATGTCGCCGTACAGATTCGGCAGCACCACCACGTCGAACATCTCGGGCGTGTCGGCCAGCTTGGCGGCGCCGATGTCGACGATCCAGTACTCGTTTTCCAGGTCGGGATAGTCCGCCGCCACTTCGTCGAAGACCTCGTGAAAGAGGCCGTCCGACAGCTTCATGATGTTGTCCTTGGCGAAGGCCGTGACCTTGTGCCGGTCGTGGTGCCGGGCGTATTCGAAGGCGAAACGAATGACGCGCTCGCAGCCCGGACGGGTGATGAGCTTGAGCGACTGCATGACGTCGGCCGTCTGCCGGTGTTCGATGCCGGCGTAGAGGTCTTCCTCGTTCT
Source organism: Chloroflexota bacterium (assembly GCA_022820025.1). Lineage (GTDB taxonomy): Bacteria > Chloroflexota > UBA11872 > UBA11872 > UBA11872 > UBA11872. The sequence goes on from JAJEGF010000025.1 coordinate 144,366, forward strand.
CGCGAACCAGCACCACGTCCATGTCCGGGTGGTGCTTGGTCTCCACGTAGGGATGGAAAGTGGCGGCGGGGCGCACGTTGGCGTAGAGGCCCAGCGCGATGCGGGTGGCGACGTTGAGGCTCTGGTAGCCGCGGCCCTGTGGGGTGGTGATGGGCGCTTTCAAGAATACGCGGGTGCGGTAGATGGACTCCCAGGCCGCGTCGTCGATGCCGGCCGGGTTGCCCCGAAGGTAGACCTGCTCGCCGATGTCGATGGTCTCGATATCAAGCTGCGCGCCCGCCTTGTCCAGGATTTCCAGGACGATGGGCATGATCTCGGGGCCGATCCCGTCGCCATGGGCGACGGTGATGGGGGTGGCTTCATTCATCCGTAAACTCCAGGCTGAGCGCTGACACGGCGCGTCAGCGTTGAATCGAGAGATGGGGCGGACACGTCAGTAGCTACGAAGGCGTTCGTGACGAAGTGAAATCGAGGGTCGTAAGAGGCGCAGACCTTGGGCCGACGCCGTGGGACGGTAAGCGGCGCACGAGCCCGAACCCTGGAAGCGTATGGGTAAGTGGGTCGGTGGGCGGGATGCGCGGAAACTCCGGAACGCGTTCCGGCGGCAAGGATACGCAACCCGGCCGATACGCGGACACCGCTTACGGGGCCGCAGAGGCGCAGGGAAGCAGCACCGCGAATCAGCAACGCCCTCGGCTGAACTGCGCCTCGTCATCCTGAACAACGAGCGTCCGCGGCCGGTCGAGATCGACGCCGGGACGCGGTTGTACACCGCGCACGGTCACCAACCGAAATGGCAGAGGCTCTGCCGGTTCGCGGCGCTTCGGCGCGTCATCCTTCGCCTTGGAATCGAAGTCGCTCACGATTAAGCGTAGCGGAGCGTCGGATCCACGCGGCAGTGGCGGATCCAGTCGTCAAAGGCCGACATGAACTCGCGAATCCGCTCCAGCAAGTCATCGTCAATCACGTTGCCGTCGGGGTCTTGTCGCCGGCGCGAGCGGACCAGCAGCAACTCGGGGTCGATCATCACGCGCATGCTGTTGTGCAGGGCGATCTGGCGCATGTGCATCTGGGCGCGCACGGTGCCGGAGCGTCCGCCGACGCCCATGACGGCGGCCGGCTTGCCGTCCAGGGTCGAGGGCCGGCCGCGGGAGGCCCAGTCGAAGGCGTTCTTGAGCACGCCGGTGATGGAGTAGTTGTACTCGGGCACGGCGAACAGCAAGCCGTCGGCGGCCCCGATGGCCTGTTGCAAGGCGGTGACCGGCGCGGGGTTGCCCTGCGCTTCGACATCCGCGTTGAAGAGCGGGATGTCGTGCAGGGGGAAGATCGTCATCTCCATGTTCGGCGGGAGCACCGAGGCGGCGGCACGCAGCAGCCCGCTGTTGAACGAGCCTGCGCGCAGGCTGCCTGAGATTCCGAGAACTTTGATCGCGTCGGCCACCGGCGGGTCTCCTTAGGGCATGAAGCGTGGGCGCGCGGAGGCTTTGGGGCCTGGGCGCGATGTGGGAAGCGGTTGGTGGGCTACGACGCCGGCTCCACCGTCACGCCGTGCAAATCCTCCAGTGGGCGAATAATGGCGGAGGTGTTCTGGCCGCCGTAGCCGCGGGCCTGGGCTTCCTTGTAGAGCTCGTTGACGGTGCTGGTGACCGCCAGGCGCACCCCCGTCAGCTTGCCCAGGTCGGCCGCCAGCTGCTGGTCCTTGGCGTGCAGGTCCAGCGCGAACTTGGCGTCGAAGTCCCGCGCCAGGACGCTGTCCTTGACCATGCGCTCATGCCCGGGACTGGCGGCGGTGGCGCTTTGCAGCGTCTCGTACATGGCGGCCGGGTCGATGCCGTACTTGACGGCGGCCACGTAGGCCTCGGAGATCACGGCGTTGGTGGCGGCGCCGATCAGGTTGTTGCAGAGCTTCACCACGCTGCCGCTGCCTGACGCGCCAAAGTGGCGAATGTTCTCGCCCACGGCGTCGAACACGGGTCCGCCCCGCTCGAAGTCGGCCGCCTCGCCGCCCACCATGATGGCCAAGGTGCCAGCCTCGGCGCCCCAGACGCCGCCGCTGATCGGCGCGTCCAGGTAGCCGCAGCCCTTGCCGGCGGCCGCGTCGCTGATGCGCTGGGAGGTATCGGGGCCGTTGGTGCTGAAGTCGATCCAAAGCTGGCCTTCGCCGGCGCCTTCGATGACGCCGTCGTCGCCGAGGAAAACCTCATCGCACACGGGCGGGATGGGCAGGCAGGCGCAGACGAAGTCCACGCGGCTTGCCAGGTCGGCCGGGGTGCTGGCGGCCTCGCCGCCGGCGGCGACGAAGTCGTCGACCTTGCCCCGGCTGCGGTTGTGGACGACGACGTCAAATCCTGCGGCTCGCAGGTTGCGGGCCATCGGGAGGCCCATGGCCCCCAGGCCAATGAATCCGACTTTCATGGCGTGTGCCTCGTTGTGGTGGTCAGGTCGCCAGCTTGCCACTCTTGACCACGAGCCGCCCGGCGGTCAGGGCGTGGGACGGCCGGTGATTTGCCTACCGATGCGGGCCATCTCCTCGCCGCCGCTGACGATGCGCGCGCCAACGTTGTGCAACAGGTGACGGATTCGCGCGTCGTCGTCCATGTTCGGGTCGGCCCAGCTGCAGAGGAAGGCCAGCCCCTCGGCTTCGCAGGCGGCCTGGATGGTGTTGCGGGCGTGATCCATCTCTGGCCCATAGGGCGGGTCGTGCCAGTCGGGGTTGCCGTGGGAGACGCCCATGTCGCCGGGGCCCCACTCGCTGAAGAACAAGCCGGGAACGGCGGCGATCTCGAAGGCTCGCTCCATCCCGTGGCGGTCCTCGATTTTGAGCCCGAGGATCAGCTCGCCCTCCGGATTCAGCGGCCAGGGGTCGGCCTTGCGGATGTAGTCCATGGGATCCAGGCCCCAGATTTCGGCGGCGACACCCTGGCCGCCCATGCCGCGGGTGCCTTCGCCCAGGCCCTCGCCGACGCCGAGCCGGGCGTGGGGATACCGGACGGCTTCCACAAAGGCCCGCACCGCTTCCGGGGTTCGCGCGTGGCAGAGCACCAGGCCATGCACGCCGGCGGCCAGGATGTGGCGGATCTGCCAGTCGTTGGCCTGTACGACCTCTTCGGAGAGTCCGTTGACGGGCAGCGTGCAGAGGACGGTGGGCGTGAGGTGGCCGGTGGGGGTGGGACCGGCGTCGCGGAGGCCGCGCATGAAGTCAACGAGACCGCGGGTGTCCAGACCGTGATGCTCGAACTCGACGAGGATGAAGTCGGCAAACGTGCCGGCCATGTCGCGGCCGCGCTCGTAGGTCAGGCGCTCGGACATGCCGGTGTAGTACAGCGGCTCGCCGGATTCGTAGAGCTCGATGCAGCGGTTGATGCGGGGGGCGGACTGCTTGTCTGAATGCTTAGTCATGGGAGCGATTGAACCCTCATGTGCGCCGGGAGGTCAAACGTGGGCCTGGACAGTTTCGTTCCTTTCCGAAATGAGAAGCAAATCTGGCTCAGGCTCAGTGCCCTGGAACAGGTCGCCCTGCCGAACGACGACACTGCCATGGGGTAGGAAGGTAGCGCCATCATCCACAACGAGACTGCCAAGATTGAGGCTGTAACAGGGAGTCCGAGGGGTCAGCCAGTAGTGGGGCAGGCTCGCTTGGTGCAAGTGGCCATTGAGGTCGTGAGATCATTAGCTTGTTGGGGGCGGAGGACCGCACGGATCAACGACGACATTGAGGAGCAATTTGCCTTCGATTTCCCCGCGAACGGTCACAGGCTGGTTCGTGGACAGGGTAGAGAGCCATTCACGATCCTGATCGTCGACCAAGCACTGCACGCCTTCCAGACTGGTCGGAGAGCCATCGTTGAGCACAATGAACAGCTGGCCGAAAATATTATCTATGGATTCGATCACCCCAGATATGTCGAATACCCTGTCCTCGTAGGTGTTCTCGGCGAGAACCGGATTCCTGTTCCACGCTCGCGTAAGTTCGCCCGCAGTGACCGCAGGTACGAGGACGGACGCCGACGGTGTTTGGTTTGAGCTTGCCTGCTCCGTTGAATCGCCGGACGCCGGCGCGTCACCCAATCGCTCCAATGTGAAGTTCCATTCGGCATCATCCGCGACGTCAACACCGACACGAAAGCTTCCGGAGGTGCCTTGAATCAGGATTTCAGATCCCCATTGATCCGAAGCTCCCCGGCCTCTGCGCTCAAGCAGAATGACATCGCCGACGAGATCTACGACCTCAAGCTGCCAAGTATCTACGGCGAACCGACGATCGTTGCCTTCTATTGAAAGCGACAGATCATATCGACCCTCCCGAACCTGGAAGATATCGCCACTACTGGCACCCGTTCCGGAAAGCGAGACTGAGTCTGGGAGCACCGGCGTGGAACTGGCAGTTGAGGTTGGCAGTTGGGCCGCTGGTGAGGACGGGGCGCGCGACGATGAACTCTCGCCATTATCTCGTGTGATCGGCTCGGACGTGAGAAGGAAGTACCTCCGATCCTCATCTGGCTGAAGACCAGTGCTAAGCTTCGGGTCGTAGATCACAAGCGGCTGGGTGTCAGCGTCTACCTCCAGGATTACCCAGCCTTCAGCCGATCCACCTTGGTACAGGGTTACTTCAAGCTTCTCTCCAGGGAGATCGAGCCACTGGTTCGCCGTCTTACTCTCAGTCACCTCCGAGCCACTAGCCTCACTACCTGATGTCTCAGCGACAAGAGCAGCTATAGCTTCCGTGAATCCATCAGCAGAAAACTGAGTCGATGAAATCGAAGCTGGGGAGTTACCGATCGCGGTGTTTGTCACTTTTACCTTGAACAGGAAGTACGTATTTCCTGACCTCGGCTCGGTGTCGGAATACTTGTTGGCCAAGCTAAAGACCTCCTCGGCTTCTGTTCCAACATAAGACTCGGAGATCTCAATCTCAAAAGCCGACGTAACGGCGGCTTCTCCAATTGGAACCGGGGAGTTTATGTCTGTTCCCGAACTCGTAGGCCGTCTTGCCTTGGATCGATCGCCTGCAATTCTAGAACCACTCTGCAACTCGAAGTGCATAAAGGCAGCATCACGGTATAGAATTGATGCTGCTTCACGAACGGCGAGGACTAAGTCGTTGTCATCTTCCGCGATATCTTCAAACGTCAACCACCCATTCCGTACCTGCTCCTCTCCATATCCGTCTCCGAATACCGGGGAAGGTCCGTCATCCGAGTATGGGTTTGTGGCATCCAGATAAAGGGTGTGCTTCGACCCGGCGAGACAGAACTTCAGTTCGCCGACATCACCGGGCTGGTCGTCGTCTGATCCTGTGTACGCAACGTCCAGACGAACATGCACAAGATCAGAAATCTGAGCGAATTCCAAGACGCGAAGATCCCAGTCGCCGTACGAGCCGACGTTCCCGAGTTCGATTGGATTCTGGCGCGTGGCACCAAGTTCTAACGTGCTTATATTTGAGGAACGGCGAATGTGCGGCGGATTCGAGCACGACTGGTCTGGGATGCATGCAGTCAACGCGGCTGCAGACAGGGACAGTATGGCAAGCATCCTAAGGGCTATGAGATTCAAGGTTCCAATCTCCCTCTTCACTGAGTCTTACGACCTAGTCGCGTGTCTGAACCGAAGCTCCGTGTGGCGCACGCACTTCAATTGTGTGAGCGTAATGATGACCGCACATCTCAATGTGAGAATATGGCGATGTTCTTACGAGACCGAGTGCGAATATGAAGAATCTATCACACTCGGTATGTGAGCTTCAGGGCTGCGGAGATTCCTTGCGCGCTGCAAGCAGCGCGCGGGCGGCGCCTACCACGATGCCCGCCATGTCGGCGCAGTTTGCCCGGTACTCGTCGGTGCCGAAGATGTTGGGCCAGTCGCGGCGGTAGACCAGGTCGCTGACGGTGAGAATCAGGCCCAGGTCGGCGCCGCGGAACTCAGTGACGATCATCAGGGCCGAGGCTTCCATGTCGACGCTGAGGACGCCCTGTTCGCCGTAGTTCCGGACCTTGCCCGTGAACTCGCGGTAGGGGGCGTCGGTGCTCCAGACGCGGCCGGCGTGGGATGCGTGGTCGCTGTTCCTGGCGGCCTCAATCAGTGCCCGGGAAGCCGGGCCGTCGGCGCGGGCCGGGTGGTCCGGCGGCTGGTAGTGATAGGAGGCGCCTTCTTCGCGCAGGCCGCTGGTGGCGATGACGTAATCGCCAACGCCGATCCCCGGCTTCAGGGCGCCGGTGGCGCCGGCGATCAGAAACGTTCGGGCTCCGAGCGCCATCAACTCTTCCAGGGTCATGACGGAACGCGCGCCGCCGACGGGGATGCGCGCCACGCCGATTGGATGGCCGTCCAGCTCGCCTATGCGCAAGCCGGGGCGCAGGGAATCGGCTTCTTCGGCGGCGCCTTTGGAGCGATCGATGGTCTTGGGGCCTTGCAGGCCAAGACGAACGTCGGACTCGGCGGCGCCAACGGCCTCGGCCAGGGGCTCCACCATGAGGTTGATGAACCCGCCGATGACGAGCGCCGGGCAGTTTTCGCTTGGGTCGTGGCCGCGGCGCTCGGCGTACTCGCGGACGTGCGACTCGGGGTCGATGACCGGCGTGGCGTTGCCGTGCGCGTTGAGCCAGTCGGGTGGTGACGAGGGCATGGGAGTGTGGCGCGCCGGGGGTCTGGCCTCGCCAGACCCCCAGAAAGCGTCTACCTGGCGATCACTTCAGGTCGAAGCGATCGAGGTTCATCACCTTGTCCCACGCGGCCACGAAGTCGCCCACGAACGCTTCCTGCCCGTCGTCGGATCCGTAGACCTCCGCGAGAGCGCGGAGTTCGGAGTTGGAACCGAAGACGAGGTCCACGCGCGTGCCGGTCCACTTGACGTCGCCGGTCGCCTGGTCGCGGCCTTCGAATACGTCGCCGGACGCCTGCCAGACGGTGTTGGGGTCGAGCAGGTTCACGAAGAAGTCGTTGCTGAGCGTGCCCGGCCGATCGGTTAAAACGCCGTGCTGGGACTGCCCGGAGTTGGCGTTGAGGGCGCGCAGGCCGCCGACCAGCGCCGTCATCTCCGGAGCCGTGAGATTCAGCATGTAGGCCCGCTCCACCAGCAACTCTTCGGGGTTGCCCTCCTGATCGGCTTGCAGGTAGTTGCGGAATCCGTCGGCGCCGGGTTCCAGGACGGCGAACGACTCGGCGTCGGTCCAATCCTCCGTGGCGTCCGTGCGGCCGGGAGCAAATGGGACCTGCACGTCGTGGCCCGCGTCGCTGGCGGCCTGCTCGACCCCGGCGCAGCCGGCCAGGACGATCAAATCGGCGAGGGAAACGCGTGTGCCGTTGGACTGCGAGGCGTTGAAGTCAGCCCGGATGCCCTCCAGGGTCTCCAGCACCGAGGCGAGCTGGGCCGGGTTGTTGGCTTCCCAGTCTTTCTGCGGCGCCAGGCGCACGCGCGCCCCGTTGGCGCCGCCGCGCTTGTCGGTGCCGCGGAACGAGGCGGCCGAAGCCCAGGCCGTCGAAATCAATTGGCAGACAGACAGGCCAGAGGCGAGGACTCGCCCCTTGAGGTCGGCGATCTCCGCCTCGCCGATCAACTCGTGGTCGACGGCGGGGACGGGGTCTTGCCAGAGGAGCGCCTCGTCGGGCACGAGTGAGCCGCGGTAGCGGCTGCGGGGGCCCAGGTCGCGGTGGAGCAGCTTGAACCAGGCCCGGGCGAAGGCGTCTTCCAACTCAGCGGGATCGTTGAGGAAGCGGGTCGAAATCTCGGCGTAGGCCGGGTCCATCCGCAGCGAGAGGTCCGTCGTCAGCATCATCGGGGCGTGCTTCTTAGACGGGTCGTGCGCATCGATCACGGTGGCCGCGGCGGCCGCGTTTTCCGGCTGGTACTGCGACTTGCCGGCGGGGCTCTTGGTCAGCTCCCATTCGTGCTCGTAGAGGTTCTCCAGGAAGTTGTTGTCCCACTTGACCGGGTTGTCGGTCCAGGCGCCTTCGAGACCGCTGGTGATGGTGTCGTTGGCCTTGCCGCTGGCGTAGTCGCTGGTCCAGCCCAGGCCCTGCTCCTCGATGTCGGCGCCCTCGGGGTCGGGTCCGACGTGCGACTCGGCGGCGGCGCCGTGCGCCTTGCCGAACGTGTGGCCGCCGGCGATCAGCGCGACGGTCTCCTCGTCGTTCATGGCCATGCGCTTGAAGGTCTGGCGGATGTAGCGCGCCGCCAGGGCCGGGTCCGGGTTGCCGTTCGGCCCCTCGGGATTCACGTAGATCAGGCCCATGTGGTCGGCGCCGTAGGGACCCTCGATCTCACCTTCAGCGTCGTGGCGCTCGTCGCCCAGCCACTCGCCTTCGGCGCCCCAGTCGGTGTCGTCGGCTTCCCAGACGTCCGGGCGCCCGAAAGCGAATCCGAAGGTCTTGAAACCCATCGACTCCAGGGCGCAGTTGCCGGTGAAGATGAGCAGGTCGGCCCAGGAGAGACTGCGGCCGTACTTCTGCTTGATCGGCCACAGCAGCCGCCGCGCCTTGTCCAGGTTCGCGTTGTCGGGCCAACTGTTGAGCGGGGCAAATCGCTGGTGCCCCGCCCCGCCGCCGCCGCGGCCGTCGCTGATGCGGTAGGTGCCCGCGGCGTGCCAGGTCATGCGGATGAAGAGCGGGCCGTAGTGGCCGTAGTCGGCCGGCCACCAGTCCTGCGAGGTGGTCATCACGGCTTCGATGTCGCGCTTTAGCGCCTCGACATCCAGCGACTCGACGGCCTTGCCGTAGTCGAAATCGCCGCCCATCGGATCCGAAAGGGAAGAATTCTGGCGGAGAGGCTTCAGGCTCAACTGCTCCGGCCACCAGTACTGGTTGTTGGTCATGTTGCTCTTCTTCCCGCTTTGCCCCAGGGCCGCGAGACCCGGCGATCAAGGTATTTCCGCAGCATTCTAATCGCGGCGAAGCCATCGAGGTCCCACGCGCGTAGGGAGACGGGCTGGAGAGCCGCCGCGTCCACGGCATCAATCTCCCGCTGACGGGACGGACAGTCGATGCTGCGATGCGATGATGCTGATATGCGAACGACGGTAACCATTGACGACGACGTTCTGGCGGTGGCGCGGGCGCTGGCTGAGCGGAATAGCATCAGCCTGGGCAGCGCCTTGTCGGAGTTGGCGCGGCGCGGGTTCAGAAACGCGGCGATCGCCGCTGACGGCGGAGACGGCAGCATGTTCGCCGTGCCGCCCGATGCCGAGCCCATCACCAGCGAGGACGTGTATCGGGCCATGCACGACTGCCCTCACCCCCCGGATCGAGTCCGGGGCAGACCCTAGCCGTCTGCCTTCCAGGAGAGGGATCCGGACCGCCCCAGGGACACGGTAATGACGAACGGGGCAGGCACGATGAACGACGACACAAAGGTCGTCTCTTACCGACTCCGTGGGTTTACCTACTGAACGGGTCAGCCCACTGATTTACGGTCCGCATGGTGCATGTTGTGTCGACCGCCTGATGAGCGTTGACCCTATAGGATGGCCGTTTCCGTGCGGAACGGCGCACATGCGCAAGCCGGCCACACGGGCCGCGTCGGTCCTGACCGAGAGTTCGCGGAATAGGAGCATGCAGATGGCGAATAGCGTGGTGCATTGGGAAATCAACGCCAAGGACGGGCCGGCGATGCAGAAGTTCTACGGCGATCTCTTCGATTGGGAGATCAACGTCGCCAACCCCATGGGCTACGGGGTGGTCAGCGCGCCCAGCGAGGGTCCGGGCATCGGCGGCGGCATCATGGGCATGGGGGATGTCGAGCCGCCAACCAGGGTCACGTTCTATGTGGGCGTGGACGACGTGACCGAGTACCTGGAGAAGGCCGCGAGCATGGGCGGCAGCGTGATCATGCCGGAGATGGAAGTGATGGACGACGTGGTCATCGGGATCTTCGCCGACCCCGAGGGCCAGGTGATCGGCCTGGTGAAGAACATCCCGATGTCGTAGGGGCGGTTCGCGAACCGCCCCCGCTCGCGGGCCAACAGGTTCAGTGGCCGCCGGATACCCGCCTTCGGAGACCTTTGTATGAATTCGAGGGGCGGGGCAGACCATTGGGTGTCGCCAAGCAGTCGGGTGGTCCAAGCTGCGCGAAGCAAGGGACCGTTGGAGCGCCTACGCTGGTCAGACTCGCCCGCTTGTAGCGAGGACGTGCAATGAGCGCCAAACCTCCAGCCGATCAGCCTGCCTGCCCCGATCTGAGCACCGGCCAGCGCATCCGCAGCCTCGAGGTCGAGGGTTTCGTCGTTCTGCCAGGTGTGCTGGATGCGGAGACGGTGGGGCGGCTGAAGGCGCAGGCGGCGGCCTGGGATCCGACGCCGGTGCATTACAGCCAGCATCAACGCACGCAGTCGGACGTGCAGTTTGCTGGCGGCGCGGTGACGGAGCTGATTGCACATCCGCCGGTGATTGGATTCCTGCGGGCGGCGCTGGGGCCTGACCTGGTGTTCATGCACGCGCACTACGCAATCTCGGCGCCGGGGCATCCGGGTATGAACCTGCACACCGACTCGCATCCCTACGGGACCAGCGACTGGGGATACGCCTTCAGCGCGCCGCGGCAGGTGCGGGTGCTCTACTACCTGGACGACCTGACGACGGACGTTGCGCCGTTGCGGGTGATTCCACGGTCACACCTGTCCATGCATCCGGATGCCAACCCGTACAAGCGCTATCCCTCGCATCCCGACGAGGTCGTCATCACCGCGCCGGCCGGCACGGCCGTGGTCATCAACCTGGCGCTCTTCCACGCCAACGGCCCGAACACCGGCAACCGGGCGCGCGAAATGATCGCGCTGTCCTACCGCCCGGCCTGGTGCGGACCGACCGTGCAGGACTTGGAACCGTGGCCGGACGAAGTGCTGGCGAGCTTGCCGCCACAGGTACGCGACCTCTGCGGCAACCGCAACCAGCGCGCCACCCACGACCAGCCCGGCATGCCCCCCATCGATCCCCGAACCAACGCCCCCGGCATCAGCCCCCGCCGCTGGGACAACCCCTAAAGCCGAACCGTCCGGCCGCTTTCGGCTGACTCGTAGGCGGCATGCACGACACGCAGCGCAGCCAGGGCTTCGGCACCGGTGATTGGCGCGGGCTCACCCAGGCAGCCGCGCAGCGTGCGCTCGATCCACGGGGTGTAGTTGGCGAAGTCCGGGCCGCTGTAGGCGATGCGGCGGTCCGGCACGCCGCCGGGGTCCGGCGACGTGGAGTGCCACTCCAGCAGGTGCCGGTCGGACGCTCCGAAGCGCAGCCAGCCGTTGGAGCCCCAGAGACTCAGGTCCAGTTGGTAGGGCTTGTCCAGCAGGTAGCCGGACAGCAGCGTGCCGTAGGCGCCGTTCGCGAAACGCAGGTTGACCAGCGCCAGGTCCTCCACGTCAATGGGCGCGCCGCCCACGACGTCGGTCATGGCCTGGACTTCCACCACCGGCGATTCGGTGATAAAGGTCATCAGGTCGATCCAGTGAATGCCCAGCCAGACCAGGTGCCCGCCGCCGGCCAGCGAGCGCCTGAAGGTCCAGTCGCGCACCCCGTTCGCGGGCCAGATACGCGCCTGGTCCGCGATCACCGCGCCGCGCAGCGCATAGGCCCGGCCGAGCGCGCCGCTGGCGAAGATGCGGCGGGCGTCCTGGACCCAGGGACAGAGGCGCCGGGCCAGCGGAACTATCAGGTGCTGGTCGCGCTGCTCGGCCAATTCAACCAATTCAGCGAACTGATCGGGATGCGTGCAGGCCGGTTTCTCCACCATGACGTGGCAACCGGCTTCCAGGCACCGACGAACCGCCGGCGGCGCATTGGCGGCGATCAGCGAAACGATAGCCAGGTCCGGCGCGGCGCTCGCCAGCCCGTCCGCCAACTCGTGGTGCGTTCCGCGCAGCTTGGGTCCGAGCGTCTCTCGCGCCTCGGCGAAGGTGCCGCCGGACTCGTCAACCACCACCACCGAGTCCACCAGGTCCAGGTCGCGCAGCGCCTGCAGAAAGAAGGCCCTGTGGCCCTGTTCGTCGGCTTCCATCACCAGCGCGACGTGCATGCGTTTTCCCGGCTCGGTTCTAGGCGCGACGATCCAGTCTAGGCAGCCGTCGTCACACTTACGTGAATGGGCCCGTTGCTAGACTGAAATTCCAGCCCCCAGAGGTGCCGCATGTCCGCGCGTCCCATCCTGTTGGTCACCGGCGGCGCCGGGTTTATCGGCGCCAATTTCGTGCATCACGTGCGTGCCGTGCGTCCCGACTGGGACGTGCGGGTGCTGGACGCCCTGACCTACGCGGGAGATCGGCGCCGGCTCGAGGGCGCCGGCTGCGACCTGATCGTCGGCGACATTGCGGACACCGAGACCGTGCAGTCGGCGTTGGCCGGGGTGACCTGGCTGGTGAACTTTGCGGCCGAGACTCACGTGGACCGCTCGCTGCTGGACGCCGAGCCGTTTCTGCGAACGAACGTCACCGGCACCTACCGGCTGTTCGAGGCGGCGCGGCAGGCCGGGGTGTCCAAGGCCGTACACGTGAGCACCGACGAGGTCTACGGCGAAACCCGCGGCGCGGCCTTCGTGGAGACCGACCCGCCGGCGCCCCGCAACCCCTACTCGGCCTCCAAGGCGGCCGGCGATCTGATGGTGCTGGCGGCATGGCAGACGCACCGGTTCCCGGTGTGCATCACCCGCGGCGTCAACACCATCGGTCCCTGGCAGCACCCGGAGAAAGCCGTGCCGCTGTTCACCATCAACGCCATGCGCGGCCAACCGCTGCCCCTGTACGGGCGCGGCGAGCAGCAGCGGGACCGGCTGTACGTGGAGGACCACGCCAGCGCCATCCTGACGGTGCTGGAACGCGGCGAGCCTGGCGAGGTCTACAACGTCGCCGCCGACAACAACCGCGACAACCTGAGCGTGGCGCGGCGCATCTGCGAACACGTCGGGGCGCCGCCGGACCTGATCCACTTCGTGGAGGACCGGACCGGACACGACTGGAACTACGCGCTGGACAGCGCCAAGTTGCAGTCGCTGGGCTGGTCGCCTCGTTTCGACTTCGAGGCGGCCATGGACGCCACCGTGGACTGGTACCTGGAGATGCGGGACTGGTGGGGACCGATCGTGGACGGCGACTTCCAGGACTACTACGAGCGCCAATACGGCGAACGGCTGGCCGGTGCGGAGGCCTTTCGCGGCTAGCGGGGCCGAATCGGCCTCCCCCGGAAAGGTGCGGCTCCCGCGCTACACCTGGCGGGAGGCTTGGCGCTGGATGCGCTGGGACGTGCCGACCCGCGTCGCCTTCCTGATCGGCGCGCCGTTGATCTGGATCGCGGTGGCGGGCATCGACCCGTCGGCCATTGGACTGCAACTGGGGCTGGGGCTGCTGGACTGGGTCCTGATCGGCTTGTGGTCGGTCGGCGTCATGCTGGTCACGCTCAGCTACCGCCGCTGGCTCTGGCCGGTGCGGGTCGCCGGGGACCGCTCGGCGCTGCTGCTGAACCTGCCGTTTTTCCTGGTGCTCAATCCGGTCGCCGAAGAACTGTTTTTCCGGGGCGCGGCCATGTTCGGCCTTGCCAACCTGATCGGGATGCCGTGGTCGATCGTCGTGACGTCGCTGGTGTTCGGCCTGCACCACGGGCTGGACCGGCAGTTCCCGCGCTCGTTCCTTGTGCTGGGCACGCTGGGCGGGCTGCTGTTCGGGATCGCGGCGGCGCACTTCGAGTCAGTCGCGCCGGCCATCGTGCTGCACATCGCGGCCGACGCCGTGATCTTCGTGGCCGCCGCGCCGATCCTGGAACGCCTGGGCGTGGGCCTGCGACTTCCGCAGCCGCCGTCGCCGACCCCTGCCGCGCCCGCGCCGGCCGATCAGGCGTCGTAGTCCCGCCGCGCGGGCCCGTTGCTAGACTGATTTTTCCTGACCCCGTAGCTCAGTTGGACAGAGCGTGTGGTTGCGGACCACAAGGCCGGAGGTTCGAGTCCTCTCGGGGTCGCCCAACAATCTTCAGCTTGAAGGCGTCGCCCGACCCGCATGACTGACGACCGAATCCCGCGTCGTCGCATCGGCGCCTCCGAACTTGAAGCCGGCGCCGTCGGCGTCGGCACCTGGCAGTGGGGCGACCGGCGCTATTGGGACGACCACGACGGCCAGGAACCCACCGACATCGCCGCCACATACCACGCGACGATCGACCGCGGCGCCGATTTCCTTGATACCGCCGAACTCTACGGCTTCGGCGAGTCGGAACGGGTGATCGGCAAACTGCGCGCGGGCGATTCGCGGTCGGCCGTGGTAGCCACCAAGTACATGCCGGCGCCCAACCGTTGGCGCCTGCGTTCGGTGGACGCGGCCATCGACGGTAGCCTCAGACGCTTGGGCGTGGACCGGCTCGACCACTACCAGGTGCACTGGCCGTACGGCGTCATCCCGCACCGGCGCCTGCTTGGGCGGCTGGCGCGGGCTGTTCACGACGGACGGATTGCCTATGTCGGCGTCAGCAATTTCACCGAACCGCAGATGCGTCGGGCGCACGCGGTACTGGCCGATGCCGGGGTGCCGCTAGTCTCGAACCAGGTGTCCTACAGCCTGCTGCGTCGCGCGCCCGAGGTGAACGGAGTGCTGGACGCCTGCCACCAATTGGACGTGACCCTGATTGCCTACAGCCCGCTGGCCCAGGGTCTGCTCAGCGGCAAGTACGGACCCGGCGGCCGCCAGCCGCGCTCGCGGCCGTTGCGGCGCGTGCTCAGGGCCAAGACTCCGGAAACGGTGATGCCGCTGCTGGACACCCTGCGACGAATCGGTGAATCCGTGGGAGCCACGGCCGGTCAAGTCGCCGTGGCCTGGACGCTGCGAGATTCAGCCGTGCTGCCGATCGTCGGTGCGCGCACAGCCGGCCAGGCGCAGGCGAATGCCGACGCCGCGTTGATCGAACTCGACGACGAGGCCCTGCGCGAGTTGGACGCTGCATCCCGCGCATACCGCACGGCTAGCCCGTTGGCGCGCCGACTTCGAGGCTGAGAGCTTCCCAAAGCAGGAAAACCCACACACTCACCAGGCGCGGGGAGCGTATCCTGAGTGCGAGGGCTCAAGGGGGAGCGCAAGCATGTACGACGCTCGTAAGGGTCTAGGCCCAGTGCTCAGGCGCGAGGCGCGACCGGCGCTGGCCGGCCTGATTGCCGCCGGCGTGTCGTTTGGAATCACCGAAATCTTCGCCGGACTCATTTCCGGCGGTCCGTCGCTCATCATCGCCGTGGGCTCCGGGGTCATCGACCTGTCGCCGAAGTTCGCCAAGGACTTCGCGATTGCCGTGTTCGGCACAAACGACAAGCTGGCGCTGCTGATTTCCATCGTTGTGATCGGTCTGGGCGTTGGCGCGGTTGTCGGCGTGGCCGGCACGCGCAAGTTCTGGATCGCCCAGCTTGGCTTCGTGGCGTTCGGGATCCTGGCGGCCGTCGCCGGCATCGCCGAACCGCAACTGTCGCCGGTGCTGGCGCTGATCGGCGCCCTGCTGGCGGCCTCGGCCGGCATGTGGACGCTGGCGATGCTGCTGAAGCTCCTCGAAGCGCAAGCAATGCCCCAGCCCGTTCGCGACCCGCGGCTGATGGGACTCGGCCGTCGCTCATTCATGCGGATGGCCGGTGCGTTTGCAGTTCTGGCAGTCGGCACCGCGGCCGGCGGGCGGGTGATGCTGGAGCGCGCGCGCACGATCGCCTCCAGCCGCCTGGACGTGATCTTGCCCAAGCCGCGCGACGCCGCGAGGCCGGTGCCGGAGGGCGCCATGGTCGACGCCGCGGGCATCGAGCCGATCGTCACCCCCAATGAGGACTTCTACCGCATTGACACGGCCCTCAGCATTCCCCAGGTCGACCTGTCAACCTGGACGCTCAAGATCGAGGGCCTGGTGGACCGGCCCTACCAGCTGACCTATGACGAATTGCTGGACCTTTCGCGGGTCGAGCGCCACGTCACGCTCTGCTGCGTCTCGAACGAAGTCGGCGGCGACCTGGTGGATAACGCCAAGTGGCTGGGCGTGCCGCTGACCGAGTTGCTGGACCGAGCCGGCCTGCAAGCGGAGGCCAGCCAGATCGTCGGCATGTCGGTGGACGGCTTTACCGCCGGGTTCCCGGTGGACACCGTCTACGACGGGCGCCAGGCCCTGGTGGCCGTGGGCATGAACGACGAGCCGCTGCCGCCGAAGCACGGTTTCCCGGCCCGGCTGGTCGTGGCGGGTCTCTACGGCTACGTCTCGGCCACGAAATGGCTGGACGCGATCGTGGTGAACCGGTGGGAGGAATTCGACGGCTACTGGATACCACGCGGCTGGTCCAAGGAAGGACCGATCAAGACGCAATCACGGATTGACGTCCCGCGTCGCGGTCAGACCCTGAACCCAGGCCTGCAGCCCATCGCCGGCGTGGCCTGGGCGCAGGACCGCGGCATTACCAAGGTCGAAGTCAAGGTAGGCGAGACCGACTGGCAGGAAGCCCAACTGGGCGAGGCGATCTCCAAGGACACCTGGCGCCAGTGGGTCTTGCCCTGGGACGCCACCCCGGGCAGCCACGTCATCTCAGTGCGCGCGACCGACACCACCGGAGAGCCGCAAACCGCGGTCGTCCAGCGCTCCGACCCCGACGGCGCGACCGGTCACCACACCATCGTGGTGGACGTCAGCGGGTAACGGGATCCGCCTCTAGGCGTAGTCCCCGTGCGCCCCGGTCCCACTCGGGTCCGCGAGTTCGTCCGCGCCGCAGAGGTAGCGCCACCAGTCGGCGCGTTCCTGGGCGACGGCCGAGGATTCGCCGGTGAGGTTGTGGGCGTTCTTGTTCATGCGGAAGTAGCGCCGGATCTCCTCGCTGTCCCAGCCGTCGGTGTTGAAGATGCCGCGCTGCGGGACCCGCGGGTTGTAGCGAATCTTGAACATGAAGCGCCACTGGTCGATCTCGTTGGTCTGGGCGCAGTGCCACAGCGCCTCGTGCATGAAGACGATGCGTCCGGCCTTGCCGGACAGGCGCTTCTGGCCGGTGATGTTCTTGTAGCGGGCCACGTCGGGACCGAGCACCGAGCGCATGTGCGAGCCGGGCAGCACCAGCGTGGGACCCATCTCGTGCGGGGTGTCGTGCGCGAAGTAGGCCGTGAGGATGTCGAACGACCAGGGGTGCACGCCCGGCAGGCGTACCTGGCGCCGACCGCCGGCGTCCACGTGCCACTGCTGCGCCGTCTCCTGGCGAGGCCCGGTGCAGTGCAGGGCCGAATGGCTGGCCACGTGCCCGGGGCCCAGCAGGCTCTGCAGCACGGCCTTCACGCGCGGCAGGTTGTGCACGGCCCGCACGGCGGCGGATCGTTCGTAGAACCCGTGCGGGTTATCCGTGATGTGCCAGCGCACCTCGGGAATGGGGCCGTCGGCGTTGACCGATGCCAGTTCGTCGGCGTTGACCGCTTCGCTCAGTTCGTCGGGAATCAGGTCGTCGAACTCGATGAAGCCATCGATGACGAACCGCGCCATCTGGTGCACGTCCAGGAGTTCGCTCTGCGCCACGACCTCGGTTTCTGCGATCGCCATCGTTCGCCCCTTCCGTTTCGGCGCCCAGGCGGCGCCGGTGACGCTTACCCCTCGACTTCGACGTTGCGCTCCAGCCAGAACTCGTTCGCCAACTGGCCGGTACCCGTGGCCGCGCTGCGCTCGGGCTGCGGGCTGGCCTGGAATACGCGCCAGCCGTCGCGCATGGCCGCCAGCACGGAGTCGTACGGCGGTTCGTACTCGCTGCCGGTCTGCATTTGCACGGCGTCCGCCGGCAGCGCGCCGTCGTAGAGCGCCCAGGCGACGGTCGGCGACCCCAGGTCGCCCGACTGGAGATGCAGAATCAGGATCTGCTGCCGAACTGGCGACATTCCGTCCCCTTGCGGCGAAGCGCGCGGCTCATGGTACCGAGGCTGTCGCTGACGCCGCCTCTTTATAATCGAGAAGTGGGGCGAGTGGGGGAGGCGTGCGGCCATGTTCACCCTGACCAACGATCAAGTCGCGTTCTACAACGAGCGCGGGTACTTGCGGCTGAGGAACGTCTTCTCTCCCGACGAGGTCGAATTCCAGTCCGTCGAACTCGAGCGCCTGATGCTTGAGTGGGCGCAGCAAACCCCGGGCTGGCGCGGGCCCTGGCGCAAGGCCTACATGACCGCCGAAGAGGACGAGCGCGCCCGCCTGACGGCCATGCACGAGTTGCAAAACTACTCAGAGGCGTTCGCGCGGGCGGTCGTCAACGACCGGCTTACCGGTGCCGTGGCCGACCTGATCGGTCCGGATGTGGAACTGCATCACACGACCCTTCACGCCAAGGCCCCGGACATGGGCACACCGTTCCCCATGCACCAGGACCACCCGTTCTACGCGCACGAGGGTCCGGCCTACGTGGACGCGATTGTGCATATCGATACGGCAAACGAGGAAAACGGCTGCCTACAATTTCTTGAAGGCAGCCACCAACTTGGGCCGCTCCAGCACATCCGCGGCCCCGAATCGAGCCCGCACTTGCCAACCGACCACTACCGCCTCGAGGACGCCGTGTCGGTTCCGGCCGACGCCGGCGACGTCGTGTTCTTCAGCTACTACACCATCCATGGTTCGGCGCCCAACCGGACGGACCAGTGGCGGCGCCTCGTCAGGTTCGGCTACCGCGACCCGGACAACGTGCAAACGGCGGGCCAGGGACTGGGGCGAGACGGGCTGATGGTGCGCGGCCAGAAAAGGAACCGAGCGGCCTGATCCATGAAATGCCTTGGCACCGTTCGTGCGTCGCGACGCCCGTCGGATTCGCGGGAATGAGCCGATGACCGGCCGGCAGCGTTATGCGGCGCTGGCTCTAGTGGTCGTCGCGGTGATCGGCGCCATTGCGTTGATCGAGATCGTGGTGTCGCCGCCCGATCCGACGGTTGGCGTCGGACTCCCCGGCGCCGACGAGGCTCAGACAGCTGCTCCAACCCAGGCCGTCGTGGCGAGCCCACCCGCGGCTCCCGCCGGTACCACTGCAGTTGCTGCCAGCGCTCCCACGGCGGCACAGACTGCGCCGCTGGCAACCAGCGCGCCTATAGCGGCGACCAGTGCGCCCACCGCGCCGACAAGCGTCCCGGCTCCTGTCACCAGCGCACCAACGCCGGCGCCCACGCCGCAGGTCGTCGTAGGCCAACTGCCCGAGTTGCCGGTGATTGGCACCGCGCCGGAATTCGCGGGCGTCACCGCCTGGCTCAACAGCGAAGTGTTGACTATGGAGAGCCTGCGCGGGCGTCCTGTCTTGATCGACTTCTGGACCTTCGGCTGCATCAACTGCGTCCGCACGCTGCCCCACGTCCGCGCCTGGCACGACGCCTATGCCCCGCACGGGCTGGTGATCGTTGGCGTGCACACGCCCGAGTTCAGGCACGAGTACGAGGAAGCGAACGTGCGCGAATCGCTCCCCTCGCGCGGCGTCATCTGGCCGGTCGCCATGGATAACGGCTACAAGACGTGGCGCGCCTACAACAACCGCTTCTGGCCGCACAAGTTCCTGATCGACCAGGAAGGCCAGATCCGCTATCACCACATCGGCGAGGGCGCCTACCAGGAGACCGAGAAGGCCATCCGCGCGCTGCTGGCCGAAGACGGAACGGACCTTTCGCACATCCCGCTCTCCAGCGCGTCCATCCCGCGCAAGACGACACCCTCGCCGTCCACCGGGCCTCGGTCGCTCTTTGCGGGCAGCGGGTTCGCGTTCGGTTCCTACCTGGGCAATCCGATTGGGACACCCGAGGATGGGGCGCGCGTGTTTACCGACAATGTCGCGCACGACGCCGAGCGCCTCTATCTGGACGGACGCTGGGACTGGGTTGCTAACGCCGCGCTGGCGCAGCCGCAAGCCGACGAAACGGCGAGCGTCAGCGTTCCGTTTCACGCCCAGGCCGTCTCGGTGAGCTTCGGTGTGTCCGGCGCCGAGCCAATTCGCGTGAATGTAACGGTCGATGGCGAGCCGATTCCGGCTGACCGCCGGGGTGGAGATGTCCTGACCGGGCCTGGCGGCCAAACGCATCTGCTCGTCGACCAGTTCCGTCTTTACGACATTCTGCGGAACGGCGCGGAGAGCGTCGGCGAGCTGCAATTCATGGTTGATCAACCCGGGTTGGCGCTATACACCGTCTCGCTGTCGTAGCGCCCCGCCGGCGGATCCTGGGCACGTAGCGTGGATCAGTCGATCAACGTCGGATTGGCGTTCATCGCCGGTGTGGCGTCCTTCATTGCTCCCTGCACGCTCGCGCTCGTCCCGGCCTATCTCGCGTACCTGGCGGGGTTCACCTTGAGCGACCCAAGCACGGCCAGCTCAAGGCGATTGCAGACGGCCACCGTGCTCAATGTGGCCCTCTTTGCCCTCGGCTTCACGTCCGTCTTCGTTGTGTTGGGATCGTCGCTTGGCGCCATTTCAAGCATCGCCGGGGACCAGGCCGTCTGGCTGAACCGCATTGGTGGCCTCCTGATTGTCGGCTTCGGCCTCATGACCCTCGGTCTCCTGCGCGTCCCAGTTCTTGAACGCGGCTTCACGGTGGACGACCGATTCGCACGGCGTCTGAGCTATGCGGGTTCGCTGATTGTCGGCGGCACCTTTGCCGTGGGCTGGATTCCGTGCGTCGGTCCGATCCTCGGCGCAATCCTGGTGCTGGCGGCCACCACGGCGTCCGCCGCCTCAGGCGCCATACTCCTGACCTCATATTCGCTGGGAATCATGCTGCCCTTCGTGCTGGCGGGTGTGTTCTCCGGCTGGACACGCGTTTTGCTGCGGCGCTACGGCCGGGCGCTTCAGGTTGCCGGCGCCAGTGGCGGCGTCCTGCTCATCGCGCTGGGCGTCATCGTGTTCACAAATCTCATGCCAGTCATTGCTTCGGCTGTACCCATGGGCGTCCCTCCGATCAGCTAGATGCGTAGCCGAATCGATCGCGCCGATGGGTTGAGCGGCCAGTTGTCGTACGATGAAATCAAGAAGCACCGTGCGAGGGCGGTGCGTCGCTATCTCACCTAACGTTTATGTCACCTGAGAATGACTCGACGGCGGGCGGCGACGCGGGCGCGCGTCGGCGTCGAGTCTTGGCCGCGCACGCCGAGCTGTTCAACGAAGCGCTGACCGACGAGGCTGACCGCCTGGCCAAGCTGGCCAACGTGGTGGAAGCGCTGGCCATGGCGTCCGATGCCGAACCGCTCGGGCCGCCGTCGGTGATGGGCGACCACGTGGAAGGCGCCGTGCGCCTGGAACGCGTGCGGCGTCGATTTGCGCTGTGGTTTGACAGCGACGATCACGCGGCCCTGGCCGAGGCCGCGCGCGAGCGCCAGGTCGACATTCTGATCGTTGTCCAGGGCTTCCCGCTGCAGATGGCCGTGGACGCGGAGTGGGCCAGCGAACTGACGCTGCTGGACGGCCGCGACCTGACGCTCTTGCTGGAAGGCCGTTGGACGCTCGGGCAGGCCGTGCGGTTCAAGCACAGCGAACAGGCCGCGCACGGACGCTTCATATCTCTGCGTGTGGCGCCGCCGGCCGACCTGCCGGACGAGGCCGAATCCGAGTTTCGTCCAGAGGACGGCGAGGTCCTGCGCTCAAACGTCGATGACATGCCATCACCGCACGACGAAGGCGACGCCGGGCGGGTCGACAATCCCGACATATGGGATGTGAGTTCCGGGCGGCGGCGTGACCCCGAACCGGTCCCTACGACGATTCGCTCAAACATCGAGTCCCACGAGCAATCGTTCGCCGAAACGGAGGCCTTTGAGCGGGCCGAGGCGAGGCGCCTGCGTCTGATTCGGACGGGGTTCATGTTGGCGGCGCTGTTTGCCGTGCTGATCGCAGTCTTCGTGGTGCGCGGCCGGCAGGATGCCGAGGCGGCCAGCCTGGACCGGGCGACCGATACGGCCGTGCGGGCCGCGCGGCTTGAGTTCGAGGCCTATCAGTCGCTCGACTCAAGTGCGCTGCGTTCGGTGTATGACGAAGCCGTGGCGCAGGAGATCGAAACACGGGTCCAGCAACTACGCGCCAGTGGGGTGTACCTGGAAAGCGATGTATCGATTCAGGCTATTGACGCCAGGATTGATGGCGAGAATGCCGCGGTTCTGATTCGCGAGTCCGGAAACCTGGCAACTCGACGCAGGGCGGACGGTGAGACCATTCAGCGCGGACCTCTGAGTCAGGATGTCGGCTTCTTCCTTGCGCGTACCGCGGATCAAAGATGGCGCGTCGTGCAGCGCGCCGCGGTCGGCTAGCGGGCTCTTTCGGATCCCGGCCGCCGTGTGTTGGCCGCGGCGCGGTGCGCTGGATATCCTTTGACAAGCGCCGAACGCTTCCCGGCGACGTAGCCAAGTGGTAAGGCGGGGGTCTGCAAAACCCCTATCCTGGGTTCGATTCCCAGCGTCGCCTCCAATGCCCATGGGCTAGGCGCGCACGCGGCGGCTATGGCAGGTTTCTGAGCAGAGTTGTGACGCCTCAGCCGGCGCTGGCCGCCTGACGCACACGCCGCCACACGCGGTCCACGAATGCGCGCGACAGGTCGGGATCCCACGCAATCGCGTCCGGATCATCGGCATGCGTATGCAGCCAGGCGGTCACGATGTGCCGTTCGTGGTCGCTCGTGTCGGCGCCCGGCGCCTCCGCACGATCAAGGCGTTGCAGAGCGGCGCGCAGCGCAGGCCGGCGCGGGCGGGCGACTGACTCGATCGCGGCAATAGCGCCGTTCTCTATCCGAACGAGTTCTGCATCTCCCGGCGTGGCGCCCGGTGAAATCGCCAGCACGGGTGCGGCGCCGAGACCACCGCGCAGCGGGTGCCGTAAGACGCGCGCGCGCCGAATGCGGCGGGCAAACGCTTCGCCCTCAGCGGCCTCGGCGGCATCCACGATTCGCAAAGCCGCCTCGCGGCCCACACCCAGGAAGGCAACCGCCGCGTCGCGCCGCCACGCGGGAACTTGCTTGTCGACGCTGCGTCGCGAGGGCAGTTCAAAGATTCGCCGGGCCGCGTCGCTTGCCAGCCTCGCGTCCCTCGAAGTCGGGAACGGCCCCAGGTAGTCGGCT
The DNA here is from genome assembly GCA_022820025.1 of Chloroflexota bacterium. GTDB lineage: Bacteria > Chloroflexota > UBA11872 > UBA11872 > UBA11872 > UBA11872. The sequence continues at coordinate 167,369 of JAJEGF010000025.1, forward strand.
CCATCGTCCCGTGGAACCGCGGCCGCATGCGTCACCGCGGACTCGGCGGGCCCGACTCGAACGAACCGCCGACCGATTCGCCAGCGCCGATTCCGGTTATATGTCGGGGATAGCGTGGTGATCAGCTCGGCTTCACGCACCAGGGCGCGCAGTTCCGAGCCGGTGGGCTCCCACTCGATGGCGTCGATCTGCGCCAGCATCCCGTCACGACGCCGAACGAATCCAGCCGAGTCGGTGAAGTGGCTGCGAACGCGCCGTTGCAGGGACGTGGATTTGCCGATATACAGCGGCCGGTTTGCCGAGTCGCGAAAGATGTAGACCCCGGGCGATGGCGGCAGATTGCGCGAGGCCCAGCGAGCCAGTTGCCGAGCCCGTCGCGGGTGGCGGCCTTCGGGCCCGGCTCTCGCCGCGAGTTGTCGCAGGTCGCCGAGGGTTCGGACGTCCCGTTGGGCTGCGCGGTCCAGCAAATACTCGAGCAACTTCGCGGTGACCCCAGCGTCGTCAAGCGCGCGGTGCGTAGGCGAGTCGGATATCTCGGCCGACTCCAGCACCGTGGCCAGCCCTGTGCCCGGCAGATCGGTCATCAACGCCGCGCTCAGCTCCATGGTGTCCAGGCCGTCGCCGGGGAATAGCGCGCGTCGCGACCACACGGCCTCCCGGTTCAGGTAGCCGAGGTCCGTGGGCAGATTGTGTGCCACCAGCACTCCGCCGGTCTGGAACTCACGGAACTCATCCAGCACCGTCTCGATGGGCGGCGCGCCGACCAGCATCTCGTCTGTGATGCCCGTATAACGCGTCACGAACTTGGAGACCCGTCCGGGCACATGCACCAGCGAGGCATAGCGTGAAATCTCCTGGCCCGCCCGCAGACGCAACGCCCCGACTTCAAGGATCCGGTGCCGACCGCCGCGCCCGCCGTTGGTTTCGATGTCGAACACGACGAACTCGGTGTCATCGATGGCATCGGAGCGCTGCGACCAGGCCGCCAGTCCCCAGTGCCCCGCGGCGACCGTTGCCAGACGATCGTCGGCTTCCAGCAGCGGCGACAGGATGCGCGAACCAATGTGGGCGCCGCCGGCCTGCACGTGCAGGACCGCACGCACCAGCTGCTGCAAGGACATGGGTCGCCCTGCATCTTCCAGCGTCGATACCGCCGCCTCAACCAGGACGCTGCGCCGGCCCGGCGCGGCCTCGTCGGCAGCCGTGTCCTCGCTCACTCGTCGGTGGAGCGGCCGCCGAACACCAGCGACCCGAAGGCGCCGACCGCCGCCACGATCACGGTCCCAAGCAGGGCGGTGCCCAGGTCCATGATCGTGAAGTCGTCGACCAACATCGTCGCGCCCCAAAACACCAGCGCGCTAATGACGAAGTGTGAGAGCCCAAACGTCAGCAGCTTCAACAGACAGCTGATCGGTTTGAGAACCAGTTCCAACGCCGGGCGTACATACGAGTTCAGAATGGCCAGCGCCACGGCGAGTCCGAAGATTGCTAGCCAAAAGCGGTCGCTGCCTCGCTCCGGCAGCACGATGCCGTTCTCCAGCAGTTGCGTCACCGCCAGGACCGCAAAGAAATTCGTGACAAGCCGGGCCAGCAGGAAGCTGATTTCTCGACTAAGCCAGCCCATGTCCTATAAGCCGATGCCGTCGATGACTTTGGGCGCCCTGCTGGGAGACGGGTTGTTCAATGAGCGGGTGAGGGGTGGCAGGGCGAGGCTCTTCACCCACAACCTCCCTCGACCAACCGGGCCCGCGACAGTTAAGGCTAACCCGCGTCCGGCTCCGTCACTTCCACGCCGACGATTGTCTCCAGGCGCTTGAACGTGGCGGCGGCGTCCAGGTCGCCCCAGCCCATCGACCGAATCTCCTGGTAGATCGCGTCCGCCTGGGCCGTGGCCACCAATGGCACGCCGCTCTGGCGACCCACGTCCAGCGCCAGGCCCAGGTCTTTCAGCAGCAGGTCCACGGCAAAGTTGGCGCTGTAGTCCTGCGGAAGAACCAGGTTCGGGATGTCCACTTCCATGCAGCGGCTGGCGGCGAACGCGCCCATCAGCGTTTCGTAGAGCTGCCGCGGATTCAGTCCGTTCTTGACCGCCAGCACAAAGGCCTCGGCGTTGGCCTGGCGGACGCTGGCGATGATCATCTGGTTGGTCAGCTTGGCAATGCAGCCGGTGCCCGCGGGACCGAAGTGCTCGATCTTGCCGCCGATGATGTCCAGGATTTCGCTGCCCTGCGCGAACGACTCTTCGGTGCCACCAACGAACACTGCGAGCGTCCCGGCCTGGGCGCCGCCCGGTCCGCCGCTAACCGGCGCGTCCAGGTAATTCACGCCCTTGGCGGCCGCGGCCTCGGCGCAGGTTCGGGCGGTGTCCGGGCCGTTGGTGCCGAAGTCGATCCACAACTGCCCCTCGCGGGCGCTTTCAATCGCGCCATCCGCGCCCAGGAGGAGTTCCAGCGAAATCTCAGGCGTCGGCACGTTCACGCACACCACGTCCGACTGCGCCGCCACCTCGGCCGCCGAACTGGCGGCCACGCCGCCGTCGGCCACGAAGTCGTCCACCTTGCCGCGGCTGCGGTTGTGCACGATCAGGTCGTGCCCCGCCGCGCGCAGGTTGACCGCCATGGGCATGCCCATTTTTCCGAGCCCGATGTAACCGATTCGCATGTTGGCGTGCTCCCTCGCTGCCCTGCCCGGCGCTAGACCTGCGCCCAGGCGAGTTGGAACGTGCGCTTGCAGTTGCCGATTATCGCCGCTGCCGACTGGTCCGGGGCCGGCTTCATCTCGAACGAGACGAGCGGCATGGGCGTCGGCAGGTCGCGCTCAAAGTACCCAATCTCCATCAGCGTCTTCAGGTACGCCGCCAATTCCGGCACATCGTTTTCGCCCGCCGGGTCCCCGAACACCGGATGCTGGTCGCCGTACTGAGGGTGGTTGCGGTCGCGCATGACGCAGTTGCCGATGTGCGCCTGGATCAGGTGCTCGCCGGCGGCCCGCAACGAGGTCGGCGGATCCTCGTCCAGCAGTGGCAGGTGGCTCAGGTCCAGGCATAGCCCGAAATTCGGGGTGGACGCGCGCACCATCTCGCTGACGCGCACGCACAGGTCGATCGGCCCCAGCAACGAGTTCTTCTCAATGGCTCGGTCGAACTGCTCCAGCGCGATCCAGATGTCTTGCCGCCCCGCGTAGTCGCATAGTTCCGTCAGCGACTCCACGACGCTCGCCACTGCGGCTTCCTCGCCGCCTGGCGCCGGCGCCGAGTTTGGCCCGTCCAGCAGCGTCACCATCGTGATGCCCAATTCGGCCGCCTGGTCGATGGCGCCCTTGACCTGGGTCACCGCGTCGCCACGGGCGGCCGCGTCGGTCGAGGCCAGGTTCAGCCCGCCGCTCAGGATCAGCGGATGCGCCCCGTAGCCCAGCGTCAGGTGCGCGGATTCGGCCAGCCGGCGCATGGCGGCACGCTCCGACGGATCGTTGATGTGTGCGATCTCCAGCGCATGAAAGAACCCGTCCGCCGCCAACGCCTCGGCGGCTTCCACGGCGGGTCCGTCGCCGCTCTGAAGGTCGGGGTGCAGCATGAACTGCACGATCCCGATGTGCATGTAGGCCTCGGGCGGTCGATTCACGGCGGCAAACCTCACTCAGGCGGACGGGCGCGCGGCAACCCTATGGTGACGCGAGCCCGCTGGGCGTGTCGAACAAATCCCTTGGCGACGGCGCTCAGACGCCAACCGCCGCCGGCTCGTACTCCGGCAGGTATTCCTTCACGGCCTCAAACGCTGCGGCAATGGCCGTGTCATCCAGCGAGGTCTTCGGCGGCGCCACCCAGGGCTCCATGATCCCCAGCCGGTTTAATACACCCTTGGCCGTGGCCTGCAGGAATGGCGAATGGCCGGACAGTGCTCGCATGAACTCGTTCTGCCGGTTCTGGGCGGCCGCCGCGGCCTCCAGGTCCCCGTCGCACCAGGCGTTGTAGATGGCGCAGACGAGCTGCGGCGCCACGTTCGGCGCGGGACCGGTGGTGCCGGCGGCGCCCGAGTTGAGCGCGTGCAGCAGCGTCGCGTCGCCGCCCACGATCACGCGGAAGTCGTCCCCGCGCATCGCGTCCAGGTAATCCAGCAGGTTCTGCGGGCTGCCCGAACTGTCCTTGGTGCCCTGCACGCCAACATCCCGCAGGCGCAGCAGCGTGGCCGCGTCCACCGACACCTTGGTCATTCCGGGAATGTTGTACAGCAGCACCGGCACCGGAGATGCCGCCACGAGGTCCTCGAAGTAGCGAACCACCTCGTCGTCGCTCATCGGGAAATAGAACGGCGGGTTGACCAGCAAGCCGTCGGCCCCCAAGTCGCCGGCCTGCACCGCCTGGCGATGCGTGCGTTCCACGCACGGCTGACCGCAAGCCACGATCACGGGAACCTCGCCGTCGGCTTCCTCCACCCCTGCGCTGATCGCCACCGCGCGCTCGTCGTCGTCGATGGCCGCGAACTCGCCCGTCGTGCCCAGGATCACGTAGCCGTGACAGCCCGCGTCCAGAACCCGTCGCGCCAGCCGACGCATGGCGGGACCGTCCACCGCCAGGTCCGCGGTCAACGGCGTGAGCAAAGCTGGAATCACGCCGTGCAGGCGTTCCTGGAATCGAGTCATGGTCTGGGCGCCCCAGTCAGGTCAGCGACTCGAAGTATAGGGGCCGCTGCCTCAGACGTTCGCGCGCGTCTGCCCGCCGTCCACATTCAGGCAGGCCCCCGTCACCAGGCTGGCCTGGTCCGACGCCAGGAACGCCACCACGGCCGCAACTTCCTCGGGGTGCCCGAAGCGTCCCATCGGAAAGTCCTGCCGCAGGAACTCCGCCATTCCCTCCGGATCCGCCTGCATCCGCTGTTCCCAGCCGCCGCCCGGAAAGATGATCGACCCGGGCGCCACCGCGTTCACCGTGATCCCCTCCGGCGCCAGCTCGCGCGCCATGGTCTTGGACAGGCTGTTCATGGCCGACTTGGCCGCGTTGTAGGTCGGCGGACCCCCCTGCTCGCGCCCGTAGATCGACGTGATGTGAATAATCCGCCCGCCGCCCTGCGCCCGCATGTGCGGCAGGGCCGCGCGGCTGGTCCGGATGGCCGGCCACAGGTTCACGTCCATCGTCGCGGCCCAGTCGTCATCGGTCGCTTCCTGGAAAGTCCCACCACCCGTCGATCCGCCCACGTTGTTCACCAGCACGTCCAGCCGTCCAAACGCTCCAACGGTCTGTTCGACCGCCTGCGCGGACGCCGATTCCTGGGCCATGTCCAGCTCGAACCCCGCCCCCCGCACGCCCGCCGCCTCGATCTCTCCCACCGTCTGCTCCAGTCGTTCTCGGCCCCGCGCCGTAATCGCCACATCGCATCCTTCCGCCGCCAACGCCAACCCAATCGACCGCCCAATCCCGCGGCTCCCCCCGGTCACCAACGCAACCTTCCCGCGCAGTCCTAGATCCATACGTGCACTCCTCCTATGACGGGCAATCCGTGTCGGACTGCCGGCCCGGTCCTATTCCGCGAGCCGCTGTCGATACCTGCCCAAATCCTCGTCGGTCACCGCATCCGGCGGTACCAGCTGATAGTGCTTCTCGGCAGCGATACGAATGTCGTCGCCGACCTGATCGAATTCGAAGAGGGCAATCACATCGTCCACCAGGAATTGCGCACCAACTGGCCGACAGATCAGCGAAGGAAGCTTGGATTCACATACAGCAAAGTCCTGCTCAATTTGGACTCTGCTGAGTCTGTCCGACCCTCCCTTGGCTTGGACAGGGACCGCATAGTGCGCGCCTCGCTTGTCCACCCCGATGTATATCTCATCAGTTTCGACCTGTCCCATCTCAGGCGCGGTCGTGCGTAAGTGATTCTGAAGCGAATAGCAGGCAACGCCGAGAAACACGTCGACCAACCTGTTATAGCGAACGCGGGCCAGCAAAGCCTGTTCATCACTGAACGCGTACTTGGCAATGATCCCTGGCGTGGAGTCGGGAATCTTGGTGACGGCGAGGTTTGGATTCGGTTTCAGGGGAATGTCGCTGACCAGAACGAAGCGGTACTTTCCCCGACCTGCGGGTCTGATGATCCAGGTTTCCTCGCTCGGCGCGGCATCCAGAATGCTGCGCGGAAGATTCATCCTGTAGCGGAAGCTGTAGATCAAGTCGCCTAGATTTCTTGGAAGATCAATGCCAAGCCTTGCTGCGACAGCGATGATGTCCTCACGCTCGAAGTCAACCGCACGGTCACCGGCAACGTATTTGGAGCCGAAAATCTCCTCAATGATGGCGACATAGCGGTTGCTGGAAGGAATGGCTGAGTCCTCTCCCCTTTAGCTCCCTGACCATTCCAGCAGTACGACTTCCTCCCGAAGCTGATCGCCCGTAACGGTCGAAGGCCTTGTTCGGAAGAGGTCGATGCCGGAAACCCGATAGCCCAGCGATTGGGCCAGGTCCGCAAGGATCTGTCCTGTGCGGATCATGACTCGCAGGTACGACGCCTGATCGCCGACCACATAGGCCAGCCTGGCGCCCGGCCGCAGCACCGGCCGCAGGCTGGCTAAGTGCCGCGCCATGCCGCCAAAGTAGAGTTGCGTGACTCGCGGATACAGGCGCTCGAAGCCGGACGTCTTGCCCAACTCGATCCGGCGTTGCTCGATCATCTCGGCGATGTTGCGAATCACCGCGTGGTCGGCCACCGCCTGATCGTCTGTATCGGCCTTGTAAACACCCCGGGTGTTTGACCGAACCAGACTTTGCTTGAGTTCGCGCAACTCGCGGCGATCACGGATCAGCCCGAGAATCACGGACTCAAGCCGCGTCGTTCGCGTGTAGTCCTTCTCGTTGGGATATGGCGGCGAGGTAATGACAGCGTCGATCGACTGGAGCTCCAAGACCTCATCGGCCTGCCGAGCGTCCGCCTTGAGTGCTCTGGCCGGAACGCTGGTCTGTCCTTGAACGGAACGTATGTCATCGGCCATTGCCCGCATGCCCTCAGTCCAGGACTCAATCGCGGGAGCGTCGTCCTTGATCTGGCCGACCCCGACTTCGGGACCGAACTTCAAGTTGCCGATGCGCCGTACCAGCGCGTTGGCAAGCGTCAGCCGCCCATACCGCTGCAAATGTCGGTTGCCGTGGCTCTCGATGGCCTCCAGCAGCACCAGCGTCTTGTGCAGCGGTAACGGACTTATCGAGTCTTTCAGCAACAGCCGTGTCTGTTCAGGAGAGAGCGCTCGCAACAGAACCTGTGAATCCTCGTTTCCGGCCAGGAGCGGTAGCCCCGCCCATTGATCCACGCTCCCGTCCTCGATGGTTTTGCGGGCTATCCCGGCCACTGCTCGCGCGTACACCTCAAGTTCCGAGGGTTCAACATTCCAGTCGACCTTCACCGCACTCGCGAAATGCGCCATCGGGTTTGGCTCGAGACCCACGCTCGGGATGCCGAGTTTCTTGCACTCCACCAGGGTTGTTCCGGTTCCGCAGAACGGATCGAGCACCGTGCTGGATGAATTCAGGCCAAAGCGCTCGACGTAGGTCTGGACCAGGTGTGGCGGGAATGACAGGACGAACCGGTACCAGTCATGCACCGCCCGGTCTTCATGCCTAACTCGGTTCTGGGCGATTCCGCCGGCAACTGTGGTGGGCGTCCCGACTGTCGCGGTCATTGCAAGCTAAGCCCCAGGCTTCCAGCGCCGCGGCTTCGGCTGGGCCAGCCAGTCCAGCAGGTCGTCCAGCGACAGCGCGTTGATCACATCCGCCGCGCGCAGCCAGGCCCGACGCGCCGTCAGCACCCCGTAGCGCATGTAGGCCAGGCTGTCGGGGTGATGGGCGTCGCTGTTGATCGAGATTGGGACGCCCAGTTCAGCGGCTCGCCGCGCGGTCGTGTCGTCAAGATCCAGCCGTTCCGGCGCCGCGTTGATCTCCAGCGCGGTGCCTGTGGCGGCCGCCGCCTTCAGCACAGCTTCCACGTCAAACGTATAGCCGTCGCGCAGCCCCAGCATGCGTCCGGTTGGGTGCCCAATGATGTCCACGTGCGGATTCTCGATCGCCGCGATCAGCCGCTCCGTCATTTGCTCGGGCGGCTGGTTGAAATTGCTGTGAATCGAGGCCACCACCACGTCCAGTGAAGCCAGGATCTCGTCGCTGAAATCCAGGCTGCCGTCGGTCAGGATTTCCACCTCGCTGCCATGCAGCACGCGCACGTCCTGCGACGCTCCCCGCTCCCGCGCGACTTCGTCGGTCTGCTCCGCCAGCCGCTCCGGGCTGAGCCCGTTGGCCACCAGCAGGCTGCCCGAGTGGTCAGTCACCGCAAAGTAGGCCAACCCGCGCCGCCTGGCGGCATGCACCATCTGCCTGATTGACGCCGCCCCGTCGCTCCACAGCGAGTGCCCGTGCAACTCGCCCTTGATGTCGCCAAGCTCGATCAGGTCCGGCAGCGCCCTCGCCTCGGCCGCCTCGATCTCGCCCCGGTTCTCGCGCAGCGCCGGGTCGATCCACGGCAGCCCCACCGCCGTGTAAACGTCCTGCTCCGTCGCCGCCGGCCGCCGTTGCCCGGTTTCCGAGTCCAGGAACCCCCGCTCGTTCAGCGACAGCCCCCGCTGCAGCGCCCGCGCCCGTATCTCGATGTTGTGTTCCTTCGATCCCGTGAAATACGCCAGCGCCGCCCCGAACTCGTCCGGCGCAACCACCAACAAATCCACCTGGAACCCGCCGTTCACCAGTACGGCCGTCTTGGTCCCGCCGGTTCCTACCACCTCTTCCACGTCCTCGGCCGCGACGAAGTGCTCCATCACCGGTCCGGGTTCGTCGGCGGCTGCCAGGATGTCCAGGTCGCCGATGGTCTCCCGTCCGCGCCGCAGGCTGCCCGCGTACTGCACGGTCTGAACCCCCGGCGCCGCCTCCACATGCGCGATCAGCCGCTCCGCGATCGGCAGCACGTCGCCCAGCCGTCGCCGCGCAATCCGCTCTCGAAACCGGCCCAGTTCGCGCAACAGCCGCGCCTGGCGCTTGGCGCCAATAGTGCGGATACCGGCCAGCCGGCCTGCGCGGGCCGCTTCCTCCAGCGCGTCCACGCTGTCGATCCCGTGCTTGTTGTACAGCGTCGCGGCCGTCTTGGGACCCAGCCCTGGAATCAGCAGCATCTCGAAGACGCTGTCCGGAATCTCCGCCCGCATCTCCTCGTACTCGTCCACGCGGCCGTTCGCCACGAACTCGCCCAGCACCCCCGCGATGCCCTTGCCGATCCCCCGCACCTTGGAAATCTCGCCGCTCTCCACCAGCTCCGCCACGTCCGTGGTCAGCGAGTCCACCCGCCGCGCCGCATTCCGAAACGCCCGCACGCGGAACGTATTGGCCCCCCGAATCTCCAGCGCATCGGCAAAGCCCTCCAGCAGCTCGGCGGCAGCCTTATTCAGCATCGCTTGAGACTCCCAGGGCGTGTGGGCACTCCGCATTGTGTCCCATTCGGCAGGATTGTCTCGTGCAGTCGTCGGAGCCACTCGTCCGACGAGGTGCGGAAGTCGTGATGCCTCATCGGCATAGCAGCGTTGCGGCCTGACAAAAAACGAACGCACTGCTAGGATGACGTATGAATACCGAACGAACGTTTACCGTACGGGTGACGGGATACGCGGGGAGGCCGTCGTCGCCGGTGGCGACGGCGGCGCGTCCGACGCCACGCTGGCGCGGTGAAGGGCGGGTTCGGGCGATGCAGGCGTGCCCGGATTGCGGGGTTCCGCTGCGGCCGCTGGGCCGCTGCCTGAGCTGTCCGGCGTGCGGCTGGGGGGCGTGCGGCTAGAAAGGCCGGTACCAGCGACGCGGTTTGTTGGACTGTCGGCGGACGGGTTTGGGGCCGAGGCGCCGGCGGACGAGGCAGAGGTCATCGCGCAGCAGTTCGTGTGGGGCGGGCGACGCGTCGGGGTCGTGACGCCAGACGTCGCCGACGTGGTAGGGGCTTTCGAGGATTGCGAAAACGTCGAGTTGGCGTTTGGTTATTTCGTCGAGCAGGTTGGGCCAGTCGGCTACGCCGTCGGTGAGGGCGGCGGGTGTGCACGACCAGCCGTCGGGCCCGGGTAGGACGGCGGTGTTGGAGATGCCGAGGGCCTGGACGTGGTCGTCGAGCGCGTCGAGGTCCAGGCGCCAGGATTCGGGATCGATGGGGCCAAGCCAGCCGGGGGCGAGGCAGATGCCAACGTAGCCGGGGAGGCGGCCGTGCAGCAGGGCGGCGGCGTGGCCGGATTGTTCCTGGAGGGTGCCCGGAATCTGACGCACGAGGGCGCGCAGGTCGTGGCGCCGGCATAGGGTTTCCAGCCCGCGCAGGCCGGCGCGGGCGGCCTGGAGGGAGTCGAGGTAGGCCGCGCCGTCGAGCCGGGCCCAGGCACCGTATCGAATGTAGGGGACGCGGGCTTCCTGGCAGCCGCGATGGATGTCTTCGGCGTGGTCGTCGAAGGGCGAGGTCAGGTCCGTGGTGACCATAACGACCTTCGCGCCGGCGTCGGCGCAGTCGACGGTGACTTCGATGAGGTCGATGGCCTGGGACGGGTCGACCTGCCCGTCGGGAGCGATGACGAGGTCGATGGCGTCCAGACCCAGGGCGCACGCCTGGGCGACGAGATCGGCGGGTGAGTGCCCCGGAAAGGCGGTGCCGGAGAGTACGTAGCGGGGGAACTTAAGGGCCACCTGGCGAACGCTGTGTGGGCTGGGACTTGAGCCTACCGCCAGTCCGGCAGCGGACGGATGGGCATGTCGAAGACGTAGGCCTGGCGGAAGGGTTGGGCGGAGCTGAGCGCGCCGTCCTGCAGGCGGTAGTCCATCAGCAGGATCGAGAGGTCGTGGATCAGTCCGCGGGACAGCAGGAGACGCAAGCGGTAGTCGCCGGAGAGTTGAGTGTCGCGGGCTACCCGCGGCGGGCGGGGCTGGCCGTCAACTGATTCCGTAAGGGTTCGGGTTGCCGGGTCGTAGCGAACGTCGATCCGCTGCGCGGGCGCGGTGATATGGGCGGCGCTTGGCCAGAAGCCGTGCGAGGGGGGCGCATCGTGGCGCGGGCCTTCGGCGTAGGCCATGCCGACGCTGCCGCCGGTGCCGGTGGGGTTGGCGGTGATGATGGCGCCGGTGATCGCTCCATCGCGGGCGCTGACATCAACCGAGATGACGTGACGCGGGATGTGGGTGGCGGTGGCCGTTTGCACAGCGCTGGCGGGTGTCAGGCGCGCGGCGACGATCTGGGGGGGGATGGCGTTTTCGCCGGAGCTAACCTGGAGCACTGCCCCGAGCGTGGGCGGGACGGTGATCCACGTGAGGCCGGGATTGACGGGGATTTCGGCCGGGCCCGCCTGGATGACGCCGCGAACCGGGGCGACGACGCCGAAGAGTATGGGCTGGTCGGCCGGTTGCAGATTGGACCCGGCGGCCAGCCGCCCGTCACGAAGTCCGAGCTGCAGGCTGCCGTTGGCCGGGATGTCGAGGGCGCCGAGGGCATGACCCAGGTCGTTGGCGGTGAGTCGCTGTCCGGGCGCGTCGCGGTAGATCGTCCAGTAGGGGGTGGTGTAGATCGCGTCGGACTGAAGCAGGGCGTAGGTCCGAGGGTCGTCGGCGGTGTTGAGGACGAAGTAGTCGTAGGCCGGGTCGGCCAGGTCTTCGTAGGGATAGGCGGGGGTTCTGGCGAGCCCGCCCAGCTGGCGCCCGACCAACGGCCCGGCCCACACGCCGGCGGCGCGCCGGGCCCAGGATTCGGATTGATGCCGCGGATAGTGGAAGGCCAGCACGTGGTCGCCGATGCGGCGCCGGGCCTCGGGCACGGGGTAGGTGAGCGTGGGCGCGAAGAAGACGCGGCTGCCGTGCGGCACGCGGTCTGCGACGGCGCGGGCGTCGTGGGCGATGCGGCGCTCGGCGTTCCAGCCGACGCCCTGCCAGTTCCACCAGACGCTGAGGTAGGTGTTGTAGATGAAGGCGAGGGCGAGGACGGCCAGGATGGTGACGGCAACGCGGCTGAGGGTGGGCTCGAAGGGTGCGAGGCGGGCCTCCAGGCGGCGAGTGGAGGCCTCGCTCCAGAGCTTGAACTCGCCGTGGTAGATGTTGGCAATTCCGGAAGCCAGGAGGACCGCGACCAGAAATGCGACGTAGGAGAGGTTCTTGAGGTGGCCGTAGTGGTAGCCCGCGCCGACCGCGACCCAGAGCATGAATCCGGCGAATCCGGCGGCCAGGGCGAGGGTTACGCGTTGATCGGCGCGGATGGTCAGCGTGCCGAGCAGGGCCAGGGCCAGCGCAGGCCAGAAGAGGGCGCCGAGGACTGATTGGAGGACGTCCGTGCCGCCGGCGCCGAGGAGCGATTCCAGGGGGCCGTCGCGGGGGATCAGGCGGTAGGCCTCCAGCCCGAAGGCCAGTTCGACGTTGGCGAACTGGCGGTCGCCCCAGGCGTTGCCGAACTGGCCGTTGAGGTCGCCGGCGATGTCGACAAGCTGTGGCAGGGCCCAGACGAGGAGCCAGACGATTCCGGGGGCGCCCAGGACGGCCGTTCCCGCGCCCAAGGCCAGGGCGCGACGCAGGGTGGTGCGTCGCTGGCCGGCGGTGACCACGAGCACGGCGACCAGCGTGACCGCCACGGCCAGGTAGACGGCGGAGATGGCCCAGAAATAGGACACCAGAAGGGCGGCGCTGATGAGCGCCGCCAAGGCCAGCGCGCGCGCGCCGCCGCGCCGAAGAGCCACGATGCCCGTGGCGGCCGCCAGCGGGAAAAGGGCAAAGGCGACGGTGTGGGGTCCGAAGCCCATGCCGGCGAACCAGAGGGGCAGGCCGTGGAGCGCGTAGAGCGTGGCGGCCAGACCGGATGGGCGTTCGGACATCCGGAGCCCGGTGCGGGCAAAGATGTAAACGGCGGGCACGCTGGCGGCGAGCAGCAGGTACAGGAGCGGGACGTAGGCGTGGAAGGCGGGGGCGTTGGAGAGGATGGAGCCGATGGACAGCAGGTACGGAAAGCCCCAGCCGCGGGAGTGGTTGCGAAGGCTCTGGAACTCTTCCTGGAACGGTCCTTCGCTCAGCCCCTGCATGAAGACGGTGTTCCACTTGAGGGCCTCGGCCAGGGGGACGTAGAGGTCTTCGTCGATGTTGAGGCCCAGCATCGCGCCGGAGCGACCATGCAGGTGCGGCAGAAAGGCCGTGGCCAGGAGCAGGGCGCCGGCGACCAGGACGACGGCCTGGGGCTTGGTCGGCCGCGGCAGCCACCAGCCGTCGCGTCGTACTGTCCAGGCGGCCAGCGCGGCGCCCGCCAACAGGAGCAGGGCGGTGGCAGTCCGCAGATCAAGAAAGAGATTGAGCGCACAGGTCCCAACGATCAGCGCGGCGGCCCCAACCAGCGGCACCGGTAGCAGTCCCGTCACTCGCAGTTCGGGCGGTCGGAGCAGACGGGTCAGGCCATAGCCCGCGACTATGCAGGCAGCCGACAAAGTCACAACCACAGCCGCCGCTTCAAGGCCGACGGCCAGCATCTCAGGCATGGCGTACTACCCGCGGCGGCCTCAGATGCTCCGAGCGCCTAGTGCTTTGAATCGGCCGATGCCCGGAGGAGGCCCGTGCCTCCGGCCACCCCAAAGACGTGGCCGAGGCCAACGGCCGCGCCGATCGCGGCAGCCAGGCCCGTGAAGACCAAGACGACCGCGATAAAGTCGCCGGCGGAAACAGCAAACGAGCCTTGGACCAGCGGGGCATAGAATCTCAACAGGATCAGTTCAGTCGCACCAGCAAGCTGGGATGCCGAAACCGCCGCCAGCGCAAGCGCGACCCCTCCCATCCCGACGCCGGTCACCATGCCCGCCACGACCAGCACGCCGGCCATCGAGGTTGCGGTCCAGGCTGGACGATCCCGGAAGCGAGCCAAGACCTCGTTGTAGGCGGCGCCGGATGTTCGACCGGCCACGATGACCTGAGGAATAACCGTCCAGAGAAAGATATTTGCGCCTGCCAACACGATCGCATCGACGAGAAAGAAGACGATGAACACCGCGGCAATCAGAGCTACGGGTCGCTCGGTTGTTATGACGATGTCTGGCGGTCGCGTGAACCCGAAGGCGGCCGTCTGCGCGACGGCCAGGGCGCCGACGACCAGCAGAATCGGCAGCGCGGCCAGCGCCAGTGCCGGTATCTGACGCCATGCGTCCCGCAGCGCGCGCCGCGCCGAGGTGTCGCGCTCATCGGTGGCGCGGTCGGCAATCAGCGCCGAGGCACCGAGAGCGCACGACCACAGGACGAGAATGAGAAGCGCTGCCAGCGGGATTGCGGCAAGCGCGGCAGGGGACCGGATGAAAGCAAGCCCCGCCGCCAAACCTCCCAGTGCGCCCGCGGTGGCGCCCAGGCCCAGCCCAATCGCCATCGCCCCCGGCTGCGCCACCGTGGATACAGCCGCACCAAGCGGCTCCAGGAGGTGCAGTGGGTCGTTCAGCCTGTGGGCCGGCGGCAGCGGGTCGGGTCGAGACATTACTGAGTTACCGGCAGTATATCGGCGGCGGGTAGGGATACATTAGCGTCGAATTGACAATAGCCGAGATGCAATGGCCGTGACGGATGCGGCGTCCAGTGGCGCCCGAGCCGCCGTGATCGGCGCGGGGCGCATGGGGCATGGCATTGCCCTGGAAGCCGTGCGCGGCGGCTTTCAGGTGGCGATCTACGACACGCAAGCGGGTCGGGCGGAGGCCGCCGTTGCGGAAGCCAAGGCGGACGCGAACGATCTGGTGGCGGCGGGCGTCATCCAGGCGTCCGACATTCCGACGATCATTGGACGGCTCACCCCAGCGATCGACCTGGAGAGCGCGGCGGCGGATACGGCGGTCGTCTTCGAAGCCGTGGCGGAGGACCTTGACGTCAAGCGCCGCGTGTTTGCTCGACTCGACCGCGCGGCTCCGCCCACGGCGCTGCTGCTTTCGAATACCTCCAGCTTGGCCATAAGCGACATCGCCGCGGCCTGCGAGCGGCCCGAGCGGGTGGCACTGGCGCATTGGATTCTGCCGCCGCACCTGATTCCTGCGGTGGAGGTGGCGCCGGGGCCGCAAACCAGCGAAGCCACCATTAAGGCCGTGCGAGGTCTGCTGGCGCGGCTGGGAAAGTGGCCGGTGGTGCTGGAACGCGAGATGCCCGGCTATCTGATCAACCGCTTGCAGTTCGCGCTGTTGCGCGAGGCGATGGACCTGGTGGGGCAGGGGGTGGCTTCGGCCGAGGAAATCGACCGCGCGGTGCGCGGATCGATCGCGCGCCGGATGCCCGTGACCGGCCTTTTCGGCCAGGCCGACCTCGCGGGGCTGGACGTGTACCGGCAAATCTTCAGGTACCTGGCGGCTGACCTGAGCAGGTCCACCGGACCTCCGCAAGCCCTGGATGATGCAGTACGAGCGGGCAACACTGGCGCCGCCGTCGGGCAAGGGTTCTACTCGTGGACCGAGGAGCGGCGCGACGAGGCGCTGCGGCGTCGCAATGCGGAGTTGATCCGGCTACTTCGAACTGATACCGGTGAGCGATAGGCGCAGCCCTGCGCGCACCAATCGTGGCTGACCAGCATAAGTTGGCTTCCGGCGAGCGCGACGCGCTGACTAGGCGCCTCGTCGGCGGTCCAGACGATCGTTGCGCGCGCTGGCGTTCCAGTCAGCCTTCCAATTCGCCTGCCGGTCTGTGCGCGCATCGTCCAAAGGCCGGCGCTTTTCACCTTTCCAGTTTCTGCCCTCCCGCACGAAGGCCCAGGTGCTCGCCACGAAGTCCGCCAGTCCTTCCATCACCTCTGACAACATATCCCGCTCCCTGAGCCTCGATAGTCGATTCTGTCACGCGCATGGCCATTTATTCTGGACGGGCGGTCACTTCGGGCGGACCGGGGTGTCTGACGCGGACTTGCCGGCGACCGGTCGGGTGGCCGGGTCCATGCCGAAGAAGCGACGGCCGACCAGGTAGGCGGCCCCGGCTTCGGTGCCCATGGCGGCGATGCGGGCCAC
This sequence comes from Chloroflexota bacterium, assembly GCA_022820025.1. GTDB lineage: Bacteria > Chloroflexota > UBA11872 > UBA11872 > UBA11872 > UBA11872. The sequence continues at coordinate 183,335 of JAJEGF010000025.1, forward strand.
GGCGCCCACGCCGGCGCCGGTCCAGCCCGCCAGCGGCGTGATCAGGAACAGGAACGAGGCCATCATCAACAGCCGCGAAAAGGCGGTGAAGGCGACGCGTCGCGTCCTGCGCTGGTTCATCGTCATTGACTGGTAGAACTGGCGCACTGCCATCAACAGCGGGAAGACCGAGAGAATCTTCAGGGCCGTAATGGCGTCGGGCACCAGGGCCTCCGGGGCGCCCACCAGTTCGGCGATGACGAAGCGGTTCAACGGGGTGAAGGCGATCAGGGCCATGAAGCCGCCCATACCCAGCCCCACGCCGTAGACGAAGCGGCGCGCGCGGCGTTGCTGATCGGCGTCGCGCCCGAGCACCAGGACGACCTGCCGCAGGGCCGCCATGGCGGTGAGCGGCAACATGCCGAGACTAAACGCCACACGGAAGGCCCCAACCGTTGCCTCGGGATTGGGCAGTCGCAGAAGTCCGGCGTTGACCATCGGATGGCCAATCGTCAGCGCGAACTGGGTGATGATGAGTGGGATCAGGAAGCCGGTGAGGTAGCGGAAGTCCAGCGGCGCTTCGCCCGCCGGGTCGGGGGCGTAGGGGGCGGTGCGGTCCACCTGGCGGACGAGCAACACGGCCAGCACGCCTTCGACGACCGCCACGATGACCCACACGACCGCCGCGCTGTAGATGCCGGGGACCGGGAGCTGGGGGACGACCCCAAGACCGAGCGCCATCAACACCACCTGGCCCACGGCCGGCGCTACCCAGATCAGGTTGGAGCGCCGCCGGTGCGCCAACTGCGCCAGATTGAACACGCGCAGCAAGTTGAAGAGTGGGATGGCCAGCGAGATGCGCATCATCGTCATCACCTCGGGCAACAAGGCCTCCGGCGTTCCCATCGCGAAGCGGAAGAAGGCCTCGCCGATTCCGGGCAGGGCGAAGAGCGTGCTGACCCCAGTAATGACGGCCATGTAGAGCAGCATGTAGCGCTGGATGACGGCGAAGGACTGACGGCCGCGAACTAACACCAGGTACGCGCTCTGAATGGCCGTGCCGGAGGCGCTGAGGATCTGGACGACGCTGGCCACGATGGCGAACGCCGCCAGCGAAGTTTCCGGGTCGACCGCGCGCGAGATGCCGGCGTCCAGCACCGGATTGCGCAGCGTCTGGAACACCTGCGCGGCGGCCAGCGGGAGGAAGAACACCGCCATTGCGCGGTAGGTCGTCGGAGCTGCGGTGCTCGCCACGCACGAATCCCCTGGAAGCGCCGCCCCGACTATGGCGAAGTAGAGGCCAATCGCTCAAACGGCGGGCCAGCCGCGTCGCTGCCGGTGGTACGGTTCAGGGGTGAGCAGTTGGTATCCGGCGGCCGTGTTTTTCGATGCGTACGGCACGCTGATTCACTTTCCAGCCGACCCCTCGCCGTTCGACTACATGGCTGACGCGGTGCGGCGGGCGGGGGTTGATCTGCCGCGCAAGCGGCTGGATGCGGCGCTGCACGCCGAGATGCGGTATTTCAAGGCTCACTTCTCGGCGGTTCGGACGGCGGAGGACTTCCAGCGGCTGAAGTTCGACGACGCGCGGGTCTACGTGGAGGAGCTTGGAGATACGGGGCCGGTGCGCCTGGACGTTGCCGACATGGCCGCCGAACTGCACGAGGCGTTTGCGACGCGGGTACTCCCGGATGCGTGGCCGGCGATTGACGTGGTCAAGGCGGCGGGCGTGCGGGTTGGTGTGCTCAGCAACTACAGCTACCTGCTGCCGCTGGTGCTGGACGGGTTGGGACTGGCCGAGCGGCTGGACCCGATCGTGTTCTCGGCGGCGGTGGGCGCGGAGAAACCGGATCGGCGGATTTTCGAAACCGCGGCCGATTCGGTGGGCGCGGAGCCGGCGGACTGCGTGCTGATCGGCGACGACCTGGAGAACGACGTGGCCGGCGGGCGCAATTGCGGGATGCCGGTGGTGTGGATCGCCCGTGACGGTGCGACGGCTCCTCCGGGAGTGGCCGCGGCTCGCGACCTGGCGGAGGCGGCGCGGATGGCGCTGGCGCCCGGCTGGCGGACGCTCTCGCTGACCGAGCCACACGGCGCCGGGGCGCACGCCTGATACATGCTCCTTGCCAGGCTTCGCGTCACCACCACGTCGCGGACGTCCGTGCATCCCATCGGTCGGCAGATCCAGGCGGCGATCGAGGGCAAAGTTGGGCGCGACGGTTTGCTGCTGATCAGCGTTCCGCACACGACGTGCGCGGTGACGATGAACGAGCCTGAGCCAGGACTGCTGGACGACTTTGCGCAGGCGTTGGAGCGGCTGGTTCCGTGGGACAGTCGGTACGCGCACAACGTCGGGTCCGAGGACAACGCGGCCGGTCACGTGCGGGCCAACCTGATCGGTCACCAGGTGCTAGTTCCGGTTGCTGACGGACGGTTGCAGGTCGGCGCGTGGCAAGACGTGCTGCTGATCGAGTGCGACGGGCCACGAAGCCGAACGGTCGACGTTCGGCTACTGGCCGACACCGCCTCCCGCTAGAGTCCGCGTTCCTCCAGATCCGCCAGGAACCAGTTGCCGTACGGGAGCGGCTGGCGGTAGCCGGGACGGTCGGCGGCGGCCGACCAGCCGCGCAACCGCAACTGCCGGGTGATCAGAGCATCGGCTCGCTCCAGATAGGCGGCCGCGTCCTCGTTACCCCGCCGCACCGGCGCTATCGCGTCGCCGGTCAATGCGTGCCAGGCCTTGGCGCCTGGGTGCGCCGGGCTGAGCATGGCCCGGGTCGTCGCCTGGATCAGCGGGGTGCGGTTGTACGGCCGCCGGTTGGGGTTCAGAAAGGCGGGATCGTCCAGCGTCTCAGGCCTCGCGGGCGTCACCAGGCTGGTTCGGGCCAGGGCGCGCTGGGCGGGCGCGCTCAGCAGAAAGCGCGCGAAAACCCAGGCCGCGTCGGGTTCGGAACTGGCCGCAGGCACGGCCACGCAGAGTTCCTCGGCCTCGGTCAGGACGTCGCGGTCGTCCCAGGCCGGCAGTGGCGCCACGGCCCAGGGCACGCTGGCGCGGATCCAGCGTCCGACGTCGGTGCGATCGATGTGCATGGACGCCAGGCCTCCACTGAACGGCGCCACGAAACGAAACGAGATTGGTAATTCAATGGCCAGCGTGGTCTGCCAGCCAGTCAGACGCTGCAGGCGGGCCTGGCGTTGCGGAGTAGCCATCGTGGAGGCGCGTTGCGCGGCGTCCAGGAAACTGCCGTCGCCTGCCTCGGCCAAGACGGGGCGCGCGTAGGCTGGAATGGCGGTGAGACCGAATCGTTCAACCCGATCGCCGTCCGCGACCACGAGCCGACGGGCCGCTTCCTCGAACTCCGCCACTGACCAGGCTCGGTTCCAGGTGACGGGCGCCTCGACGCCAGCATCTTCGAGGTGATCCTCGTTGTAGAGCACGCACTGATGCGCGGCGCCGAGGCTGAGCGCGGATCGCTCACCGCCGGCCCCGGTCCGAGACGCGGCGGCAGCCGGCGCCGCGCCCCGCAACTCGGCGTCGGCATCGATCCGCGCGCCCAGACCGTGCAGAAAGCCGGCGGCCGTAAAGTCAAAGACGTCCTCCGGGGCGAGGCGCGAGACGTCGGGACCTTCGCCTATCCGGAGACGCGTGCGCAGTCCATCGGAGTTCAGCGCGTTGTCAAGGCGAGCCTGGACGTCAATCCACGGGGCTTGCCGCCGGAACTCCCGCTCGATTCCGGGAAAGGCCTCCAACAGCACGCGTGGCCCCCAGGCTTCGAAGTGGATCGTGGCCGCGGCGGCTCGCGGTACGCCGACCGCCGCCGGCATCGCCGCCGCGAAGGTCTCCGGTGTGGGCGTCGGTAGCGGCGGCGGCTGAACCACGGCTGCCGGAGGCTGCGTGACCGGCGGAAGCTCGCGGTCCATACGATCCAAGGTGCAGGCCGCCAGGAGCCCGCCCGCCGCGGCAAGCGCGCCGCGCAGCAGGTCTCGTCGTGAGCGTGCTTCCGACCTGGCTGCAAGACGGTGCCGGCGACCTTCGCGCGCGGCCGGACGACGCCGGCTCACGCCCGCGCCGCGCCGGGCCTTGGTCTCACAGATGATTGGCAAACCCTGGTCGAATGCTGCTCACTGGCTATTCTGACCACAATCCTGTTACGACTCGCGAATTCGAAAGGCGTCGCGCCATCGACCTGTTGCTCTGGGCAGGCGCCTTGGCGGTGTTGTCCATTCTCGGGGTGCCGTGGGCGTTTGTGCTGTGTCGCAGTTTGCCCTCGCGTGGTGTGCTGCTGGCTGCGCCGGTTGGGCTGTTCCTTGCCCATTATCTCGCCTGGCTTGGGCTTTTCACCGGGCTGTTTCCCAATGGGCGAGGTTATGCGGTAGGCGCCCTGCTGACGTTTGCCGCCCTCAGCGCCGCCCTGGCCTGGAAACTGCGTCCACGACTGCCTGACCTCCGTGGCCGGCAGCGGCTGTGGCTGGCGGGCTGCATCGCGTTGCTCGGGCTCTTCGCGGTGGGCGCCGGACTGCGCTGGCTCAATCCCGAGATCAGCGGAACCGAAAAGCCGATGGACCTGGCGTTGCTCAATGCTGCTGCTCGCGCTACATCCTTCCCTCCGCCCGATCCATGGTTTGCCGGGGAGACTGTCAACTATTACTACCTCGGCTATTCAATGGCCGCCTTTGGGGTCCATCTCAGCGGCGCCGAGGCGGGCGTTGGCTACAACCTGGCCCTGGCTGCGCTTTTCGCGCTCGGCGCAGTGGCCGCCGCTTCGGCCGGTTACGACCTGGCCATGCTCACCGGTGCCGGAAAGCGCGCCCGGAGAGCGGCGGCGGGGCTGGCGCTGGGACTGACCATGCTGGCCGGCAACCTGGCCGTGCTGCGCGACATCTTCTCCGACAGCGCGGACACGCCCACCGATTTCTGGCGCGGCATCGGGTGGAATGCCTCGCGGACGATTCAACGCGAGGAGGCCGGCCAGGTGATCGACTACACGATCAACGAGTTTCCCGCCTTCTCCTTCATCCTGGGCGACCTGCACCCGCACGTGATGGCGCTGCCGGTCACGCTGGTGGCCGTCTCGCTGGCGGTGCAGTGGATTGTTGCGGCGTTGCCGCCTGCGCACGATTCACTGGCTGGGCGTCTCTCGCGCGGCGCGCTGACCGGGCTGGTGCTGGGCGGTCTGTATGCGCTGAATGCGTGGGACGCGCCCACGTTTGCGGGCCTGGTGCTGGCGGGAGGCGTGGTCATAGCCTGGCGCAAGCGATCACGGCTGCTGGCCCTCTTGCCGCCAACCGCCACGGCGCTGATCGTGGGCGTCGTCGCCTGGTTGCCTTATACGCTGGACTATTCACCCGGTAGTCGTGGGATCGGCGTGGTGGCGGTACGAAGCGAGGCGGTGGATTACGTCCAGGTCTTCGGGCTTCTGCTGGCCGCGGCTGTCGTGACGCTGGCTGTCTTGCTCTGGGATGTGCGACCGGATGGCCGCTGGATTCTGGTCGTGCTGTTTGTCGCCGGAATCGGGGCTACGCTGATAGCCCGTGGAGAGATTGTTGCGGCGCTGGCCGCTCTCTTCGTCCTCAGCCTCTACGCGCTCTGGTCGCACCGCGGAGATCCCGGTCTGGCGGCGCTGCTATGGCTGCTGGTTGCGGGACTGGGACTACTGACGGTTGTCGAGGCTCTTTATGTTGACGACTTCTTTGGGGCGCCCAACGAACGCATGAACACCGTGTTCAAGCTGCATTATCAGGCTTGGAGCTTGCTGGCCATTGCCGCCGGACCGGGCCTGGTTCTGGCCTGGCGACGTCTCGCCCAACCCGGCGGTCTACGCCTGAGGTTGGCGCGCACGGCGGCGGTTTCGGCTTTCGTTCTGCTCGCGGTCCCGGCGCTGGCCTACCCGATTGTCGCTACCAAGGCCAAGACGGAGGCCAGCTTGGTTTCCGGATCGCTGGACGGGCTGGCCGCCGCACGGCTCAGTCGCCCGTCAGAGGTCGCGGCGGCCGAGTGGTTGCGGACGCACGCTCGGGGCGACACCGTGTTGCTAGAAGCGCCCGGTCGCCCGTATTCCAGCGACTCGCGTATGTCCACGTGGACCGGGATACCCACCGTAATCGGCTGGACGCAGCACGAAGAACTCTGGCGAGAGTCTGATCCCCGAATCGACGCTCGAACGGCCGACATCAACACCGCGTACCAGACCGAAGACTCCGAGTTGCGGCGTGCCGTGTTGGACCGCTATGGCGTCACGCATGTGGTGGCCGGCGATAGCGAGCGAAACCGATATGGGCCCGAGGTATTCGAGCGCTTACGCCAGGACTTCACCGTGGCCTACAGCAACGGTGGGACCACTGTTTTCCAGGTTGACGCATCTCCGTGAGCGCCGGCACGGCACCGATCCAGAGCTGGCTGGCGCGTCCGGCATGGTTTGGCTGGACGCGCGGCGAGTGGCTGCTCTACGCCGTCATCCTGGCGCTGGCCGCGAGCCTGCGTTTTTTTGACCTTGGCGAGCGGGTCTATCACCACGACGAAGCAATTCACGCCAAAGAGTCCAACGACATGATCAATGGCAAACAGTTCCGCTATGACCCCGCGTATCACGGTCCCCTGCTCTATTTCGGCAATGTGCTCGTGTTCCTGGCGGCCGGGGTCACCGATGCCATGGGGCGGGTGATCCCGGCGCTGTTCGGTGTAGCTTCGGTGGGTGCGCTGCTGATCTTCCGCCCGGACCTTGGGCGCACCGGCACGCCGCTGGCCATGGCGGCCATGACCCTCTCCACGTCGTTTCTTTACTACTCCCGATTCCTGCGCATGGACATTTACGTGGCGCTCTTCACCCTTCTGCTTGTCGGCTCGGTCATGCGCTATCTGGAGGCACCGCGGCGGCGCTGGATTTACCTGGCCTGGGCGGCGCTGGGACTCTCGCTGGCGACGAAGGAGAACACCTTCATCCACGGCTTTGCGCTGCTGGTGGTTCTGATTGCCGTGGGTGGGCTGGCCGACCGCGCCAGACGCCGCGGCGCCAGCGCGTCTCCCTTGGGCGAACAGGCGCTCAACGCCTTTCGGTCGTTGGGCTACGACGTGGAGCACGTGGTCTACGGCGCCTTGACGTTCGTGCTGATCGTCTTCGCGTTCTATACGTCGTTCCTCACGCACCTACCGGGCTTTCGCGCCGCGTTTACCAGTTCCATCGAGTACTGGACCAGCGTTCATGAGTCCGAACGGGTCAATCAGCCGTGGTTCTACTACGCGATGTTCCTGGGTCTGTATGAGCCCTTTGCGGTGGTCTTTGGCGTGGTCGCGTTGATCCGCGCGCGCCAAGCTCGTCACCTGCTGCCGCTGGTGCTGGGCGTGTGGATCGTGGTGACCTGGATCGTTTACTCCGGCGCTGGCGAAAAGGCGCCGTGGCTGGTTCTGCACCTGCTATGGCCGCCGCTGCTGCTGGCGTGTTGGTGGGTGGGCCGCTGGTTTGACGAACCCCGGCCTCGTGTTCCTCGACTCATGGTGGGGCTGCTGAGCGCAGGGCTCCTGTGCTGGACGGTGTGGTACGCGATTCCGATCACGTACGAGCGCGGCAGCGTCCCCAACGATCTGGTCGTGTATGTGCAGACCACGGACGACGTAAAGGAGGTTGCCGCAATCGTTGATGAGGCCGCGAGGCGGACCGGATTGGGCGACAAGCTGCCGCTGCTGATCGACAACAACTATGCGTGGCCGACCGTCTGGTACCTGCGCGACTACGCGGACGCGCTCTATACCAAGGACATGAACCTCGAAGACGCCCAACAAGCGCAGATAGTGCTGATGTCCCCTTCGAGCGCCAACATCCTCGGCATTCAGCTTCCCGAGTACGTGGGCCGCGAAATGAAGCTGCGCTGGTGGTTCCCGGAACACACCTATAAGAGTTGGGGCCTGGGATTCCTGGGCGAGTTCCTGGCGGATCCGGAGGCGCGGCGTACGTTCCTACACTGGTTGGTGACGCGCGAAGAGCCGCCAGTACCCAAGGGCTCGTATGACTTCATGCTGTATGTGCGGACGGACTTGCTGAAGGACGGGCCGCTGGGACCGTTCCGGCTGTGAAGGTTGTGATTGTTGGCGCCGGGATTACCGGGCTGGCGCTGGCGCATGAGCTGCTGAAGCGCAGGCACCAGGTGACGCTGGTGGAGGCGGCGCCGCGGCCGGGCGGAGAGCTGGCCACGGTGGAGGTGGGCGGGGAGCCGGTGGAGCGGTTCTATCACCACCTGTTCACGCATGACAGCTTCATGATCGGCCTGGCGGAGGAGCTGGGGGTTGGCGACCGGCTGGAGTGGCCGGAGCCGGAGATGGGGTACTTCCTGGGTGGACGGCTGTATCCGTTCACCTCGCCGCTGGATCTGCTGCGATTCGGAGCGTTGAGTCCGTGGGCGCGGCTGCGGCTGGGGTTGGGGTCGCTGCTGCTGCAGCGGCGGTCGGACTACGGGCCATTTGAGGACCTGACGGCGGCGGAGGTGTTGCCGCGATATATGGGGCGTGAGGCGTTTGAGGCGATATTCGCGTCGATGCTGCGGGCCAAGTTCGCGGGGCACTGGGAGTCGGTGTCGATGGCGTGGATGTGGGCGCGGCTGATGGCTCGGGCGCGCACGCGAACGCCGGACAAGCGACGGGAGCGGCTGGGGTATTTCCGCGGGAGCTTCAGAGTGATCGTGGACGCGCTGGCGGACTCGGTGCGAGAGCGCGGGGCGGAGTTGCGGCTGGCGTCGCCGGTGCAGGAGATCACCATCGGGGAGCCGGGTGCGCCGGCGCTGCGGGTTAAGGACGAGCCGTTGGAGGCCGACGCGGTGGTGGCGACGGTAGGGTTGCCGATCATCCGGCGGTTGTTGCCGGCGTCGCGGCGGGGGTTCACCGAGTCGCTGGCGGCTACGGCGTATGTGGGGGCGTGCGTGGCGCTGATCCAGATTCGGGAGCAGCTGTCGCGCTACTACTGGACGAACATCGGCGACCGGGACCTGCCGTTTGCCGGGCTGATCGAGCACACGAACTACGTGGACCGCGAGCGCTATGGCGGGAAGCGGCTGCTGTATGTGAGCAATTACCTGCCGCCGGAGCATGAGTTCTTCCAGCTGGATGACGATGTGCTGATCGAGCGGTTCGTGGATCCGATCGCGAAGGTGTTTCCGACGTTTCGGCGGGAGCACATCGAGCAGGCGTGGGTGTCGCGGGATCCGGTGGCGCAGCCGGTGATCGAGGCGGGATACCAGCGGCGAAAGCCGCCGTACGCGTCGCCGATTCCGGGCTTCTATATCTGCAACACGGCCCAGATCTACCCGGAGGACCGGGGGACGAATTACAACGTGCGAATTGCGAAGGAGTGCGCGGGGCAGCTGGAAGCGGATGCGCCGAAGCTGGTGGCGCGGCGGAGTGGGGAGTCCTAGGCGCCGCGCCAGACCCGGATGCGGCCGTGGTGGCCGACTTCGGGAACTGCTTGCGACACGTCGATTTGAGCGCAGAAGGTCACGTCGTCCCAGAGGCCGACGGGTTCGAGGAGATGAGCGCTGGTAGACGCGGCGAGGGCGGCGTCGGCGGAGGGGTAGGCGTTGGTGACGTGGAGGGCGGTGACGGCGGATTCGTCGAGGTTGAGGTCGGGTGACTTTGCCAGCAGGCGCTGGACGATGAGGCCGGCGGTGTAGAGGTCGTCGAGGGCGAGGGCGCCCGAGCGGCCGGCGCAGGCGATGGTGATGGTTGGGGTGTCGGGGTCCTCGAGGAGGTGGTCGGCGACGGCGGTGGCGTTGCGGAGGGCGGCGATGAAGGTGCGGCGGGCGTGGCCCCAGCGTTCGATGGCGTAGGCGCCGTTGGTGGTGGAGAGGACGGCGCGGCGGCCGGTGAGGTCGATGTGCCGGAACTCGCGGGGGGAGTTGCCGTGGTCGAATCCTTCAGGCGGGAGGCCGCCGCGTTCGCCGCAGAGGAGCGTGTTGGGGCCGAGTTGCTCGGCGGCCTGGCGGGCGGAGGCGACGTCGCCCGCGATCCAGACTTCGGGGTCGCCCGCTTCCGCCATGGCGATCAGGGTGGTGGTGGCGCGGATGACGTCGACGACTGCGCAGACGCCGCGGGGATCGGGTTCGAGGGTTCCCGGTAGTAGTTCGACGCGGACGAGGGTCACAGGCGAATGGTCTTCCAGCGGCCGGAGGTGAAGCGGACGAGGGAGGCGATGGCGATGGTGACGTAGTTGACGCCGGCGCCGATCCACATGCCGGTCAGGCCGAAGCCAAACACGAGGCCCAGGCTCAGGGCCAGGGGTACGCGGATGATCCAGAGGGCCAGCAGGGAGATCAGCAGCATGGCGCGGGTGTCCCCGGCGCCGCGGAGGGCGCCGGGCATGGTGGTGGCGACGCCCACGAGCGGCATGAAAAGGGCGACGGTGCGCACGGGGAGTTCAGCGGCGTCGAGGACGGCGGGGTCGGTGGTGAAGGTGGATAGGAGGGCGCGCGGAAACAGGAACATGAGCACGCCGACGGCGGTGGAGACCAGGGTGGCGCCGATGGCGGCCTCGCGGCCGTAGCGGTGGGCCAGCTCCGGATCGCGGGCGCCGAGGCTCTGGCCGACCGCCGTTGAGGCGGCGATGCCGAGGCCCAGGGACGGCATGTAGGCGAGCGAAATGATGGGGCCGACGACGTTCTGGGCGGCGAAGGAAACGGTGCCCAGCTGCAGGCCGATGATGCTGAAGGCCATGATGCCGCCGACGGAGATGAACATCTCGCCGACGGCGGGGCCGGAGACCTTCATCAGGCGGCGTTGCATGATCCAGTCGGGGCGATAGGAACCGAAGGCCCCGGCGCGGTGGGGTGAGCGGTAGATGGTGGCGAGCATGAAGATGGCGGTGGCAACCCGCGCGACGCCCATGGCTACGGCGATGCCGAGCAGGCCGAAGCCGGCGTTCACCAGGAGCAGGCCGATTACCAGGTCGACGGCGGCCATCAGCACCGAGCCGAGCATGGGGGTGCGGGTGTCGCCGACGCCGCGCTGGACGGCGCCGACCATGACCACCACGGTCTGCAAGGGGGCGCTGAGGGCGCTGATGGCCAGGTATGGGGCGGCCATGGCGACGATGTCCTCGGAGCCGCCGACCAGGCGCAGGATCGGATCCGCCAGGAAGACGAGGACGAAGACGGAGATGAAGGAGGCGGCGACGGCGGTGAGCATGCCCTGGCGGCCGGCGGTGTGGGCGGTGGCGAGGTCGCGGGCGCCGTAGGAGCGGGCGACGAGGGCCAGGGCGCCGATGCTCATGCCGAAGAACAACGAGAAGGTGAAGAACATCAGGAAGTTGGAGATGCCGGCGGCGGCCAGGGCCTCGGCGCCCAGGCGGCCGGCGAGCGCGGTGTTGATCATGAACAGCGCGCTCTGCATCAGGTTCTCGAGCATGGCGGGCCAGCCGAGCGTGAAGAGGCGGCGGCGGATCTGGGGGAGGGTCAACTCGGGCTGGCCCGTGACGGGGGACGATGCGACCGCGCGTGCGGACGGCAACCGGCTGCTCCCGTGCTTTGAGGTGGTGAAGGCGACCCATGCGGATTCTACGGCGGGGGGAGGAATGGGGCGGGGAAATGGGGGGCTCGCGCGCAATAAGAGTTTCTTCCAAGAAACTCTTGAGGCGGCGCGGGGTGTGTTGGGGAAGGAGCGAGGGGGGAGCAGGAGGTTGGGAGCATTTGGTCTGGCTGGGTAGCCAGGGGTGGCCTGGGTGAGGTCTGGTGGGTGGTTGCTGGTGGGTCCCCGCCCCGGATCGCGTCCGGGGCAGGCTCTCCGCGGCGATGACGGGGTGGTTGCTGCTGCTTTGGCGAGGGAAAGCGCGGCGGGCAGGGGGAGCGGATGGGGCTGCGGGCGGGCGCCTGGCGGCGGACTTTGGTCTGGGGGTGAAGGGGGGAACTGTCTCCGGCTGGCCGGAGACAGTTTGGGCGGATTTTTTTGGCGGGTGGGAGGGCGGAAGGGGGAGGCGAGGAGTGCGCGTAGCGAAGTGAGAAGCGAGAAGCGGAGGGGACGGGAAAGCGAGAGCTGCGAACCGTGAGACGGGCAGGAAGGGGCGAGGGCAGGGACGTGGGATCGGAAGGGGACGGGCAGCGATGGGGAAAGGTTCAGGAGGAAGGCGAGCAGGGTGGCGAGGCGTGGGGGGAGCGGGAACGCGGCGGAGGCGAGGGGCATTCGGGGTGGGGCGGTATGTCTTACTCAGATAGAGTACGGCGTGGTACCGTGGAAGTCAAGGGGAAGAAGGGGAGAGGGTAGAGGGCAGAGGAGTGAGACGGAGGGGGAGTAGGTGGTTGGGAGCATTTGGTTGAGGCGGGTTGCCAGGGATGCGGGGATTCGGATGCATCAAGGGCTTGCGGTGATGGGAGCCAGGGGTGGCCTGGGTGCGCTGGGGTAGCGGGTTGCTGCTGGGTCCCGGCCGGGGACGCCGGGATGACGGGGTGGGGGCCTAGGGAAGGAGTGAGCTGAGAGAAGTGAGCGTTGAGCGAAGAGCGGGAAGAGCTGGATGGCGCGGGAGGATTGGGCGGGTTCGGAACGGGCGATGGACGCGGACGGTCAGGCGATCAAGGGGTTGGGGTGCTGGGTGTGGGAGCGGTTTTGGGGGCGGTTAGGGCGCCGGAGACGGAGTCGCAGCGGGGTGGGCTGGGTATGATCGTTGACAGGATTCTTTGGGCGGCACTGGGATCCTTCAACGGGCGCGATGGGAGCGTCGCGAGAGGGGACATGGGATGACGACCGTACCGGTCCAAGAGCCGCCGTTGACCAGATCGGACCTCCGGGACGAACTGGATCGGACACTGAAGCACTACGCCACGAAGGCTGACGTCGCCAACCTCAAGGTCTGGATCGTCGGTCTGTTGCTGGTCGTGGTGCTGAATGTGGTTGGTACCGCCGGGGCCATTGTGGCGGCTTTTCTCGCAGGCTAGGTCGCGGGGGCACCCTCGGGAGAGGGTGAAGAGGGGGCTGGCGGAGGGGAGAAGACCCCTCACCGAATGCCGCAGACGGCTTCTGCCTCTCCCCCAGGAGAGGGTGAAGAGCGGGCGGCACTCCCGGGGATTCTGGTGCCTCTGGAGTTGGGTGCCCGGGGGACCCCTCACCGAATTCGGCGGGTACGCCGAGTCTGCCTCTCCCCTCGGAGAGGGTGAAGAGCGACCTGCTGCTGTGACTTTGGTGGCCGCGGTTGCTGCGGGGCTTCGCGGGTGGCGGTGGCGGGGGCCGCGGGAGGATTGGGCGGGTTCGGAAGAGCCGATGGACGCGGACGGTCAGGCGATCAAGGGGTTGTGGTGCTGGCTGTATGAGCGGTTTGGGGCGGTGCGGGCGATAGATCAGTTGGAGGAGCGCCACATTCGCGCTGCGCAGCTCGTGGGTTAGAATTCCACTCGGTCGACCGGGCTTCGGCCGTGTGTGCCGTTGATCACGGCTTCACACAGCGTCCACCGAAACTGACATCCTTAATAGGGCGGGTTGTCGATGCCACAGTCGATCAACTTAATATCTATCTACATTTTTTTATCTAGATTTGCCGAATCAAGCACACGCCGAACCTCGTCTAATCCCTGGTCCGACTTCTCCGGGTCTGCTTTCCACCGCGTTTCTTGGCGTTTGCAGGACTTAGAGCTAGGCGACGGTAAGTTCCGGTCGGCCTGGAGCGCTCGGTGAACGACGCCTCAGCCGGTCGCGAACTGTTCATCGTTGACAATAGCGTAGCCGGATGGACCGGACTCCGTTACCTCGAAGAATGGTCGAGTATCGCCCGATCCTTTGATATAGCAACTGGATTCTTCGAGATCGGCTCGCTTCTTGCTCTAGATGGAAAGTGGCAAGAGCTTGAGAAGATTCGCATTTTGATGGGTTCAGAAACAACCCAGCGCACGCGCAAGGCGTTTTTCGACGCCGTCCAGGACCAAGCTGTCAATGCACTCGACCGGAGTATTGAATCTGACAAGCAGCGTAATCCCTTCCTACATGGTGTAAAAGATGTTGTGGAGGGACTGCGCAGCGGTCAGATCGAGTGCCGCGTGTACGACAAGGCAAAGTTCCACGCGAAGACTTACATCACACATTCCAAATTGGAAATTGTTGGGTCGCAGGCCCTGGTAGGTTCGAGCAATTTCACGAAACCAGGCCTCACCGAGAACATCGAACTCAACGTACAGATTCAGAGCGCTCGCGAAGTGGCACAGCTACAGGATTGGTTCGAGGCCCATTGGAGTGAAGGAAGGGAAGCAACCGATGCGGTAATTGAGACGATCGAGCGGCACGTTCGCCTTTTCACACCATTCGAAGTCTATGCGAAGGCACTCCAGGAGTTTTTTCGGGGTCACGAACTGACGGCCACCGAATGGGATGAGACCAGATCAAGGGTTTTCCCACAGCTTGACCTTTATCAGAAAGAAGCTTACTGGGCCCTTATGAAGATTGCCCGCCAGCACCGGGGGGCATTCCTCTGTGATGGTGTTGGACTTGGAAAGACTTTTGTTGGTCTGATGCTCATCGAGCGGCTAGTTCTCCACGAAGGAAAGCGAGTTGTGCTTTTTGCGCCAAAGGCTGCGAGAGAGGGCGTGTGGGAGCCACACTTGCGGGAATGGCTCCCTCACATTGGGGGCGGAGCAGCCGACTTCAGCAATTTGGCTGTGTTTAGCCATACTGATCTCAGCAGGAAAGGCGACTTCCCAGAGCGGTTCAGCCGAGTGGCCGAGTTAGCTGATGTAGTCATCATCGACGAAGCACACCATTTCAGAAACCCAGGCACGAGGGGAAGTGAGAGCGGGAAACAGCCGTCTCGCTACTACCGACTCTACGATCTTCTAGACAACGCGGATCGTTCGAAAACGTTATTCATGCTTACGGCAACGCCGATCAACAATCGGCTAAGTGACTTTCGTCACATGGCTGAGTTGTTTACGCGTCGCGACGAATCGTACTTTGCCCGGACTTTGGGTGTGAACAATCTGAGAGCGCACGTGAATCAGATGGAGCGGGCATTTCGCGAAAGCGTAGGTCGTGAAGTGGTGGATGTGGCTGATCAGATCACTGAGGCGCAGAGCATCCTTTCGGCCGACGCCATTTTCCGTCAACTAGTAGTTCAACGAAGTCGCGCATACGCTCGGGAGAGCCAGATTCGCGAGACCGGAAATGCGGCAGCGTTCCCAACGCGACAGCCGCCACAGGTCGCTGCATATTCTATACGACAGTCCTATGGTCAATTGCTGGAACTGTTTGAGAAGGCTTTCACAAAGGAGAATCCGCTGTTCACGCTTCCCATGTACTATCCTCTCTACTGGTACAAGGGTCCAGACAAGGACGTTGATCCCTTCGAGCAAAACCGTCAGTTGCAGGTGGTCGGTCTTATCCGGACGAACTTCCTGAAGCGCTTCGAGAGTTCAGTAACAGCCTTTGAGCTATCGTGTAGTCGACTCCTAATGAAACTCTTAGCCTTCATTGAGGTCCACAGTGAGACTGAGGGTGAAAGAAGGCGTCTTGATCGATGGCAAGCGCAGAATGAAGAGATACTCGACTATATAGCACAACGCCAGCGGGACATCTGGGACGATGATGAGGACGAAGCCGAGGACGATGACATTGTTCCCGCAGAGATGATCGATGCTGTTGAGCGTCTTGACCGCAAGGAATACGAGGTCGGAGAGATGATCTCCGAGACGTTCCTGGACCTCGATCAGATCGTGCAGTTTCTAAACGAGGCCCGGAAGTTTGAGCCAGGTCACGACGACAAGCTCCTCAAGCTGATCCAACTCTTGAAGTCCACAGACCTCGCTGGTCAGAAAGTCCTTGTGTTTTCGGAGTTTGCAGACACGGCTCGGTACCTAAAGCGCCAGCTCGATGCGGAGAACATCGACGGGGTAGCCCAATTGGATAGCGCGTCCACCGCCAATCGGGCTCAGGTGATCAGGCGCTTTTCGCCGTACTACAACGGGAGTTCGCCGGCTGAGCTTAGCAACGCTGGTCTCTCGGAAATCAGGGTCCTCGTATCCACTGACGTGCTGTCAGAAGGACTCAACTTGCAAGATGCCACTCGGATGATCAACTACGACATCCACTGGAATCCTGTTCGACTGATGCAGAGGATCGGACGCGTTGACCGCCGAATGAATCCAGAGATTGAGCAGCAGATCGCATCCTATCAACCTAATGCCGCAGAGTCGCGTGGAGAGGTCAGCTACTGGAACTTCTTACCTCCCGATGAGCTCAACAACATCCTGACGCTATACACAAGGGTTACCCAAAAGACCCTGCTTATTTCTAAGACGCTTGGAATTGAAGGCAAGAAGCTCTTGACGCCCGAAGATAACTTCGAAGCCCTCAGAGAATTCAACCACGCTTACGAAGGCACACGTACCGCAATAGAAGAGATGCATCTCGAGTACCAGGACATGCTACAGGGTGACCCGACACTGGAAGAGCATCTGAGGCGCTTACCCGGTTCCACGTTCAGTGGACGGGAGCGGGTGAAGGATGGAGTGCGGGGAGTCTTCTTTTGCTATGCACTTCCTGCCCTTGATGCGGAGATCGGTGATTTTACCGATGAGGCAGGGTCAACGAGATGGTACCTCTTCGACTTTGACCGAGATGAGACTCTAGAAGAACCTGGCGAGATCGCCAATAGCATTAGGTCGGATCGCACGAGCCTTCGCCGATGTTCTACGAGTGAAAAGATGCTTGTCAAAGTCCGAGAGAAAGTCGAGAGGCACATAAGGAACACCTACCTCAAGCGGGTCGATGCTCCGATAGGAGTGAGTCCGTCGCTCAAGTGCTGGATGGAGCTCAACGAAAGCTAAGGCAATGTCGATTGAATACCGAACTAAGCTCGCCACCATTCGACGCTTTGATCAGTTGATCGAGTTTCTACGCGACGAGATGGGCTGGCCGATCGTCAGCGACGACTTTGAGGAGATGACCTTCGAATACAGCGCAGAGGAGCTTGGGATTGACGCTGTGAATGCAGCGAAGATTCAAGAGATCAGACGCCTACGTCCGTTGGCCGTGAATCAGCCCTGGGGAGTATTCTTAGTCAGATTTGAGCCGAAGCGGCTTCCGGTCGTGGCCTTACGCAGCATCCTCGGTCGTGTTGCGCAAAAGAGACGCGCCTCGTCGGTCACAGCAGATCAGCCCACCTGGGCGATGGACGACTTACTCTTCATTTCGAATTACGGTGTGGGAGAAAGTAGGCAAATCAGCTTTGCCCACTTCTCTGCATCACCCAGCAACAAGCTTCCGACTCTCAAAGTGATCACATGGGATGAGATGGATACAGCGCTGCATCTTGATCAGGTGGCTCGCGAACTCACCGAAGGCCTCGCGTGGCCAGTCGACGAGGACAACATCAACGCTTGGCGCGATAAGTGGCGCACTGCATTCACGTTGGTACATCGAGAGACAATTACAACCGCCCAAAAGCTCTCCGTTCGTCTCGCTGAGCTCGCCAGTGTGACCCGCGACCGAATCAACGGAGCACTTGCAATTGAGAGCGATAGCGGCCACGTAACTCGCCTCATGCACGCATTTGCTGAGACTCTGGTACAAGACCTTGATCCTGACAGCTTCGCCGACATGGTTGCTCAGACCATTGCTTACGGTCTCCTCTCAGCGCGCGTTACGGATCCTCAGAGGTCCTCTGGAGACGTTTTGGTCCGTCATATGCGAACCAATCCGCTCCTACGCGAGTTGATGACAGCTTTCTTGGATTCTTCTGGCCAACAGGGTGCCATGGGCATCGACTTCGATGAACTGGGCATTGCAGAAGTCATCGAACTCCTAGACAACGCAAATATGGATGCAGTAGTCCGTGACTTCGGCGATAAGAACCCACGCGAAGATCCAGTTATCCACTTCTATGAGAGTTTCCTCACGGAGTATGACAAGGAAAAGAAGGTCGCGAGGGGCGTCTTTTATACACCGCGCCCTGTCGTTTCATACATTGTGCGTTCAATTGATAAACTGCTGCGAACCAAGTTCGGCCTGACCGACGGTCTAGCTGACGTAGCTACTTGGAAACAAATGACGGAAAGACACACTGGGATGGTGATTCCCGAAGGGATCTCGCCGGACCAGGCTTTTGTACAAGTACTAGATCCGGCTACAGGCACCGGAACTTTTCTGGTCGAAGTCATAGATTTGATCCATAGCACCCTTGTCGGTAAGTGGAAGGCGCAGGGCTACCGGCGTCATGACATTGACACGCTTTGGAACGAGTATGTCACTAACCATCTCCTCACACGGCTCCATGGATATGAAATTCTGATGGCACCATACGCCATTGCACACGTGAAATTTGGACTAAAGCTGTACGAGACAGGATACAGGTTCGAATCCCAAGAACGGGCAAAGATTTACCTCACTGACGCGCTAGAACCTGCACAGAGCTTTTCCGACTTGATGGACTTCGCTATACCGGCACTTGCGCACGAGGCGAGAGCGGTCAATCAAATAAAGAGCGAAAGTAGATTTACAGTGATATTTGGAAACCCACCGTATCGAGGCGAGTCGGCTAACAAAGGAGGCTGGATATCGGATTTATTACGGGGAACACGGGGCAAACAGCGCACCGAGAACTACTTTGAGGTCGACGGTGCCCCACTCAAGGAGCGCAATCTAAAGTGGTTGAACGATGACTACGTTAAGTTCCTTCGCCTAGCTCAATCGGAGATCGAGAGATCTAGATTTGGAGTTATCGGCTTCATTACAAATCACAGTTATCTGGACAATCCGACATATCGCGGTATGCGCGAGAGTCTTCAAGCGGCCTTTGGCAGTTGTAGCTTCCTGGATCTACACGGAAATTCCAACAAGGGAGAACGGACGCCCGAAGGAAGGAGCGACAAGAACGTATTTGACATTCGGCAAGGCGTCGCAATTAGTCTGTATGTCAGTACGCCGAGCTCTCGTCGTGACCGCGCTGAAGTGTCCCACGCAGATCTATGGGGTGAACGGGAATCAGGTGAAGGAGGCGGGAAATACGGATGGTTGTCAACCAATGACATTAATAGCACTGATTGGACAGTGTTGAATCCGGAGTCGCCGCGATACCTGTTTATTCCCCGCGACGAAACACTTGCGAAGGAGTATGGTAGAGGGTGGAGCATTGTCGATGTGTTCCCCATTAATGCAACGGGCATCGTTAGTAAGAGGGATCACATTGCCTACCACTTCGACAAAGACAACCTCTATCGAACACTCAATGACTTTTCCACTATGCCCGTAGACGAGATTCGTCAGAGATATAGATTTCGAGAGAGCCGGGACGGAAAGCTTGAGTTTGTTAAGGATCATGTAGTGAGTTATGGTATCAAAGAAGGATATGTACATCAATGCCTATATCGTCCGTTCGACCACAGGTGGACATACCATACGGACAGGTCTCGTGGATTCCTTGGGTGGCCTGTATACGACGTTATGCGTCACATGACGGCGGGTCCGAATCTTGGGTTGGTAACCACCCGCCAATGCCAGCGGAATTGGAGTGCATTGGTTTCCAGTACGATAATAGCTCACAAGGCATTGGCTACGTATGATATAAACTCACTGTTTCCCTTGTACACCTTTCCAACCGAAGGCGAAGAGCAGCTTGGCTTAGATCGTCAACCGAATCTTAGCATCGAATTCGTCTCAGCACTTGGATCAGCCCTTGGACTTGGCTTCGTGTCCGACGGCACTGGTGACCTGATGTCATCCTTCGGGCCAGACGACGTGTTCAACTATATCTATGCGGTGTTTCACAGTCCGCAGTATCGTAGTCGCTATGCGGACTTCCTAAAGGCCGACTTCCCGCGGGTACCGCTTGTGACAGACCGCTGTCGGTTCGCGGCTCTCAGCGATCTCGGCAAGCGCCTGACGTCTGTTCACCTGTTAGAGACTGAGAGGTCCGGTGCTCCTACTTTTCCTCAAATTGGTGATAATCTCATTAGAAGAGTTCAGTATGCGCCGCCCACGGGCACTACACCAGGTCGGGTCGAAATCAGCCGAGATCAGTACTTTGAGGGCATAGCTCCGGAGATTTGGGAATTTGCAATAGGCGGCTACCGGCCTGCGGAGAAATGGCTGAAGGATCGGAAAGGCCGAGTCCTCGCCGACCATGAAGCTGATCAATACCGAAAGATCGTAGCGGCCCTTGTGGACACTCATTACCTAATGAACGAAATCGACAATCTGATCGACCAGCATGGTGGCTGGCCCCACGCGTTCCTGTAGCGGCTAAGTGAAGTGAAATACGGACCGTCCTAGCTCCAGAGGCCTCTTGGTGCATGTCGCGACATGGTGGAGAGAGCGATCGTGGGATCATTGGGCGAAGTCGGTGGTGATTGGTCGATGGCTGTGCAGGAGAGGATCGGGAACGTGAGATGTCTTGAGAGACCTCGGCCCGAAAACCCCTCACCCTGACCCTCTCTCCCAGGAGGGGGATTGAGGTCGGCTCGCCTGGGGTGGCACGGACTACCATGACGTAATCCCGATTGGCGAGAGGTCCCCCCTATGTCAGTGCGCCGTGTCGTGGTTTGGGTTGGGGTGGCGGCGTTGGCGGCGGTGGGTGGTGTGGCGGTGGCGAGGCGGGGGGTGCCGGAGGGGTTGGTTGATTGGGGGTTGGCGGGGCGGACGGCAAGGCGGTTGGCGGGGGAGCCGGAGGGGTGGCGGCCGGATTCGGAGCTGATTGCGCATTACGACGGGATTGTCCGCAGGAGCTTTGAGGCGGTTTCGGCGTATACGGGTGTGCCGATGGAGCTGGGGTCGGACGAGGTTCGGGTGCTGGGTCGGGCGGATTGGATCGATGCGAACCTGGTGAATTTTGAGCGGTTGCTGGCGCCGCTGGCGGTGGCGTACCAACACACGCGCACGGGTTCGGGGGCGCTGGGGCGGGTGGCGGCGCACGGGACGCGGTTTACGGTGACGGGGCAGATTGCGTTGCTGCTGGGGTACCTGGGGCGGCGGGTGCTGGGTCAGTACGACATCCCGATCCTGGACGCGGAGGCGGAGTCGGCGGGGATCTATTTCGTTGAACCGAATCTCGAGCGGGTGGCGGCGAAGGCCGGCGTTGACCTGGAGGCGCTGCGGTTGTGGGTGGCGTTGCATGAGTCGACGCATGCGTACCAGTTCCGCGTAGGCGATCCGCCGTGGTTGCGGGGGTATACGGCGGGGCTGATCCAGGATTACCTGGCGGAGGCGATCCGGGCGCTGGAATCCGGGGAACGGCTGGGGCAGCGGCTGCGGGATATGTGGCGGCGGTTCGACCGGGACGATCCGGCGGGCACGGGCCTGATGCGGCTGGCGCTGACGGACGCGCAAGCTGAATCGCTGGGGCGGATCCAGGCGCTGATGACGGTGATGGAGGGGTATAGCAATCACGTGATGCGGGCGACGGGTCGCGAGGTGATTCCGGGGTATGAGGTGCTGGAAGCGCGGATGAAGGCGCGGGAACGGGCGCAGGGGGCGTCGTCGCGGGTGCTGAACCGGTTGCTAGGGCTGGATTTGAAGCTGGAGCAGTACAAGGTTGGGGAGGCGTTTGTGGAAGAGGTGGTTGGGTTGCGGGGGTTGGGGTTTATGAATGGGGTGTGGGAGGGGCCGGAGATGTTGCCGACGTTGGAGGAGACGAGGGATGCGGAGGGGTGGATAGAGAGAATCGAGGGGAGAGGGGAGAGGGAAGAGGAGTGAGAGGGGAAGGGGAGGAAGATGGGGAGGAAGATGGGATGGGAATGGGGGAGGATGGGCGTGAGGTTGGGGCGGTTTCTGGGCGGGGAGCTGAGGGAAATGGCGGGTGCATTACCGTGAGACGATTCTGTGGCAAAAGGCGATGCGGATCGCGCGCGAGGTCTATGGGCTGACGCCGCGGCTTCCGCGCGAAGAAACGTATGGGATGCGCGCCCAGATCACCCGGGCGGCGGTGTCGATTCCAAGCAATGTTGCGGAAGGGTGGACGCGCGACACGGCGAGAGACAAGGCGCGATTCCTGGCAATTGCGCAAGGGTCACTGGCTGAAACTGAGACCCTGCTGACGCTCTGTGAAGACCTCGGATGGTTCCCTACGCCTGAGACGCAGAACCTGCGCGGCCTGCTGGACGAAGTGAGCCGGATTTTGACGGTGATGAGGCGGAGGAGAAGGGAAGAGGGGTTGAAGAAGGGAAGAGGGTAGAGGGAACGAGGAAGGTGAGAGGGGAGAAGGGAGAGGGGAGAGGAGTGAGAAGGAAGAAGAGACGGGGTGGGGTGTCGCGGCGGGGGGTGTTGGGATTGGGGCTGGCGGCTGGGGCGGGGGTGGTGTTGGGGGCTTGTGGGGAGGCGGAGGTGGTGAAGGTGGAGCGGCCGGTGTTGCCGAGTGCGGGGCGGGCGACGACGGTGTCGATGGAGGTAACTGAGCGGGCGCCGAGTGGGGACGGTGGGTTGCCGGCGGCGGGGGCGGAGTATCCGATCTCGCTGGCGCTGCCGACGTTTGGCGGGTCGAACGTGGGGGTGGAGCAGATTCTGGTCTCGGCACGGTCGGGCGTGCGCGCAGAAACGCAGGGCCGGTACCGGTATTCGGACGTTCCGCTGCAGTCGATCCTCGGATACCGCTGGAATTACACGGAGTTCCTGGACGACGGCGCGGGCGCGGCGCGGGCGGACCTGGTGGTGCTGGAGGGCTGGGACCTGGAGAACCTCGTGTCCAACGCGCTGCTGGAACCGCTGGACGATCACCTGACGAGCGACGCGCGGTTCGATCCGGACGATTACTGGCCGGGGATCCTGGCGGCGGGCCAGATCGACGGGGTTCAGTATGCGCTGCCGGTGGCGGCGGCGCCGTGGGTGACGGTGGTGAACCTGGATCTGGCGAAGGCGGCGGGATTTGCCGTACCGCCGCGCGAGGCCTGGGATGCGGATGCGTTTGTGCGCGGCGCGGCGGCGATGCATCAAACGCCGAACGTGGAAGGACCGAGGCCGACGGTTGGGGTGGGTATTGACGTTGAACCGTTGTGGATGGCGCCGGATCAGCTTTGGAACGACGCGCCGAGCTTTGTGTTCTTGCAGTCGACGCTGGGGGCACTGCCGGATGGGCAGGGGTCGTTTGCCGGGCTGCGCTCGGCGGAGGCGCGGGCGACGCTGGAGACGTTCCGGGAACTGGCGACACGGTACGGCATCTCACCGGACCAGCGGAGACGGAACGTGGACGCGTCTGACCTGATCGACGACGGGCTGCTGGGCATGGCGGTGTTCGGGCTGTCGGGCCGGTGGTTTGGGAATCTGATCGGCAGTTTTCTGCCCAGCAACAACGTGCTGTATCCGTTTCCGAATTTTGGGGACGGGCGGACGCCGGCGTTTCTCTGGCTGATGTTGGGAATCGGCGCGGGCAGGGCCAATCCACGGATTGCCTACGACGCGCTGCGAGCGCTGGAACGGCACGCGGCGGCGGGGGCCAATGTGCCGGGGTGGCGAACCTCGGCGGAGGATCTGCAGCGGCGGTTCCCGTCGTATCGGGACGACGAAGCGCAGATGGTGGTGGACCTGATGCAGAACGCCTCGTACGTGAGGCTGAGCCGGGCGGCATGGGGGGCGTTTATCGCGGAGGTGGACGCCGGGATCATCCTTGAGGGTGTGAGCGCGCAGGAGGCGCTGGACGGGGTGGCGCGGCGGCTGGAGGAGCTGGGCGCGCGGGTGTAGGGGCCGATCAGACGGCGGTGAGGCGTTGGGGGCTGAAGGGGTGGATGGGGTAGGCGGGGTCTTGACCCGTGAGAAGGCGGGCGACGATCTGCCCGGTGTGCCAGCTCATGGTGATGCCGTGGGTGTGGTGGCCGGTGGCGAGGTAGAGGCCGCTGCGGGGGTCGCGGCCGATGAGGGGGAGGCCGTCGGTGGGTTCGGGGCGGAAGCCGGTCCAGATTGAGGCGAGAGGGCAGTCCGCCAGGGCCGGCAGCGTGGCCAGGGCACCGTTGAGCATTTGCTGGACGGCGCCGGCGCGCAGGCGTCGATCGAAGCCGACGCGCTCCTTGGTTGCGCCGAAGACGACGCGGCCGTCGGACCGCTGGGCGAGGCTGCCACCAGGGACGTGGAGGACGTGGCGGAGGCGGAGGTGGGGCGCGTCGAAGGCGAGCATGTGGCCCTTGGAGGGCACGACGGGGACGCCGGGCAGGAGGTCGGGCAGCCAGGCGCCGGTGGCGAGGACGACCTGGTCGGCGTGGAGGTCGCCCTGGACGGTCTGGACGGTGGGATTGGGGCCAGTGCGGACGGCGGTGACGTCGGTTCCCTGGTGGACGTGGATGCCGGCGGCGAGCAGGGCGCGGTGGACGATGGGCGGCCAGCGCTGGGTATCGACCTGGCCGTCGGGGTAGACGGCGGCGCCGGTGATGTCGGGCGGCAGCAAGGGTTCGCGGCGGCGGGCTTCGTCGGGTTCGAGGAATTCGACATCGAGGGCGGCTTCCCGTTGCCAGGCGACGTGGTTGCGCAGCTGTTGGCGTTGTTCGTCGGTTCGGGCGAGGCCCATGGTGGGGCCCCTGGAAAAACCGACGTTGAGTCCGGTGAGTTCTTCGAGGAGCTGGGCGAATTCGGGGAAGGCGTCGCGACCGTCAAGCCGGAGGCGGAACAAGGGGGTGTCGTGGTCGGCGTCGTACTGGGCGCAGATGAGGCCGCCGGCGGCGGACGAGGCTTCGCCGCAGATGCGTCCGCGTTCGAGGACGGCCACGCCGAGGCCACACCGCCGCGCGGCCAATGCCACGGCGCAGCCGACGATGCCACCGCCGACGACCGCGACATCGACGTTCTTCAGATCATCGTTCATGGGGGACATTCAGCAACGATCAGCAAGTTCCCGAGGATTTTGGCCCAAGTCATTGTGGCGAACCGTACGGGTTCAGCGTCGTGAGGGCCAGGTGTCACGAACGAGCGGGGCCGCGGCGGCCGGCTAGCGCCTGGATGGCGGCAGCTTCCGGGGGAATTTATGATGGCGGCGAGGTTGGTTTGGTGCATAATGGCCGCATACCGGACAACGGCGTTGGGCCGTGTATTCCGAAACGCTGAGGGGGTGATACATATGGGTGATGCTAGTCGTGGCTTTTCGAGCGCTGCCGTATGTGAGGTGAGCGCCGGGTAACGTCGCGTGACACCCGGGTACGGATTTAGCCGCGCCCGAAAACGCTACGAAAAACGAGCGGTCCATTTGGTGGGCCGCTCGTTGAACTTAAGGGGCCGGGTCGTCTTTCCCGGTTGTATGCCTGGCCGGCAGCGGGCGGTGAAATGAGATTCGCGTCATGCGTCACAATGCGGGCAATGTTGCTGACCTGAGCGAACCCGACGATGACCACCGCCGCACCGCCAATCGAGATTGACTTCGACCGCCTCCTCGACACCTTCGTCGCCCTCCTTTCCGTGGACAGCTACTACGGCGACGAGGAACGCGTCGTCGCCGTCATCAAGCCGCGGATGGAAGGGCTGGGGATTGCGTGGCGGTCGGATCCGCACGGGAACCTGATCGGGGAGTGGCCGGCGCGGGGGAGAGACGGCGAGCCGATCATCCTGAACGCGCACATGGACACGGTGCGGCCGACGCCGGAGATGACGCCGGTGGTGAAGGACGACGGGGTGTATTCGGACGGCTCGTCGGTGTTGGGGGCGGACGACAAGGCGGGGGTGGCCGCCATCATGGAGGCGGTGTGGGCTTACCACGAGTCTGGGGAGCCGCACGGGCCGGTGGAACTGCTGTTTACGACCGGGGAGGACGTGGGGCACATCGGCTCGAAGGCGTTTGACGCCAATGACGTAGTTGGACGCCGCTGTTATGTGCTGGATGCGGGCGGGCCGGTGGGCAACGTGGTGATGCGGGCGCCGGGACAACGCCGCTTCAACTTCACCTTTCGGGGCAAGGCGGCGCACGCGGGGGTGGAGCCGGAGCTTGGGGTGAGCGCGATCGGCATGGCGGCAAGGGCGATCGACCGGATGCCGCTGGGGCGGGTGGACGAGATTACGACGGCGAACGTGGGGATCATCTCCGGCGGCGAGGCGTACAACATCGTCGCGCCGGAGGCGGAGGTGACGGTGGAAACCCGCAGCCTTTCCGAGGAGCGGCTGGAGTCGCAGGTGGCGGACATCGTGGGCGCGGCGGAGCAGGCGGCCTCTGACTTTGGCGGCGACGTGGATATCGAGACGCACACGTTCTATACGGCCTACCAACTGGACGAAGGGGATCCCGCGGTGGCACTGGCGGACGCCGCGATTGCGGCCGCCGGGATTGAGCCGCAACACGTGAGCACGGGCGGCGGCAGCGACGCGCATGAGTTCAACGAGAAGGGCATCAGGTCGGTGTGCCTGGGCATGGGCTATATCGACGTGCACTCGGTGCGCGAGTTCATGCCGCACGACCAGTTGCGGGCGATTACGCAGGTCACGACGGAGTTGATCCGGCTGGCCTAGCCCGCACGCGGAACGACCGGCCAGCGGCGGGTCGTGCGGGTGGTCGGCGGACTAGGCCGCCGCCTCCTTCTGTTGCGGTCCGTTTCGCAGGCCGACGATCAGGCCTTCCAGCACGCCTTCGAGGCGGGCCTGGCCGCGTTCGAGCGAGGCAAGACGTTGTTCGACGGCCGCGCCCTGGGCGTGCAACTCGGCGACTTGCGTTTGCAACGTGGCGATGTGGGATTCCATAGCCGCCAGGCGTGAATCCAAGGACGCGAATGAGGTCCGCACGTCTGCAAACTGAGCCTTCAGGTCCGTGTACTGCAATTGCAGTGATGCCTGCCGTGCTTCCAACACGGCGAGTCGCGCTTCAACAGCGGATTGGCGTTCGTCAAGCCGGTCCATACGGCCGCTGAGCCGTATCGTCGCGGCGACGATCAGCGCCGCCAGCGCCGCGCCCACGCTTAGTATTCCGATCAAGTCCGGCGTCACGCCGTGGACTCCTGACCCGCCCGACTATGTACGTTGGATCACTGCGGCCATTCTAGCCTTGAGCCTCGCGGGCATCAGCCTGCGCTGCTCGTTCCGTTCTCCAGCAGGGCGTATTCGTAGCTGTCCTTGAGGGCCAGCCAGGAGGCCTCGATGATGTTGGTGGAACTGCCGACGGTGCCCCATTCGCGTGAGCCGTCGGTGGACTGGATGAGCACGCGCACGCTGGCGTCGGTGGCCGAGGCGGAGTCGAGGATGCGGACCTTGTAGTCGACCAGGTGCACCTCCTGCAGCGCGGGAAAAAAGCGTTCCAGCGCCTTGCGGGCGGCGTGGTCCAGCGCGCTGACCGGGCCGTTGCCTTCGGCGGCGGTGTGAAACATCTCTTCGCCGACGCGGATCTTGACCATGGCTTCGGAGAGCATCTCGCGGCCGCCGCGGGTTTCGGCCAGCACCAGGAAGTCGACGAATTCGAACGGCGAGTGGTAATCGGCGCGCAGGCGGCGAAGCAGTAGCTCGAAGGAGGCCTCGGCGCCCTCGAACTGGTAGCCGCGTTCTTCGAGGTCCTTGACCTTGGCCAGCGCCTCGCTCACACCGGCGTCGTCGGTGCTGAGGCCCAGGCCGCGGGCACGTTCGGCGATGTTGCTGCGGCCGGCAAGTTCGGAAATGAGGATTCGGCGCTCGTTGCCGACCGCCGCCGGGTCGATGTGCTGGTAGGCCTGCGCGTGCTTGCGCATGCCGCTGCCGTGATAGCCGGCCTTGTGCGCGAAGGCGCTGAGGCCGACATACGGCATGAAGGCGCTGGGCGGGGTGTTGGCCAGTTCGCCGACGTAGCGGGAGAGCTCGGTGGTTTGCCGGAGTTGCTCGGGCGTCACGCACTGGTGGCCGAGCTTGAGTTGCAGGGTCGGGATCAGGGTGGTGAGGTTAGCGTTGCCGCAGCGCTCGCCGAAGCCGTTGACGGTGCCCTGAATCTGCAGGGCGCCCGCCGCCACGCCGGCGAGCGAATTGGCGGCGGCCAGGTCGGCGTCGTTGTGCATGTGGACGCCGATGGGAACGGTCGTCCACGCGCGGGCCGCTCGCGTCGCTTCACTGACCTCGGCCGGCAGGGCGCCGCCGTTGGTGTCGCAGCAGATGATCCAGTCGGCACCCGCCCCGGCAGCGGCCTCCACGCAGGCGTGCGAGTAGATCGGATCCTGTTTGAAACCGTCGTAGAAGTGCTCGGCGTCGACGATCACCTCGCGTCCGGCGGCTTTCAGGTGCGCGACCGTGTCGCGAATCATCGCCAGGTTCTCGTCGGTGGTGGTTTCCAGGACCGACTCGACCTGGAAACGCGAGAACTTGGCCACGATGGTTACGGCGGGGGTCTCGCAGGCCAGGAGCGCGGCCACGGTGGGATCGTCGGCCACGTCGCGATCCTTGTAGCGCGTGGCGCCGAAGGCGCAGATGCGGGCCTGCTTCCAGGAGATTTCGGCGGCGCGGCGGAAGAAGTCGCGGTCCTTGGGATTCGAGCCGGGGAAGCCGCCCTCGATGTAGTGGACCCCGTAGGCGTCCAGCCGCTGGGCGATGCGCAGCTTGTCCTCGGTCGAGAAGGAGATGCCTTCCGTCTGCGCGCCGTCGCGCAGGGTCGTGTCGTAGAGCGAGAGTTGCATCGGAATCGGTCAAGCCTCGGCGGGAACTGGTTCGGTTACGCGCGGGTCGGCTCGCCGGCCTCCCGCAAGACGTTGAAGACGCCTGTCAGCCGGCGGCGGGGCCCTCGATGCGGGCAATGACCGCCGCGGTCATGGACTGAGTGTCCACGAGGCGCGCACCCTCCTCGCCAATATCGGGCGTTCGGAACCCGTCGTTGAGTGTGTATTCGACGGCCGACTCGATTGCCGCGGCCGCCTGCGGCTGGTCGAACGTGTGGCGAAACAGCATCGCCACGCTGAGGATTGTACCCAACGGGTTGGCAATGCCCTGGCCAGCGATGTCCGGCGCGCTGCCGTGGACCGGCTCATAGAGCGCCCGCCCTTCGTCGCCCAGGCTGGCCGAGGGCAGCATGCCCAGCGAGCCGGTGAAGACGCCGGCCTCATCGCTCAGCAGATCTCCGAAGGTGTTTTCGGTCACGATGACGTCGTATTCAGTCGGCTGGCGAACCAGGGCCGCGGCGAAGGCGTCGGCCAGCATGGTGTCGTATTCGATGTCGGGGTGCCGGGCCGCCACGTCGTTGGCGATGTCGCGCCAGAAACGTCCAGTGACCAGCACGTTGAACTTGTCGACCGACAACACCTTGCGCCGGCGGCCGGCCGCCCACTCGAAGGCGCGCTCGACAATCCGGCGGACTTCGCTTTCGCGATAGGCCAGGGTGTCCACGGCGCCGCGCTCGCCGCCGATAAAGCGCATCTCCTTGGGCTGGCCGAAGTACAGCCCGCCGATCAGCTCGCGCAGGATGACCATGTCAGTTCCGCGAACTACCTCGGGACGCAACGGCGACTGGTCGACCAGGGCGTCGTAGACGTGCACCGGGCGAACGTTGGCATAGAGTTCCAGGCCCTTGCGCAGCCGCAACACCCCTTCCTCCGGGGTGAACTCGGCGTGCGGGTCTTCCCACTTCGGACCGCCCACCGCTGCAAGCAATACGGCGTCCGCGTCAAGGGCGTCCTGAAAGACCTCGTCGGTGCAGGGCTCGCCGAAGCGGTCGATGCTGTTGCCGCCAAGCGGGCGTTCCAACTGCGTGACACCCACGCCGAAGCGTGAGGCGGTGTGGTCCAGCACCGCAGCGCCGGCCGCCATCACCTCAGGCCCGATGCCGTCGCCCGGGGTGACGACGATGCGCCAGTTCTTCACCGAGCGGGCCAGCCGGTGATGTAGGGCAACCGGTCGTGGACGGCGCTGATGGCATCGTCGGACTCCAGCAGCGACGAGAGAGCGTCCCACTCGCCGCTGACAAAGGCCTCGCGGACGGAGGCCGGCAGCTCGGCCTGGTAGGTGGCCTGCCCGGCCGTGATCGTTCCGCTGCCAACGTCGATTTCCAGCGCCGTCTCGGGCGCCTCCTCGATCAGGCTTTGCAGCGACTCGATCTGGGTGGCGGGAAGGGTCAGGCAGGGAATGCCGATGGTGGTGCAGTTGCCGAAGAAGATCTCGGCGAAGCTCTCGCCGACGATGGCCTTGATGCCTCCACGCATCAGGGCCTGCGGGGCGTGTTCGCGGCTGGAGCCCGAACCGAAGTTTCGGTTGACGACCAGGACGCTCGCACCCTCAAACCGCGCGTCGTCGAACGGGTGCTTGCCGTTGAGTTGCTTGCGGTCGTCTTCGAACGCGTGCGGTCCCAGCGTCTCGAACGTGATCTCGCGCAGATAGCGGGCCGGGATGATGCGGTCGGTGTCGATGTCGTTGCCGCGCACCGGCACGCCGGTTCCGGCGACGTGGGTAATGCGTCCGTCGTCACTCATCGGTCGCCTCCCTCAGCCCGCGGCCATTGCGCGCACGTCGGTCACCTCACCGGCGACCGCGGCGGCGGCCACCATGGCCGGGCTCATTAGCAGGGTCCGGCCCAGCGGGCTGCCCTGGCGGCCCTTGAAGTTGCGGTTGCTGGACGAGGCGCAGACCTGGTCGTTCACCAACTTGTCCGGGTTCATGGCCAGGCACATGGAGCAGCCGGCGTCCCGCCACTCGAATCCGGCGGCGCGGAAGATGTCATCCAGGCCCTCGGCCTCAGCCTCGGTTTTCACCTGCTGCGACCCCGGCACCACCAGCGCCTTGACGTGCGCGGGCACGCGCCCGCCTTCGGCCACTCGCGCGGCCTCGCGCAGGTCGGAGATACGGCTGTTGGTGCAGGATCCGACGAAGGCCACGTCAATCGGCGTGCCGGCAATCGGCGCGCCCGGCGCGAGCTTCATGTGGTCCAGCGCGTCCTGGATCGAGCGGCGGTCCAGCCCCTCGACGTCTTCGGGCGACGGGATGAGGTCGTCCACGCCCACAACCTGTCCGGGGTTGACGCCCCAGGTGACCATCGGCGCGATCGACTCGCCCTCGATCTTGACCTCGTCGTCGTACGCGGCGTCGCCGTCCGAGGCCACGTCGGTCCACCACTGGCGGGCGCTGTCGAACTCCTCGCCCTTGGGCGAGTACTCGCGTCCCTGGAGGTAGTCGAAGGCGGTCGCATCGGGGTTCACGTAGCCCACGCGCGCGCCGCCCTCGATCGACATGTTGCAGACGGTCATGCGCTCGTCCATGGACATGGCGTCGAAGACATCGCCGGCGTACTCGTAGGCAAAGCCGACCCCGCCCTGCACGCCAAGCCGCCCGATGATGGCCAGGATGACGTCCTTGGCGAACACGCCGTCGGCGAGCTTGCCGTTGACGGTTATGCGCCGGCACTGCGGCTTGGCCACGGAGATGGTCTGCGTGGCGAGCACGTCGCGCACCTGGGAGGTGCCGATGCCAAAGGCGATGGCACCGAAGGCGCCGTGCGTGCTGGTGTGGCTGTCGCCACAGGCGATCGTCATACCAGGCTGGGTCAGGCCGAGTTCGGGTCCGATGACGTGCACGATGCCCTGGCGGCCGGTGGAGCGGTCGAAAAACGGAATTCCGGTCTGTTCCACGTTCTGTTCGATCGCCACGAACATCTGCTCGGCCATCCCATCCACGTAGGGGCGGGTGGACTCGTCCGTGGGGATGATGTGGTCCACGGTGGCGAAGGTGAGGTCGGGATAGCGAACCGACAGCCCGCGTTCCGCCAGCATCTGGAACGCCTGTGGACTGGTGACCTCGTGCACCAGGTGCAAGCCGATGAACAGCTGAGTCTGCCCATTGGGCAACTCGCGCACCGTGTGGGCGTCCCAGACCTTGTCGAGCAGCGTTTGGCCCATGTCGTCTCCTAGATTCCGGGAACGCCCGAAGCGTCGGCCAGCAAGGTGGCTTCGGGGGTCGTCGACCAGCCCTTGCCAAGTCCGGCCATCAGGCGGTTCAACGCGTTGACGTAGGCCTGGGCGCTGGCGACCAGGATGTCGGTGTCAGCGCCGTGCCCGCTGAAGGTCTTGCCATTGCTCTCGATGCGGATCGTCACCTCGCCGATGGCGTCGATGCCTTCGGTCACGGAGTTGATCGAGAATTCGGTGAGCTGATTCGGCACCTTCACCAGGCGATTGATCGCCTGATAGATCGCATCCACGGGACCTGTGCCGATGCCGGCGTCGACGTGCTCCTCGCCGTCGTCCGAGCGCAGCCGCACGGTGGCAGTCGGCATGGCGCCGGTGCCGGTGCTGACCTGCACGTGCAGCAGCTCGAACGTCTGGTGGAAGGCACGGCGCTGCTCGTTCTGCACGATGGCCTCGAGGTCACGATCCGTGATCGTCTTCTTGCGGTCGGCGATCTCCTTGAAGGCCTGGAAGGCGGCCTGGAACTCGTCGTCGGCCAGCCGGTATCCCATCCGCTTCAGGCGGTCGCGGAACGCGTGCCGGCCCGAGGTCTTGCCCAGGACGATGCTGCTCTCGTCCAGCCCGACATCCGACGGGTCCATGATTTCGTAGGTCGTGCGCTCCTTCAGCATCCCGTCCTGGTGCAGGCCGGACGCGTGCGCGAAGGCGTTGGCGCCGATGACGGCCTTGTTGGGCGGCACGACCATCCCCATGTAGTTGGACACCAGGCGGCTGCTGCGCGCCAGTTCGGTGCTGACCAGCCGCGTGTCGGCCTCGAAGTAGTCGCCGCGCGTACGCAGCGCCATCACAATTTCTTCCAGCGAGGCATTGCCGGCGCGCTCGCCGACGCCGTTGATCGTGCACTCGACCTGTGCCGCGCCTTCCTTGACGGCCGCCAGCGAGTTGGCCACCGCCTGGCCCAGGTCGTCGTGGCAATGGACGGACAGCACGACGTCCTCGATGCCGCGCGTCTGGTCCATCACGTACCTGACCATTTCCGCAAACTCGGCCGGCTGGGCGTAGCCGACCGTGTCGGGGAAATTCACAACGGTCGCGCCGGATTCGATGGCGACGCTGAAGACTTCGCTGACGAAGTCCAGGTCGGACCGCGTGGCGTCCATGGCCGAAAATTCGATGTGATCGGTCAGGGTGCGCGCGTGGCCCACGGAGTCGCGCGTCAGGTCAAGCACAACCTCGCGACGCTCGTGCAACTGATGTTGCAGGTGAATGTCGCTGGTGGAAATCACGATGTGCAGCAGCGGCCGCGCCGCCGCCTTCAGCGCATCCCAGGTGGTGTCGATCTGCTCGCGCTTGAAGCCGCTCAGCCCGGCGATTTCAACGTTGCGAAGTTCGCGGGCCAGCAGGTCCACGGCCCTGAAGTCGCCGGGCGAGGTAAACGGAAACCCGGCCTCGATGACGTCAACATTCAAGCGGGCCAGTTGACGCCCGATTTCCAGCTTCTCGTCGATGGTCAGCGCGCCGCCGGCAGCTTGCTCGCCGTCGCGCAAGGTGGTGTCGAAGATGCGGACGTTCCGCATGGTGACAGCTTCCTCAGCTAGGTCATGGGCGGCCGCGGAGGCGGCCGCGGGATATCCCGGGATTCCCCTCCGCTAGTGGGAGGGGCCGGGAAGCGCGAGCCGAGAGGTCACCAGGAACATTCGCATCGGTCGTGCGTTACCTGCCGTTCATTCGCGCGTCTTGGGGAGCCAGTCCATCATGCTGCGGAGTTCGCGACCCACCACCTCAACCGGGTGCTCAAGGTCGCGATTCCGAAGTGCATTATACGCCGGGCGACCGGCCTGGTTCTCGAGAATCCAGCGGCGCGCGAACTCGCCGTTCTGCACGTCCTCGAGGATACCCTGCATGGCTTTACGCGAGTTCTCGTCGACAACACGCGGCCCGGAGACGAGGTCGCCAAACTCGGCGGTGTCGCTGATCGAGTAGCGCATGTAGCTGATCCCGCCCTGGTAGATCAGGTCCACGATCAGCTTGAGCTCGTGCAGGCACTCGAAATAGGCCAGGCGCGGGTCGTAGCCAGCGTCCACCAGGGTCTCGAACGCGTTCTTGATCAGCGCGGTGGTGCCGCCGCACAGCACGGCCTGCTCACCGAACAGGTCGGTCTCGGTCTCGTCCTTGAAGGTGGTCTCGATCAGGCCGGCCTTGGCGCAGCCGATGCCCTTGGCGTACGAGAGCGCGACGTCACGCGCGCGGCCGGTGGCGTCGTGGTGAACCGCCACCAGGCCCGGAACGCCCACGCCCTCGACGAACAGGTCGCGCAGGACGTGCCCCGGACCCTTGGGCGCCACCATGGCCACGTCCACATTGTCGGGTGGATTGATCTGCCCGTAATGGATGTTGAAACCGTGAGCGAAAAGAATCATGTGACCCGACCGCAGCACCGGCGCGATCTGCTCCTCGTAGACCTGCGGCTGATCCTGGTCGGGCAGGGCCAGCATGACGGCCTCGGAGGCGTCCACGGCTTCGGAAACGTCAAGGACCAGCAGGTCCTCCGCCTCGGCGCGGGCGCGCGAGGGGCTGCCGGGGCGCAGACCGACGACCACGTCGGCGTCGGAGTCGCGCAGGTTCAGCGCGTGCGCGTGCCCCTGGCTGCCGTAACCCAGGACCGCGACCCGCTTGCCCTGCAACTCGTCGGCCGTAATGTCGGCCTCGTAAAGAACCTTGCTATCCACGCGCACGTCCATTCCGGGGGCCGACGTCATCGCGAGCGATGGCGATCACGCCGGTTCGGGAAATCTCCTCGATCGGGTACTCGGTAATCACGTCCAGGAACCGGTCGATCTTGGACTGCGCGCCGGTCATCTGCACGATCATCGACGACTTGCTCACGTCCACGATTTCGCCGCGGAAGATGTCGGTGATCTCGGCCAGACCGGGACGCTCGGTGGCTTTCACGCGCACCTTGATCATGGCCAATTCACGCGTAACCGCCGGCGCGCCGGTCAGATTCCGCACGGAGACGACCTCGACCAGCTTATAGAGCTGCTTCTCGCACTGTTTGACTTCCTCCGCCGAGCCTTCGACGGCAATCGTCATGCGCGAGTAGCCGGGCTCCTCGGAATGCCCGACGGCCAGGCTGGCGATGTTGAAGCCGCGCCGGCGAAACAGGCTGGCCACGCGGGTCAGGACACCAGGATGGTCGGCCACCGTGGCGACCAGCGTATGGGTTTCAGGCGCCCCGTTCATCGCGGGTCTTCGATCACGCTGTTCACGCCGGTGCCCGGCACGATCATCGGGTAGACGTTCTCCACGCGGTCCACGTGCAGGTCCAGCACCACCGGGCCGTCGTATTCGTGGGCCATGGCGATGGCGTCGTGCATCTCATCGCGCGAGCTGGTGCCCACGCCGTGCAGCCCGAAGGCCTGGGCGACCTTGGCGAAGTCGGGATTGTCCAGGAAGGCGCCCATGTAGCGGCCTTCGTAGAAGAACTCCTGCCACTGGCGGATCATGCCCAGGTGCGCGTTGTTGAGCACGGCGACCTTTACGTTGATGCCCTCGGCGGCCAGCGTGTTGAACTCCTGGATGTTGATCAGCAGGCCGCCGTCGCCGGTGACGCACCAGACGTCCTGCGACTCGTCAGCCAGCTTGACGCCCATGGCGGCCGGAAGGGCGTAGCCCATCGGCCCCAGGCCGCCGGCGCTGAAGAACATGCGCGGGCGCTCGTACCAGAAGTGCTGCGATGCCCACATCTGGTTCTGGCCCACGTCGGCGATTACGCGCGCCTCGCCGCCGGAAATGTCGTAGATCGCTCGCACGACTTCCTGCGGCAGCACCGAGTCGGGGCTGTCGGGAATCTTCAGCGACGGATGGTCGCGCCGCCAGCCGTTCATCTGGTCCAGCCAGGGCGTGCGATCGCGCGATTCGATCAACGGCAACAGCTTCTGCAGGGTGAGCTTCAGGTCGCCGACGATCGGCACGTCGGTCTCCAGGACCTTGCCGATCTCGGCCGGATCAATGTCGATGTGCACGACCTTGGCGCCCGGTCCGAATTCGTCCTCCTTGCCCACGGCCCGGTCGTCGAAGCGGGTGCCGAGGCCGATGATGCAGTCGGTCTGGCGCATGGAGAAGTTCGCGTAGGCCAGGCCGTGCATGCCGAGCATCCCGAAGGAGAGCGGATGGGTCTCGGGGAAGGTGCCCACCCCATGCAGCGTGCTGACGACCGGGATGCTGCCGCGCGTGGCGAGCTGCATTAGCTCGTCGGCGGCACCGGATATGTCGATGCCGTGTCCGGCCATGATGATCGGGCGCTCGGCGGCGTTAATGACCTCGGCGGCCTTGCGGACCATCCGGGCGTTGCCGACCTTGGACGGCCGGTAGCCGCGCAGGTTCACCTGGTCGGGCGCGGTCTCGGTGGTGGTTTCCAGGAAGACGTCCTTGGGAATGTCGACGTGGACCGGGCCCGGGCGGCCGGTGGAGGCCAGGTGGAAGGCTTCCGACATCACGCGCGGCAGGTCGTCCACGTCCATCACCAGGTAGCTGTGCTTGGTGATCGGAATGGAGATTCCGGTGACGTCGGCTTCCTGGAAGGCGTCCGAGCCGATGGCCGGACGGGCCACCTGGCCGGTGATGTAGACCACGCCCACCGAGTCCATGATGTCGTTGGCCATGCACGTGACCATGTTGGTGGCGCCCGGCCCCGATGTGCTGGTGGCCACGCCGACCTTGCCGGTGGCACGCGCGTAGCCGTTGGCGGCGAAGCCGGCGGCCTGCTCGTGGCGGATCAGCACGTGCCGGATGCGGTCCTGGTAGTGGTAGAGGGAGTCGTAGAACGGCAGCGAGGCGCCGCCCGGCATCCCAAAGATGACGTCGACGCCTGCGGCGAGCATGGCATCGCACACCACCTCGCCGCCGGTACGCGGCGTCTTGGGCGTGGCGGTGGAACCGTTGGTGGATTGGCCGTTGATCGCGGACATGTCGTGGGTCTCCTGAAGAGTCGTGGAAGAAGGTGTCGTCGTATCTGCTGGGGGAAGCGCGGAGACGGCGGCTAGGCGGCGTCTCCGTCGGGTACCGCGACCGCGTAGATCCGAGCGCGCGCAACGTCACGCCTGTGCGTGCTGCGTCTCATCGCTCCATGTCCTTCGCGTCGGCCGGATGTCCGGCAACAAAAAACCCGTCCCTCACAGGGACGGGCTGTAACCCGCGGTACCACCCCGCTTGCCCGGCCGGACGACCGAACCGCTTCGTTACCCGATCACGGCGGGCACCGGACCGGCCTAGCAGGGAAACCCTTCAACCGGTCGGCTCGGGGGCGACCTTCGGCCTTGAGAACCCGCCGGCTCACACCATCTCCGGCTCGCTCGGGGTTCTCGGGAGGCCTACTCCTCCCCGTCAACACCTTTGCGTCGTGTGCATTGTGACTCGGAACCGCGACAGGCACGATCAGCCAAGCACGCAATGCGCACAGCGCAACCGTAACAACGCCCAGCGCCAGCGGCAAGGGAATTCGGAAGTGGGTCGTGTTGAGTTGCGGAGCAGCTTGCGCCACGGTCCAAATCGAGCTGGCTTAGGCCGGTATCGACACCTCGACGGTATCTGGCACCGGGATTGGAAGGCCGTCCTCACGCAACCCTTCAAGATGAAACTCGAGCGCCTCCCGCAGATTGCGGCGACATTCTTCCGCCGTATCGCCGGTGGCTGCACAGCCGGGCACGGCGGGTGCATACCCTGAGTAGTTTCGAGGGCCAGCCTCAATGATGACCTCGTATTGCATCGTCACCTCTCCAACCCTGCCTGTCTTCGGATGGATGCCCACGTTTTTGGATTCAGTTCGTCGCTCATCTTTCCGGGAATCGTCACTCGCCCCGGGCGATGCGGATGTTTGTACTGCCGATGGCTGCCACGGGTCGCTACGTGTATCCATCCTGCAGCCCGCACGCGACGCTCGGCCTCGCGAACCGTTACGGGCATTGATTCGGCGTCGCTACCCGGGCATTTGCTGCCAGCGCGCCGCCTCGCGTCGGAAAGCAGCCGCGGAGCGTGGCGATCCCCTTTCCGCTGTGGCGCCCGACTATACAGTGCCGCGTCTGTACGTCCGGTGGTGTTCCTTCCGTTTGCGCCACGACTGGCCCCTCCCCGGAAAAGCCTGCGCATAATGCGCAATGCGCGCACGCCCTGATCCATCTTCAGGCGACGGCCGTTACGTCGTCTTTGACCTGGAAACGCTGTACCTGAGCCACGAGGTGCGCGGCGGTTGGCGCAATATCAAGGACTTCGGCCTGGCGGTCGGCGTCACCATCGACGAACACGGGCAGCAGCACGTCTGGCGGGAGCCCGACGCGCAGGACCTGATCGACTACCTGGCCGAGCATCCGCGCGTGGTTGGGTTCAACTCGCGGCGTTTCGACCTGACAGTGCTGTCGGCGTATGGCGACGTATCGGCTTTACGTGAGCGGTCATTTGACGTTTTGTTGGAGTTGCAGTCCGTCACCGGCCGCCGCAAGGGCATGCGACTGCAGGACATTGCCGGGGCGATGTTCGGGGAAGCCAAGTCGCTCAGCGACGGCACCGAGGCCGTCCACCTGTGGCGCACCGGGCGGCCCGAGGACCGCCGGCGGGTGATCGACTACTGCGCCCAGGATGTCCACCTCACCAAGCGCATCCTGGAATTTGGCGTCGACAACGGGTACGTGCTGGTGCCGGTGCCGAATCTGCGCCGGGGGCGTACGCCGGTCCCAGCGGAGGTGGCCGTGGACTGGGCTCAGGACGACGCGTTCACGCGCGGACCTCGCCAGCCTCCCAACCAGCCTTCAAACCTGTAGCTGCGGGCGGCCGGCCCCTACATGAACTCGAGAATCGCCTCGATTTCGACCGGCATGCCGCCCGGTAGCTGCGCCATACCCACGGCGGAGCGGGCGTGGCGGCCATTTTCACCCCAGAGCTCGACGAACAACTCGGAGTAGCCGTTGATCACCAGCGGCTGATCGGTGTAGTCCTCGGTGCAATTCACCATGCCCAGCACCTTGACAACCTGGAGGATTCGGTCCAGGTCGCCAAGCGCCTCCTTGAGCGCGCCGAGATGGGCCACGGCGATCGAGCGGGCGAAGTCGGCCGCCTCGGTCGTGTCGAAATCGCGCCCGACCTTGCCCACCGGCGTGGCGCCCGAGGCATCCACCGGCCCCGCTCCCGACAGGTACACCAGGTTGCCGCTGATGTTCCACGGCTTCAGCGGCGCGGTGGGCGGGATCGATGGGGACGGGAGCTCAATGCCCAGATCCGCCAGCTTGCCTTCGATTTTCATGGGTCCGGAATCCCTTTCATGCTCAGTTGTCGAAGAGACCTTCGGCGGCCACGGCCCCAATCGCCGCATCGAAGGCCGCCACGGTCTGCTCAATGTCCGCTTCCGTGTGCGCCGCGCTCGTGAAGCCACCGCCGGAAATCAGATGCACGCCCTCATTAAGGAGAGCCTGGCCCAACGCGTCGCCGGCAGCCCCGCCAAGGCCGCTCTTGGCCGGCTGGCCGCTGAGGCTGATGTGGAAGTACGACGTCTCGCCGTACACCAGCGCACCCACGTCATGGCGGTCGAACGCCTCCTGCAGGCCTTGCCGCAACGTTTCGCCAAGCACGTCGATGTGCGCGTGCACCGCGCCGCCGGCCAGGAAGTCCAGCACCGCCGTCCCGGCTGCCGCCGAGACGGGATTGGCGTTATACGTTCCGGGGTGAGCGATGCGCTGACCGCGGTCCCAGGCCGGGTCGCCGCGCTTCTCCAGGCGGTCCATGATGTCGGCTCGACCGCCCACGGCCGCGCCCGGCAGGCCGCCGGCCACGATCTTGGCCATGGTGGTCAGGTCCGGTGTGACGCCGGCCATCACCTGGAACCCGCCAGACGACATGCGGAATCCGGTCACGACCTCGTCCAGGATCAGGACGGCGTCGTGCTCGGTCGTCAGGTCACGCAGGCCCTCGATGAAGGTCGGCGCGATGGGGAGCGCGCCCCAGCCGGCGCCGCTGGGTTCCACGATCACGGCGGCCACGTCGCCCATGGACAGTTCCGCGCGAACGAGGTCCAGGTCCGTCGGCAGCGCGGTGATGGTCCCCTGGGTGGCCGCCGGAACGCCGGCGGACGTCGGAATGTCGTACGGCTCTTCGACTGCCACGGTCGCGTAGTCGTGCCAGCCGTGGAAGTGGCCCTGGAACTTGACGATGCGGTCGCGTCCCGTGTGCGCACGCGCCAGCCGCATGGCCATGTGCGTCGCCTCGGTGCCCGACGAGTGGAACCGCACCCGCTCGATGCTGGGCTTCAGTCGCTTGATCTGTTCTGCCCAGCGAATCTCCAGCTCGTGGCCGGCCCCGTAGTGGGTCCCAATCTCCAGCTGCTCCCGCGCCGCGTCCACCGCCACCGGGTGCCCGTGTCCCAGGATCAACGCGCCATGGCCCATCGTGTAGTCCACGATCTCGTTGCCGTCCACGTCCCACTTGCGCGCCCCCTTGGCGCGCGCGGTCATAATCGGAAAGGGCGCCTGGATGCGAGTGTCGTGCGCCACGCCGCCGGCCAACGCCTCGCACGCCCGCGCGCGCAGCGCCGCCGAACCGGCGTGCTGGGTAGCAAACGACTGCTCGATCGCGCCGTTGGCGGAGTCGGCGCTCATATGGAACCTCCAGTGAGAAGAGTCGGAACCCGCGCCCGCGCGGGCGTTCAGTCTGGCCAACAGGATTGAGTGTGCCAGTCCCCCGTGTCAACGCGCGCGGGCTCCCGGTGATTGGCCGACCAGCCGAACCGTCCGTAGGCTGAACCCGTGCTGTTTGTTTTCTTGGGTGGGCGCGACCCGCGCTTGCGAAATGCCGTAGAGGCGGTCCTGGGCCATCCGGCTCCAGGCGACCTGGCCTATACCCGTCTGGACGGTGCGCGGGCCGGGCCCGCCGACCTCAACGCCGCCTGTGGTGCGGTGTCGATGTTCGGCGAGCGGCGAAGGGTCTTTCTGGACGGTGCCCCGGCCAGCGGGCCACAGGCTCGAAAGCTCATCCAGTGGCTCGCCGCGTTTGGCGATGCCCGCAAGAACGACCCGGCCACCGACACCTGCGACCTGGCTGTTTCAGTGTATTTGGACCTGGGCGACCGGCGGACCGCCGCGCGCGTGAAGGCTTTCAACGCGCTTACGCAGAACGGCGCTCGTGTTCAACAGTTCGGACCGTTGCGGGACGCCGAGGCCGTGAGATTCGTTCGCTCCGAGGCGCGACGTGCTGGAGTAAGCATCTCCGAAGACGCCGCCGCTCGCCTGGTGGAGCTCATGACGTCCGACGCCGGGCTGCTCATTAGCGAAGTCGAAAAGCTGGCGGCCTATGTCGGCTTCAATGGCGAGATAACCGAACGCGACGTAAACGCCGCCTGCGCCACCATCGGCGAACACGCCCGCTGGGACTACGTGAACGCCCTGGCCGACCGGCGCGGCGCCGAGGCGCTTGGGGTGCTGCACGACATGCTGGCGTTGCGCACGCCGCACGAGATGATTCTGGCCGACGTGACCCGCTCGCTTCGCCAACTGGCGGCGGCGCGGCAGGTCGTGGTGGAAGGCGGCAGCTTCCAGCAAGTGGCACGCGCCGCCGGCGCGCCGCCCGGCCGCGGCCGCTACCTGGCCCAGCAGGCCCGGCGAATGTCCGACCGGCTGATTGAACGCATGTATGCCGAAGTCGTGCGCACGGACGCGGCGCTCAAATCAACCGGCGGCGACAAAGACGCGCTGCTGGAGATTCTGACCGCGCGGCTGGCCACGCGGCCGGCCGAGGCTCGCGCTTAGGCGGCTTGCGCCGCTCGCAGTTGCCGCACCAGGCGCGACAGGCTGCGCGCCGCCTTGCGGCGGTGGATGACGCCCTTGCGCGCGGCGCTGTCCAGACGGCTCTGCGCCTCGCGAATGGCGGCCTCCGCTGCGTCGGAGTCGCCGGACTCGATCGCTG
Organism: Chloroflexota bacterium; assembly: GCA_022820025.1. Taxonomy (GTDB): domain Bacteria; phylum Chloroflexota; class UBA11872; order UBA11872; family UBA11872; genus UBA11872. The sequence goes on from JAJEGF010000025.1 coordinate 224,933, forward strand.
CGCGGGCATGCCTTACGAACGTTCGCACCGCGGAGCGCGTGCTCACGTTACGGGCGCGCAGGAATCGCTGCCGGCGCACTTGCTTGGCGCGGCGTTGGTGACGGACGAGTTCTTTAGGTGATGGCACGAGACAAGCGTACCTGGGGACGCAACCGCTCAGTGGTAGGCCACTACTATACCAACCGCACCGCCGGGTTCGGTCAGCCGCCAGACTAGGGGAGTCGTGTGCCGGTAATCGCGCTGGCAGGCGATTTCGAGGCCGGAGTCGATGCCGCCTTCGCCGCCGCCGTCGGCCGGCACGTTGTTGCCGCGCCGCAAGGACGGCTGGGCGTCCAGACCGGGGCCATGTCCCTGCCGGATCGGCGCCTTCAAGATCTGCAAAAGGTCTTCCGCGCGGCCCAGACGGTGCCCGTTTCGTTCACCCTTTGGCACGCGCCGGGCCACGCGCTGGCGGCAGGCGAGCCACCCAACGCCGAGTGGGTCGGTCGCCTCCGCACTGCCGATGCGCTGCTACTGGTCGTCTCGGGCGAAGGCGGCCTGAAAGCCGCCGCCGATCGTCTCGACGCCCTGCGCACCGAACTGGCCGTGCTGGACCTGGCGGTGCTCGAACCGGCCCAGCAGCGCCTGCAGGAACGCGTGACCAGCGGTCCGCGCATCGAACGTCGCGAGGCAGGTGAGCAACTCTCCGTCGTCACCCGCGCTCGCGATGCGCTCGAAGCGGACCGCCCAGTACTTGAGGGGTTCGCACCCCAGGAAGTCGTCAGCCTCCGTGGCTTCGGCCTGCTCAGCGCCAAGCCCTGCGCCGTCGTCTGCAACGCGCCGGACGATGACGCCGCGGACATGAATGCTCGATGCGTCGCGGCCGCCCGCGACGACTGGTGCGTGGTAGCGGCCGCCACCGAAGCCGAACTGGATGACTTCCCGGACGAAGACGCCGCCGCCTTCCGCGAAGATCTCGGCCTCCCCGGCCTGGCTGCTCACCGCGTGGGCCAGGCCCTGCGCACGGCGCTCGACCAGATCACGTTCTACACCGGCAATACCAGGTCGCTTAACGCGTGGCTGTTGCCGCGCGGCGCTACCGCTCTGGATGCCGCCGGCGCCATCCACACGGACCTGGCCGCTGGCTTCATTCGAGCCGACGCCGTGGCGGCCGACGACCTCATCGCCGCCGGCTCGATGGCCGCGCTGCGCGAACGCGGCCAGTTGCGCCGCGTCGGGCGCGACTACGAGGTCTCAGACGGCGAAGTTATCCAGGTCCACTTCAGCCGCTAGCGCACTCGGGCCGGGCCAGCCCCACCACATCGCCGATGGATTCGAGACCTCGGCGCTCCAGGTATCCGCGTAGCCCATCCACAACGCGCTCCGCCGTGCGCGGCTCCCGAAAGGTCGCGGTACCCACCTGCACGGCGGACGCTCCGGCCATCAGGAATTGCAACGCGTCGTCCGTTGTCACCACGCCGCCCATGCCGATGACCGGAATCGAAACCGTTCCGGCGACGTCGTAGACGCAGCGAACGGCCAGCGGCCGGATGGCCGGGCCTGACAACCCGCCGGCGCCGGCGCCCAGAAAAGGCAGCGCCGCGTCGGTATCGATCACCATTCCGAGCAGGGTGTTGATTAACGAGAGCGCGTCGGCCCCGGCGTCTTCAGCGGCGCGCGCGATGGGCCGAAGGTCGGTCACGTTGGGCGAGAGCTTGGCGATCACGGGCAGCGACACGCCCCGCCGCACCGCCTTCAGGGTGGCCGCGGCCGTCGTGGGATCGGTCGAGTAGTCCAGCCCGCCGGCCACGTTGGGACACGACAAATTGGCCTCGATGGCCACCACGTTGTCCAGACCATCGAATCTGGCGGCTAACGTCGTCCAACTCTCCGGATCGTGCGCCGCGATGCTCACGACGACGGGACACGGCAAGTCCGCCCAGATCGGCGCCTTTTCCCGGACGGCGCCTTCGCCGCCCGGATTTGGCAAGCCGATTGAATTCAGCATCCCGGACGGCGTCTCAACCGTGCGGGGCGTCCGGTTGCCCTCGCGCGGCTCCGGCGTCACCGTCTTCGTGACGATGGCGCCAAGCGCCGCCAGGTCCACGATATCCCGGTACTCGTCGCCGAAGCCGAACGTGCCCGAGGCTGTCAGCACCGGCGCGCGTAGTCGCACGCCGTACGGATGACCGGGCGCGAGGTTGACAGCCAGCGATGGAGTCTCGGAAGCGTCGGTCGTCGGGGCTATCGCTCGCATACGCCGAGGCTAGCATCGGAAAACGGCGCGCTCTCCGTCGAAACTTATGTTGACTGCCAGAAAGCATCTGGCATAGCATCCCTTCAGATCGTCGCCGTGGGGGCCGGTGGGCGACGCTTCCGTGGAGGCTCCCCATGGCCGTGACCATCGCCATCGCCAACCAGAAGGGCGGCGTTGGCAAGACCACCACCACGTCGAACCTGGCGTCAACCCTGGCGCGCGCCGGATCCCGGCTGCTCGTCATCGACTGCGACCCGCAGTCCAACCTCACTTCCTCGTTTGGCGTCGAACGCGTGATGGACGCCAGCCTGGCCGACGCCCTGCTGAACCGCGACATTGACCTCCCCCGCTACCGGGTCAGCGATCCCGCCGGCGGCATTGTGGACGTGGTACCGGCCTCGCCGGATCTTGCCCGCGTGGAGTCAGCTCTCCAGACCAAGCTGGGACGGGAACTGCGCCTGCGCGAGCACGTGCTGCGCGTGGACAAGGATTACGACTACATCCTTTTCGACACCCCGCCGTCCCTGGGCGTGCTCACCATCAACGCCCTGGTCGCGGCCGAGTGGGTCATCATTCCCACCGAAGCCCGCTTTTTCTCGCTGCAAGGGCTGCAGATGCTGAATGAGAGCATCGAGGAAGTGACCTTCCTCAACCCGCGCCTGAAGGTCCTGGGCATCGTCCTCAGCAAGTTTGACCGCCGGTTGCGCGAAGAGAAGACCGTGGCCGAATACCTGCGCGAACGCTGGGGCGCCAGCGTCTTCGAATCCGACATTCCCACCAACAGCAAGATCCTGGAAGCCGCCAGTACCGGCCTCTCAATCTTTGCGGCCGGCAGTGCCAATCGCGGCGCGCGGCGTGCCGTCAAGGCCTACGAGACATTGGCCGCGGAGGTGCGATCCCGTGCCGCCTAGAGACCGCGGCGGGTTTGATCCCGACCGCCTGGACGACTTGCGCCGGCCGGACAACCTGGTGCCGCGCATCCTGCGGCAGGATCCAGACGCGGGGTCCAGGCATGCCGTGCCGGGCCTGACGGACATCCGAGTCATTGGTGTCGGCGGCGCCGGCAACAACGCCGTCAACCGAATGGTGGCCGCTGAACTCGACGGCGTGGAGTTCATTGCCGTCAACACCGATGCCCAGGACCTGTCGGCGTCCAACGCCCACCGTCGCCTCCTGATCGGGAGCCGAGCCACCGACCACCTCGGGTCGGGCGGCGATCCGCGCCTCGGCGAGCGCGCGGCCACCGAGAGCAGCGACGAACTGGCCGACCTGGTTGATGGCGCCGACATGGTGTTCATCACCGCCGGCATGGGCGGCGGGACGGGTACCGGCGCGACGCCGGTCCTGGCTGACCGTGCGATGGAGGCCGGCGCGCTCACCGTAGCGGTCGTCACCGTGCCCTTCACCTTCGAAGGCTCGCGGCGCGTTCAGGTCGCCAGTCACGGTCTCGCCGAACTGGAAAGTCGCGTGGACGCCCTGATCACGCTGCACAACAACAAGCTGCTGGAATACGCCAGCGCCGGCACGGCGTTCGCCGACGCCTTTCTGATGGCGGACGAGATGCTGCATCGCGGGGTGCAGGGCGTGACCGACCTGATTACCGCGACCGGTCTGGTCAACGTGGACTTTGCCGACGTCCGCTCGGTCATGCGCGACTCCGGAACGGCCATGATGGGCGTCGGCGAAGCCGCCGGCGAAGAGCGGGCGCTGCGGGCGGTGCGCGAGGCGATGGAAAGCCCGCTGCTCGAGACCTCGATTGACGACGCACGCGGCGTACTCATCAACATCACCGCCTCGGATGACGTGGCCATTGCGGAAATCAACGCCGCCGCGGAGCACGTCACCGCCGTCGCCGCGCCCGATGCCAACATCATCTTCGGCACGGTGGTCGATCCGCGCATGGGCCAGACAATCCGGGTCACGCTGATTGCCACCGGGTTCGAGGCCTCGCGTTCAGCGGATGTTTCGCGGTCCGGGGATGGCCGACGCCAGGGCGCCAGGGCCACGCGGAGCGGGCGAGGTGCTGGCCTGGCGGACGACGAGGTTGACGTGCCGGCCTTTCTGCGTCGCCGCTCGCCGTCCTAAGCTCTTCGCGCAGGGACGCCGCGACCGGACTGCAGCGGACGGAAGGGCCGACGCGTGACCCACGTTCGAGACGGAACTGAACAGGGCCGGCAATTCGCCCGCTGGCTGGCGGATCAGGCCGACGCCGGGCTGGACGTCTCCATGCTGGACGCCGGCCGGCTCCTCCTGCAGTTGCGCGCCAACCGCGCATTCCTCCGGCACATCGAGACCGTCGGCACCTCGGTGGCCGAGCGCGGCGGCTCCCTTTCGGGCCTGCTGGCCACCGCCCTCGAACGCATGGGTGCGCTGGGCGCCGCAGTGTTGCGCGATGCGCCGCCATCGCAGCACGAGGCGGTCGTCGACCAGCTTGTCCAGCTGCAGACGGCCGCCGTCCAGGCTCTCGTCCGGGGGTACGACGCCATCGTTCCCATCAACGCCACGCCCACCGAGCGCGAACGTCTGCTCGACAATACCGTTCGCGCGTTGGACCGCATCAACAGCGTCATCAACTCCTCCCTTGAGTTGGATGAGGTCCTGCTGGCCACCGTCGAGTCCGTCTCGGATCACCTGGGCGTCTCCGAAGTCACCATCTACCTCTACGACGAGGCCATCGACCGCCTGACACTCAGCGCGACCCGCGCCTTCAATCCGGAAGCCGTCGGCCAGACCACGCTCGCCCTCGGCGAGGGCATCATCGGCTGGGCGGCCCAGGTGGGGCAGCCGGTCGCCGTGCGCGACGCCTGGAGCGACCCGCGCTTCAAGTACGTCCCCGGCCTCGGCGAGGAAGACCTGCGCAGCTTCCTCGTCGTTCCCATCGTCCTCTTCACGGTCGAACGCCTTATCGGTGTCCTGAGCATGGCCAGCCCGGAGTTCCGCGACTTCACGGACGAGGAAGCCCGTTTCGCCGAGATCACGGCCGGGCAGCTCGCCATCGCCGTTGAAAACGCCCGCCTCCACGGCCAGACCGACGACGCCCTGCACGGCAAGATCGAACAGCTCACCACCGTCCAGAACCTGGCGCGCACGCTCACCTCGGACCTCGAACCCTCATCGGTTCTGGCCCAGATTGCGCAAACCGCCGCCCACCTCATCGGCGTTGACAAGGCCGCCATCTGGCAGCTGGACGAGGACGGCAGGCGCATGCGAATCGTCGCGTCCCACAACCTGGGCGACGCCTACCGCCGGCACACCCTGGGCATCGGCGACGGCGTGGTCGGCCGGGCCGTCTCCACCCGTGCGCCGGTGGTCGTCAATGACGCGCTGAACGACGCCCGCCTGGTCGCCACCCGCGAGCTGATCGCGACCGAGGGCTACGGCGCCCTCTTCAGCGTGCCGCTGATCCTGCGCGACCGGGCGGTCGGCGCCATCAGCCTCTACAGCCCCGCCCCCAACGAATACACCCGGGAGCAGGTCGACCTGGCCTTCACCTTCGCCAATCACGCGGCGATCGCCATCGAGAACGCCCGTCTCTTCGAGGAAGTGCGGCAGGGCCTGGAAACCAAGTCCATCCTCCTCCAGGAAATGCACCACCGCGTCAAGAACAACATGCAGACCATCGCCTCGCTCCTCGAAATGCAGGCGCGCCGCACCGAAACCCAGGAAGCCTCAACCCTGCTCAAGCTCAGTGCCGGCCGCATCGGCGGCATGGCCCGCGTCCACGACCTGCTCTCCCAGGACGCCATCGGCCAGACCACCGTGCACCAGATCATCGATTCGATGGCCGACATGCTGCGCGGCGACCTGAATGCCAGCGGCCGCCGCATCGATATCACCGTTGAAGCGCGACCCGGCCGCATCCAATCCGAAAAGGCCACCGTATTCGCGCTGGTGATTAACGAACTGCTGTGGAATGCCGTGGAGCATGGCATGGCGGGGCGCACGACCGGCCACATCCACGTTGATGCGTCAGCGCACAACGGCCGCCTGGCCATTTCCATTGAGGACGACGGCATCGGGCTGCCGGACGGCTTCAGCCTCATGCGTGACCAGGGATTGGGGCTCACGATCGTTCGCAACCTGGTGGAACGTAATCTTGACGGCGCCTTCGACATCGCCCCGCGGCGTGATGCGCAGGGCGCCGTGGCAACCCTGCGCTTTCGGCCTTAGGTCCCCGCTGCCGGATTGCGCTCGGCGCGCCCGAATACGACCACGGCGATCACTCCGGCCAACGCCAGCAGCGCGCCCAGCACGGCGCTTGGGCCTGGAATCTCGCCGTAGAGCAGCGCGCCCAGGATCACGCCGCCGGTCACCTCCTGGGTTGTGATCACGTTTGGAATCGTCGCCCGAGCCCTGCGCAGCGCCGCATTCAGCAGCGTGTGACCCAACCCCAGCGGCACCAGCCCCAGGATCGCGATTGCCACGATGCGCCCGCCGTCGTAGGCCCCCGCGTCAAACGAGACGACCGCATACGGAAGCGCCAGCAGCGCCGCCCAGCCGTACACCGCGAACACGTAGGCCGGCAGCGGCATCGCGCCACGGTAATAGCGCCCTGCGAGTACGTACGCCGCCAACGCCGCGCCCGATCCGGCCGCCGCCAGGTCTCCGCCCAGCGTGGCCCCGCTCTCGGCCGGCTCGAACCCGACCAGGATCGCAATCCCGGCCACCGCCGCCAGCACGCCTACGATCTGCATGGCTCGCGGCGGCTCCCGCAGGATTAGCGCCGACCCCAGCGCCACCAGCGCCGGTGACCCGTACACCAGCGCCAACGTGTGCGCCGTCGTCGTCGTCTGCGCCGCCAGCGTAAACAGCAGGAAATGCGCGTAGAGCGTTGCCCCGAGGATGGCTGTGCGCCGCTCGCGAGTGTGAGCCAGTGAGACACCGGAAATCCGTGCCAGGCCGAACGCCACCAGCGTCGCCAGTCCCAGCCGCCACAACGTCACTTCCGCGGCGCTCACCGGCGCCGCCAAACGTGAAAGCGGCGCGCCCAGTGAAAACGCCGCCGCCGCCGCCGCGCTCAACACAACGGCGCGGCGCGTGCTCGACGTCAGTGCGTCGGTCCCTCGCCCAGCCACCGCGCCGCCTCGGGCGCCCAGTACGTGATGATGATGTCCGCCCCAGCCCGCGCCACCGCCGTCAGCGCCTCCAGCGCCGCCGCGCGTTCGTCCAGCCAGCCCCGCTCGGCCGCCGCCTTGATCGCCGCGAACTCGCCGCTCACCAGGTAGGCCGCCACCGGCGCGTCGTATTCGGCCCGCACTCGCGCAATGACGTCCAGGTAGGTCAGCGCGGGCTTGACCATCACGATGTCCGCGCCTTCGTCCAGGTCGAGCCCGACCTCGCGCAGCGCCTCACGCGCGTTGCCGGGATCCATCTGGTAGCCGCGACGGTCCCCGAATGCCGGGGCCGAACCCGACGCTTCCCTGAACGGCCCGTAAAAGGCGCTGGCGTACTTGGCGGCATACGCCATGATCGCCGTCTCGCAGAATCCCTCCGCGTCCAGCACCGACCGGATCGCGCCCACGCGCCCATCCATCATGTCCGACGGCGCCACCACGTCCGCCCCGGCTTGGGCATGCGAAAGCGCCACTTCCGCGATTCGCGCCACCGACGCGTCGTTGTCGATGGTCTGGCCATGCAGCACGCCGCAATGCCCGTGATCCGTATATGCGCACAGGCACACATCCGTAAACACCACCAATTCCGGCGCGGTCGCTTTAATTTCTCCAATCGCCTGCTGCACCGCCCCGTTTGACGCCGATGCCTCACCGCCTACCGGCGACTTCACCGCCGCCTGCCCGAACAGCAGCACGCCTTGAATCCCTGCGTCCGCCACCTCACCGGCCGCCGCGCCGATCCGGTCCACCGATCGCTGCATCTGCCCCGGCAACGAGCCAATCTCGATCTCCACGCCCTCGCCCGGAACCACGAACATCGGATACAGCAACCGATCCACCGACAGCCGCGTCTCCCGCACCAACCGCCGCAACCCAGCCGACCGCCGCAACCGCCGCGGCCGCTGCGCACCCGCCGCGTCAGCGGCCGCCACCGGTTCACTCAGCCGATCGCGCAACACTTCGCGTCCTCCAGACTCGGGACATGATTCTAAGGTCGCCGACCTCAGCGACCATTGTCTCGCCTGTCCCCTGCTCGGATAGCGATCGGTCAGGTCCCGATTCATGGATGGGTGAAGGTCGGTGGCAACCGGTCGGCCGCTGCGAGCGCCTATATTTCACATGCCGAGATCCTTGCAGGAATGTTCGTGTCCGTCCGCCCAGACCAAAAGCTCGCCGTGGCGCTGCTCACCAGCGGTCGGACGTGGCTTGTCGCAACGTACGGGCTGCTGGCCGCCGTTGGTCTGGCCCTTCTGCTGTCAGCGTGCGGCCCGGAACCATCGGCGACGACGGCGACCCCGCACGCCGGCGAATCCCCATCAGCCTTGCCCGCCGACATCTCTACACCTACCCCGCCAGCCGCTTCTGCTCCTGCAGCCACGCCGCACGCGACGCCAACGCCAGGCCAGTCGGCGCGAGCTGGGAAGGCGGACGGCATTTCCGTGGCCGCCGACCGCGCAGCCCTGGTTGCCCTTTATCGCGCCACGGTCGGCCGCGGTTGGACAAACACGGAGCATTGGCTGAGCGATCGGCCTCTCGGCGAATGGTTCGGCGTGACCACCGACGGCAGCGGTCGCGTCACCGAACTGAATCTCTGGGACAACCAGCTGCGGGGCGCGATTCCACCCGAATTGGGATCTCTGACCGGCCTGCGCGCGCTCTACCTTGACCGGAATGATCTGATCGGCACGATTCCCAGCCAGTTGGGCAATCTCACCGGTCTCGTCGCGCTTGGCCTGGCCGGGAACAAGCTGCGGGGCGAGATCCCCGCGTCGCTGGCCAACCTCGGCAACCTGACAACGCTGCGGCTGGCGGGAAACGATCTGACCGGATGCATCCCGGGGGAAATCAGGTACGTCCTCACGAATGATCTCTTTGACCTTGGCCTGCCAGTTTGCGAATTCGGCGGGACCGTACGCTCCGACCGAGACGCGCTGGTGAAGTTCTTCCACGCAGCCGGCGGCAACGAGTGGAAGGACCGCACGAACTGGGGGAGTGAAGCGCCCCTTGGCGAATGGCACGGCGTCTTCACCGACGCTACTGGCCGCGTCGTCGTCCTCAATCTGGTGGACAACGGGCTGCGCGGAACAATCTCGCCGGAACTTGGCGGCTTGACCGCCCTGATCGCGCTCTACCTGGGCGATAACCAGCTGCGAGGCGAGATTCCGCCCGAGATCGGCCGGCTTGTCAACCTGCAGCAACTGGTACTTCGACAAAACCGCCTTGAGGGTGGGATTCCAACCGAACTGCGCCAGCTAGCGCAGCTGGAAACGCTGTATCTCTGGGACAACCAGTTGACCGGAGGTATTCCGGCGTGGCTGGGCGACCTGACCAGCCTCAAGAAGCTATCGCTGTCGGAGAACCACCTGCAGGGCGAGATCCCTCCCGAACTCGCCGGGCTCACCAGCCTGGAGTGGTTGTGGCTGGGCACAATCGACTTGCCGGCACCATCCCTGCGTTCCTTGGCCAGCTGACGAATCTCACGGTGCTGGCGCTCGGTGGAAATCAATTCACCGGCGAGATTCCGTTGGCACTGGCCAGCCTCACGCAGCTTGAGTGGCTCTACCTGCAGCACAACCGGCTGGAAGGCCCTTTGCCGGCCTGGCTGGGAGACCTGCCGAAGCTTGAACGGATCCGGCTTGACGGCAACCAGCTACGAGGGACCATTCCGTCCCGGTGGGGTGAACTGAGCACCCTGGTCTGGCTTCGCCTGCGCGGTAATCCATTGACCGGCTGCATACCCGACGGGCTCCGCAGCGTTCCGGACAACGACGTCCCGGAACTTGGACTTTCCTTCTGCGAGGGCGTTTCGTCTGCGGCCAGGCAAACGTCCGGGGCCACGGACAGGGAAGCGCTCGTCGCCTTCTACCACGCCGCTGGAGGGCCCGACTGGAAGAACAATGACAAGTGGCTGAGCGACGCGCCCACCGGCGAGTGGTACGGCGTGACGACCGACGACAACGGCCGGGTCGTGTGGTTGGAACTGATAGACAATGGCTTGCTGGGGACGATGTCCGCCGCCATTGGCGACCTCACCTACCTGGAGTCCCTGAACGTCCACCACAACCTGCTGGGCGGTCAGCTCCCGCCGGAGCTGGGGGATCTCGCCAGGCTTCAGTGGCTGGCCCTCAGCGAAAACCGGTTCGAAGGGCCGCTTCCGGCCACGCTCGCCCGCCTGGAGTCGCTGCAGGCGCTCACGCTGCACAACAATCTCATCAGCGGCGAGATTCCCGCGTGGCTTGGCTACCTCGCCTACCTGAAGTGGCTGTTCCTCAGCGAAAACGACCTCGAAGGCCGGATTCCGGCAGCCCTTGGCAGCGCCGCGAACCTTGAGGCGCTGGTCCTGCGCGACAATCGATTGAGCGGACCTATCCCTGCCGAGTTGGGCGACCTGGCGAAGCTGGCGTCGCTCAACCTGCAGGGCAATCAGCTCACCGGCGCTATACCGGGTGCGTTGGCCGACCTGGCAAACCTTGAGGTGTTGGGACTGACGGGCAATCAACTCATCGGCTGCATTCCGTCGGACCTGCGCCGGATCCCGGAGAGTGACCTGAGCGACCTGGACCTTCCGTACTGCGCGTCCTAGGCCGCCCGACCAGGCAACGCGACGTTCGGAAGTTCCACGGTGGCGTGGCGAGGAACGCAGGGACTCAACGTATGCTGACCGCCGTCGGGCAGACTCCACCAGATTGAGTTTCCGACCGAGGTGAATCGTTCAATCCTGGTCGGCCTTCGGCTGTCCCTGCTTGCTGTGGTGGCGGCGCTCATTGCCGTGCCCGCGTCCGTCGTCGCCGACGACCCGCCGCCCACCTCCCAGTTGGTCGCCACCGTCCTGCGCACCACCTTCTCCGAGCCCGATCCCCACCTCGCCCACAACGTCCCGGACCTCCGCCTCACCGTCGGCGATCAGGTCGTTACCTGCGGCTTCCTCACCCACTACCAGGCCACCGGCGATCTGATCCGCTGGGGCTTCCCCACCTCCGAGGTGCTTGAAGAGCGGCAGGGTGTCCTCACCCAGTACTACCAGCGCGGCGTCGTGGACTGTCACCAGCGCGCCGGCGCCTGGCGCATGGAACGGCGCCTGGCCTGGGACTACCTCGGCGGCGGGGTCGGCGGCTCCATCGACCTGGGCGTCGAACCCGACCTGCGCACCGAGCAGCCCGGCGTGGAAGCCGGCCCCTGGGGGCACCGCGTCTCCAATTTCGCCATTGACGGCACCCCCATCGGCTTCCTGGACTTCTTCGACGCCCTCGGCGGCGTCCAGGCCTTCGGCTTCCCCAAGTCCGACGCCCGCTCCGATCTCGATCCCCGCGCCAGCCTTCAGATTCCCGGCGCCAACCCCAACTTCATCCGCCAGTACTTCCAGGCCGCCGTCCTCGAATTTCATCCCGGCACCCCCCAACCCGTCAAGCTTCGGCTGCTGGGCGACGACGTCCGCAACCTGATCTACCCCGACAAGAGCTTCCAGGCCTTCCCCAGCTTCAACCCCGCCGAACCGCTGACCACCGGGCAGACCTTCCGCCCCCACGCCCTCACCGAACGCGCCATCCTGGCCGCCCTCTACCAGGCCACCGGCGGGGCCGGCTGGTCAAATAGCGCGAACTGGCTCAGCGATGCCCCGCTCAACGACTGGCACGGCGTCACCACCGCCCCCGACGGCCGTGTCATCCAACTCGCGCTGCCCCGGAATCAGCTGCGCGGCGAACTTGCGGTGCCACTGGAACGCCTGCCCCACCTGGAGCACCTCAACCTGTCGGGCAACGAGCTGCAGGGCCCTATCCCCGCCGCGCTCGGGAAACTCGCCAACCTGCGGTCCCTCCAGCTCAGCAACAACCAACTCAGCGGCGAGCTACCGACCACCCTCAGCAACCTACACGCCCTCACCTGGCTCGACCTCAGCGCGAACCAGCTCGGCGGTCGAATCCCCGGCAACCTGGGCGGCCTCCGCGCGCTCGCCGTCGTCGATGTCAGTGCCAACCAGTTGGTCGGCAACGTCCCGCCCTCGCTGGGCACCCTGCCCAACCTGCGCGAACTCCGCGTCAGCCGGAACTTCCTCAATGGCTGCCTCGCCCCCACCCTCCGCCGCATCCCCAGCCACGACCTGGGCGAGCTCATCGAGCGCTTCTGCGACCAGGTCCCCGCCGAGACCAATGCCGCCAGCGACCGCGCCGCGCTTGAGGCCTTCTACTACGCCACCGGCGGCCCCGCCTGGAACAACAGCGGCTACTGGCTCAGCAGCGCCCCGCTGCAGGCCTGGCACGGCGTGTGGACAAATAGCGACGGCCGCGTAACTGGCATCGAGCTGAAGAACAACAACCTAAGCGGCGTGCTCCCATCCATGCTCGGAGATCTCAGTTACCTCGATGGAATCGAGATTCGGGAGAACAAGCTGCGGGGCGTGATTCCGCCGGGACTCGGACGGGCCAAAGAGCTGGACTGGCTGAATCTCTCCGACAACCAGATGGAGGGCACTATTCCCGACAGCCTCCAGGATCTGACCAAGTTCCGAAGGCTGAGCCTGTCGAACAACCAGTTCGAGGGCGAGATTCCCGCCTGGCTCGGCAGCTTTCCTCGCCTGCGGGACCTCCATCTCGACCGGAATCAGTTTCGGGGCACCATTCCCGCCACGCTCGGCAACATCCCCGCCCTGGATCACCTTCACCTGCGTGACAATCAGCTCGAAGGCCAGATCCCGGCTTCGTTGGGCAAACCGCAAGGTATGTCGGTTCTGGCGCTTTCAAACAACCGGTTGACCGGCCCGATCCCACCCGAACTCGGTCGCGCGATCGATCTCTCTGGCCTTGGGCTCGCAAACAACCAGCTCAGCGGCGAGATTCCTGCCACGCTGGGGGATCTCCCCCGGCTATCCGGTCTGAGTCTCGAGGGAAACCAACTTCACGGCGAGATTCCGTCGACGTTTATCCGGCTGTCGCGGCTGTGGTCGCTCAATCTCGCCGGCAATCGTCTGGAGGGCGAGATCCCCGCCTGGCTGGGCAACCCGGTAGAACTCCGATCCCTGGACCTATCAAACAATCAGTTCAGCGGGACCATCCCCGCCAACCTCGGCGCCGCGTCAAAGCTGAGGGAACTACGCCTCGCCGGGAACCGGCTTATCGGCCCGATCCCCCCGGAACTCGGCCGGCTGTTCCACCTGACGGACCTGACGCTCCACACCAACGGGTTGCAGGGACCTATCCCGGCCGAGTTGGGCAACCTCACCCAACTCACCCAGCTGACTCTGGACCACAACCAGCTGACGGGCGACATCCCGCCGGCCTTGGTCCGCCTGCTCAACCTGGAGACGCTGAGCCTGTCGGGCAACGCCTTGACCGGCTGTGCGCCGGTCACCTGGCGCGAGATCCGGCAGCACGACCTGCCCGCGCTCGGGCTTCCGTTCTGCGACGAGGTGAACTAAGCCTCGTCGGCGGGCTACGTCCGGTGAGAAGTTCCGACGTCAAGGTCACCTCAACGGGCTGCTGTGCGACGTGCCCCTCAGCTGACCAACCACAGCTTCCGCCAGGGATTCGGCCGTTGATGCCGCCGCCATCACATCCGGTCTCCGTCCGGCGCGTTCACAGGCCGCCGCGGTAGTTGGGCCGATGGCAGCAACCGCGACGCCCTTCGGAATTGCCGCCAGCCCACCCAACGCAACCGCAAAGCTGACCGCGCTGGAAGGACTGGCAAATGCCAGCGCGTCGACCTCGGCGTTTCCTACGGCGGCCACAATCTCACGAGGTACCGCGGCCGGGCGCGTCCGGTACGCCGGAACCCGGGTGACCGATAGCCCGGCGGACCGCAGGCGCTCGGCTGATTCCTCACGTCCATCCTCCGCCTGGACAATAGCCACCCGCGCCCCAGGCGAGGCCCCCGTGGCTACGGCATCCGCCAGGTCAGCCCCGGTTCGACCATTCGAGCGAACGGTCAGGTCGATGCCCGCCCGTTCGGCCATGGCGCCTGTGGCGGCTCCGACAACGCCGACCTTAGGACCGGTTGGCACCGCTGGTCCGCCACGACGAAAGCGACGCGCGCGCTGCACGTAGTACCGCACGGCGTTCCGGCTCATGAACAGCAGGTAGTCGTATCTGCCCGGCGTGCGCACCAACGCGTCCAGCGCCTCGTAGCTGCGCGGCGGGCCGATTCGGATCGCGGGCGCCGCCACCACCTCGCAGCCCAACTCCTGTAGACGTTCCGTCAGCCGATCCGGCCCATTCGCCGGCCGCGTCACCACGACTCGCGGCCGATTCACGTGGTCTCGCAGTCGTTCAACACTCCGGCGACAGTTCCCACGACGATCACCGCCGGGGCCTGCAGTTCCGCCTCCTGCGCCAGCTGTTCGATGGTCGCCAGCGTTCCTGAGAGCACGCGCTGCCCAGGCAGCGTGGCGCGCTCCACCACGCGCACCGGCTCGTGGGGCGACCGTCCGCCCTCGATCAGCTTCCCGGAAATCGCCCCCAGGTTCCCGACGCCCATCAACACCACGATGGACCCCGGTGTGCCCGCAATCCGTCCCCAATCCACCCCGGAACCGCCAACTGTCAGTGCGTCGTGCCCGGTTACGACCGTGAAACTCGACTCGACCCCGCGATGCGTCACGGGCACGTCCGCCGCGGTCGGCCCGGCCAGCGCCGAGGAGATTCCCGGCACCACGACTACCGGGATCCCGGCCGCTCGCGCCGCCAGCACTTCCTCGCCGCCGCGGCCGAACACGAACGGGTCCCCGCCCTTCAACCGGCACACCGAGAGACCCTCGCGAGCCAGTTCAATCAGCAAATCGTTGATCTCTTCCTGACTCCGAGAAGCCCGGCCCGGCGTCTTGCCGGCGTCCTCAATCCGCGCATCGGCGCGGGCCAGCTTCAATAGGTCCGGCGAAATAAGCCGGTCGTGCACCACCGCGTCCGCCGACTCCAGCACTTCCCGGCCATGCACCGTGATCAGCTTCGGATCGCCCGGACCCGCGCCCACCAGGTAGATCGTCCCCGCTTGCGCTTTCACTGCGTTTCCTGCCCTCGCGCGGCCAACACACGGGCGGCGGCTTGCCGGCCCAGCGCGTCGGCGTCGGTTTCACGCCCCCGCAGCGTCAGCGTCGGGTCTTCACTGTCGCCAAACAGCCCCGCCGTCAGTCTGAGCTCGTCGCCGTTCACGGTCGCCAGCGCCCCCGCGGGCACCGTGCACCCGCCTCGCAGGTCACGCAGAAAAGCCCGCTCCGCGGTCACTACCGCTCGCGACTCTGCGTCATCGATTCGCTTCACCAGCGCCTCGACGTCCGGCCCATCGGTTCGCACCTCCACCGCCAGCGCCCCCTGCGCCGGCGCCGGCAGGAACGACGGCGGCGCCAGCACCTCGGCTATGGCGTCGGCCAACCCCGCGCGCTCCAGACCCGCCACCGCCAGTACCGCCGCATCCAGTTCCCCGTCCTGCACCTTGGCCACCCGCGTCCCCACGTTGCCGCGGAGCGGATGTACCCGCAGATCGGGCCGCACAGCCCGCACCTGGGCGGATCGGCGCGCACTGCCTGTACCAATCGTGGCGCCACCGGGAAGCTCAGCTAGTCGCTTGCCGCCTCGACTCACCAGTGCATCCCGCGGATCGGCCCGCACCGGCACGGCGGCAATTCGCAGTCCCGCCAGCGGCGCCGTCGGCAGGTCCTTATAGCTGTGCACCGCAATGTCGGCCCGCCCGTCCAGCAGCGCCGCCTGCACGCCGCGCGCAAATGCGCCCCGCTCGCCCAGTGCCTCAATCGGACTGGTCCGGTCCCGGTCACCCGTGGTGTTAACCAGCACGAACTCAACGGTCAATCCCGGATTAGCGGCCACCAGCAGATCGGCCACGAGCGCCGCCTGCGCCCGTGCCAACGGCGAACGGCGTGTCGCGATGCGAGCCTTCACCGCCGCACCTCGATCGCGCCGCCTGCGTCAGTGGCTAAAGCGTACGCCCCTTCGCTCAACTCCCGGCATAGGCCGCCGCCAACACCTCCGCCACCTCCGGACGCGTGAACTCGGCCGGCGGTCGCTGCCCTTCGCTCAGCATCCCCCGCAGCCGCGTGCCGCTCAGGAACACGTGGTTGGCGCCGTCGTGCGGGCAGGTCTTGGCCGAGCCCATCGCGGCGCAGGCCGTGCACCAGAAGGCGTGCTCGAAGAACAGCGGCGTGATGCCCAGTTCACCGGCATCGAACTCGTGGAAGATGTGCTGCGCGTCGTGCGGACCGTAGTAGTCGCCCACGCCCGCGTGGTCGCGTCCCACGATGAAGTGCGTACAGCCGTAATTGCGCCGCACCACTGCGTGAAACACCGCCTCGCGCGGGCCCGCGTAGCGCATCGCCGCCGGCAGCGCCGCCAGCACCACCCGGTCGCGCGGAAAGTAGCCGTCCAGCAGCACCTCGTAGCAGCGCCAGCGCACCTCCGCCGGCACGTCGTCCTCCTTGGTCACGCCCACCAGCGGATGCACCAGCAGCCCGTCCACTATCTCCAGCGCGGCCTTCTGGATGTACTCGTGCGCGCGGTGGATCGGGTTGCGGGTCTGGAACCCGACGACCGTCCGCCACCCCAGCGCGTCGAACCGCTCGCGCAACTGCGACGGCGTCAGGTGCCGCGGGTCGTCCGCCCGCTCCGGCGATTCCCCGAAGCACCGCACCGGCCCGCCCAGCAGCACCTCGCCCTGCGCATAGAGCGCGGCCACACCGGGATGCTCGGCGTCGGTCGTTCGGTATACGGCTTGCGCCTCCGCCGTCTTGTCGTAGTGGAAGCGCTGCTGGACTTCCAACTCGCCACGACGGCTCCCGGCCCCGTCCAGCAAATCCAGCCGGTCCCCCTCGCGCACCAGCGCCGCCGTCTCGGCATCAACCGCCAGCGTAATCGGCAGCGGCCAGGGCTGCCCGTCCGGCAGGTGCATGTCCTTCAGCACCGCCTTGTATTCGGCCTCCGTCATGAAGCCGGTCAGCGGGCGGTAGCCGCCGACCCGAAACAGCTCCAGGTCCGCCAGTTGCCGCGGCGTGAGCTCGATCGCCGCGGGCGCTGCCACGGCGCCCATCAGGCCGCCGCCACGCAGTCGGATACCGGCGCCAGGTAGCCCAGGCATTCCAGCCTGGAGATGATCTTGGCCGCGCTCTCCTCAACCGATTCCATGTCCGTCTCCACCACGATCTCCGGACTCACCGGTTCCTCGTACGGATCGCTGACCCCGGTGAAGTTCTCGATCTCGCCCGCCAGCGCCTTTGCGTACAGCCCCTTGGGGTCGCGTTCGATCAACTGATCGAGCGAACACTTCACGTAGACCTCCACGAACTCGCCGATCTGATCGCGCGCTTCGCGGCGTCCTTCGTTGTAGGGGGAAATCGCCGACACCAGCATCGTCGCTCCGTGCCGCGTCCCCAGCGCCGCCACCCAGGCAATTCGCCGGATGTTCTCGTCGCGGTCCTCGCGCGTGAACCCCAGCCCCTTGCTCAGGTGCGTGCGCACCACGTCGCCGTCCAGCGACTCCACGCGGTGTCCGCGGCGTTGCAGTTCCGGCGTCAGCCGCTCCGCCAGCGTGGTCTTGCCCGCCCCGGAAAGTCCCGTCAGCCAGATCGTGACCCCGACCGGTTCCTGCCGCCCGTAGGCGGCAAACCCATTGCAGTCCATTGACTTGACCATCCCTAGGTGTTTCCGTGCAGACCGCACTCGGTCTTTGACAGTCCGCGCCAGCGGCCGCTGCGCAGGGACTCTCCGGGCAGCGGACGCGACGTGCAGCGCGTGTCGCAACCCAGGCTTGGGTAGCCCTCGTCGTGCAGACGGTTGTAGGGCACGTCGTGGTGGCGGATGTAGTCCCAGATCTCGGCTTCGGTCCAGCCGCTCAGCGGCGCGACCTTCACCAGCCCGAACTTCGCGTTCCACTCGATCACCGGCGTCGCCGCCCGCTGCGCCGACTGGTCGCGCCGCACACCCGTGATCCAGGCGCGCTTGTCCGCCAGCGCCCGCGCGTTTGGCCCGACCTTGCGGATCCCGCAGCAGGTATCCGGGTCTCGATCCCACAGCGACGCGCCATGGAGCGCGGCCTGGTCCGCAAGCGACAACTCCGAGTGATATGCCGTGGCCTCGAACCCGTACTGCGCTTCGATCCGCTCGCGGACCTCGTGTGTGGCCTCGAAGAGCAGGCCGGTGTCCAGGTAATAGACCTCCACATCGTCCAGCAAGTCCAGCCGCGCCAGCATGTCCACCAGCACCATTCCGCTGGGACCGCCGAACGAACACGACAGCGCCACGTCCGGCGCATAGGCGCGCACGACTTCGCGCAGCACCTCCTCGGCGGGCAGGCCCTGCAGCCGCGGTCCTTCGCGCCGCAGGTCGATTTCGGCAAGTTGCACGTTCACGATTGAGAGAAAACCTCCGGGGGCACAGGGGCAAAAAACGCCCCCTCGCTTGAATTCAGGTGCTCGACGCCGTTCTAGGGCGTAGTCAGTGGAGACTGATCACGCGGCCGGGGCGCAAACGCCCGGCCGGCGTCGAGAAGTGCCTGGCATGGCCAGGACTTTGCGGGCGTGAGAGGCCTAGACCACCACGCCCCGTATACAGGCGCAGGTGCAGTCGCAACAACAACACGTGCAGCCGCTGGGGTGCTCGCGTGAAGCGATAGCCGCCGACGCAAGCAGCCGCTGGCCGCTCGGCGTCGGCGCGGGATCGGACGTTTTGTCGGGGGTCAGACCGCGCATTCGCCCTCGCCGCGTTCCAGCACATACAGCCGGTCGCGGTCCCAGTCCACGAAGTGGTCCGGTTCGTCGTCGTATTCGGGCGGCAGCGCCAGGTCCTTCAACAGTCCGTCGAAATACAGCCGGTCGTGCCGGTCAACGTACTCGTTGAACGACTCGTCGTCCGCCAGGCGGCTTTCCTCGTAGTCCAGGATCAAGCGCTCCACCACCGTCGGCGCACGCTTGGCCGGCACCCGCGTCCGCAGTAGCAGGCCCAACCGCATCGGCGACCCGTAGCGGCGGTTGCCGCCGATGAAGGTGTGGTAGGCCGGCACCTGCCGCCCGCCGGTCTTGATGGCCGCGCCGTGGAAGCCGATGTTCCCCACGTGGTGCATGCCGCACGAGTTCGGGCAGCCGCTCATGTTGATCAGGATCTGCCGCGTCAGCGGATCCTGGATGTGCATTTCCTCGACCTTGGCCTGGATGGCCTTGTTGAGACCCATTGACGACGTGATCCCCAGCTTGCAGCTGTCCGTACCGGGGCAGGACACCACGTCGTTGATCTCGTAGGCGCCCGGATTGCCCAGACCCAGCGCCCGCAATTCCTTCCAGACGGGGTAGACGCTGTTGTCCGGAATCCAGCGCAGCACGATGTTCTGCCAGTGCGTGGTTCGCGCCCGGCTGGCGCCGTAGTCACGCAGGATCTGCGCCAGGCCGCGGAATTGTTCGGGACTCAGGTCGCCCTGGTTCACCTTGACTTCCATCGTCGAGTACCCGGCCTGCACCTGCGGCGCCACGTTCGTGGAGCAGAAGCGCTCGAACAGGTCGGCGTCCTCTTCCAGGATTACCGGCGCCTCGGCCGGCATCTCGGGAGCTTCCGCCTCTTCGTTGTCGATGAAGACCAGGTCGTCCAGGTCGTAGTCGCGCTGCGCCCAGGCGCCGGTCAACTCGGCCTCGACCATCTCGCGGAAGCGCTCAATCCCGACCCGATGCACCAGGAACTTGATGCGGGCCTTGGCGCGGTTGCGGCGCAGTTCGTCGGACCGGTTGAAGATTCGCAGCACCGCCTCGGACACCCGCAGGTAGTCGCTCAGGGGCACGAAGTCGTACAACTCGAACGCGTGCTTGGGCATGATTGACAGCCCGCCGCCGGTCAGCATCCGGAACCCGCGCTCTTCCTTGCCGTCCACTTCGCGGATGGTCGAGAAGAACGCCAAGTCGTGAATCTCGCCGATCGTGCGGTCGGTGTCCGATCCGCTGAACGAAACCTTGAACTTCCGGGGCAGCAACTGGGTCAGCGGGTTACGCACGAAGTAGCGCACGAAGGCCCCCGCGTACGGCGTCGCGTCGAACGTCTCGTCGTCCGCCACGCCCGCCCAGGGATCCCCGGTCACGTTGCGCACCGTGTTGCCGCAGGCTTCCCGCGTCGACAGCCCGGCGCGACCCAGCACCCGCAGCGCGTCCCAGGCCAGTGGCAGCGGGATGTGGTGCAACTGGATGTTCTCGCGCGTGGTGATGTGACCCTTCTTCAGCGGGGCGAACCGCTCGGCCACCTCGGCAAAGGCATCCAACTGGTCCGCCGTGACGCCGCCCATCGGCAGCTTCACCCGCAGCATCTGCACGTTCGGCTGGCGCTGGCCGTAGACGCCCTGCTTCAGCCGGTAGCCGATGAACTTCTCTTCGACGCGCTGACCGGCCAGGTAGGCCCGGGCCTCCGTGGTGAAATCCTCGAACTCCTCGTCGAGGATCTCGATCACGTGCCCAGCCGTGTCTCTGCGTTCAGTTACTGCCATGCGTGGCCTCCGCGCGCCGCCCGTCGCGGCCGGGTAATGAGCCTACCTGTTATTCCCCGCGCAGGCAGGCGGGCCGATTCTATGAAGAAACACCCGCAGGGCGCCACCCCACTTAGACCCGATCGGCCGACCATTCGTGAAACGCCAGCGGCAGCCCCGCATCCTTCACCCCCGGCGGACGCTCCGGCCCGAACAGCAGCTTGACCGCATCGTTGCGGCTCAGCCGCACACGCTGGCCGCCGAGCGTCATCGAAATCGTGTCGCCCTCGTCCACCGGGTCCAGGTCCTCGCGCCCATACGCCCGCACCAGCCCCACCGGATCCTCGATGCGGATCATGCCGATGTAGTCGGTCGATTGCATGATTCCAACGGAATCCAAGACGTCCGTCACGTCGTCCGCCCGCGCCGGCGCCATCAGGGTGGCGTGAACCGTCGGGCTTTGGCTGGCCTGGCGCTCGGCGACCGACTGCGTTGACGTCTTGACCGACGGGTCGTCCCACTGCGCCAGCAGCCGCGCGATCATGGGCACCACCAGGTCGGCCGGTCCGCCGTATTCCGCCATCGCCGTGCCGCGCGCGAAAATGTAGGCCCCCTCCCGGCCGTCCCGCTCGGCCACCCAGACCGTCGAGTTGCGCCGCTTCAGCATGGCCCGCATGTGGTCGGGCGGACGCACCGCGCCCCAGGCCCGCGCCTCGCTGATCTCCGAGAGCGCCTCAAAATCCTTATCCGTCGCCGGCCGGATCTCGGGCGCCGGCTCGTCCGGCAGAAACGACCGGTTCCCCCGGTCGAAGCGATACACCCGAACCGTCCCGCCGTACTCCCACCCCTGCTTGCGGTACCAGCTGGGCACGCCGGTCGAAAGCAGGCTGACGTGGGATCCCAGCTCCGCCATGCGCTCGATGCAGGCGTCCAGCACCCGCGTGGCGTAGCCGCGCCGACGGTATGGCACGTCGGTCGAGACCCCGTTGATGCCGCCGATGCGCAACTCCACGTCATCCAGCCGCGTGTCGTGGGGATAGATGGCCGTGGAGGCCACGATCTGGTCGTCCTCGCGGACCACGAAGATGTTCGGCACGTTCTCCGGCTGATGCACGTGCGGCCAGTCCTCGCCGTAGGTGGGATCGCTGCCCACCTCCTCGCGCATCACGCGGTTGACGTGGTCGATCAGGTCCTGCCGCTCATCCAGCCGCATCACCCGCGGCCCGTCCGCGCTCATGTCAGACCTTCGTGTCTCATCGTGGATTCCCCGCGCGGCGTCTTGCCCTAGCCTGAATCCCCGGCGTCGACCCGTCCAGCCACGCCGCACGAACAGTCACAATGGACCGTGCCCCCATCCACCGCAACCCGAACCCTCCTGTGAACGAGTACACCGCCGCCAACCGCGATGCCTGGGACGCCATCGCCGACCTGCGGCAGGACATCTGGCCCTCCGCCGGGTTTTTCGCAAGCGGCGGATCGCTGCTGCGCGAGCACGAACTCGAGGCTGCGGGCGACGTTCGCGGCCTGCGCCTCTGCCACCTCCAGTGCGGCAGCGGCGAGGAGACCCTCTCCTGGGCCAACGCCGGCGCCCGCGTTACCGGCGTCGACATCAGCCCCAGGCAGATCGAACTCGCCGCCCGCAAGGCGCGGGACGCCGGCATCTCCGCCGAGTTCCTGGCCGCCGACGTCAGCGCCCGACCTGTGGAACTGGTTCCTGAGTCCTTCGACATCGTTTACACGGGCGGCGGCGCCCTCGGCTGGCTCCCGGACCTCGATAGCTGGGCTGCCGTGGTCCACCAGTTGCTGAAGCCGTCCGGACGCCTGATCCTCAACGAGGAGCACCCGCAACTAGGCAACCTCGAGGTCCGCGACGGTTCCATCGCGATCGTTGGCGACTACTTCGACCGCCAACCCCACCGAACCACCGGCTGGCGCCACTTCGCCGGGGCCGAACACGCACCCGAACCCAGGTGGGAGTTCCACCGGACCCTCGGCGACATCGTCACCAGCGTCGCCCGCGCCGGCCTCCGCATCGAAAGCCTCCAGGAATTCCCCAGCACCGCGTCCTGGCGCTTCGGCGACGACCTCCCCACCATCCGTCGCCTCCTCGGCTCCTTCCTCCTCGTCGCCCGCAAGCCCGACGCCTAGCGCCGTCAACGAGGCGCGGGCTGGACTACGCCGCCACCAGCGGCTCGATCGAACTCAGATCCGTCGTCGCCCGCGCAACCTCCAGGTCGTACATCCGCTGCAAATTCAGCCAGAACTCCGGCGTCATCCCCAGCGCCTTCCCCAACCGCAACGCCGTATCCGCCGTTACTGACCGCCGCCCGTGAACAATCTCATTGATCCGCCGCGGCGGCACGCCCACGGTCCGCGCAAGGCGGTACTGTGTGACCTCAAGCTCCTCAAGCATCTCCGCCAGATGCGTTCCCGGATGGATCGGCCCCATGCTGGCCATGTCGTCGTGCTCCCTAGTGGTAGTCCGTGATTTCAATGTCCATGGCGCCCCGCCCGGTCCAACGAAAGCACACACGCCACTGGTCGTTGATGCGAATGCTGTACCAGCCTGCTCGGTCACCGCGCAACGCCTCGAGGCGATGCGACGGCGGCACGCTCAGGTCCGACAGCCTCGTCGCCGCGACGACCCGCTGCAGCCGCATCCGTGCTCGTCGCTGAATGTCTACAGGAAGACGCCGCACAAACTCCCCATTGAAGAGTTGTTCGGCGCGCCTATCGGCAAACCGCCCTTCGCCTCGATGATAACGCGGCGGGATAATAGTCGCAACCCAGTCGTCCGAGGCGCGGAATCCCGGGCATCAGCCCCATCCGTCCGCCCCGGGGCGAGGGCCGCGCACCCTCAAGTAGAAACCTAGCAGAAGAGTCGGAAGCAACCGCGCCGGCTGGCGGGCATCGCTCAGACGGCGAGACCGATTCTCGCGCCCGGAGGTGACGCTGGGCAGAGCGACCCAAGGAATGCGATGCGCCTTTGCGGTCCCCGGCACAGGCAAGCCAAAGCGGTGCCGGTTCGTGTTACAGGCGGAGAGGGCCCGTCACCTGGTATCCAGACGCGGGCCCTCTTGGACCGTCAGTTTTGGCGGGAGCGCCGCCTTGGCGGCTAGACCTCGGCCGGCGCTTCCTCCTCGTCAGCGGAAGGCTCGCAGAGCGGCAGTCCCAGTTCGTCTACGTCGTTACGCGTGCCCTGCGCCAACGCCGCTGGCACGCATCCGGTGAAGTCGTTCCCCGCGAGGAACAGTCTCTGTAGATTGACGAGACCTTCGAGCGCGGCCGGAATCTCACCAGTTAGCCGGTTCTGCTCCAGGCCCAACACCGTCAGGCTGCTGAGGTTGCCCAGCTCGGCGGGGATCGGGCCACTGAGCTGGTTGTGCCTGAGCCAGAGCTCATCCAGATTGACGAGGTTGCCCAGTTCGGCCGGAATCGCTCCGCTCAAGCGGTTGTGATCCAGGTCCAGTTGGGTAAGGCCGGTGAGATTGCCCAATTCCGCGGGAATCGGGCCGCTCAACTGGTTGGACCAGAGCCCGATCCAGACGACATCGGGGAGATTGCCCAACTCGGCGGGGATGGGGCCGCTGAGCTGGTTCAACGTGAAGTCCATGTGGGTGAGGGTGGTGAGGTTGCCCAGTTCGGGCGGAATCGCCCCGGTGAGCTCGTTGATCCCGAGCGCCACCCACTCCAGGCTCTCCATGTCGCCCAGCTCCGCGGGAATGGACCCGCTCAGTTGATTGGCCCAAAGGGAGAGACGGGTCACCTTGTCAAGGTCGCCGATCGTGGCCGGAATCCCGCCCGTGAGCTGGTTCCCAAAGAGGTCCAGGTTCGTCAGACCGGTGAGTTGGCCGATTGCCGACGGGATCTGGCCGCTCAACTGGTTCTGCGAGAGGTCCAGCTCGCTCACGCGGCCAGCGCCGACGGTGACGCCGTACCACTGGCGCAGCGGTGCGTTGCTGAGCCAGTTGGTGTTGAGGTTCCAGTTTGGGCCGTCCAACGCGTCGTAGAGCGCAACGAGCGCGTCGCGGTCGGCGTGGTACTGCGCAATCCGCGCGCCAACGCCCGAGACTTCCTGGACGACAAGCTCCTGGCCATCCTCCAGGGGCTCCGCGGCACGGAAGCTCTCAAACGCCTGATGGATATCAAACGGGTACATCGCGTCGCGGGCGGCGTCGCCCAGGAAGCGCAGATGTACCAGTTCGGGGCTGTCCGGCCGGTGTTCGAATACCGCGGCCTGGAAATACTGGCGGATCACGCCTGGAGCGGCGCTCCCGAGATTGAAGACGGCGCCGAGCGCATCGTCCGGGCGAGCCTCGGACTTGGGGTGGCCGAAGGCCTGCAGACCGCCCAGGGCATTGAAGAAGTCCAGGAAGCCGGTCGGCGTGCCGTCGACGGCGACGTTGGACACGCGGTGGCCCCACGGCCCCAGCGGCAGGCCAGGCTGCTCGCTGAGCAGGTCCGGCTCCGCGCCCAGACCGCCGAGGTCGTCCCAGACCAGCCGGCGCTCCATGTGCCAGCCGCCGTCGCGTTCCTGGCAATCCACGATGCCGCGCTGGTAGTACTGGGTGAGGCTGCCCGCGCGCTCGGCGATGACCTCGGAGGTGGCGTAGCCCCAGCGATCAACATCGCCAGTCGCCCGGTAAAACGTCAGGAAGTCGCAGGCTATCTCGACGTCGCCGACCGACAACATCAGGTCGGGAATGTTGTGGCCCAGGGTTTCGTCGGGCTGTGTGAAGGCGGAACGCTCGACCACGGCGGAGGGCCCACTGGTCGCCATTTCGTCCGCGTCGTGCTGATCCGCCACGACGGGCGCCGCAAACGCCACAAAGGCCAGCAGCGACAGGACGGCAATCGCCGCGATTCGGCGTGAATGTCCACTCAGCCTTCCAGCCCGGGAACGCCGGGCAACCAGACTCTTCATAGCTCTTGCGAAACCTCCCGTGATTGCACAGCCGCCCGTAATCCTCATGTCAAGCTTAAGACTCGCGTTTGACCGGCGCGAGACGACACCGCCCGAAGCCGCGCACTCCGGGACCGGCGGCGCCGAACGCCGAGATGCTTCTCGCGCGGCGGCGATTCAGTCAGCGCGCGGGGCCGTAGGCCTCCATGGTCTGGAGGGCGATGCGGTCCCAGCCCAGTTCGTCGGCAACGAGGTGGGCCGCCCGGGTTCGCTCGGCGAGATTCCAGTCCTGGGCGTTCCGCATCGCGGCACGCAGGGCCGGGATATTGGCCGGTGGTACCAGGACGCCGGCGCCGGTGTCGTCGAGAAGCTCGGGGATGCAGCCGACACGTGTGGCAATGATGGGGCAGCCGAAGCCCAGCGCAGTGATGATGGCTCCGCTGGTCAGGGCATCGCGATACGGGAATACGGCCACATCGCAGGCGTGGAAGTAGACCTGCAACTTGTCGATGGGGACTTTGCCCTCGTGCATCAGAATCCGTGGATCGCCCAGGGGCTCGTTGCCCACGGCGCCGTCGTAGAACCGATGGCGCTGCCCGGCCACGACGAGGCGCAGGTGATCGCCGTCCAGTCCCTTGAAGGCTTCCAGCATGTCGTCGTGGCCCTTGTAGCCGCGGATGTTGCCGAAGGAGGTGTAGACGAAGGCGTCGTCGGGGATCCCGAGTTCACGGCGGGCGTCCTGGCGGGTGACGTCGGCGGGATAGGCGTTGCGGAAATCGCCGTGCGGAATGACGAACAGACTGCGCCGGCGGATAAAGCGCCGGGTATAGGCGCGGGCCGCGTACTCGCAGTGGCAGATGATGGAGTTGGCCAGCAGGGCCATGACGTAGCGGCCGACGACGTCGACGCCCCAATGCGGGCGTTCGTGGGGCAGCATGTTGTGGAGCGTCCAGATGACGCGGTAGCCGAGGATGCGGGCAAGCAGGAGGGACAGGGCGAAGAGGCCCATCCGCACCCAGGCCGCGGTGGCGGCGGGGGTGTTGGTGACGCCCAGGAGCCAGTGCAGGTGGATGCCGTGGATGCGGCCTCGGTTTATCCAGACCCAGCGGAGGTTGACGCTGGGGGTGTCGGCGGTGGGGTAGAGGCTGATGAGTTCGAACGAGTATCCGTGGCGCTGGAGCGCCTCGACCAGCAGCCCGCCGTAGGGATTGCCGAGCATGTTGCGGTAGTTGAAGAGGCTCGGATCCCAGCTGAATGCGACGCGCATGGTCAGTTGCTCTCCTGAAGTGGACGCGGCGTGTTCCTAGGCATGCGCGGCATGGATAAGACTGTCCAACTCGGCGTATTCGTGCCTGGCGGCGGCTACGGACGTTTCCCAGTCGGGCCAGGCGCATTCGGATTCGTTGGCGATCCACCCTGTGTAGCCGCCGGCGGCAAGCCGGCGCAGGGTGTCGCGGTTGCCCACGTCGCCCTCGCCCAGCGGTACGTGGACGTAATAGCGGCCGTCAACTTCCAGGGTGTGTCCGTCGGCGTTTGGCAGGGCGCGCATGTCCTTGACGTGGACATCGAAGATTCGCGTACCGAGTTGGGCGACATCGTCCGCGCCGACGGACGTGGCGGCGGCGTGCAGGTTGCCGGTGTCGAGGGCGGCGCCGAGGTTTGGGTGGTCGATGGCGTCGACCAGGCGGCAGGTGGCGGCGGTGCTGGAGGCGAGCCCCTGGGCGTGGACCTCGATGGTGACGCGGACGCCGGCTTCCGCGGCGATAGACGCAGCCTGGCCGTACCAGGCCGCCGCGGCCGCCAATTCATCGGGGTTGCCGACCGACAGGCCGTCGGCTCCGCCCCAGAGGCGGAGCAAGCCAGCGCCAAGGATGTTGGCGGCCTCGAGGGCGCGGCGGACACCATCCATTTCGGACCGGGCGGGTTCGCCGGTGAAGGACTGGGGGCGGCCGAGGCCGGAGGCGAGCCCGACGACCTGCAGGCCGGCGTCTGCGAGGATTCGCGAACCCTCGCGGCCGGAGGAGCCGGGATTGTCCAGGTCCAGGTGCGGCGGGCGGCACATGAGGGCGACGCCGGAATAGCCGATGTCGCTGGCCGCCGGCGCCACCCGGTCAAGGGGGTATCCGCCGAACATGAGCGTATGAAGCGCCGCTCGCATGGCCGGGTCTCCAGACCGTACGCGGCGCAAGCGTAACGCTTTGGGCAGAGGCCGTTTACCGCCGGTGCGGAAGCATGAGATTCCGGCCGCTGTCGAAAGCGGACGCAGGTCCTTCGCCAACCGAGGCGTCGGGAGGGACACTTGGTGGCGCGTGGGGAAGGGAGCGCGTTACATTGACTGCTTGAAGCCAACAACCAACGGCCTACCCTGGGGGACCGAGTATGAAGATTTCGCTGCGCCGAGGATTGATCGGCGCTGTGGCGGTCGCGCTGGTCGCGCTCGCCGTGCTTGCGGCGTGTGAACCTCCGGGGATCACCGAGTTTCCCGAGCCCGCCTGCGTTGCGACGGGCGACTGCCCGCCGAACCCCTGCCCTGACAACGAGGCCGTGTTGGCCGAGGGTGAGCAGATCTACCTGACGACCTGCGCCACCTGCCACGGCTATGCGGCGGATGGCTTTGGCCCGCAGTACCAGCTGTATTCGCCGCGGCCGGCGAGCTTCAAGACCGAGGAATTCCAAGCCGAGCTCAGCGGCAACCCGGGCGCGGTCTTCCTGAAGGCCTGGCACGGCAACACCGAGATCGGCGAAGACGATGTCGGTGACGTGCCGCACAGCCTGCCGCAACAGCTGGGCACCCAGCACACCGAGTTCAAGGTCGCGACGCAGACTCGCGAGAACCTTCGCGAGCAGTGCATGGCCGATGCGCCGCGACCGACGGATACCAGCGGCATGACCGAAGAAGAACTCTGGAAGGTGGTGCGCTTCCTGCGCACCGCGCCGGGCCGCTAGCTCGCTCAGGGTCCGCTCGCGTCGAGGGGCGCCGGGGTACACCCGGCGCCCCTCGGGCGTTAACCGAGGCCCTCAACGCATGCCTTTGATTCTGGAAGGCGCCGTAGCTTGACGGAGCACGTCTTTTGTGTAGAGTGGAAGTGCTGACAACGGCGTCAGCCCGAAGACCGGATCGTGGAGATCTGGCGGAAGTTCCCGCAATGAGGAGGGAACCATGACTCACTACGTCGGCCCACGGGCCACCTACACCGCGACCAGCGGCCACGAAGCTTGCGCCCGCTGCGGTGGGCGCGGATCGCTTCGGTACGCCCCCACCGGTCGCCACGTCAGCCGCGCCCACTACGGTGAGACGGCTTTCTGGCGCACGTGCTCCCGCTGCCAAGGCACGGGGCACACCCAGGAGTAGGACGCCGCTCCAGCAGTAGTCCCGTGGACGCACGGTGATGAACGGAACCCCCGCCGCGGCGGGGGTTCCAGTCTGTTGCGGACGTGCCGGTGTGGCCGGCGCGCGGCGCTACAGCCCGCAACCGCTGTCCATCACCAGCACCTCGCCCGTCATGATGGGGTTCTCGACCAGCAGGAGCACGCCGGCGGCAATGTCCTCTGGCGTGGCGGCGCGATTGACGGGACTGCGGTCGACAGCCCGTTGCAGAAAATCTTCGTGCCCGATCATCCAACGCGTGTCGATGGGGCCGGGAGCCACGCTGTTGACACGAATCTCGGGCGCCAGCGTGCGGGCCAGCGACTTGGTGATGGTGTTCAGCGCGCCCTTGGAGGCCGCGTAGGCGATGGAGGAGCCGGTGCCGGTGATGCCCGACAGCGACGAGATGCTGACGATCACACCGTCGCCGCCGGCTTTCAGGTGCGGGGCGGCGGCGCGGCTGACGAAGAAGGGGCCCTTGAGGTTGACGGCCAGGATGCGGTCCCAGTACTCGTCCTTCATGCCGTCCAGGTCGTCGTAATCGACGAAGAACGTGGTGCCGGCGCTGTTGACCACGATGTCCAGGCGGCCGAAGGCGGCGACGGTCTGCTCCACCATGGCCACGACCGCGGCATCCGACGCAACGTCGGCCTGGATGGCCAGACCCTCGACGCCGTGCGCCTGGATGTCGCTGGCGGTTTCGGCGGCTTCGTCGGCTGAGCGCGAGTAGTTGACGGCCACGTTGGCGCCGCGTTTGGCCAGCATGAGCGCGGTGGCGCGGCCCACGCCGGTTCCGCCGCCGGTGACCAGTGCGGCCTTGCCCTGTAACGACATGCGTCCTGCTCCTTCATTCACGTGTCAGAGCGGCTATTGTGGCACCCAGGAACGCAGCACCGGAGTTGAAACGGCATGGAGAAGGTATTCGCGCTGCCCAACGGCGAGGAACTGGTGGCGAGCGTGCTGGGGCCGGGTAAAGGGCGCGGTACCACCGCGGTTCAACACGAGATATACAGCTTTCTGACCCGACCGTTCGATCCCTGGATGGTCCCGACCGAAGGCGGGTTCCTGGCGGAATTCCTGGCCGGGACGCACGACCCCTCGCTGGCCGACACGATGCTGGTCGGACGGATCGATGGGAAGGTGGTGGGGACGGCCTGGCACGGGACCGACCGCGACCTGCCCGAGATGGGCGGCTACGGGTTCGTGTTCACGGAACCGGAACAGCGTGGCAAGGGCATCGCGCAGCGGCTGACCGAACTATCGATCAACGGCTTCTGGGCGGTCGGCGGCCAGGTGAGCTACCTGGGCACCGTGAACCCGGTGGCGCAGCACATCTACGAAAAGCACGGTTACCGGCACTACAACGGGCTGACCTATCGCGCGCTGCGGCCGGGGACGGACGCGGACACGTTTGACGAGACCTTCTTCGGCCGCGCGGGCGACGGGGAGATTCGCGACATCCGGCTGGGGGACATCGGGGCCTACACGGGCCTAGTGATGCTGCTGGAGCCGGCCGAGTGGATCGTGCGCGACTTCACCGAGGCCATGTTCTACGTACCGCCGGCGGTGCAGGCCAGCGGCTGCCTGCGGCCGTTCTTCAACTCGATGACTCGCCACGCCGCCAGCCCGGCCAACGCCTGGAAGGTGCTGGTCAACGACCGCGGACGGCTGGTGGCCTCGGCCAACCTGTGGGCGCCCACCCACGCGCCGGTAGCCGCCAACGCGACGATGGAGTTCCAGGCCGCGCCGGCGTACGTGGACCGCGCCTGCGCGGTGATCGAAGCCGCCCTGGAGCACGCCGCCGTGAACGACGTGCGAGCTGTCCGGGCCTGCGCGGTCGGGGAAGCGCGCCTGGCGGTACTGCGCGAGGCGGGCTTTGTCGAGGAAGTCGTGCAGCCGGGCGCCCTGGACCCGGGCGACCAACGCGTGGACGTGACGGTGATGCGGCGTGACCTCGGCTGACGAACCGGAATTCAAACCCGTAGGTCCGGAGTCTCTGCTGCCGCCGCCGGGGCGGCTGTCGTCGGTGTTCCTGGACAAGGCCGAGATCGTGATCGCCAACGTGGACGGGCGGTACCACGCCCTGGACGGCCTCTGCGAGCACGCCGGCTACCCACTGGCCTCAGGGCAGCTTGTCGGCTGCGAATTGACCTGCCCGCTGCACGGCTGGATCTACGACGTAACCGACGGCTGGGTGATCAACCCACCCTTCGGCTACCGCACCCGCAGCTACAAGGTGCGGGTGACGGATGGGGTGGTGGAGGTGGCGTTGGCGGAGTAAGGGCGTGTCCGAGTCGAAGCGGAATGGATGCGTCGGCTGGCGTGTTGCGCGCTTGGCAGACTGTGTCGCGAGATGGCTCTAGTTTCAGTATGCAAGGAGGGAATATATGGCTGAGGAAACAGCGGTCGACCCGGCGCCACCTATCCTTCTTAAGGAAATCTGGCCGATTGAGAATGTCAGGGAATACAAGGTCCATTTCGCACGTTGGAATAGCAGCAACCAACCTCTTGATGAGTGGATCAAGGACAGATCGCGCTGGGTAGGGTGGCAGGAGTTTCGCCCTACAAGGAATGAATTCAGTCGCCCCTACATATTTTCTTTGATGAACTTTCGTCCCGATGGTCTTCAGACTTGGCTGTTCGGCGGCATCTTCAAGGTTCTGGAGAGGCATTCCGACCGCTACAAGGTCGAACTCACAGACCAGGGGCAATCATTCATTGGTCGGCTAAAGCTGTGGTCGGCGTATAGGAGTCGAGCAACGAGAGTTAACTTTGAGAATCACTACGCTGGCCGCTATCCGCTGCATGTGGCAGAGGTTCTTCGCGAGCCCTTCTCAGGTCGAGCCTTCTCTGGCTACGAGAAAATCAATCTTTCCTTCTCGGAATTGGAAGTGCTCGTTCGGAACGACAGACCCGACTGGAAGACGGCCCTCGAGCATGTGAAGGGCGTCTACTTGATCACGGATACGAGTTCAAGGACAAGTCGACACTATGTTGGCTCAGCGTACGGTGACGATGGGATTTGGTCGCGGTGGCGAAGCTACGTTGACACGGTGCATGGCGGCAATGCGGAGCTCCGGCAGTTGGCGGAGGCGAAGGGTCTTGCCCACTGCCGGGCAAACTTCCGCTTCGCGCTACTCGAATACCTGCCGGCCTATGCGCTCGACGAGACTGTTCTGGCTCGGGAGACCCACTGGAAACAGGTCCTTTTGAGCCGCGAGTTCGGGCTCAACCAGAACTGACGGTCTTCAAACGGATCGTGCGCTGCTCGCGTCGGCAGCCGTCCAACATCGAGTACGAAGGCTCGGCTCACCAATGACACTGACCAACACTCGCTAGAATCCTGTACGGGCGGCGTGACAACACTTCAACCTTCACCTGGAGAAACGTCCAATGGCCGACCCGAGTAGCAACGCCACGGCGCTGACCCGCATCGAATTGCGCGAGGAACTGCACCGCAGCCTCGTGCAGTTCGCTACGAAAGCGGACTACGCTGACCTGCGTGGCGAGTTGAAGTCCGAGATTGCCAATCTGCGGGCCGATCTGATCATGTGGTTCACTGGCCTGATGCTGGGCTCGGTGGCGACGGCCGTCGCAATCGCGGTTGCCGCGGACCGCTTATTTGGTTAGCTCGCCGAAACCCCAGCGACTCGGCATCGACGGTCGTGCGCACAACCGTCGCTGGCCGGGATTCTTCCCAGGGCGTCGAGGCAGCACTTCTACAAGGGGGACGTCCGAATGGCCGACCCGAGCATTGGCGTGGCTACGCTGACCCGCACTGACCTGCGCGAGGAGTTGGACCGCAGCCTTGCGCACTTCGCGACCAAGGAAGACCTCGCTGCTCAGCGCGCCGATCTCATGACTGAGATCGCCAATCTGCGCGGCGAAATGAAGGCGGAATTCGCCAGACTGCGGGCCGATCTGATCAAGTGGATGATTGGCTTGATGCTTGGTTCGGTGACTGCCGCCGTCGCCATCGCGGTCGCGGTCGACCGCTTCTTCGGCTAGGGCGTCAGCAGCTCAGCTCCTCGGCGGCGACGGTCGGTCCGAGCTCAGGTTCGGGTCAGGCGCACCGTAACGGGAACACCGTTCAGGGTCGGGGCGGCCTCGGCGGCACGCTCCGGTGGCGAGCCTTCGTTGACCTCGACGGCCAGAACCTCGGCGGCGATTTCGGACTCGTGCGCGGCCAGGGTTTCGTGCAGCGCCGCCGGGCCGTCGAGCCAGAGCTTTATCCGGTCTGAGACTTCCAGGCCGGCGTCGCGGCGGAGGCCCTGGGTGGCGTGGACGAGTTCGCGGGCGAGGCCTTCGCGGGCCAGTTCGTCGTCGATGTCGGTGGCGATGGCGACGATGACGCCGTCCTGTTCGGCGACGCCGAAGCCTTCGCGGGGCGTGCGGCGGACATCCAGGTCGCCGGGTTCCAGGGTCTCGTTTACTCCTTCAACTTCGATGTGGAGCGAACCGAGCTCGTCCAACTCACGCACGGCCGCCGGCGCGTCAAGCGCGTCCAGCGCGGCGGCGACCTCGCGGACGTGGCGGCCGAAGCGTGGGCCAAGTGCGCGGTAGTTCGGACGAACCTGGTAGTCCACCAGTTCGTGCTCGGAGGTCATGCGCCGAAGTTCCTTGACATTCAATTCGTCGAGGACGTGCGGTTGTAGCGCAGTCACGGCGTCCCAATCGGCGTCGTCGGCGACCCGAACCAGGGCCGAGCGCAGCGGCTGGCGGAGCTTGACGTTGGCGCTGTTGCGGGCGGCGCGGCCGGCGCGCACGACCTGCTGGGCCAGGGCCATGGCCGCGTCCAGGTCGGGGTCGCGCAGCGTGTCGTCGGCTTCGGGCCAGTCGGTGAGATGGACGCTGCCCGGCGCCTCGGGGTCGGCGCGGCGGACGAGGTTCTGGTAGATGTCGTCGGTCCAGAAGGGCATGACCGGGGCCAGCAGGCGCACCAACGAGGTCAGCAATTCATACAGCGTCTGGTAGGCAGCCTGCTTGTCGTCGTCGGAATCCGATTTCCAGTAGCGGCGGCGTCCGCGGCGCACGTACCAGTTGGACAACTCCTCGATGAACTCCTGGGCGGCCTGCACGCCGCGATGGACGAGGTAGTCGTCCAGCGAGGCGGTCATGGTGTCGATGAGGCCTTGCAGGCGTGAGAGCGCCCAGCGGTCCAAGTCGGGGCGTTCGGCCACGGGGATGCGCGGCGCCGTGGGGTCGAAGCCGTCCAGCCGCGCGTAGGTCACGAAGAACGAGTAGACGTTCCAAAGCGTGAGCATGCGGCGCTTGACTTCGGTGGCCGGGCCGTAGCCGAAGTTGATGTTGTACAGCGGGTTGTGCCCGGCATACAGCCATCGCATCACGTCCGCGCCCATGCGCTCGGCGGCCTCGCCAAAGTCGATGGCGTTGCCCCAACTCTTGTGCATCGCGCGGCCGGTCTCGTCGTTGAGCTTCTCGTAGACGAAGACGGACTGGTAGGGCGACTGGTTCTGGATGGTGACGCTCATGAAGAGCATGGAGTAGAACCAGAGCCGGATCTGCTCGCGCATCTCGGTGATGAAGTCGGCCGGATACCAGTTCTCGAACTCCGCGCTGTTTTGCAGGTAGCCGAGGGTCGAGAAGGGCACGATGCCGGCGTCCAGCCAGGCGTCGCCGACGGCGTCGATGCGGTTAGTCGGCGCCTCGCAGGACTCGCAGCGGATCGTCACGCGGTCGATCCAGGGCCGGTGCAGTTCGCGCAGTTGATCCAAGCCCTCGATGGCCCGATCTTCGAGGTGGGCCTTCGAACCGATCACCGTCAGGTGGCCGCAGGACTGGCAGGGGTAGAAGGGCAGGGGCAGACCCCAGTAGCGGCGGCGGGAGATGTTCCAGTCGCCCATGTTGCGCAGCCAGTCGGCCATGCGCGCCCCGGCGTACTCGGGCGTCCAGTTGACGGTGGCCGCGGCGTCGAGCATGGGCTGGCGGACTTCGTCGGCGCGGATGAACCACTCGTCGTCCACCCGAAACACCAGTTCCTCCTGGCAGCGCCAGCAGTGCGGGTAGCGGTGGGTGTAGGTGTGGTGGCGATGGAGCAGGCCGCGCTGGCGCAGGTCGGCGACGACGTCGTCGGCGACTTCGCGGGCGTCGCGGCCGGTTAGCCAGTCGTAGCCGGCGGTGTAGGCGCCGTTCTCGTCGATGGGCACCAGGACTTCGAGCCCCAGGTCCTGGCCGAGGCGGAAGTCCTCCTCACCGGCGCCCGGCGCGATGTGCACAACGCCGGTGCCCTCGTCCGCGCCAACATCGGTCCAGGGGATGACCCGGTGTGTCACGCCATGCACGGCCGGCAGGTCATCGAAGGGGCCGTCGTAGGTCAGGTCCAGCAGGTCGGCGCCCTGGCGCCAGGCCACGACGTCGGCGTCGACTCCAAAGACCTCAGGCATCGCGGCCTCCGCCAGCAGGTAACGACCGTCGTCCGCCGCCACCTCCACGTAGGTCAAGTCGGGATGGACGGCCGCCGCCACGTTGGCGGCCAGGGTCCAGGGCGTGGTGGTCCAGATCAGCAGCCAGGTGCCGGGGCGTCCGTGGATCGGCAGTCGCACGTAGACGGCGTCGTGCTCGACTTCCTCGTAGGTGTCGATCAGTTCGTGCTGCGAGAGCGCGGTGCCGCAGCGGGCGCACCAGGGCATGGCGCGCTGCGCCGCCGCAATCCAGCCGCGTTCGTTGCAGCGCCGCAGGAAGTGCCAGATGTGCTCGATGTTGGTGTCGGAATGCGTGAAATAGGAGTCGTCCCAGTCCATCCACTGCCCCAGCCGCACGGACTGCTGCGTCTGCACGCCCGAGAACTTCTCCACGCGCTCGCGGCAGGCGTCGGCGAAGGATTCAAGGCCGAATTCCTCGATGTCTCGCTTGGAGTTGAAGCCGAGGTCCTTCTCGACCTCCACTTCCAGCCAGAGCCCCTGGCAGTCGAAGCCGTTCTGGTAGCGCTGGTGGTAGCCGCGCATGGCGCGGTAACGCTGGTAGACGTCCTTGTAGGTGCGGCCCCAGGCGTGGTGGACGCCCATCGGGTTGTTGGCAGTGATGGGGCCGTCGAAGAACGACCAGCGCTGCCCGTCGGCATTCTTGGCGCGCAGCCGGTTGAACGTGTCTTCCGCGGCCCAGAGGTCCAGCATCCGCCGTTCCATGGACGGGAAGTCCAGTTCGTCCGGCAGCGGCTCAAACGCGGACATGGGCTTCGTGGGGCTTGAGGTGTCGTCACTCATGGGGTCAGTCCGTCAGGGCGATTTCGAGGCGGCGGTTGATGCGCCCCTTGTTGGCGGCGTTGATGATGGCGACGCGGCCGACCTCGTCGGTGTTGGCGACGTGCGTGCCGCCGTCGGCCTGGCGGTCCAGGCCCTCGATTTCCACGATGCGGATGTTGGCGATGTGGGCGGGGACCAGGTTGACGTGGGTGCGGATCAGGTCGGGCAGTTCCAGGGCTTCGGCGCGGGGCAGTTCGTAGGCGCGCACGGGCCGGGCGGCGGCCAGTTCGGCGTTGAGACGCTCCTCGATCTCGTCGCGCACTTCGTTAATCCGGATGCCTTCCAGCGAGAAGTCCATGCGGGCCTTGCCACCGTCGTCGTAGATGTGGCTGCCGGTCACATCGGCCTGCCAGCCGGTCCAGACCACGCCGGAAAGGGCATGCAGCGCGGTGTGCAGGCGCATGAAGGCGTAACGCAGGTCCCAGTCCAGGTGACCGGTAACGGCGGTTCCGGCCGGCGGCGATTCGCCCTCCAGCCGGTGGACGATGTCCCCGCCCTGGCGGCGCACGGCGGTTACCGGCCAGACCTGCCCATGGGCGCGCAGTTCGCCGACGTCGGTGGGCTGCCCGCCGCCGTGCGGATAGAAGGCCGTACGGTCCAGCGCCACCCCGTCCGGCCGCACGGCCGTGACCGTGGCCTCGAAGTCGCGCAGGTAGCTGTCGGCGTAGAACAGTGCTTCGGTCGCCATCTCGCTCCCACAAAGAAAAAACCCGTCCCCGACGGGACGGGTCGAAAAACCCGCGGTACCACCCGCGTTGCGCGGCCACGAGGACCGCGCCGCTCACCCGGCACGCGCCGCGAGGCGGATGCCGTTGCGCCGATTACGGAGCGCAACTCCGTCCGGTTCTACCAGCCCCTGGGGCCTTCGACCGGCGGCTCGGGAAGGATGTTCCAGCGGGACCCTGACCGCCCGGCTTCCACCGTCCCGGGCTCGCTGCGGCGGGCCGCCCGCCAAACGCGTTTCCGTCAACGCCTTTGCTACAGGGATGGAGTGTCGCCGCCGACTTTGCGACGGTCAAGACTTTGAGCAGTGGCTGGTGGTCAGTGGCTAGTGAAGCGACTGGCCGCCGATCACCAGCCACTGACTACCGGTCGCCGGCTACTCCCCCTTTGCGCCGGCGATATCGCGGCGCTGGAAGATCCAGAAGGACAGGCCGCTGAGGACCACGATGTAGGCCAGCGAGACGAGGAAGCCCTGCAGGGCTTCGGGTTGCATGGCGAGGACCGCGGCTTCGCCAAACGACTCGTCGCCGCCACCGGAAAAGAGCGCGCCGCCGGTGGTGCCCAGCCAGCCGCCGACCGCCTGGCCGAGGACGAAGCCGGATATCCGCTCGAACCAGTCGAAGTTGGTCAGGATGCTGAGCACGATGCCCTCGGCCACGGCATAGCCGAGCGCCAGCCCGATAGCCGTGCCGGAGGACGTGGTAACGACGGCGAAGAACAGACCCAGCGCCACGTACGGCAGCAACCCAAAGATGGCCTTACCGAACGTGCGCCCCACCTCGACCCATTCCGCCGACTCGGCAAGCCAACTGCCGCCTTCCAATGTCAGCGAGGCGATGAAGCTGCTCAGCGCCATGCTGAGGGCCCCGACGATCAGCGCGCCAACGCCCAGGAGGGCGACGAGCAGCAGCTTGGAGGCCAGCAATTGCCAGCGCCCGGCGCCGCGCGTCAGGACCGTGCGCACCGTGCCCCAGCCGTACTCGGTGCCGGTCAACGAGGCGGCCAGGATCATGATGAGGATGATGCTGAACCCGTGCGAGATCGCGAGCCCGATCACCGCGTTGTTTGGAAAGGCCAGGAGTCCCAGGAAGTCTCCGCTGACGCTGGCGGTGCCGCCGTCGCCCAGCGTCACCTCGTCGCCGACGCGGAACAAGGCATAGGCGCTCCAGAACGTGATTTGCAACAGCAGCACGCTGACGAACAGCAGAATCCAGGGCATGCGCCGGCGGCGCAGCTTGAACCACTCCCAGCGGGTGAGGGACAGGGTTTCAGCAATCATTTGGGCCGTTCCCTCTTTTGATAAGGAGAGTTCAGGAGGTCGAGCGCAGCGAATGTGCGGGGCGCATTGTCCTGCATGGGCCGCTACTCGCCCCTGGCGCCGGCGACTTCGCGGCGCTGGAATACCCAGAAGGCCGCGCCGCTCAGCACGACGACATAGGCCAGGAGGACAAGAAATGACTGCGAAGCGTCCGGGAGTCCGGCGGTCGTCCCTGACGACTGGAACGACACGCCGGTTTCGGTCTGCACCCATCCGCTGACGGCTCGCCCCAGGATGAAACCGGCGACGCGCTGAAACCAGTCGAAACCGGCCAGCACGTTAACCAGGATCGACTCCACGAAGTAGTAGCCCAGCGATATGCCGATAGCGGCGCCCGAGGATGACGTCAGGACCGCCGCGAATACCGCCAGCGCAATGTAGGGCAGCATGCCGAAGACGGCTTTGCCGAACCCGATGCCAAGATCGGACCAGTCGGCGGAGGACGAGATCCAGTCTGCGTCCAGGGTTGCCAGGTCTATAGCGCTACTCACGGCTACCGACGCGGTGGCAACGATAAGGACGGCGACGCTGAGCCCGGCCAGCATCAGTAGCTTGGCGGCCAGCAGCGGCCAGCGACCCGTGCCCTTGGTCAGCGCGGTGCGCAGCGTGCCCCAGCCGTATTCCGTTCCGATCAGCGACGCGGCCAGGATCATGAGCAGGATGCCGCCGAACCCGTGCGCGACGATGAGCCCGTTGGTGAGGCTGGTCGGAAAGGCAAACATCTCGAGAAACTGGTCGGTGGTCGAGATCGTGGTCGTGCTTGACGCTCCACCTTCACCGACCGCCACCTCGCCGCTACGGAACAGCGCATAGCTAGCCCAGAAGGCGATCTGCACCAGCAGCACGGCGAAACCCAACAGGATCCAGGGCATGCGGCGGTGGCGGAGCTTGTACCACTCCAGGCGGGTCAAGGGCAGAACCTGGGCAATCATTCGGACCGTTCTCCGTTCTCGCCGGTGATGTCCAGGAAGTACTGCTCGAGGGAGACCTGGAGCGGGGCGATTTCGGTGACGTAGACCTCGGACTTGCTGAGCAGGGCGGTCAACTCGGACGAGCGCTCGTGCGCGATCGTGACTACCAGCGCGTCGTCTTCGGCGCTGGCGGACTCCACCTCGTCCGACGCTGTCAGGATCTCCAGGGCCTTGGCGTCGTCGGTCGTCCGCAAACGCACCTGCTCCTGCGGACGCAGCAGGTCGGCCACGTCGCCCTGCACCACCAGGCGCCCCTTGGCGATGATGGCCACGCTGTCGCAGACCTGTTCGACCTCGTTGAGCAGGTGGCTGGAGAGCAGGATCGTGCGGCCTTCGGATCCGAGATCGCGAATCAGGTCGCGAACTTCGGCCATGCCGGAGGGATCCATGCCGTTGGTGGGCTCGTCCAGCAGCAACAATTCGGGATCGCCCAGCAGCGCGTAGGCCAGGCCCAGGCGTTGCTTCATGCCGAGCGAGTAGGTTTTAAAGGCGTCGTTCGCGCGCCCGGCCAGCCCCACGAGTTCCAGCAACCGGTCCAGTTCGCGGGAGTCGTTGCGACCCATGACGCCCTGGAAGTAGGCGAGGTTGCGGCGGCCCGAGAGGTAGGGATAAAACGCCGGCGTTTCCACGATCGCGCCGATGCGGCGCAGGGCGTCCCTGCCGCCGCCGTTAGTTCCCAGCAGGCTGAAGCTGCCGGACGTGGGCCGGACCAACCCGAGCAGCATGCCCATCACGGTGGTCTTGCCCGCGCCGTTGGGGCCGAGCAGTCCGAACACGTGGCCGCGGGGGACCTGCAAGGAGAGTTGGTCCACGGCCAGCACGCGGCCATAGCGCTTGGTGAGCGCCTTGGTTTCAATCACGGTGTCGGTCATGGCCGAGGTCTCCTGGGCAAGCTGCGCATCTGACGCTCCTTGTGCGGCGTTCACGCGGCTCACTGTAGGCGGGGCCGCGCAATGCGCCATCGCCCGAACGGCGTAATTTCGGGCCCGCGGGTCGGCCGAAAGGACTACGAACGTTCGGTCGGCGGCCGATGAATTTAGCTATAGGCGGCGCCATCGATGATGGCGAGAAGGTTGCCGGAATCCGGCCAGTCGCGTTGGTGGGCGCCGACGCTGATGAAGCGGATACGGCCCCCGGGGTCGACCAGGAACACGCTGGGACGCGCGATGTTCCAGGACTCGAAGTTGGCGCGAACGTAGACGCCATAGCGGCGGATCGCGGCGCGATCGGGATCGGCCAGGAGCGGGAACGGCAGCGTCAGGCCTCTCGCGAAGCGCCGCACGCCCTCCGGCCCTTGACCGTAGACGCCGACGATTGAGACCTTGCGCCGCTCCCATTCCTCCAGCTCGCCCGCGAGCTGCGCCAGATATCTCCGGCAGTTCGGTCACCAAGTATGGCGGAGGAAGATCAGGAGTTGCCACTGGCCGGAGGCGGGGATTTCACAGAGTTGGTCGGGGTCCGAAGCGAGCGGCAGGGTGAAGCGGGGCGCGGGGTCACCGAGCCCGAGCGTTTCCGAGCCCTCGGCACGCGGCAAGGCAGGACTTTCGTGGGTGTCTGGGCGAGTGGCGCAAACCTGAGTATCGCAATGCCGCGCGCCCACGGCAGCCGGAATTCAGGCGACGATGTCGCGGCGCCGGAAGATGACGAGCGAGATGGCCGCCGTTACGACGGCGGTGACGCCCAAAACCAGCGTGTCGCGCCAAATGAAGTCGCCGGGCCCGAGCTGATCCACCGGGTTCCAGTAACCGAAGATGCTGGCTTTCTCCAGCCACTCCAGGTTGGAGGCAATGTCCGCCACGAGCAGCAACACGAACATGATCACGATGATGCCGGCGGCCAGACCATAAGTTCGACCGGGCTGCAGGATCAGCGTGGCCAGCAAGAGCCCGCCGCCGGCGATGGCCAGCGTGAAGACCAGCATCTGCAGGTGGACCAGCAGCAACTCGAGCGCGCCCAACTCAACCTCGCTGGCCCAAATGGCCGCGCCGATCAAAATCGCAACGTACGAAGCGGCAATCACCACGGTGGTGAGAATCAGCAAGGCCGCGATGCGCGATAGCAGGAAGCGCGTGCGGCTGATCGGCGCGGACAGAAGTACATCCAGCGTGCCGGACCCGAAGTCGCGCGTAATCAGCCCGGCGCCGAACCAGATACCGAAATAAGCCAGCACCAGCATAAGGGTGCTGGTGTACTGCGAGCTGAAGTAGCTGTAGAACGTGTTCTGCTGGGCCGTCGCCCCCGCAACCTGGGTGCCGCCAAAGACCTCGCTGCCACCCATGGCCTGGGTGAGGTCGTCCCAGTTTTCGGCAAACAACGGCCACAGGCCCATGATCAGCAGGCCCAACGCGAATATCCCGAAGTCAAACCATAAGGTCGCGAGCCGCCGGGTACGCAGGGTCACGCGGATGATGCTGAGGTTCATGCACCACCCTCGCTTTCGTAGTGCTGCAGGAACGATTCCTCAAAGCTGGGCTCGTCGGTCTCCAGATCGACCACCGTGTGCCGCGCCAGCGCCTTGATGACCGGATCGATTGAGCCGCTGACCTCGAAGCGCGCCGTGCCGTCCTCAACGCTGATGTCGCTGACGCCCGGGATTGTCAGGTCGGCGGGCGCCTCGCCGTCGAAGGTGACGGTGACGCGCCGGACACGCGCGACGCTGAGATCGGCGACGGTGTCCACCTGAACCAGCCGCCCCAGGCGCAGGATGCCGACGCGATCGCAGAGAGCTTCGGCCTCGGACAGCACGTGCGTGGAGAGCAGCACGGTGCGGCCCTCGTCGCGCAACTCGCTGATGATCTTGCCGAACTCCTGCTGCACCAGCGGATCGAGACCTCGCGTTGGCTCATCGACGACGTAGACAGGCACGTCCTCTTGCAGCGCCCGCACCACGACGACCTTCTGGCGGTTGCCCATCGAGAGGTCGCCGATCTTGCGGGACGTGTCAAGTTCCAGCCGCTCGGTCAGCTCGTCGCGCCGCTTCCGCGGCGCGTCGGTCAGGCTGCCGAAAGTGTCCAGATACTGCCCGACCTTCATGAACTCATAGAGGCTGCTGTCGCTGGGTAGGAAGCTCATGGCGTCGCGGGCGGCGGGACCGTCGCGGTGAACATCGAGCCCCAGCACCTCGGCGCGTCCGCGCGTGGGCCGCATCAGCCCCATCAGCAGGCGGATGGTGGTGGTCTTGCCGGCGCCGTTTGGCCCGAGATAGCCGAAGATCTCACCGGTACGAACTTCCAGGTTCAGGTCGGTGAGGGCCTCAACGTCGCCGTAGTGCTTGGTCAAGCCCCAGGTCTGGATGGCGATGTCGCTCATGGCGGCCCGGAAGCCTCCGCTCGCGCCCTCGGGCGGCTGTCCGGTGGGTTCTCTTGGCTCGGGCGCCTCAATGTATCAGCCACTGCGGCACCGGCTATGTGGCAAACGTTACGGCCGCCGCGTACCGCCTAGACTGCCGCATGCGGCTGGACCTGTTTCCGCTCAATACCGTCCTGTTTCCCGGCATGCGCCTGCCGCTGCACATTTTCGAGCCGCGCTACCGGTCCATGCTGGG
This sequence comes from Chloroflexota bacterium, assembly GCA_022820025.1. Lineage (GTDB taxonomy): Bacteria > Chloroflexota > UBA11872 > UBA11872 > UBA11872 > UBA11872. Next base: position 267,799 of record JAJEGF010000025.1, read on the forward strand.
CCGCTGCATCGAGACCAAGGGCGAGTTTGGGGTGGTCCTGATCGCCGAGGGCGAGGAAGTGGGCCCGACGGCCATTCCCTACCAGATCGGCACCACGGCACGGGTGGAGAAGGTTGAGTACCTGCCCGACGGCCGCTTCAACCTGCTGGCCCTGGGCGAGACGCGCTTCCGGATCGAGCGCATCGTGGCCGAAGAACCGCACGTCGTCGGCGAGGTGGAACTGGCGCCCATGCCGGCCGATTCCGACGACGCCACGTTGCAGGCCGTGGAGGACGTGCGGGAGCGCTTCGAGCGGCTGGTGACCCTGATGATCGAGATCCAGGCCGGCTACATGCCGGAGTTCGAACTACCGGACGATCCCATCCAGCTGGCCTATCTGATCGCGGCCGGAATACCCACCGGTCCGGGGAGCGCCCAACGCCTGTTGGAAGCCGACTCGCTGGCCGATCTACTGTCGCTGGAGCGCGAACTGCTGGACCTGCGCATGGAACAGGCGCTGCGCCGCCTGCAGGAAAAGCTGGACGCTCGGCGGAACTGAGGTTCAGACCCCTTGCGCGCCGCGCGGGCCGCTACGGGCAGGTAGGACCGGTGGCGCCTCCCGGATTGGGGTCGGCGCGCGGCAGTCGACAGACTTCCTGGTTCATGCGCTCGCTGTCTCGGCTAGAGTCAAGTACACGTGGGCCAGGAACTGAGGCGGTCTGATGGACGACTACCCGGTTGATGTTGTTGCCGAATACCCGGAGCGAAGCTCCCGCCTGCTGGCGCTGGCGGCCTTGCTCGGCGGCGTGATCAAGCTGCTGCTTCTACTTCCGCATCTCATCATCCTCTCGATCCTGGGGTTCGTGGCCGGCATTGCGGCCGTGATCGGCTGGATCGCCGTGTTGTTCCTGGGCTCCTACCCGCGCGCCCTCTTCGACTTTCAGGTGGGGATCCTGCGCTGGAATCTTCGGGTGAACGCCTACTTCCTGAGCGTGACCGACCGCTACCCGCCGTTCCGTTTGGATCCCTAAACCGCGCACCTGCGTTTCTGAGTCCCGATCTGTTAGCGCGGGCGTCCTGCAGGCCAGCGCATGCTGGCGAGATGCGGGAGCGACCGGGTGACCGGCTCCGTCGGCGACTGTGGACAATGATGGCCGGAGCATGAACGTCGCCGACTCCCAAACTCGGGAACTGCTGGAGCTGCCAGCGGTTCTTGAACGGATAGCCCACTTCGCGTCATTCTCGGCTGCGCGGGCCGGGGTGCTGGCGCTGCGGCCAGACGCCGATCGTGCAAGGGTCCGTGATCGCCTGGAACTCACGGCCCAGGGTCGTCAGTTCCTCGAGGGCAGCCCGTCGTTCAGCGTGGGCGCCGCGCGGGACGTGCGTGACCGGGCGGAGCGGGCGGCCCGTGGCTCGCGCCTGGATCCCGCCGACCTGCTGGACGTGCACGACCACCTGCGCGCCACCCGCCTGGCCGTGGCGGCCGTGGGCCGGCAGGCGGCCGAGCTTCCCGCCCTCTGGTCGCTGGTGGAGGTCGCCAGCGATCCGCCGGATCTGGAAGGTCGCATCTCAGCCGCCATCGATGAAGAAGCCAATGTTCGTGACGAGGCCTCGCCGGAGCTCGCGCGCCTGCGACGCCTGCTGGCGCAGGCGCGCGGACGGCTGACGCGCCTGCTGGAGCGCATGATTCAGCAGGTTTCGTCGGACGTACTCCGCGAACGCCTGGTGACGGAGCGCCGCGGACGGCTGACCGTGCCGGTACGGCGCGAACGGCAGCGCGACTTCCCGGGCGTCGTCCACGACGTGTCGGCCAGCGGCGCCACCGTCTTCATGGAACCGCTGTCGGCGATCGAAGCCGGTAACGAGATTCGTTCGCTGGAGGTGGCCGAGCGCCGCGAAGTCGAGCGCATCCTGCTCGAGCTTTCCGCGGCGGTTGGCGCGGAGCGGCAGGCCCTCACCGCCGCCGTGCAGGCCCTGGCCGACCTGGACCGGACCCTGGCGGTGGCCCGTTATGCAATCGCCACGCGCGCCATTTCGCCGGCAGTGAGCGACGACACGTCGTTCAATCTGCAAGCCGCGCGCCATCCGCTGCTCGATCAGCCGGTGCCCATTGACGTCCATCTGGACGGCGTCGCGGCGCGAGCGCTGGTGATTACCGGCGCCAACACCGGCGGCAAGACCGTGGCGCTCAAGACGGTCGGCCTGTTGCACCTGATGGCCGCCTGCGGATTGCACGTGCCTGCGAAACCAGGGTCGCGGGTGGCCGTGTTCGAGCGGGTCGTGGCTGACATCGGCGACGCGCAGAGCATTGAGCACAGCCTCAGCACGTTTGCCTCGCACGTGCGCAACTTGCGGGCCATGGTCGAGGCCGCCGGCCCAGGCGCCCTGGCGCTGGCCGACGAAATCGGCGCCGGCACCGACCCGGACGAGGGCGCGGCGCTGGGCCAGGCTGTCATTCACGCCCTACTGGACCGCGGCGCGACCGTGGTGGCCACCACGCATCATCCGGCCCTCAAGGCCTTTGCCGCGGCGCACCCGTCGACGCGCAACGCCAGCGTGGAGTTCGATCACGCCACCCTGCGCCCGACCTACCGCCTGCGGCTGGGCATTCCGGGGTCCAGCAATGCCCTGGAAATCGCGGACCGGCTCGGCATTGACGCCGCGATCGTCGACGACGCCCGCGCCCGCATGTCGAAAGGGGCGCTGGACCTGGAACGCGCCATTGTCGATGCGGAAAACGAGCGAGCGACCGCCGAACGCGAACGCACGGCCAGCGCGCAGGCCCGCAGCGCCGCCGAACGCTCGCGGCGGGAGTTCGACAAGCAAGTGGACGAACTGGACAGCGAACGCGAGACACTCCTGCGTGACGCGCGGCGTGAGGCGCGCGGACTGCTGCGCGACGCACGCCAGGCGCTCCAGGACGCGAGGCGCGCCGCCCGCACCGGGCAGGCTGCCGCCCGGCGTACGGCGCGTACCAGCCTGGCGGCCACGGAGAATCGACTGGCCCCGGCGTGGTCTCCGCCAGAGCAACCCGCCCAGCCCGACCCGCTTGAGGTGCGCGTCGGAGACGAGGTGGAGGCGGACGGGTTCTCCGGCCGCGCCCTGGTGTTGAGCAGCACGGATCGGTCCGTGGAGGTCGCAATCGGTAGTGCTCGCGCCACCTTCGACCGCGCCCGCCTTCAGCGCGTGTTCCCGGCGTCACCCCGTCCAAAACGCCGTCGCCGCCGCCCGTCGAGCGGCGGAGGGACGCAGGAAATCGACATTCGCGGCATGCGGGCTGACGAGGCGGCCGAAATGGCGGAACGCAGCCTCGATGAGGCACTGCGCCAGGGCGCCGACGCGCTGCGCATCATCCACGGCAAGGGTACGGGCGCCCTCCGCGCGGTGGTGGCCGAGGTTATGTCCGGACACCCCTCGGTTCGGAATCACGCGCCCGCGCCGCTGAACGAAGGTGGCGACGGGGTTACGGTCGCGGCGCTGCGAAGTTGATAGGCGCCTGCCGCCAGTTTCCTTCCGGGCCCGAGTTGAATCGCGCTTACTGGTGAAGCGACTCGAAGTCGACGCCCGGCTCGACGCCGAAGACCTTGCGCGCGACTTCACGCCGAAAGTTGGCGGTCTGCTCAGACGTCAGGACGTACGCGGTCGCGACTCCGGCCGCGAATCCGGCGGGAAAGGCAAGCGCCAATCCCAGCAAGAGCATCTTTACTCCACGCATCGTCGATCCTACTGAACCCGCAATACAACGGGCGCTTCTGTCCAGAACTCTTCCAATTGATAATACGCCCGGCTGTCCTCGGAAAATACGTGGACGACGACATCCCCAAAGTCGGCAAGCACCCAGGCGTCCGCCGCCTCGCCTTCGATGAGGGGTCGCCGACCGGCCACGGACTTCAACTCGCGATCCAGCAGATCCCGCACAGCACGCATCTGAGGCGTGCTGGAAACCGTAGTGATGACGAAGTAGTCCGCCAGGACGCTCAGGCCGCGGATGTCCAACAGCAGGGTATCCGCGGCGCCGCGCGCGGCCACCGCATCCACGACGTGGCGCGCGAGTTCGATCGGGCTCAGGGGCAAACCGGGATGAGCGCAGGCGGCTGAATCATATCGCTCCCGGCTGCTCGGTTCCGCTGGCGGCGTACAAGTGGTGAGCGGCAATGTACTCGGCCACGGCTCGCGGCACCCAGGCATCGATTGGTCGACCCCGCGCACATGCTGCCCGGATCCGGGAGGCGGCGATGTCCACCGCCGGCATCTCGTGTACCAGGATTCGCTGCTCGGCATTCGGGTGCAGGTCCAGCACCTCCCGAGGTGTCTCCGTGGAATGCCCGGGCCGCGGCACGGTGATGATCTGCGCCGCCGCCAGAATCCGTCCGGCCTGGCGCCAGGCTGGAAGTTCATCCAGGGCATCGGCGCCAAGAATCAGAAAAAGCTCGGCCGCTGGCCGCTGGGCAGCCAGACCTTGCAGCGTGTCGACCATGTACGACGGGCCGGGCCGCTCGATGTCGATGGCCGAGACCTCCAAGCCCGGTGCGCCATCGATGGCGCGGCCGATCATCGCCAGCCGGTCGTTCGCCGAGGCCAGCGGCGGAGCGCGCAGCGGCGACTGGCGCGCCGGGATGAAGAGGATGCGGCTCAGGGCAAACGCCTCGCGCACGCTCTGCGCCACGGTCAGGTGCCCGCAGTGCACGGGATCGAACGTCCCCCCGTAGATTCCAAGGCGCGGCATGTCAGGCGCCGTGTAGCGTCTGCGTGCGGCCCGACGCGGCGCCGGCCAGCACCGCGCGGGTCAGCGCCACCGCCCGAACGCCGTCAGACAGGTCCGGAACCCGCGGATCGCTCCCGCCGGGGCAAATGAAGGCCCGCACAAGAGCGCGAAGCGATTGCCGTTCGGCCTTTACTCGCGCCAGCCAGCTGCGACCGTCATGCTCCAACGTGACGCCCGGCAGCCGTGGCGGGTCCACGGATCGATCGCCGACAGGCTCGATCTCCGCGACCGTCCAGTTGGACCGGATCCGCACTCGCGTTGCGCCGTCGGTTAGATCCACGACCACGGGTCCATGCTCGGGATCGGCGTCGCCGCCGGCGACCGTGAGCGACGCATGGTGCTCGCGGTCGAAGTAGAAGTCGGCCACCAGGGCATCGGCGCGTGGCGGCACGGTAACGGTCGCGCCTGCGATCTGCCCGGTCGACAGCGGGCCGCCGTCGGCCACGATTTCCGCCGGTGCCGCGCCAAACAGGTGCATCAGCAAATCCAGCGCGTGGTGGGGTGTGGCCCAAACGGCTTCAAGAACGGACGATGGGGCCCGCGGCGGACCAGGATCGACCACCGCGATCGCGTGTGCGAACCGCGGCTCCGGCACGATCTCGCGTAGCAATTGCACCAAAGGCTCAAATCGCCACGCAAAGGCCATGCCTATTCGACCCGGCCCGCCCGCGACCTCGCGAGCCGTGCGCCGAGCACTGACAACACCCCGGGACAGCGGCGGATCCGCCAGCACGTGGATACCGGCCCGCGCGGCGGCCGCAAGACGATCGGAATCGAACGGCGCACGCGCCACAACAAGCGCGTCAAGCGTCTGGCCAGTCCAGTCCGCGGCCGCCTTGCCGCCGTGGACGCCGGCGCACGCTTCCGCCGCCTGCGGGTCTTCGTCCATGCAGAGCACCAGGTCGGCGTCGTCCAGAGACGCGATCGCGGCGGCAAAGGCCTGGCCACGAGAGCCGCAGCCCATGATCCCGATGCGGTGTGGGGACATGTGTCGAATCTGCGCAGGCGCGCACGCCGCGTCAACCCACCGCGCGGGTTAGGATGCCGAAAGTCCGACGCGCGGAGAGACCCGATGGCAGAACCGAACCCTCAGCTGAGCGGCTGGGCGCTGGTGCTGGGCGCATCCAGCGGTTTCGGGGCCGCAACGGCCCGCTATCTGGCCGCCTGCGGGATGGACATCGTGGGCGTGCACTTCGACCGGCGCAACACCCAGCACCTGGCGGACGAGGTCAAGCATGACATCGAGGCGCAGGGCCGCCAGGCGCGCTTCTTCAACACCAACGCCGGCAGCCCCGCCGCACGAGCCAAGGTGCTGGACGCGATTACGGACGACGTGCAAGGCAACCAGCCGCAAGTCCGCGTCCTGCTGCACTCCATTGCGTTCGGAACCACCGTGCCCTACGTGGGAAGCGACGACATGCCCGGCGTCACCCCCAAGCAGATGGACATGACGCTGGACCTGATGGCCCACACGCTCGTCTACTGGTCGCAGGACCTGGTTGCGCGCGGCCTGATGAGCCGGGGCTCGCGCATCTACGCCATGACCAGCGCCGGCACCTCCACCATCTGGCCCAGCTACGGCCCCGTCGGCGCCGCCAAGGCCGGCCTGGAACAGCACATCCGGCAACTGGCGGTGGAACTAGCGCCGCAGGGGATCTCGGCCAACGCCATCCGCGCGGGCGTGACCGACACTCCCGCCCTGCGCAAGATTCCGGGAAACGACGCCATGATCGACCAGGCCCGGCGCTTGAACCCGGCCGGACGCGTAACCACAACCGACGACGTGGCCCGCGCCATCGCTGCCCTGACCGTGGCCGACGCCGCCTGGATCACCGGCAACGTCATCGGCGTGGACGGCGGCGAAAACCTGGTGATGTAGCCGAACTCATCACGGGCAAGGTTAGGTTCGATCCGCGTCGCGATCGCGCAAGATTTCGGACGGGCTGACGCGAGTCTGTGTACGCGCCTTGCGATTCCGCACAACTTCCAGCCACGTGGAAATCGTGGGTCGTGAGGCGATTCGCTCCAGTTCGCCGCGCAGAAATTCCTCCAGCGACTGGCCACGTAAGGCGGCACGTGCGGCGAGCTCATCGCGCACGGCCTGCGGAACGCCTCGAATCGTGATTTTGACGGGCATGGCGTCAGGGTTCTGCCATCGCGGGCAAGTCGGCGGTCAGTCTAGTTCCTGAGCGCCTCGTGCCGTTGCGGTCTCGTTGGATTCGGAATCCGCAAACCGTGGCGCGGTTGGTCAGTCCCCAGGCAGCGACGTTTCACAGTTCTGACGCTCGCGCGTTACCCTTGTCCAGCTTCCGCCAACCCGAATCAAACGAGCCAGCCTATGTAACGTCCAGAGCGCGGGGATCGAGGATGAATCCCCGCGGGGCGCGCGCCCTCAACGTGCCGCCACGGCAGGTGCGGCGCAGGCGCCCGACAACGACTCGTGGCGATGGGTGATGCCCGGCGACGGCGCGCGGGCGCGGAATCTCAACCCTTTTCTCTTTGACAGGAGACACGCAACGATGTCGCTTCTCTGGACGCGCGACGCGCCCCGCTGGGCATTAACGATTCGCGCGGCGACGGCCGTGATGCTGGCGCTCACGGCCTTCATGCTGATTCGCAGCCTGGTCTTCGCCCAGGCCGATCCGTCGGGTGAGGCCACGCTCGAGGCCGACCCGACCGTCGGCCTCACCTTCGTCTGGACGCTGCTCTCGGGCGCCCTGGTGTTCTTCATGCAGGCCGGCTTTGCCTTCCTGGGCGCCGGTCTCATTCGCGCCAAAAACACGGTCAACTACCTGACGAAGAACATGCTGGACTTCGCGGCCGGAGGCCTCTCGTTCTGGGCCTTCGGCTATGCCTTCATGTTCGGCGGGTCAGGCGCATTTCCGGGGCTTGACCAGGGCAATGCCTTTATCGGCTACTCCGGGTTCTTCCTGGTCAACCAGGCCTACGACGTCTCCACGGCGATGTTCTGGTTCTTCCAGATGGTGTTCGCCGCCACCACGGCCACCATCGTGGCCGGCGCCGTGGCCGAGCGCACCAAGGTCACCGCCTACCTGGCCTACAGCTTCCTGGTTACCGCGCTGGTGTACCCGATCTACGGGCACTGGATGTGGGGCGGCGGCTGGCTCGGCGGCGAGCAGCTGGAAAGCTGGATCGGCGCCGCGGCGGTGGACTTCGCCGGTTCCGGCGTGGTCCACACCATCGGCGGCATGCTGGCCCTGGCCGGCGCCTACACCGTGGGCGCCCGCATGGGCAAGTACGGACCGAACGGCGAGGTACGCGTGCTCAAGGGCCACAACATGGTCTACGTGGTCATTGGGACGTTCATCCTGTTCTTCGGCTGGTTCGGCTTTAACGCCGGCAGCACCGTCAACGGCAACGACCCGCGCATCGCGGTCATCATTGCCAACACCTTCCTGGCCGGCGCTACCGGCGCAGTCACGGCCGCTTACATCCGGCTGGTGCAGCGCGGCAAGATCAGCGCGGCCGACACGGCCAACGGCTCGCTGGCCGGGCTCGTCGCCGTCACCGCTCCCTGCGCCTTCATCGCGCCCTGGGCCGCGGTGGTGGTTGGCGCGGTCGGCGCGATCGTCATGCTGGCCGGTGTGTGGTTCATCGACACCAAGCTGAAGATCGACGACCCGATTGGAGCCTCGTCGGTTCACGGCGTAGCCGGGGTCTGGGGCCTGCTGGCAGTCGGAATCTTCGCCGACGGCACCTATGGCGTCAGCGGCTTCGTCGCCGGCAACGGGATCCAGTTCGTCGCACAGCTGATCGCCGCGGTGGTGGCGGTCCTCTGGGCGCTGGGCACCGGCCTCCTGCTCTTCAACGCGCTGAAGCTCACCATGGGCCTGCGCGCCTCGCCCGAGGAGGAGATGAGCGGTCTCGACATGCCGGAACACGGCGAAGAGACCTACCCGGTAGAGGCTTCGTAACGCCAACCTGCCCGCTCGCTGCGGGCAAATCGAGGGGCCGCGGCAACCGCCGCGGCCCCTCGGCTAGTTCGGACTGACCGACCGGCGGGCCTTCACTGGCTCGGCCGGCCACATGGCGCCCGGGTTCATGATGTTGTCGGGATCGAAGGCGCGCTTGATCCGTCGCATGGCCGCAAGCGTGGGCGCGTCGTAGGCGCGGTCGACGAACGGCTGCTTTACCCGCCCCAGACCGTGCTCGCCAGAGAGAATGCCGCCGGCCGCGAGACCGGTGTCAGCCACGATCGGCAGCAGGCTGAAGGCCCTGTCGCGCTCCTCCGGATCCGACGGGTCGTAGAGCATGTTGGGGTGTAGCGTGCCGTCCGCCGCGTGGCCAAAGATGGCCACCACGACGTCGGCGTCGTCTGCGGCTTGCTTGATCGCGCAAAAGGTAGGCGCGAGCTGCGAGTACGGCACGCAGATGTCCTCGCCGATCTTGGCCGGACGGATCTTCGCCAGCGAGGCCGTAATTCCACGGCGCGCCTCCCACCAGCGCTCGGCGCGGACGGGATCCACGCTGTCCGTCCCGCCGCCCGCGGACCTCAGCAGATCGTCCAGCCTGGCGGTTTCGTCTCGCACCTCGGTCTCGTCGCCGTCCAGTTCGATCAGCAGTAGCCCTCCGGCGTCGCGCGGGAATCCCCAGGGTCGGGACCGTTCCAGCGATTCGACGGTGATGTCGTCCAGGAACTCGAGCTTGGCCGGGGTAATCCCGCTCTCCATGATCTCGGCCACCGCCCGGAGTGCGGCTTCGCCATCGGGAAAGCTGGCCGCCCGCACGGCGCGATGCCGCGGCATCGGACGCAGTTGGAGCGTGATCTCCGTCACGATGCCCAGCGTGCCTTCGGACCCGATGACTAAGTCGATTACTGCGTCGTCCGCGCCTCGCCTCAGGCACAGCAGGCCGTCGCGGAGTGTGGCTACACGCAGTCCGACAACGGCGTCGCGGGTGACTCCATACTTAAAGGCATAGGGACCGCCGGCGTTCGTGGCCACGTTGCCACCGATGGTGGCGGCCGCTTCGGACGACGGGTCGGGCGCATAGAACAGGCCGCGCTCGGCCGCATAGTCACGGAAGTCACGCGTGACGACGCCGGGCTCGACCGTGGCGCGCCGCCGTTCGGCGTCAAAGTCCGTGATGCGGCGCATTCGATTGGTGTCGATTACCAGGGCGCCATCGGGGGGAACGGCCGACGCCGACAAGCTGGTGGCTCCACCGCGTGCCAGGCACGGAACGCTGTGTTCGCTGGCTGCGGCCAGCGCGTCGACGATCTGGGCTTCCGTCTCCGCCATCACCACCGCGGCCGGCGCCCCCCGGTACCCCATGGTCGCGTCGTAGCCATAGGCCACCAGTTCGTCGGGATCCAGCAGCACGTGCGGCGCGCCGGCAATACGACGGAGTTGGGCCAGCAGGGCCGGATTCATGGTCGGGGCTGTTCGCCTGGGGTCTGGATTGGTTCGTGACCTGCGCGGGCATGGTAGGCGGAGGGGCCGGCGGACACCGGGCGGTCGGATGGCGACGGACTGTCCTGGACGTGTATGTTCGCTTTTTGTACGGTATATCCCACGATGCGCCGTCGGACGCCGCGAGAGATCCAGGTGGCTGCCGCGCTGCTACGGCAACGGGGCGGGCTGCCGGCCTCCGCGCCGATCCTGGACGCAGCCGACCTGGCGCGAACCGCAACGTCGTTGCGCGTCTACCGGCGTCCGCTTCCCCTTGGAATCCGCGGCCTGCTGGCCAGCGTGGGCGGCAGACGTGCGGCGCTGGTCGTAAACGCGCGGCTGTCCGTCGTGGATCGCAATGTCAGCGCGGCCCACGAACTTGGGCATTGGGTGCTGCATGCGGGCGCGATGCCTGACGCCATTGGGCGCGGCGAGCGCCGACGTCGGGAATGGGAAGCGGATCGCTTTGCGCTGGAACTGCTGTTGCCGGAGGCACTGGTCCGGCGGGTGCTTGTCGAGCGACGTTGCTCAATGGGAGCCGCGGCGGTGCGGCTGGGAGTGCGTGGAACCTACCTGTCCCGTCGGATTCGCGAACTGAGACGAACTGATCAGCCCTTCTTCAAAAGAGGAAGCCCGGTGCGTGGGTTTTCCGACACCACGTAGCCCTCGGGCATTTCGTCAACCGCCCCTTCGCCCACGGTCTTGGCGAAGTAGTAGATGCGCTGCTGACGACCACCACGCAGCGTCACGACCCGCGAGTGCAGGTGATACGTGTGTCCGGACTTCTTGCTGATCACACTGTACGCCACAGTCTGTCCTCCCAAATGCACCCCGAATGGCGCAATAGCTGAGCGCGAAGCATACCGTCATACAGGCGGAGCACAAAGCAGATTGGCCAGGCAGGGACGGGCGGTGCCGAGAGACTGCGATTTATTGCCTGCGACAAGCATCTGTGCTAGCTGCGGGCATTTGGGTGATGCCCTCGGATGGCTTGGCTTTTCGCTACAACGAGGGTCGGTAAGACTGAACGCGGCGCCGCGCAGCCCTGAAGCTAAGTGACACACGCACCAATTCCCCGGACGCCGCTGTGCGCGTCGATGGTCCAGGCCCGGCTGCGGGCGGAAGGCGTTGACGCTCCGGTGACGGTGGCGGACCAAACCGGCTCGACGCAGGACGACGCGCTGGAGGGACTGCGGATGGGGGCTCCGCACGGTGCGGTCTATGCAGCCGAGCGTCAGAGTCGGGGGCGCGGGCGGCGTGGGCGGCACTGGCTCACCACACCCGGCGGGCTGCTGTTCTCGGTGATCGCGCGCGGAGCCGCAACACATTCCGGCTCAACCGGACGCCTCACCATCGCGGCCGCGGTGGGCGTAGTGCGGGCCATTCAAGCGTGTACGGGCGCCTCGGCTTCCATCAAGTGGCCGAACGACGTGGTGTTCGGTCAGGCCAAGGCCGGCGGCGTGCTCGTGGAAACGCATGGAACCGCCGCCGTGGTGGGCGTGGGGCTGAACACCTGCAGCGGCGCTGGGATGGCCGAGGGACAGGCCACCACAGCCGTGGCCGCCTTTGCGACTCGCCCCTTTGGCCGCAGTGAACTGCTGGCGGCCTGCGTTACAGAGATGTTGGACTGCCTGGCGGCGGAGGGCCCGGCATGGGACGACGTCTACGCGGAGTGGGTTTGCCGGTCGACGCTGCTGGGACTCCAGGTCGAGGTGAGCGGCGCTCGGCGTGCCCGCGGCCTGGTTGAAGGATTCGATCCCGACGGTTCATTGCGCCTGCGTGATGCGGACGGGAACCTCCAGCGGCTCAGCAGCGGCGACGTTTCGCTGCGGCTGGCGACGGACCGCTAACCTCGGCGTCAATGGGCGAACGCGCCGCCGTGCTCCGCACGTCGCCGTTGCGGTTGCTGCGACGGAGCGTGCATCGGCCCGATCCGGCCTGGGCCCTTCACGTAACTGCGATCGCAGCCGTGCTTGCGTTGGGAGCGGCTCTGCGACTCGTCGGCCTGGACTGGGATCAGGGCCAGCACCAGCACCCCGACGAGCGCTTCCTCAGCACCGTCCTGCTGCAAGTGCAGCCGGCGCCGGACCTGTGGACCTACTTCGATCCCAACCGCTCGCCGCTGAACCCGTTCAACCACGACATTTCGTTCTTCGTCTACGGGACCTTCCCGCTATTCCTCGTCGAGTCCGTGGCGCGCGCGCTGGGCCGCACCGGGTACGACGAGGCCTACCTGATCGGCCGGGCGCTCTCGGCCCTGTTCGACTTGGGCACCGTGCTGCTGGTCTACCTGCTGGGTCGGCGATTGCTGGGACCGTGGCCTGGGCTGCTGGCGGCAGCCCTTATGGCCCTGGCCGTGCACTCAATCCAGATCGCCCACTTCTTCGCCGTCGACACGTTCGCGACGTTTTTCGCCACGCTCGCGCTCTGGCTGCTGGTCCGTTACGCGGCGTCGCGCGACGCCCGCAGCCTCGGACTCGCCGGCATTGCCGCTGGACTGGCGATGGCCAGCAAGCTGAGCACCGGGCTGCTGCTGGCGCTGTTTGCGGGCTGGTGGGCGATTCACACAGTCCGAGAAGGAGTACTCGGCGACACGTGGGCGCGCCGTGCAGCCTGGCTCGGTCATCTCGGCGCGTTCGGCGTGTTCGCGGCGTTGGCTTTCCGGCTGTTCCAGCCCTACGCATTTGCCGAGGCGTCGCCCTGGGACTGGCGCCTTGCGCCCGCGTTCACCAGCGCGCTGGCCCAACAGCAGGCCATCCAATCGGGAACGCTCGACTGGCCGCCCGGCATCCAGTGGGCGGGCACGGCCGCCTGGTTCTATCCGTTGGAACAGATCGTGCGTTGGGGCGCCGGCCCGGCCTTCGGCCTTGCGGCACTGGCAGCCACCGGCTTAGCGGTGGTGGTGTGGTGGCGCACCCGAAGTCACGTCCTGGCGCTGCCGCTGGTCTGGGTCGGACTGAACGTCCTTGTCTTTGGCGCATTTGTGCTGAAGACCATGCGCTACTTCCATCCGGTGTACCCGGTCCTGGCATTGCTGACGGCCTGGATGTTCGCCTGGGGCTGGCAGCGGCGTGCCCGGCTGCGCGGTCTTGCCGGTTGGGGCGTCGGCGCGGCGCTGGTGGCAGTGCTGGGCGCGACGCTGCTGTGGGCGCTGGCCTTTGCGCAGATCTACGGCCGTGACCACACGCGCGTCGCGGCGTCCGCCTTCGTCTACGCCAACGTGCCGTCGGGATCCGCGATCGCCGTGGAGCACTGGGACGATGCCTTGCCGCTGCCGCTGGACGGGCGCGGCCCGGACCGGTTCACGCACCTGCCACTGCGGGTCTACGACCCGGACGACGAGGCGCAGCGCACCCATCTGATTCAGTTTCTCAGCCAGGCCGACTTGGTGATCCTCGCGAGCGATCGCGGCGCCGCCACCATCCCGCGCATGCCCCAGCGATATCCGCTCACGGGTCGCTATTACGAAGCCCTGGATGACGGCTCCCTGGGCTTCGACCTGCTGGCGCGGTTCGAGTCGCGGCCCTCGCTGGGTCCGTGGATCATCGACGACCGGGCGGCCGAAGAAGCGTTCAGCGTCTACGACCACCCCACGGTCTCGATCTACGCAAGGCGAGGCCCCGAGACGTCGGCCGCCATCCAGCGCGAGCTTGGCGCCGTCGACCTGCGCGGCGTGATGCAGGTGCTGCCCAAGGACGCTGCTACCCGCCGCACGAATCACACGGCGGCCGAGGCGGCCCGCATTGAAGCGGAAGCCGGCTGGCCTGTCCAGTTCCAGGAGCGGCCGCTGCGTGGCGCCGGCGCGGTCGTGGCCTGGTTCGCGGCGGTCTGGCTGGCCGGCCTCCTGGTCTGGCCGCTGATCTGGCTGGCGCTGCGGCGGCTGCCCGACCGTGGGTATGCGGCGGCCCGGGTGCTGGGACCGGCGGTGCTGATCTCTCCATCCTGGTGGCTGGCCAGCACGGGTGCGATGCGCTTCGACATACCGGCGATTCTGGCCGGCGTGAGTCTCGTGGCCGTGGCCTCAGGCGCCGTGACCTGGTGCCGTCGGACCGAAGTACGTCGCTCGTTGGCGGGGGCTGTGGCGCCGATCCTGGTAACCGAGGCCCTGATCCTCCTGGCTTTCGGCGCGATGCTGATCCTGCGGATGCGAAACCCGGACCTCTGGCATCCGGTGTTCGGCGGCGAGAAGCCCATGGATTTCGCGCATCTCAACGCGGTCATCCGCAGCCCGGAGTTTCCACCCCACGATCCCTGGCACGCGGGCAGCCGGCTGAACTACTACTACTTGGGCCACGTGCCCACCGCCGCGCTGGCCAAGACGCTGGGCGTGGTGCCAGCCACGGCATACAACCTGGCGGTGACCGGCGCGTTCGCGGCCGCCGTTGCCGCGATCTTTGGCGCGGCCTCGGGTTTCTGGTCCTCGCTGGGGCGGCGCTGGAGCGAGGCGGTGGCCGTCGGCCTCGCGGCCGTCGCGCTGGTATTGCTGGCCGGCAACCTGCACTTGGCCCTGCAACTCGTGGTGTTCGCGCAGCAGAAGGCCGGTGCTGCCGGGATGGCCGTGCTGGAGATACCCGGGCTTCTGTTCGGCGGAGGACTGGCCGACTCCTTCGACTTCTGGGCCGCCACACGGGTCATCCCCAGGACCGTGAACGAGTTTCCCTGGTTCACCTTCATGTACGGCGACCTCCACCCGCACCTGATGAACTTCGCCAACACGGGCGCCGCGCTGATCGGCGCCGCGGCGATCGTGGGCCTGGGCGAGGCCGCACGGCGCCAGCGTGCGAGCACCTGGCCTCCGTGGGTCGCGGCGCTGGCGTTCCAGGCGTTCGTATTGGCGTTCCACCGGGTCGTCAACCCGTGGGACTACCCGACCTACGCCGTCGTCACGCTCGTCGCGCTCGCCTACGCGCTCTGGCGCAGCCGGCAACTCGGGGCGCGCGACCTGGCCGCGACCGTCGTTGGCGTCGGCGCCGGCCTGACGGTGGCGTCACAGCTGCTCTTCCAACCGTTTCACGCCGCTTACGTGGACTTCTACGGCGGGCTGAACCCCACGCCGGGCACCACGCCAGCGGCGCAATGGCTGCTCATCTTCGGGCTGCCGATCGCCGTGCTCGCTTCCTACGCGGCGCTACGTCTGATGGAAAGCCTCAGGGAACGGCCGCGGCAGATCGCTCTGCAAGCCGCCGGGCTGACGGCCGGGACGCTGCTGCTGGCGGGCCTTCTCGGGGCCGGGGCGGACTGGTCGACTCGCGCGCTCATCGTCGGTCTGCTCCTCCTCGGCGCTAGCGCGGCATGGCCGTTGCGTGGCAAACCGAAGGCGCTGGCGCCCCTCGCCCTGCTGCTGGCGGGTGTCGGGCTGACCGCGGCGCCCGAGTTCATCGTGGTTCGCGACGACATCGGCCGGCTCAACACCATCTTCAAGTCGTATCTACAAGCCTGGACCCTGCTGGCCCTCGGCGCGGCCCTGGCCCTCCCATTCCTGGTCCGCGCGCTACGGCCCCGGCGCGGACGACGATTCAACGGCGCGCGCATGGCCTGGATCGTCGGACTCGTGCTGCTGGCGATCACCGCGCTTTCGTACCCGCTCCTGGCCACGCCGCACAAGCTGGATCTGCGCATCCAGCGGCTGCCCGCAACGCTGGATGGTGAGGCCTTCATGGGCGGCGGCGTCATCCACGACCAGGGGGTGCCGATTGACCTGAGCGCCGACCAGCGGGCCATCGAATGGCTGCGGGCAAACGTGCCGGGAGCCCCCGTGGTGGCGGAAACGCCAACCACCATTTATCGCTGGGGTGGACGGGTCTCGGTCTACACCGGCCTGCCCACCGTCATGGCCTGGGACTGGCACGCCAAGCAACAGCACTGGGGCTACGTGCATGAAGTCGAGGCCCGGTTCGACGATGCTCGCGAGCTGTTCGCCACCAGGGACGTCCGTCGCGCCCGCGCGCTGCTCTCAAGGTATGGCGTTGGCTTGGTCTACGTTGGCGAACTCGAACGGAGCATCTACCCGGCGGAAGCGCTGGCAAAGTTCGACCGCATGGCGGCGTTCGGCGTCCGCGAGATCTACCGCGACGGTGCTACGGTGATCTATCGCGTAGATCCCAGCAGCCAGCCGGCGCCGGCGGGATGACGCACGCGTTGGCGACACCGAGGGAAGGCGTGAGATGGCGAC
Organism: Chloroflexota bacterium; assembly: GCA_022820025.1. Lineage (GTDB taxonomy): Bacteria > Chloroflexota > UBA11872 > UBA11872 > UBA11872 > UBA11872. The sequence continues at coordinate 284,126 of JAJEGF010000025.1, forward strand.
CCAACTCCTGAGCCGCGTGGTCCTACAGCAGGTGACGCAGCAGGTGCTGCCGCGGGTAATCCAGCAACTGCCGGAACTCATGGCGCGGACCCAGCCCGGCTCTCCCCAGCCGGCCCCAATGGGGGACCTCCCGCGGATGAACGCGCTGGCGATCGGCGAGCTGCGCGCGGAAGCTGGCCAGGCCCAGGCCCGAGCCGAGCGCGACGCCGCTCGCCTGGATCGCATGGGACGCCGCATGGAGCGCCTTGAGCAGCAAATCAGGTGGCGGCGCACGGTGCTGACGTTTGCGACGGCCGTCGTCGCCTATGGCATTGGCCTTGGCACGGCCGTCCTGCTCGTATTGCTCGGCGCATTTGGCTAGGCCGGGAGTTGTCATGCGTTGCGCGGTCCACGGAATCCGCCAGGGGCGAGCGGCCTCGCTGACGGAGTCAGGTCATGCCCGCTGACCTGTCCACCGCGTTTACGCGTGTTACCGACACGCTGGGCGACGACCCAAACCTGATCACCACGCTTGAGGTGGTCGACACGCTGAACGTCATGGTTGAAGGCGCGCATCCCATCCTTCGGTGTCCCAGCGGCTGCGCCCGCTGCTGCCATCAGCAGGTCTATATCAGTGAAGATGAATGGGCCATCCTGCTGCCGGCGCTGCATCGGGACTCGACGGCCGACGAACGGCGCCGAATCGTCCGACGCGCCCGCCGGCTGCTGGACCGCAAGCGCGGTCCGTTCCGACGGGCCTTGCGCGCGCGCAGCATGGAGGACCTGAGCCGGTTGATGCAGAGCGTCGATCGGCGACGCGTCCAACGCTGCGTCCTGCTGACTAACGACAACCGCTGCGCCGGCTACGAAGGGCGACCCATGATCTGCCGGGCATTCGGGCGCGTCGCGCACACCGTCAATCTCCCGATGCTGTGCAAGATCTTTTTTGACCGGCTAAGCGAGACGGGGGCATCGCACGAGTCCCTGCAACTGGCGGACTTTGCTCCGGTGCGCCAAGCATATTTGCAGGGTGGCGCTGACGATCTGCGCTGGAGCCTGTTGCCGGTCTTCGTGCTCCTTCATGCGGATACGGACGGCGATCTCGTGCGCGAGCCGCGGCCGTTGCCCCGCGACGGCTCCTGGCCGACGATGACCCGCGAAGACATGGAACACTTCTGACCACGCCTGACGACGCGCTGTCCCCGATGACGGTGGGCACGGCCGGGCACGTGGATCACGGCAAGTCCACGCTCGTCGAGGCGCTGACCTCGATCTTTCCGGACCGACTGGCCGAGGAACGCGAACGCGGCTTGACCATCGATCTGGGCTTCGCCTGGTTCACGCTGCCCGGCGGGCGCGAGGTCTCGGTGATCGATGTACCGGGGCACGAGCGGTTCGTCTCGAACATGCTGGCCGGCGTGGGTGGGATCGACGCGGTCCTGCTGGTCATTGCGGCTGACGAGGGTGTCATGCCGCAGACGCGCGAGCACCTGGACATCATCGATCTGCTGGAAATCGACTCCGGCGTCGTCGCCCTGACCAAGGCCGATCTCGTCGACGATGAGTGGGCGGAACTGGTCGAGGAAGACGTGCGCGAGGCCCTGCGGGATAGTGCGCTAGCCGCTGCGCCGATGGTTCACGTATCGGCCGAGGCCCGAACCGGGCTGGATGAGCTGGTCGAGACGCTGGACAACGTTCTTGCTCAGCGCCCGCCACGGCTGGACCGCGGCGGCGCTCGCATCCCGATCGACCGCGTGTTCACCATGCCGGGCTTCGGCACTGTGATCACGGGCACGCTCTCGGGTGGACCGCTGAACGTGGGTGATCAGCCCGGTCTGTATCCGGGTGGACGCGGCGTCCGGGTTCGTGGCTTGCAATCACACCAGACGACCATTGACACCGCGCAGCCGGGGCGACGGGTGGCGGTGAATCTGGGTGGCGCCAACCCATCGCAGACGCGCCGTGGCGACGTCCTGGCGGTTGAAGGCGCAGTGTTCGAAACGCGCCGCATCGATGCCCGGCTGCGGATGCTGCCCTCGGCGCCGCGGGCGCTGAAGCCTGGCGAGGACGTGTCGCTGCACATCGGCGCGGCGTCGCGCGTCGCGCGGCTCCGGCTGCTGGAGAGCGACCCGATTCCACCCGGCGGCTCGGGCTGGGTTCAATGGCGCCTGGATGCCCCAATCGCGGCCCGTCGTGGCGACCGCTACGTGATTCGGCGGCTCTCGCCCGCCAACACGATCGGTGGCGGCAGCGTGGCCCGCGCCCTGGCGCGGCACGCGCCGCGCGGCGACGAAGCGGTGCTGGACAGCCTGACGCGAGCCGCCTCCGGCGACCCTGCCACGCTCGTCCGCGACGCCCTGGCCGCCGGGCTGGTGACAATGGCCCAACTGGCGCGACGCACCGAACTCGACAGCGCCGCGACGGAAGAGACCGTCGCTGACCTCACCGCGGCCGGCGAAGTGCGGACACTCCGCAGCTACCTGGGCAGTGTGCCGGTGATCGAACAGCTAACCGCGGAGCTACTCAGTGCGCTGCGGACGCACCACGAGTCCGACCCGGGAGCGGTCGGTCTCCCGTCGTCCGAAGTTGCCCGGACGATGGACTTGCCTGCCGACGCCGTAAGTGAACTCGCGGCCGCTGCGGCGGCCGAAGGATCCGTGCGCCTGGAAGGACCCCGCGTGTCCCTGGCCGGTCACACGGTCGAAATGAGCGAGTCGGAGCAACGCACAGCCCATCGACTGCTCGCCCACCTTGACCAGGGTGGATCGACGCCGCCGTCGCTTGCCGAGGCGTTGACCGCGGCCGGGGGAACGCCGCGCCTGGCGTCGGCCCTCGCGCAGGACGGGCGGCTTGTGGTGCTGGCAAGCGATATCGCCCTATCGCGCCGGACCTACGAAGCCTGGCTGCGCGCCGTACGCGAGCTATTCGATTCCGCGCCAGCGGTTTCCGTTCGCGAGGTGCGCGACGCGCTCGGAACCAGCCGTAAGTACGCGTTGGCGCTGCTGGAGTACCTGGACAGTCGCGCAATCACCCGCCGCGTGGGCGACGCCCGGTTGTGGCTGGGGGACGATTCAGAGCCGGATTAGCCTCAGGCGTCGGGCAGCGCGGCCAGTCCCGGCAGTTCACGGCCCTCCAGGAACTCCAGCGTCGCGCCACCGCCGGTGCTCAGGTGGCCCATGCGATCCGCCACGCCGGCGGCCTGAACCGCCGCCAGCGCGTCGCCGCCCGCGATCACCACAAAGGCGGAGGACTCGGCCAGCCCACGGGCAACGGCCAGCGTGCCCCGGGCAAACGGCTCATGCTCATAGACGCCCAGCGGCCCATTCCAGACCACGGTGCGGGCCTCGGCCAACACCTCCAGGTACGCGGCAGTCGTCGCCGGACCGATGTCGAGCGCCATCCGGTCGTCGGGAACCCGATCGGCGGGAACGATAGAGGCGGCGGCGGCGGGATCGATCTCAGTTGCCGCCACGGCATCGACCGGCAGCAAGATTCGGCAGCCGGAAGCCGCCGCAGCCGCGCGCACCTCGGACACGACTTCGGCCTGACCCGGCTCGACCAGCGAGCGACCCAATGCGCCGTCCGCACTGGCAAGGAACGTATTGGCAATTCCGCCGCCCAGCAGCAGCGCGTCAACCTGCGTGGCCAGCCGCCGCAGCACGCCGATCTTGTCCGAGACCTTGGCCCCGCCCAGGACGGCCACGTAGGGACGGGCCGGACTGCGAGTCAAGCGATCCAACGCCCGGATCTCGGCGTGCATCAGGGGCCCGGCGGCTGCCGGCAACAGCTGCGCGACGCCCACCGTGCTGGCGTGTGCTCGATGGGCGGTGCCGAAGGCGTCGTTGACGTAGACCTCGGCGAGAGCCGCGAGGGTGTCGGCGTGACTCGGGTCATTTCGTTCCTCGCCAGGGTGGAAGCGTAGGTTCTCCAGGAGCAGCACCTCGCCTTCGGCCAGACTCCGAGTTTGAGATTCCACAGCCGGGCCAACGCTGTCCGGAGCGAGCTTCACGGCGCAGCCCAGCAGTTCGCCCAGGCGCTCGGCTACCGGGGCCAGGGAGAGCGCCGGATCGGCCTGGCCCTTCGGCCGGCCCAGGTGCGATGCCACAACCAGGCGCGCGCCCCGCGCTCGCAGATCGGCCAGCGTGGGCACGATGGCCCGCAGGCGCGTGTCGTCGCGGATCCTGTCGCCATCCAGCGGCACGTTGGCGTCCACGCGCAGGAATACACGCCGGCCCCGGACTTCAAGCGACTGGCTGCCGCGTTTCACGGCGCACGGCCTGTAGTGACGCCCCTACAGATCGGTCCCAGGGTCGGTCTCGCACGCCGGCCGGGCGAGGGGAAAGTCGTGGGCTGCCACCGATGTTTCACGTGAAACATTGGGTGCGGCCGATCCGCTCAGACCTGGGCGGGCGCTCCGACACGCTCGCCGATGGCCATGGCCACATCGCCGATCCGGCAGGCGTAGCCCCACTCGTTGTCGTACCAGGCCGCGACCTTCACCAGGTCGCCGCCGATGACCATGGTCGAGCCGGCGTCCACGATCGAGGAGCGCGTGTCGCCCTTGAGATCGATGGACACCAACGGCTCGTCCGACACGCCCAGGATGCCGTCCAACCGGCCGGCCGCCGCGGCGCGCAGCGCGTCGGTGACCTCACTTTCGTCGACTGGGCGCTCCAGGTGGGCGACGAACTCGACGATGGAAACGGTTGATACCGGCACCCGGTAGGCCGCGCCGTGCATACGGCCGTCCAACTCGGGAATGGCCAGTCCAATAGCCCGGGCCGCTCCGGTGCTGGCCGGCACGATGCTCATTGCGCTGGCCCTGGCTTCGCGCAGATCGCCGATGGCGGTGTCCACCAGGCTTTGCGAGGACGTGTAGGCATGGATCGTGGACATCAGTCCTTTGCGAACGCCGAACTCGCGGTGCACCACGTCCAGCGGCGGCGCCAGGCCGTTGGTGGTGCACGAGGCGTTGCTGACCACGTAGTGCGAGGCGGGATCGAACTGATCGTCGTTGACGCCCAGGACCACCGTGAGATCGGCGTCACCGGACGGCGCCGAAATCAGCACCCGACCAGCCCCTGCGTCCAGGTGGGCCGCGGCCCTTGCGCGTTCCGTTCCCACACCGGTGGATTCGATCACCAGGTCGGCGCCCAGGTCGCCCCAGGGCAACTCGGTCCAGTCGCGGACGGAGTAATACGGGATCGAGGTCCCACCCACCACCAGCCCGCCGGCCGTGGCTTCCACGCCTTGACCGAAGCGGCCGTAGTTGCTGTCGTACTGCAACAAGTGCGCGGCGGCGCGCAACTCGGCCAGGTCGTTGATGCCCACGACTTCAGCTTGAGGATGGCGCTCCAACAAGGCACGTAAGGCCAGGCGCCCGATCCGTCCAAATCCGTTGATTCCAATTCGCACGATGGCTCTCCTCGGTGTCAAAGCGCAGGGACTGACTGGCCGTCATGGCCGGCCCGGCCGCATCCGGTCACCGTCCGATTCGGGGCGCTGGCGGTGGCCGCAACTGGCCACCGACGCTCGCGGGCGGCGTATCGGGACGACGCAGCCGGGCGCTGATATTACGCGACGGGCAATTGGAACGGGCGATCGTTCCTTCCTCCGAATCAGATGATGGGCGCTGGCCGGACTCGTGGCATGGCTGCGTGGCCTAAACTTCCACGGGACCGGTCTGCGGTGGGCGGCCGCTGGAACCATGGACTGGAGCGCGGGCTTGATGAACGCTCCGACGCCCGCGCCCGTCCCGACCTGACCCGATGACCACGACTTCCCCTCCCACATCCGTTCCCTCGCTGGCCGCCGTCATGCAGCGCGCGGGCGGCGAGAATTTCCCCGTGGCTTCGCGGCTGCTGCCGGGTGAGTTGCGGCGGCACCTCCACAACATCTACGGATTCGCTCGCCTGACCGATCAACTGGGGGACTACGCCGAAGGCGACCGGCTGGCCTTGCTGGACTGGCTGGACGGCGAAGTCGACGCTGTCTACAACGGCGGTCTGCCCAGCCACGACGTGATGCGGCGCATCGTTCCGACGGTAGCGCGCTATTCGATCCCGCAGGCGCCGTTCCGGGCGCTGATCAACGCCAACCGACAGGATCAGACGGTCAAGCGCTATGCGACCTACGAGGACCTGGCGGCCTACTGCGAACTGTCCGCCAATCCCGTCGGCCACCTGGTGCTGTACGTCTTCGAGGCGGCCACCCCGGAGCGGTTCTGGCTCTCTGACATGGTCTGCACGGGCCTGCAGCTGACGGAGCACTGGCAGGACGTGGCCGAGGACTTCCAGATGGATCGGGTGTACTTGCCGCAGGAGGACCTGGACCGCTTTGACTGTTCGCTCGAGGCCATTGCCGAACGCCAGCCCACGCGGGAGTTTCGGGAGCTCATGCGATTCGAGGTGGATCGCGCGTGGGAGCTGTTCGACCAGGGCGCCACCCTGGTGCGAACGCTGCCCGGCGTGCGCGGCATGGCCATTGGGGCGTTCATCGAGGGTGGGCGAGCGGCTCTTGACGCGATTCGCAAGGCGGACTACGACGTCCTGACGCAGTCGCCGCGGCCAACCGCCCGAGCCAAGGCCCGGGCGGCGCTGCGAGTCTTGCGATTGGCTCTGGACTGGTAACGAATGGACGCGGCCGCGGCCTATGCCCACTGCGAGCACATCACCCGCACGGAGGCCGGCAATTTCTATTGGGGCATCCGCTTGTTGCCCGGGCCGAAGCGACGAGCGCTGTGCGCGGTCTACGCGCTGGCGCGCGAGATCGACGACATTGGCGATGGCGACCTGCCCACCGAGACCAAGGCGAAGGCGCTGGGCGAGGCGCGTGAACGACTGGCCGACATCGGCCCGGATGCGGACCAACCGGTGCTGGCCGCGCTGGGGCACGCGTCTCGCCAATTGCCGATTCCGCTTGGGGCTTTCAGCGAACTCATCGACGGCGTGGAGATGGACGTACGCGGCACGGAATACGAGACCTTCGACGACCTGGTGGTGTACTGCCGACGGGTGGCGGGCACCATCGGCCGATTGTCGCTGGGGGTGTTCGGCGCCAACAACATGGAGCGCGCGACCCCGCTGGCCGACGCCCTGGGCGTGGCGCTGCAGCTGACCAATATCCTGCGCGACGTGCGGGAGGACTTTCAGAACGGCCGGACTTACCTGCCTCGGGAAGACCTGCGCCGGTTCAATTGCACCCTGGATCCGGACGCTCCTCGAAGTCCGAACTTCGGCGAGATGATCCGCTTCCAGACCGCCCGCGCGACGCAGTGGTTCGACGAGGGACTGCGTCTGCGTCCGATGCTGGACCCGCGCAGCTCAGCCTGCGCGGGGGCCATGGCGGGCATTTATCGACGCCTGCTGCAACGCATCGAGCGCGATCCGGCAGCCGTGTTGCAGCGTCGCGTGGCGCTGCCGGGCTGGGAGAAGGCGCTGGTCGCGGCGCAAAGTCTGGCGGGCGGGTGAGCGACGCAGCGGTTGTGGTGGCCGGCGGCGGGCTGGCCGGCATTAGCGCGGCCCTGGCGCTGGCGGACGCGGGCCTGCGTGTCACGCTGCTGGAAGCGCGCGGACGCCTGGGCGGGGCTACCTACTCGTTTCAGCGCGACGGGCTCTGGCTCGACAACGGCCAGCACGTCTTCCTGCGCTGCTGCACGGCCTACCGTGAGTTCATTGAGCGCATCGGCTCCGGCGACCTGGTGACGATGCAGCGGCGGCTTGACATTCCCGTCATCCATCCCGAACGCGGCGTCAGCCGCCTGGCCCGTTCCGACTTGCCCGCACCGCTGCACCTGAGCCGCAGCCTGGCGGCGTACCGGCATCTTGGCCGGCTGGACAAGCTGCGGGTCGTGCGCTCGGCGGCGGCGCTGGCACGGTTGGACTTGGGCGACCGCACTCTCGACGAGCGGACGTTTGGCCGATGGCTGCGCGACCAGGGCGTTTCAGCGCGGGCGCTCGAATCGTTCTGGGACCTGATTGTGCTGCCCACGCTGAACCTGCCGTCCGACGAGGCCTCGCTGTGGCAGAGCGCGATGGTGTTTCAAGTCGGGCTACTGACCGACGGGCCGGCCGCGGACCTGGGGTACGCAACGGTCCCGCTGGGCGAGGCGCACGGCGCGCGGGCGGCGGCCGCGCTGGCCACCGCCGGGGTCGACGTGCGCCTGAACTCCGCGGTAGCCGAAATCGAACGACCGGATACCGACGCCGTGGACCTGCGCGTGGGCGGTCAGCGCATCGTGGCGTCGGCCCTGGTTCTGGCCGTACCGCACGAGCAGGCGGCCAGATTGGTCCCGGCGGGGGTACATGCCAACGCCGAGAGCTTCGCCGACCTGGAGCACAGCCCGATCGTCAACCTGCACGTGATCTATGACCGGCGCGTCATGGACCACGCGTTCGCCGCCGGCGTGGGGTCGCCGGTGCAGTGGGTGTTTGACCGGAGCGCCGCGGCAGGCTTGACTATGGGCCAGTGTCTGGCCGTTTCGCTTTCGGGCGCCACGGCGTACGCCGCGCGCCCGACCGAGGAGTTGCGCGCGATGTTCCTTCCCGAACTCGCGCGGCTGTTCCCCAGGGCCGCGGAAGCGCGCGTGACCGGGTTCTACGTCACTCGAGAACACCGCGCCACCTTCCGACCGTCCCCCGGCACGCTGCGGCTGCGGCCGCGTGCGACGACGGCTGACCCGCGCATCGCGTTGGCCGGCGCGTGGACCGATACCGGCTGGCCGGCCACGATGGAAGGCGCAGTCCGCAGCGGCCGCCAGGCGGCCCGCGCTGTCCTGCTGGCCCTCGGCCGCGAACGGAATCTGCCTACGGCCGCATGAGTGTCGAAGTTTCCGCGCGGCCCAACGCGCTCTCCAACGCCATCGAACGGGCACGCCGGTATGTGTTGGGCTTGCAGGATCCCGAGGGCTGGTGGAAAGGAGAGCTCGAAAGCAACGTCACCATCGAGGCCGAGGACCTGTTCCTGCGACGCTACCTGGGCATCCTGGACAGCGGCACGACCGAGCGGACCGCGCGCTGGATTCGCGCGCGCAGGCTGCCGGACGGCACCTGGAACAACTTCCACGGCGGCCCGTCCGATCTCCACACCACCACCGAGGCGTACGTGGCGCTGCGGCTGGCCGGCGACCAACCGGACGACGCCCCCATGCAGCAGACGGCGGCCTGGATCCGCGAACAGGGCGGCGTGGAAGCGACCCGTACCTTCACGCGCTTCTGGCTGGCGCTGAACGGTTGGTGGTCGTGGGACGACGTACCGGCCATGCCGCCGGAGGTCATGCTGCTGCCGCCCTGGTGGCCGCTGAACATCTACGACTTTGCCTGCTGGGCGCGCCAGACCTATGTGGCGTTGACGATCATTCGCTCCCATGAGCCGGTTCGTCCCGCACCGTTTTCAATCGACGAACTGCGCACGTTTCAGTCACCGCCCATGGACGACTCGTTCCTGACGTGGACCGGGCTCTTCAACCATGTCGACCGATTGCTCCGCTGGTACCAGAAGCGTCCAATCGGCTGGCTGCGCAAGGCGGCGCTGAGCCGCGCCGAAGCCTGGATCGTGCGGCGACAGGAGCGCGACGGATCCTGGGGCGGCATCCAGCCGGCGTGGGTCAACTCGATCATCGCGCTGACGCTGCGCGGCTATCCGCTGGACCACCCGATGATCGCCAGGGCCCTGGATGGACTTGACACTTTCACCATTGACGATGGGCACACACGTCGCCTGGAAGCGTGCCAATCGCCGGTGTGGGACACCGCGATGGCCATCGAGGCGCTCACCGACTCCGGCACACCCTGCGACGATCCGCGACTCATTCAAGCGGCGGACTGGCTGCTGGACCAGGAAGTCCGTGTGAAAGGCGACTGGAGCGTCCGGCGGCCCCACCTCGCGCCGGCCGGCTGGGCCTTCGAGTTCGCCAACGAAAACTATCCCGACGTCGATGACACCGCCGAGGTCGGGCTGGCGCTGCGGCGGGTCGACCATCCGGATCCCGATCGAGTCGACGCCGCGCTGGTCCGCGCACGCGGCTGGATCGAAGGCATGCAATCACGCAACGGCGGCTGGGGTGCCTTCGACGCCGACAACACCAACACGCTGTGCCGTCAGCCGTCGTTCCGCGACTTCGGCGAGGTCATCGACCCGCCCTCGGCCGACGTCACTGCCCGCGCCCTGCACTTCCTGGCGCAGGAGGACGCGCTGGGCACCGAAACGGCGCGGCGGGGATTGGCCTGGCTGCGCGCCGAGCAGGAAACCGACGGCTCCTGGTTCGGCCGCTGGGGTGCCAATCACATCTACGGGCTGAGCGTGGTCGTTCCCGCGCTGGTCGCCGCGGGGACGCCGACGAGCAATCCCGCGCTGCGTCGCGCCGTGGCCTGGCTGGAGGCTCACCAAAACGCCGACGGAGGCTGGGGCGAGGATCTGCGCTCGTATAGCGACCCCGACTGGATCGGTCGCGGCGCCAGCACCGCCTCGCAGACGGCCTGGGCTCTCATAGCCCTGTTGGAGGCAGACTTGGACTCGCCAGCCGTCCAACGCGGCGTGGACTTCCTGATTCGCATCCAGCGCGACGACGGCAACTGGGACGAAGACTTCTACACCGGCACCGGCTTCCCCGGCGCCTTCTACATCAACTATCACTTCTATCGACTGCTATTTCCATTGATGGCGCTTGGGCGGTACGCCAGGAACGTGGGGCGGGACGAGGACGGCATGTGACGGCGTCAGGCCGCAGCAGACCAGACCGGGAAATCTAGTTGGAGCTGCGAACCGCTTGTAAGCTCGCGGCATGAGCAACGTTCAGTCCCTGCACACCAGGTGGATCCGCGATCCCGCCTATCGAGAGGCTTATGACGAGCTCACGCCACAGTTCCGGCTGGCCCGGGCCCTGATTGAGGCGCGCACGAACGCCGGGCTCACCCAGGCGCAACTGGCCGAACGCATGCAGACCAGCCAGTCGGCCGTGGCCCGCCTTGAAAGCGGACGCACCCACCCCTCCACCCGCACGCTCGAGAAGTTTGCCCAGGCCACCGGGATGCGGCTCAAGATCAGCTTCGAGCCGATCGACGGAACGGCCTGATCCGAGGATGCGTCACCTTCCCAGGATCGCTCGGTGGGTAGAAGTCGTCGCGTCACGTATTCATGACCTGACCCCCAAGGTCAGCGCCTTCGTGAGAGACCTCGGCAGTTCGTGCAGCGCGCGCTTCGCCGCCACCATAGCCAAGCACCTTGCCGCGCGCCGCGACAAGAAGATCACGGCACAGCTCAATCAGGTCTATCGTGAGCAACCAAGCAGGCTGGCGCCCGCGCTGCGCCGGGCACAAGGACGCAGCCTCCCGCCGGATGAGTGGCCGTCCAGCCTTCGGCCTTGATTTAGGACTCTCACACACCGAAAGCTCCTGCGTTTGGTCCCTGACCTCTACCTACGCCTGGTCAACACGTGGTGGGCCATTCATTCCAGAGTTCTCGAACTTCGGCCTTCGAACTTGACGCCTCTGGACGCTCGCGCGCTCCCGTCGTAGGTTTGGCGGTCGCCTCTCGAGGGTGAATGGTTTTTCATGGGCGTTCCGCTGCGTCAGAGTCTGGCGGTGGGGTGGTATCTCTTTCGCCAGCGGCTGCGGGGGCGCGAGAAGTTCCCGCTGATCGTGGAACTCGAGCCGCTTTACGCCTGCAACCTGGCCTGCGAGGGCTGCGGCAAGATCCAGCATCCCACCGAGACGCTGCGGCGGCGCATGCCGGTGGAGCAGGCGCTCGCGGCGATCGAGGAGAGCGGCGCGCCGATGGTCTCCATCGCCGGCGGCGAGCCGCTGATCCATCCAGAGATCGACCGCATCGCCACCGAACTCGTGCGACGGCGCAAGTTCGTCTACCTGTGCACCAACGCCATCATGCTGGAGCAGAAACTCCACCTGTTTACGCCCTCGCCCTATTTCGCGTTCGCCATTCACCTGGACGGCTTGAAGGAGCGGCACGACCAGTCCGTGGCGCGCGACGGCGTCTTCGAGGTGGCCGTCGCCGCCATCAAGGCGGCGCAGAAGGCCGGCTTCCGCGTCACCACCAACACCACCTTCTTCACCCAGGATTCCGCGCAGGACGTTCGGGCGGTCCTGGACTTCCTGAATGACGAGTTGAAGGTTGACAGCATGATGATCTCGCCGGGCTACGCTTACGAGAAGGCGCCCGACCAGGAACACTTCCTGCCCGTTGACCATGCCCGAGCGGTCTTCAGCGAGGCTTTTGCCGAGGGTCGGCGCGACCGCTGGCGCCTCAACCACAGCCCGTTGTTCCTTGATTTCCTGGAAGGCAAGGTCGACTACCAGTGCACCGCGTGGGGAATCCCCAGCTACTCCATCTTCGGCTGGCAGCGGCCCTGCTACCTGATGGCCGACGGCTACGCGGAGTCATACAAGGAGCTGCTGGAAACTACTGATTGGGACGCCTACGGCCGCGGGAAGGATCCGCGCTGCGCCAACTGCATGGCGCATTGCGGGTACGAGCCGACGGCAGTGCTGGATACCGCCTCCTCGGCCAAAGAGTCGGTTCGCGCCCTCGCCGGTGCGCTGCGCTAGGTCGCCTGCCTAGCCAAACCAACGCTCCAGTCGTCCGTAGAGGCTGGGCAGTGTGGCCTGCAGCCAGATTGGAATCCGTAACCAGCCCGGAACCACGACTTCAGCCTGGTCGCGGGCTATGGCCCGCACGATGGCCCGCGCCACGCGTTCGGGCGGTAGCGGTCGCGGCCAGCCACGGTCGTAGGGCGCGCCGCGCCGTTCGAAGAAGGCCGTCCGCACCACACCCGGAATAACGAGTGTTACCCCCACGCCGGTTCCCGCCAGTTCCGCATCCAGGGCCCGGCTGAACACGGCCAACGCGCCCTTGGACGCGCTATAGACCGTCTCGTTCGGCACGCCCAGGCGGCCCGCAATCGAGGCGACATTGACCACGCGAGCACGACCACGCCGCCGCATGCGCGGCAGTACCGCCTGGGTCAGCGCTATTGGAGCGCGCACGTTTACCGCAAGCAGCCGGTCAACGTCCTCCGCGCTGTGCTCGGCCAGCGGAGCGAAGCGCCCGGATCCGGCGCAGTTGACCAGGATGTCGATCGGCGGAAAGTCGGGCAGCGACGTTTCGACAAATTGCTGCAGGTCATCGACGGACTCAAGGTCCGCTTGCAGCACGGTGATGCCGCGGGTCTCTGCCAGCGAACGAAGCGCCGACATGTCCCGGCCAAGTCCGACGACTTGGGCGCCGGCCTGAGCCAGGGCAATGGCGACGGCGCGTCCGATCCCGCTGCTGGCGCCCGTCACAAGGGCGGTGGAACCGGCGATATCCATACCAGATAGACGTCGGGCGCCTCGTGGGACGGGGCGTAAGTATTGCGCGAATCCCCGTTCAGCGGGCAGTATCGAACAGCGCCCGCGGCTCGGGTGCTTGTAGAAGGGGGAGCGTGATGGACCGCATACTCGACCGGATTGCGGATCCATCGGATCTGCGTGCAATGACGGACGCGGAGCTCGACCGCCTGGCCGGCGAGATTCGCCAACTCATCGTAGATACCGTCGATGCCAACGGCGGGCACCTGGCCAGCAATCTGGGTGTCGTTGAGATCACCTTGGCGCTGCACCGCGTGCTCGAGAGTCCCAACGACAAGATTGTCTGGGACACCAGCAATCAGACATATCCGCACAAATTGGTGACTGGCCGCGCCGCGGATTTCCCAACGCTGCGACAGCCCGACGGCTTGTCCGGCTTCGCCGCGCGCGAAGAAAGCCCGCACGACGTGATGGGGGCGGGGCATGCCGGCACTGGTGTGTCGGCTGGCGTGGGGATTGCCGTCGCTGCCCAATTGCGAGACGAGTCATCGGCCACCGTCGCCGTCATCGGCGACGGATCGTTTACGTCAGGCGTGGTCTTCGAAGCTCTCAACCAGGCCGGCGATCTGGGTCTGCCCTTCGTAGTGCTGTTGAACGACAACGGCATGTCAATTTCGCCGAACGTGGGGGCGTTGAGCCGCAACATGAGGCGCGGACGCGAGACCTGGCAGCCGGACGACCCCGAGGCCCAGGCGCGCTTTACCGCGACCCAGATGGCCACGCAGCCAACGGAACCCTACGGTGATGCGGCCGACTTCTGCGCGGCATTCGGCTTCGAGTACGTGGGTCCGGTGGACGGCCATGACCGACCGGAGCTCGAGAACGTCATTCGAGCCGCCGTCAAACGCCGGCGTCCCGTGCTGATCCACGCCTTTACGCGCAAGGGCAAGGGTCTGCCGGCAGCCGAGGCGGACCCGGTGACGCTGCACCAACCCGGAACTGCGCAGGCGGTTGGGGCCGCCAACGCCACCAGCTACAGCAAGGTGTTGGCCCGTACGCTGACCGATCTGGCCCGCGAGGATGAGCGCATCGTGACCATCAGCGCGGCGATGTGTGAGGGCACCGCGCTGGCCGACATGCAGCGCGAGTTGCCGGAGCGAGTCTTTGATGTCGGCATCGCCGAGAGCCATGCCGTGGCCATGGCCGCCGGGCTGGCCACGCAGGGGCTGCGACCCGTGGTCTGCATCTACAGCACCTTCCTGCAGCGCGCCTTCGACCAGATCGTGCATGACGTAGCCATCCAGAACCTACCGGTGATCCTGGGCGTGGACCGCGCGGGAATCGTTGGCGATGACGGACGGACGCACCATGGGGTGCTGGACCTGGCCTATCTGCGGGCGATCCCCAACTTCGTTGTGGCGGCGCCCAAGGACGAGGACGAGTTGCGCCACCTGTTCCGCACGGCATTGGCCAGCAATCGGCCGTTCGCGGTCCGCTATTCGCGAGGCTCGGGCGTCGGCGTCCCGCTGTCAGGTCCCCCACGCGTATTGCCCATCGGCCGATCCGAGATGCTGCGCGACGGGTCGGACCTCGCGATCATTGCCCTGGGGTGGGGCGTTGCCCCTGCTCTGGAAGCCGCCGAGCGTCTTGAGCGGCTGGGCGTCCAGGCCGCGGTGGTCAACGCACGCTTCGTCAAGCCGCTGGACCGCGAGTTGATCTGCGAGCTTGCCGCGCGCACCCGTTGCGTCGTTACGGTCGAAGATCACAACCTGATGGGCGGCTTTGGAAGCGCCGTGGTGGAGTTGCTGGCCGACAACGACCTGGGCGACGTCCAGGTCCGTCGAGTCGCCATGCCGGACATGTTCCACGAGCACGGGCCGGCCGACAGCATTCGAGCCGCGCACGGCCTCAGCGCGTCCGGCATCGTGGACGCCGCCTGCGCCCTCACCGACCACGCGGTCGCGGTTCGCATCGACGCGGGACGACTGATCGTCGGATCCTGAGGCGAGACCGCTGAGCACCCGGCCGCCGGCGACGATCCCGGCACCAGAGGTTCTCAACCGCTATCGCGAGCGTATCGACGCGGAACTCCACCGTGCCGTCGAAGGGGCTGATCTGCCCCTGTACACCATGGCCCGCTACCAGCTCGGACAGGTCAACGCCGACGGGTCGCCCGCAACCGCGGACCGCGGCAAGGCGGTTCGGCCCACGCTGTGCCTGTTGATGTGCGAGGCGCTGGGCGGTGACCTGCAGGCGGCGCTCCCGGCGGCGGCCGGCCTGGAACTCCTGCACAACTTCACATTGGTTCATGACGACGTGATGGATGACGACGAGACGCGCCGTCACCGCCCGACGGTCTGGGTGGTTTGGGGACGCTCGCAGGCCATTGACGCCGGCGACCTGCTGCACGTGCTGGCGACGCTCAGCGTGCTGCGCAGCGGCGGCAACGGCGCCGCGGCAGCGCTGGTCAGGGACGCCGTGGAAGTGCTGACGGAAGGCTGCCGGCTGGTCACCGAAGGTCAGCACCTGGACATCGCCTTTGAGACCGCCGCGAACATCGGCGTGGCTGACTACCTGGACATGATTGCCCGCAAATCGGCGGCCTTGCTGGCGGTGGCCTTTGAACTCGGCGCCATATTTGCCGGGAATGACCCGGCCACGCGCGCCGCCTGCCGCGCCTACGGCCGGGAACTGGGCATCGTCTTCCAAATCCGCGACGACGTGCTGGGCATCTGGGGTGATCCGGCGGTGACGGGGAAGCCAGTCGGCGCGGATATCCACAAGCGCAAGAAAACACTCCCCTTAATCCACGCCCTGGCGACGGCTGGCGAGCCTGACCGACATCGCCTGCGCGTCATGTACGGCAGCGACGGAACGGCGCCCGACGTCGAGACAACCATGGCGATTCTGAAGCGGGCCGGATCTCGAAACTTCACGGAGAATCGGATTCGGAAGCACGCGCAGCGGGCCGGGCAGGCCCTGTGCCACCTGCCGGCAAGTGCTTGGGGTCGCCGCCACCTGGAGGCCGTGGCGACCTACATCGCGACTCGCGACCGTTAGGTCGAATACCCGCCAGGGGCGTCGCGCGGGCGGCTTAGCGCGCCGACCCGACAGCCAGGGGCGTCGGCGCCTCGTGCGACGCTTCTTCGTACAGTTGCATCAAGGCTGCGGCGAGCGTGGTTGAGTCGTGGTGGCGGGGGTCGTTGTGGTCAACCACGTCGGCCATCACCGTCCGAACGCCCGTCTCCAGCAACTCGACCTGGACCGCTGGATCGCTTTCCACAATTCGGGACCCGCTGCCTGGCTGTATGCCCAGGTTGGTGAAGCTGTTGACCAGTGAGTATTGGAACAGGCCGGGACCAACGTTTGAGGTGAGCGACGTCACGTGGTCGGCCAGGCTGTAGCCGTCAGTCTCCCCGGGTTCGGTCGCCACGTTGCAGACGTAGACCTTCACCGCGTTGGACGCACGCACGGCCGTTGCAATGTCACCGACTAGCAAATTGGGCAGCACGCTCGTATGCACGCTGCCCGGCCCCAGCACGATCATGTCGGCGGCCAGTAATTCCTTCACCGCCTCGTCGTTGGCGGCGACGTAGCGTGGCTCGATCAGCACGCGGCGGATCGGCTTGCCAGCGGAACGGATGCGCGACTCGCCGCGTACGATCGACCCGTCGTCCATCTGGGCCGCCAACCGCACGTCGGTCAGGGTGGAGGGCAGAATCCGGCCCCGCACTCGCAGGACTTCGCTGAGGTCATTGACCCCGCGCTCGAAATTGCCTTGGTTCAGGTCGGCCATGGCCGCGATGAGCAGATTGCCCAGGCTATGGCCCTGCAACCCCTGACCGCGGCTGAAACGATATTCCATCACGTCCTGCATCAACGACTCGGAATCGGCCAGCGCGGCCAAACACTGGCGGATGTCGCCGGGGGGCATCAGGCCCAGTTCTTCGCGCAGGCGCCCGGAACTGCCACCGTCGTCGGCCACCGTCACCACGGCCGTGATGTTGTTGGTGTGTTCCTTCAGACCCCGCAACAAGACACCCAGACCGGTGCCACCGCCGATGGCCACGATGCGCGGCCCGCGCTGCAGGCGCCTGTTCTGATAGAGAATCTCGGCCAGATCGTCTTTGGGATCCACCACGACCGAGAGCACGCTGCGACCCAGCAGGAAGGCGCCAACGGCCGCGATGATCAGGCCCAGCGCACCCACGGTGAGTTCGCGGACGGGGTGGGCCATAAACTGAAGGGTGAGGTAGAAGACCACCGTCCCCGCCGGCCCGGGAATGTCGATGGTGCGATAGACAAAGGCCAGGAACATGGCCATGGCCAGAGCCAGCACAACCGTGCCCAGGAAAATGAGCAACAGGTAGCGCTTGACGCCGATTCCAAGCGTCAGCCAGCGGCGGGAACGCATCTAATGGCCTCTTACGACAGTATCCGTGCCAATATTGGCCCGCTGTGCACCGGGGACAGAGGACAAGCCAGACGCGTGAGCGACGCTACACGGCATTGGCTCAAAGTATATCGCCATGGTGCTCGACGGGCACAGTTCGCGCGCCATGACTGAGCCCGCCCGGATTCGCATCATCGCCATGGATCTGGATGGAACCCTGGTGAAGGGCGAGCGCGGCATCACGTCGCGCGTTCGCCGGGCGATCGCCGACGCGCGGGCCGTGGGCCTTGGGATCACGATCGCTACGGGTCGAATGTTCCGGTCGGCCCGCCATTTTGCCGAGGACTTACAGGTCACGCTGCCGATCATTTGCTACCAGGGCTCGCTGGTTCGCGATCCGGTGACCGGCGTGACCTACCAGCACGAGGTGCTGCCCTCGGAGCCGGCGCAGGCGGCCGTTGCATTCGCCCGCGAGCGCGGGCTGCACGTCAACGCCTACATCGACGACGAGCTCTACATGGAAGCCGACACGCCCGAGGGCCGGTTCTACGCCGCCAGTTCCAACGTTCCCATCACGTTTGTCGACGACCTGGCCGCGGCGGTAACCGCCGGCAGCACCAAGCTGGTTTTCGTCATGGACGAACTCCGGGTGCTTGATGAAATTGCCGAGATGGACGGCCGGTTTGGCCCGACCGTGCAGGCCACGCGCTCGCATCCCCGCTTCGCCGAAATCGTCCGGCGCGACGTCAACAAGGGGCGTGCGCTTGCGCGCGTGGCCGCCGTGGCGAACGTATCGCCGGATCGGACCATGGGGATCGGCGACAACCTGAACGACCTGGACCTGGTACGCGCCGCGGGCATTGGCGTGGCCATGGGCGATGGCGATCCCCGCGTGGTGGCGGCCGCCGACTGGATTACCGGCAGCTACGAGGACGACGGCGTGGCGCAGGCGATCGAGCGGCTGCTCAACGGCAGAACCAGCCGTCCCGGCTAGACGCCGGGGCCAGGCCCGCTCAGGCCGATGGCGTCAGCAGCGAGTCGGCTTCCTGTTCGGCGGTGTCCGACGGCGGCACCAGCGGCAGGTCGATGATCATCTCCGTGCCCTCACCGTCCTCCACGTCAACCCGGATATTGCCGCCATGCTGGCGCACGATGTCGCTGCACATGGCCAGCCCCAGCCCCGTGCCCTGGCCGGTGGGCTTGGTCGTGAAGAAGGGATTGAAGATCTTCTCCACAACGTCCGGCGGCATACCGCCGCCGTTGTCCCGAATACGCACCTCAATGTGATCCTCATGCCGGCGCGTGCCCAACCAGACCACAGGCATGAATGGCCCCTTGCCATCGTCCGCCCGTGACTCCTGCCGTCGTTCGTCGGTCGCGTAGCAGGAGTTGGCCACCATGTTCAGGAACACACGGCCCAGATCCTGCGACACCACGTTGAGCTCGCCAACGGCGTCGTCAAAGTCCCGCTCGATACTGAGTTGAAAGTTCTGGTCCATGCCCCGCGCACTGTGGTACGCCAGTCGCGCGTATTCGTCCACCAACTGGTTGATGTCGGTCGGCGACCGGTCTCCGGAACCGCGACCCATCGAGAGCATGTCCTGCACGATCCGGTTGGCGCGGTCGCCGTGCGACCGAATGCGGGCGAGGTTGTCGGTCAGGTCTTGTGACACCTCTTCGATGATCTCGCGATCAGCCTCCGGGAGACTGTCGCCGCTTTCCTCCAGGACCTCCTGGAACTCCTCCAGGAGCTCTTCCGAAGCCTCGGCAAAGTTCTTCACGAAGTTGAGCGGGTTTCGAATCTCGTGGGCCACGCCGGCGGTCAGTTCGCCCAGCGCCGCCAGCTTCTCGCGCATCACGATCTGGTCCTGCGCCTTCTGCAGGTCACCCAGCACGCTCTCCAATTGCTCGTTCTTGTCCTGCAGTTCATCCGCCAGTTTTTCCACCAGGTTCAACCGCTGCACCTCGAGCGCGTGACGACGAAAGACCTCCAGGGCCGCGGCCATATCCGCCACCTCGTCGCGTCCGCTCATCTCTACGCGCGTCTCCAGATCGCCACCGGCCATGCGGAGCATCCAGTCGGACAGCATTTGCAGCCGTCGCAACAGGAAGCGGCCGACAAAGAGCCAGGCAATCAGCAGAGCGCCGCCGATACTGACCGCTCCGATGACCAGCAGCAGAAAGCGGCCCGTGGCGATGGTGTCGGCAGAACTCTGGGTCGCCTCGTCCGCGCTTGCGCGCGCCGCGTTCACCAACCCGTCCACCTCGTCCAGCAACTCAATGGCCTGGGCGCGGTTGCTCGCCAGCAGATCCTGTTGACGTTCCAGCAGCGTGAGCTCCTGTTCCAGCACGTCGAAGCCGCTCGGCTCACCCGTGCCAACCTCGAAGAGCCGATCGAACAGCGGGACCAGATCGGCATGGAACGGCGACCCGGCCAGTGCATTGAGATTCCGCTCGATTCGGCGGGCGGATGCCTCGAACCGCTCGCGCAATGGCTCGATCAGCGCCGGGCTGGACAGGGTGAACGCGCTGGCCAGCAACTGGGTGGCGATATTGACGTCTGACTGCAGCTCAGCCAGGCGCCGGTAGCGGTTGAGTTCGGGCTCGGAGAAGTACACCTGGCGAATCGGCGGAATCTCCTCTAACGTTCGATATCCGGTCATCGTGTAGAACAGCTGGTCGTCCAGGGCGGGAACAATCACGCCCTCCAGGCTGGAGCGCAGGTCGGCAAGTTCCGTGCGCAGCGCCTGCCGCTGATCGTTGAACTCGAAGAGGTCGAAGCGCTCGCGTCGGATCGTGTCAATGTTGGAGAGCAGCGTGTCGGCGTGCCGTCGCAGGCGCAGCGTCCGTTCCGCGTCGCCGCCGCGATTCAGCACGGCAAAAAGCACTTCAAGCTCCTGGCGCGAACTCTCAATGCTCTGCGCAATGTCATTCACTTCTTCAACACTGGCCGCCGCCGCCAGGCGCGGCGCGGCCGCCACCAGCGTGCTGCTGTAGTCGGCCACCCCGAAAGCGGCCGCCAGTTCGGGCACGCTGCCCTCGTTGACCCGGCGTTGCGCCTCGCCGACCTGCGTAAACGATGCTAGGCCAACGACACTGGCGGCTATGGTCAGCGCCACGGCGCCGCCAATGCCGAGATACAACTGCGTGGACAGGCGATACCGGGCTTCCAGCAGCCGATGCAATCGGTCCAACACGCTCACGTACCCGCCAGGCTGCTGACGGCGCGGTAGCGGCCGTCCGGACCAATCACCGTCAGAAACACCGAGTCGGAACCCTGGTTGTCGGCGTCGCCGTAGCGAAGGCTGAAGCCATCGATCTCCTCGGCGCTGCGCAGGCTGTTCAAGAAGCAGGCACGGCTCAGTTCGGGTCCGCACCGCTCCAGCCCCAGGACCGTCAGGCGGCCGGCCAGGTAGCCCTCGAAGGAGACGAACCCCGGAACCGCCGTGGGATCGTGGGCGGCCAGCGCGCGATGGTAGGCCTGAACCACCGGCAGCGAGGTGTCCGTGGGAAAGGGCACCACCTGGGTGACGAACACGCCGGCGCCCTCCGGCCCGAGCTCCTGAGCCAGGGCATTGCTGCCGACAAAGGAAATGGTCATGAACACCGGGATGAAGCCCAGGTGCCGCGACCACGCAACCAGGGCGGCCACCGGTTCATAGGCGCCGACCATGATCACGGCTTCGGGCTGTCCCTCGCGCAGATCCAGCATCGCCGTCTTCACAGCCGTGGTGTTCCGCGGATACACGCCAACGGCCGCCAGGCTCATGCCCCGCCGCTCCAGGGCGGCCTGCACGCCGTTGTACCCGGCTCGTCCGTAGGAGTCATCCTGGTAGAGCAAGGCAATCCGGGTGACGCCCAGGTCGTTCGTCAGGCGCGCCACCATCTCCTCGGTCTCCTGGTTGTATGAAGCCCGCAGATTGATGACGACGTCGTGGAGATCCTCGCCGCGCAGGAACGCCGCGCCGGTGAACGGCGCCAGGTACGGCGTATTAGCCTCCACGGCAACCGGCACCGCCGAACGCGATGTCGGCGTGCCCACCGCGCCAATCAGCGCAAATACGTTCTCCTGGTCGATCAACTGCTTGGTGTTGGTAATGGCGGCCTCGGGTTCGTAGGCGTCGTCAAGCGTGGTCAGTTCCAGGCGCCGGCCATGCACGCCACCCTTCGCGTTCGCCTCTTCGAACGCCGCCTGGATGCCAAGCCGCATGTTCAGGCCCAACTCGCTGGCGGGACCGCTGAACGCGGCCGACTGGCCAAACAGCACCCGCGCATCGGACACCCCGGGCGCGGGCGCGGACTCGCCGTCGGGCGGAGAAGGCGCCGCGTCCACGGCGACTGTTGGGGTTGCCTGCCCGTGCTCAGTCGCTACGGTGGCTCCGCCCACCACCAGCACTGCCCACACGACTATGGCGATGGCGGCAAGGCCCCCGATCCCAAGCGCTACGAGCAGCCAGGCCCTGGGCATCTGGGCAAACCGTCTCATTCAGCTCGATAGGCGACGAGCGTCAGTTGGTTGCGGCCTTCTTCCCGCCGGTAGGTCAATTCATCCATCAGCTTGCGTACCAGGAAGACGCCCAGCCCCCCGATGGGTCGCTCGTGCATTGGCGCATTGACGTCTGGGATAGGCGCATCGGTCAAGGGGTCGAACGGTTTGCCGTCGTCCACCATTTCGATGGTCAACGCATCCTCGGTGGAACTGAAGGTAAACGCAATCTCGTGCAGCCCGCCGTCGTGGCCGTGATTGATGGTGTTGATCGCCAACTCTTCCAGCACCAGGTTGACTTTACCCACCAGCCCCGGCGACCAGTTGTCCTCCTCGCCAAGGTTTTCCACGGCCTCCGCGAGCCGGTTCAACTCGTCCAGCCGAGTCTCAATGGTCAGGGTGCGGGTGAGAGCCATCAGCCGCTCACCGTGCGGCGAAACGTCAGGCACGTAATGTCATCCGAGGGCGGGTTGTCGCCCACGAAATCGCTCACCGCTTCAAAGACCGCTTCGTTGGCCGCTGCGGCATCTTCGCCGGGGTCCGCGGCCACCGCGTCGCGCAAGCGTTCCAGGCCAAACTGCTCTTCGTCACTGGTCATGGCCTCGCTAACGCCGTCGGTGTACAGCACGATGGTCTCGCCCGGCTCCAGGATGACGGTGTTCTGCCGGTAGTCCAGGTCCGGCAACAGCCCCAGCGCAATGCCGCCGGTCAGCGGAAGCGACGTTGAACTTCCATCGGGTCGCACCAGCAACGGCGGATCGTGCCCGCCGCTGGCGTAGACAAACTCGCCGTTCGCCGGGTTGTACTCCGCATAGAGCACCGTTACGAACATCTCGGTCTCGTTGTCTTCGAACAGCAGGTTGTTGACCTCGCGCAGCACATCACCGGGCCCGGCCGATCCGATGGCCGCCCCCTTGATCAGGGTGCGCGTCGACATCATGAACAGGGCGGCCGGCACACCCTTGTCCGATACATCCGCGACCGTCATGCCAATGCGCTCGTTCTCCAGCGTCACGACGTCGAAGAAGTCTCCGCCGACGCTGCGCGCCGGCTCCATGTTGGCGAAAAGCTGGTAGCCGGGGTGATCCGGGAAGTGCGTCGGGAGAATCGATTGCTGCATCTTGCTCGCAACGGTCAGCTCGTTCTGCAGAGCCACCAACTGATCGCGCGAGGCCAGCGCTTCCCGCCACTCCATCAGGTGTTGCAGCGTCCGATCGATCGTCACCCGAAGGTCTCGAAAGTCAATCGGCTTGGTCACAAAGTCAAAGGCCCCGCGATTCATGGCCGTCCGGATGTTCTCCATGTCGCCGTAGGCGGAGACAATGATGGACCGGATGTTCGGGTCGACCTTGGGAATCTGCTGAAGCAGCGTCAGCCCATCCATCTCCGGCATGTTGATGTCCGACACCACCATGTCGATGTCGTCTTCTTGATGTAGCCGATCCAGGGCCTGGACCCCATTGCGGGCAAAGACGAAGTTGTACTGGCCACGTCGGATATTTCGCCGCATGCGCTGCAGCATCAGCGGCTCAAGGTCCGGCTCGTCGTCAACAACCAGGATCTTGTACGGGGGTTTGACTACCACGATGTCACCCTCAGGATCCCCGTGCCGTGGCCCGGGCGGATAGGCCCCCAGCGGGGCCAGCGAAGTTCAGCTTGCGCATGCGGCCAGTGCCTCGGCCTGGGTATCGCACACGGGAATGATCTGATCGAAGCCGCTCACATTGAAGACGCGACGAACCGGGTCCGTGACCGAGCAAAGCGCCAACTCAGCGCCTTTCTGCCGCAGCGACTTGGCCAGCCCCAGCACCACGCGCAGCCCCGCGCTGCTCACGTAGTCAAGGTTGCGGCAGTCCAGAATCATCGCCGATTCGCAGGCCTTGCTTACCACCTCCAGCGCGCGGTCAAAACGGTGGATGGTGTTGGCGTCCACGCGCCCTTCGAGGGCGACCACCATGAGGCCGTCGGGCGTCGCGTTGATGACGGCAAGCTTCACCTGACTCTGCGCCGGCGGCCGGACGCCCTCAGCGTCATCGGCATACATGCCATCGGGCTCCATGTGGATCAACACCGGCCCCTCCACGGCCGAGTCGTCGCGTTCCCCGCGGTCGGGCCCGGATTCCGCCCCGGCATCGCCATCGGACGGTGCCGATCGGCGGAAGATCTCGCGGTGTTCGAGCGCGCGTTCAATGGTGGCACGCAAGTCCCGAAAATCGATCGGCTTGGTGATGAAGTCAAATGCCCCGCGGTTCATGGCCGACCTGATGTTGTCGATGTCCCCGTACGCCGTCACGATCACCGATCGCACGTCCGGGTCCACATCCGGGATCTGCTGGAGCAACGTCAGCCCATCCATCTCCGGCATGTTGATGTCCGAAATGACGATGTCGATTTCGTTCTCGCGCAGCACGTCCAGCGCCTCCACACCGTTGCGGGCGAAGACAAACTCAAACCGGCCGCTCCGGATGCTGCGACGCATCCGCTGCCGCAGCAGGATCTCAAGGTCGGCCTCGTCATCCACGACCAGGATCTTGGAGGGGGAATCCACAGCGACTGTCATGCCCACGGGCTCGCAGAGCTCTCACTCGGAACGGGCGACGCTGTGCGTCTGCCGATGTCGGCTAGCGTGAACATGCAGCCAGGGCCTCGGCCTGGGTGTCGTGCACGGGGATGATCTGATCGAAGCCGCTGATTTCCAGGATCTTGCGCAGCGATTCCGGCACGGAGCAGACCGCGAGCACTCCGCCGCGACGTGCCTGGGCCTTGGTAACTTCCAACAGGACGCCAAGCGCCGCGCTACTGATAAACCTGAGGTTCTCCAGGTCCAGCACGAGGCCTCTCGTGCCGGCATCGGCCACCCCGCCGAGCACACGCCGAAACTTCGGAGCGGTTGAGCTATCGACCCGGCCATCAATCGCGACGACCATCACTCCGTTCTCGGTCACATTCACCACAGTCAGCTTCACTTGGTGTCCAAGCACCTTGTGGCACTAATCAAGACCTTCCGCGCAGCTCTCCTCTGGATCCTCACCCGGCCGCTCGCGGACCGGCCACATCGCCGTCCGCCTCGCACGCGGGGGCTCAGCTCTTGCGGGCGGCGAGCGCTTCGGCCTGGGTGGCGTGAATCGGAATGATCTGGTCGAAGCCGCTGACGCTAAAGATCTCGCGGATCGGATCCGACAGGGAGCAGATGGAGAGCGCGGCGTCCTTGCGCTGAAGGGACTTGGCCGCCAGCAGGATGACGCGCAGTCCGGCACTGCTGATGTACGTAAGGCGCTCCATGTCCAGGATTACCGCCTGGTCGCTGGCCTCGATCACGGCCTCCAGGGCGCTCTGGAAGTCGCGGGCGTTGGTCCCGTCCACGCGGCCATCTGCCGTCACCACGATGGCGTTGTCGTTCCACGCCCACTCGGTGCTAACGCTCATGGGGTTCGTCTCCTTGCCGGTCCTTGCAGTTTCCCATGCTCGGGGGCCGGATTCACAGTCTCATTGGTCAGCGCGTTGCCGGCCCAAGTCGTCCAGAACTCCAGGTCGCCACGGTCCACTGGCCCGCTGACTACCTTAACGCCCAACATGTCATCACCGAAGAACTTTATCTCAGCTTTCGACATGAGCGTGGTCGGCAGACCGGCTGGGCCTCGTGCGGACGGCAGCGCCGCCAACGTGCAACTAGGCCCGCGTAGCCTAGCAGAAACCAGTGGGTATGGTTCGTAGCAACCGCGACGGCCCGGAATCCCAGAAGTGTCCTCCGGATAGCACGTATGCGCACCTCCTCGTCTCGCTCAAACACTCACGCCGCCCGACGCCCGCACCAATGGAATGCCTGGCGCCTGGCAACCGACTCTTTGCTGTCACGAAGTGTTCGCCCGGGCCCGGCAGCGCCAGCACGGCGCAACGTCTAATGCCCGCGGCAGGCTGGCTGAACGGATGAGGTGCAAGCCGGGCGTCGCCCAATGCGCCCGCCTCCTGGCGGAGGGTGGCATTGCCGCGATCCCTACCGACACGCTCTACGGACTTGCGGCGAGTATTCGCAGGCCCGACGCCGTGGCTCGAGTGCTGCGGATCAAGGGCCGAGACCCGGGCAGCGGTGTACCCATCCTGGTCGCCGATATGACGCAGGCCCGCAAAATCGCCGGCATCTCGCCTGACGCTGAACGCTTGGCGGAGGCGTTTTGGCCTGGGGCGGTCACGCTGGTCCTGCCTGCCCGGCTTGGCGTCGACGAGCGGCTGCTCGGCCCAAACCGGACCGTGGGCGTGCGAGTTCCGGCTGGCGGCATCGTGCGGGACCTGATACGTCGCGTGGGCGCCCCGCTTACCGGAACCAGCGCGAACCTGCACAACGAGCCGCCGCCCATGACCGCTCAGGCGGCCGCCGACGGGGTGGGAACCCTGGTTGACCTGGTATTGGACGGCGGCCCCGGAGCCGGCGCGCCCTCAACCGTGATTAACTTGGCGCAAGATCCCCCGCTGATTCTGCGCGCCGGCGCCGTGGACGCGCCGACCATTCAGGCCATAGTTCCCGCCGTCCGCCCGCCCACGCCTCCCGACTGATGCGCGACAGGTCGGTCGAACTGGTCGGCGACTTCGACAGCGCCGAGGCCCGCTTCCTGCGCAGGCAGTTCGATGACTGCAGGATCGAACTGATAGCCCGCTCGTTGCTCGAAGGGCGCACCGCCCTGCTGTGCTGGCAGCCCGCCGCGGATATGCATCCACGGGCCATCGAAACCACATCGCCGCGCGTGACCGACCGTCGCCGCCGCCCGCTCATCGCCTGGTACGTCCTGGAACACGAACCGGATCTTCGCCTCACGCCCATCGCCGCCAGCGCCGACCTGGAGGACCGCTACCCAGGCCACTTCCCGTCCGACATCGTCCCGGACCAGCCGACCCGAAAAGGCTGTCTGCCCTTTGGCGGATGGTTGTGGCCGTGGTAGCAGCCGTCGCCCTGGCTTCGGCCTGAAGCCAGGG
>JAJEGF010000007.1 GCA_022820025.1 Chloroflexota bacterium
TTGGCGTATTCGCGCAGACCCCACTGCATGGCCGCACCACGCGGGCCAGAGGTGTGGTCGCTGACATACCGAACCGTGACCGACTCGGGCTGCGGAGCTGCCGTCATCGCCGCGGCCGGAGCCTCGGTCATGGCGGGAGCCGCGGTTGCCGCAGCGGCTGCCTGTGTCGCAGCCGGGGCCGGCGCGGGTTCAGGTTCCGATTCGCCGCAAGCCGCCAAGACGGCCGTCACGCCAATGCCCATCGCACCGGCGCCTGCCGCGCGGAGCGCCGCGCGACGGCTCAAAGTCTTTCGCATCAATGCCTCCTCACGCCCCAAACACACAGAACAACTTCAGAAATAGGGGCGCTTTTCGCTGCCGGAAGGATAATCCCATGCTAGGCCGAACGCAACGCATTCAGTCCGCACGCCGAACCCGGCGCCCGGGAGGCTCCTCGCTGTCCGCCAGGCCGACCGCAACACGTCCAGCGCTTGCCCGTAGACTGCCCCCGCAACCCGCGCCGCACGGCAGCCGAAGGACATACCTCGATGCACCTGACTCCGACCGAGGCGCTTCAAAAGCGCGACGAGCTGGTGGATGACGGCTATACCGTCGTTCCGGGCGTTGTCGACGAACCAATGCTGGAAGAGTTACGGGCGTGGTCCGAGGCGTACTTTGCCAACCACCAGGTTGACCCGAAGTACCGCTACCAGGGGAGCGACATCCAGGTGATCCCACCGGACCGTTGGAATGAGCGGCCGCGTGAACTCTCGGATCGCGTGTTCCCCGACCCCATTGCCGAGCGGTTTTTGTCGTACCCGGAGTTACGGGCCGCCTGTGAAGCCATTCAGCTTGAGGATCTGACGGCCAGCGGCGGCATCATCATTCTCTCCAAGCCGCCGAAGGGACCGCCGCTGTACTGGCACCAGGACTTTATGAACTGGGAAAGCCCGGAGGCCGCCACGCCCTGGCCAACGAAGGT
Organism: Chloroflexota bacterium; assembly: GCA_022820025.1. GTDB lineage: Bacteria > Chloroflexota > UBA11872 > UBA11872 > UBA11872 > UBA11872. The sequence continues at coordinate 962 of JAJEGF010000007.1, forward strand.
CTTTCTCTCGGTCTATCTGACCGACACCACGCTGGCGAACGGCTGCCTGCAGGTCATACCGGGAACTCACACGAAGCGGATCGAACTGCACGATTCGCTGCCCGATGCCCACGAGGCCGAGATTCAGGCCGTTGACGATCATGAAGGCCATGCGGCCTTCGCGGAGCATCCGGACGCGGTTGACCTTCCGGTAAGCGCCGGCGACCTGGTAATCGCCGACGCCCGGGTGATGCACGCGGCGCGGGCCAACACCACGAACACGCGGCGCACGCTGGTGTTGGCCTGGCACGACGTGTTCCCGTTTCCGAAGGCACCCACCTGGTGGACGCGACCGATCCCGGACGTGATTCGCCAGGCGGACCTGACCGCAACTTACGAGAGACGACGAAGACCGACGGCTTACATCGGGTAGCCAGGCGTCGAGGCTTGGCGACCTGGGCCGGGGCTGCCGCTGCCAGCCAGGGCGTCGGCACCCGCATCCGATACCTTGCTGACATGCTGAAGTCCCATCTCGGCCGTCCAGCGCCCGCCGCATGACCGGCGGTCGAATGCTCCGGCGCACGCGGGACCTTGCCGCCGCACCGACCACCGAATGGCTCGTGAAGGTGGGCGTGGCTTTCGCGATCTATCTCATCGCCGCTCTGCGGGCGCTGCCGCTGCCGGCGGGAGATCAGTTCCACTACGGCCACGTGGACAACGTGTTGAACCTCTACACGCTGGAATGGATGCGCTACGCGATCCTGGCGGAGCCGCAGCGGCTGTTCACAGGCCTGGCGTACCACGGCATGGGCGATTCGCTGTTTTATACCCATCTGCTGCTCGGTGGTCTGCCCATCTACGCCCCGGTGGCCGCGGTGTTCGGTCCCGGCGCCGGGCTAAACGTCATGACGATCGCCAGCCCGATCCTCAACGGTCTCGCGACCGCCGCCGCGGCATGGCTGCTGATCGGTCGCTGGTGGCCCGCTGCGGCCGCCGGATTCATTTTCGCGTTTGCTCCGATCCAGCAGGAGTTCTACCAGTTCCACCACCTGATGCTGTTCTGGTGGACGCCGCTGGCGTTGGCGTTCTGGTTCTGGTTCGTGCGCGGCCCGACCTGGTGGAAGTTCAGCGCCGCGTGGCTGTGCGTGTTCATCCAGTTCGCCAGCGGCGTATATCTCGGTTTTATGGCCCTGGTGTTCCTGCTGCCATTGGTCGTGGCCACTCTTCCAGCCTGGTGGCGCCAATCCCTCAACCGGCGGCTGATTGCTCAGGCCTCGGCCGGGACACTGGTGGCCGCCCTGCCCTTTGTGCCGTTGCTCGTTGGCTATGTCGGGTTCTGGCTTGATCACCAGGAAGCGCGCACGATCAACGAAGCACACGTGCTGAGCGCCCGGCTTCCCAATTACCTTCCCTGGATTTCCCAATCGCTGCACTGGTTTCAGGCGGTCTGGGCACGGGCGCCAGGTCTGCCACCGGTCTTTCCCATCGTCGTTCCCACGGTCCTGGCAGCGCTGGGGTTGGCCGCCGGTCTGGCGCGACAACCACTCCGTGCAGTCAGCCTGGCCCTTGGCTTCGCCGGACTGTTGCTGTTCGTGCTGTCGTTGGGCCCTGAACTCTGGTGGCACGACGAGGCCACGGGGACTCCACTTCCGTTCGCGGCGGCACACGCGGTGATTCCGGGTTTCGCCTCACTGAGAAACCCCACGTTCTTCGCCTCCGGCATGGTTCTGGCCATGGCCCTGCTGACGGCCGTTGCCATGGCACAGCCGTTTCGCCTGCGGCGCACGAGGGGGTGGCCGGCGCGCGTACTTGCGGCGCTCGTACTGATCGCGCTCGCGGTCGAGTTCTCGCGCCCGCCGGTTCCAGTGGCCTCGATTCCCTCGGAACCCAACTTGCAAGCCGCGTTGGCGGAGGCGCCGGACGGCGCCGTCGCTTTCATCCAGTCCGGCGCGGACTTTCCGTCGCCGGAGCCGTATGTCAGGCGGATGTGGTGGTCACTCAACGGTGGCCGGCAACCGGTGGTGAGCGGATACTCAGGCTTCGAGCCCCGGGGCACCAAGTACCTGGCGAGAATGATCGACTGGGCAGGCGCCACGGCCAAGCCCCCGGTCCTGGATTCGCTGATGGCGTTTGGCATCCGCACGCTGGTTTTGGACCGCAAGTACCTGGCCGACGCGGAGATCGAGGCCTGGCTGGCAGCCGTCCGATCGAGGAATCCGGATGCCGTCCCGGTCGCTGGCGAACGCTTCGTTGTGATTCCACTCGGTAATGCGAGCACTTCCGTTACGACCGCATGGTCCGCGGTGGAGCTTCAACTCGTTGTGCGCTCCGCGCCGCCGCGCGCGGACGTGGCCATCCCCGTCACATTTCGCAACACCGCGGAGCTTCCGTGGCAGCCACCGACGGGACGGCGGACCCGGCCGGCCGAACTCGCCTGGGCGTCGCTTGCCTCTGACGACGAGTTCCGGGAGCACGTTCTCCTGCGACCGCCACCAATCATTCCGGCCGGCGGGAACACCCAGGCCCTTGGGCCGGTGATGGGCACAGCGCCACCGTTGCCAGGGACGTATCGCGTTTCGCTGTCAGTCGCTGGGCACGAGCTCACGAGTACGAACATCGAGATTCGGTCGCCGGCCGTCGCCAATGCCGTCGCCAACACAGCGGACCTCACGGTCCTTCCGCCGCCGATCTGTCTCAAAGCCGGCGAACACGCATATCTGCGAGTCGAGGCTGCGAATACAGGTTCGAATCACTGGTTCGACTCGCATCGGCTGGGCACGCGCTGGACTTTGCCGGACAACCGATTCATCACGGACGACCTGACCACGCTTGAAGGCCGACTGGTCGTCCCCTACGACTCGCGTACGACAACGTGGACCAGCATCGCGCCGGGATCTGCCTTTGTGTTTGAGGGCCCGGTCAAGGCTCCCGAGTCGCCTGGCGCTTACACACTCACGATTGGCATGGTCGAAGAGGAAGTGTCCTGGTTCAGCGAAATCGAAGCCCAGGCCCTTGTGGTGGACGCCGACGACCAGGGCGCTTGCGCGCAGCTATCGCAGCCGAGCTAGATCGGGTCCGGAGCGAGAATCACCTGGTCGCCGGCGGCAGTCGCCAGGGATCCGCCACAACAACGGTGAAACGCTGGATTGGCCGAGCGTGGCGTTCCGGGTGGGAGCCGACGGTCAGACTCGAACTGACGACCTGAGCTTTACGAAAGCCCTGCTCTACCAACTGAGCTACGTCGGCGCACAGGGTCGATCGTAGCACCGGGCGACTTTGGCGCAGCAGGCACGGAGCGGCGCGAATCTGGCGCGACTGTCTACGTTCTAGTCAACAGCGAAGGCAACGATTTCCTCGAATGCAGGACGATATCCGTCACTGGTGTCAACAGCCAGCACAGGCAGCTTCAGTCGAATCGGCTCATAGGAGGCTGGTGCGTCCTCCGGCTGCCCGGCGCTGCGCAACTGGTCCGGGTTGGAATCGGCGTGGAAGCGCCGACGCCAGGGCTCGTTTCGCCAGCGCCGCCGTCGGCGATCGCGGACAGCATCGTCGCCGGCTACGCAGGTAATGACCCGGATGTTGGCCGACTCGGTCAACGCGGTGAGCCGCGGCGCCCAGCGATGGTGTTGGAATGCCGCTTCGGCGACCAGCGTGACGCCGCGCCGGATCAGGAGTTCGACGACGTCGAAGAATACCGCCGTAGCTGCGAGGTTCGCCGCATCGCCCCGTTGCGGTACGAACGACTCGGACGCGGCGCCACTGACGAGGCCTTCCTTTATCTCGTCCCGGCAGACGGCCGGACAATGAAGCGCTTGCGCCAGGGCGTGCGCAAGCGTCGTCTTGCCGGTAGCGGGCGGTCCGCTGACGACCAGCAGGGTTGGAGGCATAGCCGCCATCGTAAGCGGGAAGCCACCGCATGTCGTCCACTTCGACTTGCCGCGGTGGACGTGGCGCTATGCGTGAAGGACTTCGTGGAGCACGCGCCAGAGGCCGCGGCCGTCATTGGGAATCACACCGTCGGCCACGTTGACCAGGGGCCGCGGCGACCCCTGGATTGCCAACCCCCGGCCCGCCCAGTCGAGCATCTCGAGATCGTTCAGATCGTCGCCCACGGCCAGAGCTTCCGCGGCCCGCACACCCAGCCGCTCCGCGAGACTCGCCACGGTCCTGCCCTTGGTAACGCCCAGCGGCAAAACCTCGAGGCCGACGGATTCCAACCGTCGACTGCGCCAAACGACGATAGCGGCCCGAGCACCCAGCGCGGTGCGCAACTCCGTCTTGAGATCCGCCGCCAACTCGCGCGGCGCCAGGCCAAAGATCTGGGCCGGCGGCGGCGCCAGTTCGGCATCCGACAAGCGACACACGTGCGCCCCCTTGGGCTCCAGGTAGCGGCGGTAGGGGTCGCGACTTCGCCAATCCCCGTCGACCAGGTACCGGCTGCCCGACGTGGCGGATTCGATCCAGATGGCAGGCACCCCGGCCGCCCCAAACAGCAACCGGGCCTGATTGGCCGTGGCATGGGGAATCTCGCGCGATTCCAGGAGCCGACCGTCCCCCGTGCGCGTGCTGGCGCCGTTGTTGAGCACGAAGAGGGTAGACGGTGGAAGCGCCCGGGCCGGCTCCCGCATGGTCAACCAGCCGCGACCGGTTGCGATGACGAGGTGCACGCCGGCGTCGGCAATCTGGCGGAGCGTTGCCAGGAGGGCTGGTTCAATTGACGCGCCGGCCCGCGCGAGGGTGCCGTCGACGTCGAGGGCAACGAGACGGACGCTAATGGTCGTCGATGTCCGGTGCGTCGCCCTCGTCGGCCTCGATGGCGTCGAATTCTTCGTCGGAGGGCATCTCGCCCGACTCCATGCGATTCAGGACACCCTCGTATTCGTGGGGAATGTCTTCGCCCATTTCTTCCGACATGCGTCGAGTCATGCGGGCCAGGCTGCGCGGATCGCCAGATTCCAGACCCGGCATCAGCTCGGCCAGGTCGGTGTCATCCATGCCGAAGTCATCGCCACCAAACTCGTCCGAGGCTGCTGGCGTGCCGCGCAGGAGGGTGGGCCGAGAAAACTGCCGCTCCAGGGCGGCCGACCCGCAGTGCGGGCAGTCGGGATGCACCACGGCGGCCAGGGTCTTGAAGAGGCGCGACGAGCGGCGGCCACAGACGGTGCAGCGATATTCGTATACCGGCATCCTGTGCATCCGTCGGGTCGCGGCGCGCGATTGTAGGCTCGCGCGATGAGTTGCACTGACATCAAGGCGGAAGGTCGTTGCCAGCGACGGAGTTTCCCTCGGGCCGATGAAGAGTCTCAGGTTCCGTCGGCATGGGCCGTTTCGAGGCGACTGGCGCCGGCGCACCGGGCCGCGTGCCGCCGGCATTACGGCGCTTTGCCGGCTCGCCCGCCTGGGTATCCGTCCCAGTCCGCCCGAGGGCCAACGGCTCCCCCGGAATCCACGGATGTCCGCGCTGGTGATCAAGCCGCTGGCGCTTGGGGACGTGCTGCGCGCCACAGGTTTCACGGCGACCCTGCGGCAGCAACGACCGGAAGCGCGTATCACCTTTGCGGTTGGCGACTATGCCGCGCCGGCGCTGGCCAATAACCCGGATATTGACGAGATCCTGCCGATGGGGATGCTGGGTACGCCGCGACGCTACGACGCGGCGCAGTATGTGGCCTTCGTTCGACGACTTCGCCAGCGGGACTTTGACGCCGCCTTTGTGCTTGACCGGTCACCGGCGATGGCTCTGCTGCCGTACTTCGCGCGAATTCCGTATCGCATTGGGCTCGACAGTCGACAGCGCGGCTTCCCGCACACGACGCGCGTGCCTGTGGACATGGAGGACAACGAGGTCGAGACCTATCGCCGCGTCGCAACGTTCGCGGGACTGAATCCCGTGGATACCGCTTGCGTCTTCCGGCCGACTCGAGACGACTTCGCAGCGGCCCGCCGGCTGGCCGAAGAGTTTGACCTGGACGCCGGAGGCTTGCGGGTTGTCATCGCTCCCGGCGGCGGCGTCAACCCTGGCGCCGTGGTCGTCACTAAGCGCTGGCCGGCCGAGCGGTTCGCAGCGGTGGCGGACTGGCTGGTCGAGACGCATGGCGCTCGCGTCTGCCTGGTCGGCACGGCCGCGGATAGCCCGTCGATTGCCGCCATGAGGCGGTCCATGACTCAGCCGGCCACCAACCTCGAAGGGCACACCACGTTCGGGCAGTTGGGATCTCTGATCGCGGGGAGCGATCTCTTCATTGGCAATGACTCGGCGAGCTCCCAGCTGGCCCTGGGCGTCGAAACGCAGAGTGTGACGGTGTTCACGGCGACCGAACCTTGGATCTATGGCACGGATTCACGGCGCGCCGTTTCCGTCTTTAACGGGAGCAGGAACCAGGGGCTCGGCAGTCCACCACCGGTTGACATGGTCATCGCAGCGGTGCGGGAACTGCTCGCACAACCGTCTGACTCAAGCGGTGCTAGCCAGGCTTGAGCCCTGATGAGTCCGTCGCGGCCGGTCTGACCGCCGTGGTGGATCCCACGCGATATCCCACGGTTCGCTCGGCCGCCATCGCCACACCGCGTTCGTGCCAGACGGCAACCGGGGGACTACTGGTGACTGCCCGGCAGATGCGCCGCAGCGGACACCCGGGGCAGCGTGGCGAACGCGATACACAGACGGTTGCGCCCACATCCATCAAGCCCTGGTGGTAGTCGTAATGGCGCCGAGCCGGCACCAGTTGCTCGGCCAACGCACGCAACCGCCGGTCGTCGCGATATGCCGAACCGTCGGAGGGCAGACCTACCGCCCGCGTCAGCACCCGCGCGATGTTGGTATCCAGCAAGGCCGCGCGTCGGCGGAGACCAAAGACGTACACGGCCGCCGCCGCGTATGGCCCGAGACCAGGCAGCTCGCGCAGGGCTGCAAGCGAATCCGGCATTTGGCCGCCGTGTCGCTCGACAACGATGCGAGCGAGTTCCTTCAGCCAGGTCGCTCGAATGTGGTAGCCAAGCGGATCGGTGAGTTGCTTGACGTCCGCGAGCGGCGCCGCGTGCAGATCCTGAACGCGAGGCCAGCGCGCCACAAACTGCTGAAACACCGGCGCGACTCTCGTCGCTTGCGTCTGCTGCAGCAGGATTTCAGAGACGGCTACCTGGTAGGCCGAGGAGATCGAGCGCCACGGGAGGTCGCGACCCTTGCGGCGATACCACCGCACAATCCGATCCTGAAAGCCGCGACGGAATCGCGGATCGACGAACACGGGCGGCTCTTCCGGGTCGTACAGCGTCACGCGGCGAACGCCCCAACCGATGGGTGACGCGAGGAGACTGAGCCGTCCGTGATACTTGCGGACATCCCGATCACGATCAGACGGCCGCTCCAGGCAACGGGAGATACATTGACGCGCAGCCTACGCCAGACCTGCCTTGTGCTGATCGGCGCGCTCGCGTTGTGGGCTTGCGGCGATCCGGCGCCGGATACCGCCAGGCCGCTCGCGACCTCGGCGCCGGCCGCTCCTCCAGGCGTCGTTGCCGCTCCGCGCACGTCCAACCAACCGCCCCCGCCGGCCGCCGACACAGCCGCCGCCTCACCCACGGCAACTCAGCCGGCCGAGGCGACGCCGGCGACGACGCCGACGCCACCACCGCCAACACCAACCCCCACGCTCCCTCCGTCGTACGCCGTGGCGCCGGCGCCCGAACCGGCCGAGCGTCTCAATCTGCTGGTGCTCGGCGTGGACCAGGCCGAGAGCTTTGTCGGCAATACCGACGTCATCATGATCGTCAGCATCGACCAGACCTCGGAATCGATATTCGTCCTGTCGCTTCCTCGCGATCTCTGCCTCGGGGCGTGTGACGGACATTCGTCACGGATCAACGAGGTGCTCAAGCGCCGGGGAATGGAGGACTTCAAGCAGACCCTCCGCTACGTGACAGGCCTGCATATCGACCATTGGCTGTTGGTGAACTTCCATGGCGTTGAGGCCATCATCGATCAGTTGGGCGGCGTGCGCGTGTGGTCGCCCCGCGAGTTCGACGAGCGTTTCGTCTACCTGGAAACGGGCGAAGAGATTCGGCTAACCCTGGACGAAGGCTGGAACACGCTCGATGGTCGTGAGTCCGTGGCCTACGCGCGCTCGCGAAAGTACGACGCCGGCGGGGACTTCGCGCGCATCTGTCGGCAGCAGCAGGTGGTTCGCGGGCTCCGCGAGCAATCGCTCTCCCCAGCCCTGGTCGTCAACGCGCCCGGCCTGATCGCCAGCCTTAGCGGAGCCTTCAAGACCGATTTTCCAATCGGGAGCGTGCCCGCCCTTGGAAACCTGCTGCTGAGCATCCCCCCGGAGCGCATTAACTCGTGGGCGGTCCACGCGCGTGGCCACGATCTGATGGTTCCGGAAGAGGGGCTGGACGGCGCCATCCTGTGGCGGCCCGACCTGCACGCCATTCGCGACTTTGTCCAGGACAGCTTGCTTGAATCAACGCGCGGCCACCTGGACGAGCAGGGCAACCCAACCTTCGTGCGCGACAACTGCGAGAGCTATTTCCCTTAGGGACTCAAGTCCGGAATGTCGACCACCTGGCCTTTTTCGACCGGCGGATGGTCGGTGAACACCGAAAGCTCGTCCCAGGCCGGATACCGGCGATCCCGCAGCGACTGGCCGATCAGTCGCAGGCGCACCGGCTGCGGGCGCTCGGGCGCGAATTCGAAGACGGCGTTCTGGAAGTACTGGCGGATGACGCCTAACGGTGCGTCGTCCGAATACAAGGTGCCGACGGTTCCCGTATCCGCCCGTGCCTCGGTGCGCGGGGCGCCGAACTGTTCCTCGCCGCCGTAGGTGTTGAAGAAATCGAGAAACCCGGTCTCGGTGCCGTCAATGGCGAAATTCGACACGCGGTGCCCCCAGGTGCCGATCGCTTCACCGGGTTGATCGGAAACGACGTCAGCCTCAACGCCCAGGTCAGGCGCCCCGCCACGTCCTCCGCCCAGAAAGTCCCACACCGGGCGTGGCAATACGGCCTGCCGACCGGTGGCGTCCGCCGTCCAGTCCATGACCCCGCGCTGGAAGTACTGCGAGACCTTGCCCTCGCTCTCGATCAGGGGTTCGGAGATTGGCCATCCCCAGCGATCGATCCCACCGGTGGTCGTGAAATACGCGGCAAACGGCGCCACCCGGAGTTGACCCGCGCGGCGGACGAGCCAGTTGGTGAGGTTGTGAGCGGTTGGCGAGGTGTGCGGCGCGCGCGCCGCGACCGCAGCCGCCAGGTCGGTCGCTTCCGACGGCGGCATGGCCTGCTGCAGACGCGTCTGCAACGACTGTACGCGGTGGTTGAGCGAGTCGGCCGCATAGACGCGGCCAGCCTGGTCAACGGCTACGCCTCGAGGAAACTGAAACTCTCCCGTTTGCCGTCCCTCGGCGCCGACCGATCCGACCGTCGTTCCATTGTGTTCAATGATGATCAACCGCTGATCAATGTCGCCCGTTATGTAAAGTCGATCGGAGAGGTCCACGTCCAGGCCAATCGGATTCCTGATCACGGGCGCTTCAACCACGACTCGCGCGAATGAGCCGTCGAGCTCAAAGGCCTGGATGCGATCACGGAAGGTGTCGGCGACGTAGACCAACTGCGAGGTCCCCACGGCGATTCCGGTCGGCGTGCCGAACTGGCCCGGCGCTCGGCCGCGCGAACCCCACGCCAATTTGAACTCGCCGCTGGGAGCGAACTTCTGCACCCGGTCGTTGAACCCGTCCGCCACGTACACGTCCCCAAATGTGTCGAGCGCGATGCCGCGCGGTGCGTTGAAGTCGCCCGGATTCGAGCCGCGTCGACCCCACTGGCGCAGAAAGGCCCCCTGCAGGTCGAAAACCTGCACTCGACGATTGCCGCCGTCCACGACGAATACCTCGCCCTCGCGCGACACGGTCACGCCCTGCGGGCGTCGCAGCTCGCCCGTCGCGGAGCCCGAGCCGGCCAGGATTCGCACAATGCCGCCGGCCGGCGAGTGAGCCGCGAGCTGATCCAGTCGCGAGTCGGTAACGTAGATCAGCCCATCCGGGCCGACCGCCACACCCCACGGCGCGCTGCCGGCGCCCTGCTCCAGGTTCGGAAAAAACTCGGCGCCAACGTCGGCGATCACGGCGGCCGAACCCGCGGCCAGGGCAATGGCGCCCGTGAGCCCCGCGTGCAGCACGCGACGGCGAGGGACTTGGGTCATTGACTGGTGGAGGACTGGGCCATCGTGCCTCAAGTTGACGAGTCTAGCGCCGCGGAATCGCCCGACAGCCGAGACGGCGACCGTGCTCGTAAAACGCCTTTGGTCCGCAGCCGTTATGCCGCATGACCGGCCGCTGGCCCACTGGCAACGCACCGGCGCTAGAATCCGCACCTGAGCAGCGCGCGAGGTGCGGCCGTGATTCGACTGGCGCTCGTTGGGTGTGGACGCAACGCTCCGGCCCTTGTCGCCGCGGCCGCCGAATCCGACCACTGCCAACTGGCCGTCGCCGTCGACATCGATCCTCAGGCGGCAGGCTCGGTAGCGCGCGCGGCCAACTCGATGCGGCATGTCGGCAATCTCGAATCGCTACTTGCCTCGGGCAGCGCCGACGTTGACGCGGTGATCGTCAACACGCCAAACGACTCCCATGCCGACATCGCCCTGGCCGCCATCGCGGCGGGCCGCCACGTCCTGGTTGAAAAACCGCTGGCCCTGTCCGCGGACGCGGCCGCGGAAGTCCGACGTCAGGCCAACCGGGCCGACGTACGGCTGATGGTGGCGCACACGCTCCGTTTCATGCCCGGCAACGTGCAGGTCCACCGGGCGCTGGTGGCCGGCGAACTGGGCCAGCCCGGCATGCTGCGCAGCCACCGCTGGCTGCGTCGTTTTCCCGGACCGCCGGGCGGCTGGAAGCACGACCCGGCCCGCAGCGGCGGCCTCTGCCTGCATGAAGCCGTGCACGAGATCGACCAGGCGCTCTGGCTCATCGACGAGCGCCCAACCCACGTTCACGCCCTGGCCGCGCCCGAGCTCTTGCAAATCCACCTCGGCTACGCGTCGGGCGCCATGGCCATCTGCGGCATTGCCACGGGTCTGCCGCTCGGCGACGGCTACTACTCGCTCGCGCTGATCGGATCGCTTGGCGCCGCCTACGCCGACGATCACCACAACGTTCACCTCGTCTACCGGGGCGGACGACCGCAAGCGGCGCTGACCGACCTGCGAGCCTCGGCCGTCCGCGCCCAGTTCGACGAGTTCGCCCAAGCCATCACGGAAGGGCGCGATCCCTCCGTCTCCGGCGCCGACGCCGTGGCCGCGCTGCAGATTGCGGAAGCTGCCGCGGCCTCCGTCGCGTCCGGACAGACCGCCCATCTCACGGAGAACGGCTATGTCCTCGCCTGAGCGTTACCGCGTCCTGGCGCTCAGCGCCGCCAAGCACGACTACGTGCCGTTGGCGTTCAAGGACCACCCGCGGTTCCAGGTCGTCGGCGTATCCGACGAGCCGTCCGCCGCCGGCTGGGTGCACGAATGCAACGAACAGCTCGCCGCCGACCTTGGCGTTCCCTACGAGCCCGGCGTCGACGAGGCCATCGCCCGGCATCGGCCGCACGTCGCCGTGGTCTCATCGGAAGCCGCGCGCCACGCCCAACTCAGCGTGCAAGCGGCCAATACCGGCCTCCACGTCGTCCAGGACAAGCCCATGGCCCCCACGGTCGCCGACTGCGACGCCATAGTGGAAGCCGTCGAACGCGCCGGCGTGCGGTTCCTGCTCTGGAACCGCAACACCCAGCCGGCCATCGAAGAGGCGCGCCGCATCGTCCACGCCGGTGAAATCGGCGAGCCGCGAGCCATCCACGTCGACTTCTTCTTCTGCAAAGACGCCGGCGTACTACTGAACTCTGACGAGCCGGAAGAGATCGCGGACTCCTGGCTCAGCGAAGGCGAACTCACCGTCGAGGGCATCTACCCCCTCGCCTACATGCGCCACATCCTGGGCCTGGACGCCCTGCGCGCCTTTGGACGCGCCTCCGCCCACTTCTTCCGACGCCATGCCGAGCGCGGGGTCGAAGACATCGCCACCGTCTCCCTGGAAATGGAACGAGGCGTCATTGGCTCGCTCTGTAGTGGACGGATCGGACGCCCAAGCCACCCCAACATCGGTGAGCTTCGGGTGCATGTCATTGGATCCACGGGTGCCCTGGTCGTCGCCGAACCGCGCCCGGAAGTCGCCGTCCACACCCGCGGCCTCGCCCCGGACGACGACCGCAATCGGCGCACCGACCAGGAGACCGACCGCCGCCAGGTCGACCACTTCGTAACCGCCCTGGACACCGGCGGCGACACCCTCCTCACCGCCCGCCACGGCCGCCACATCGTCGCCACGGTTAGGGCAGCCCTGGAGTCGGCCCGCACCGGACGCTCATGCGAGGTGTCGCGCCCGAGCTAGCGGAAAGAGTGCCGAAACGCGCATTCCGGCTTGAGCGTCGAAACCTGACGCGCTAGTCGCTTCGCTGCTGGCTCAACAGAATTGTTCGCAGTTCGCGCACATCCTCGCGAACCTGTTCGATGCTGGCCTGAAGCCGTTCGTCGGCCTTCCGCAACTCGCTAATGGCCTCTTCGACTCTGCCCGAGCGGTAGAACGCACCGCCTGCCGCAACCAGTGCCGCGACAGCGGTGGCGGCGGTGATAATCGACTCGGTCATGGTGGCTTCCTGCGAATCGCTCGCGGCCACTGCCGACGAACGGGTGCGCCCAACGGATCGCGCCTACCGGCCACCGCCCATCACCGCCAGCGCTTGATTTCAAGGCTATCACTGACATCGCCCGAAGCGCTTCGCACGTCTCCCGTCCGAACCGCCACCCCGACACCAGGTGTACGGCGACGCCGACTGCTCAGCGCGCCGGTACCGGCTCCGCCGTGGGTGTGAGCAAGGCGCGCAGGCGGACGTTCAGGGCATCGCGCGCGTGGCTGGCCAGTTCGCCGAAGTCGGTGAAATTGCGCGACTCCACCGCATAAGCGCCGCAATCTGGTTGCAACCCCGTTAGGCACTGCTCCTCGTTCTTGGCGATCAGCGTGTAAAAAGGCTCCTGGAGCGTCGCGTCAACGACTGCAACTTCTGCAATCCCGGGATCCACCAGCGGTGCAAGGTCCTCGGGCGTCATATTGACCACGATGATGACCGTTCCACGCTCGAATTCCGACCTGACCACTTCGAAATCAACCTCCGCGCGCGCATCGCCGTGGACCATGAGCGTTGTCGGCTGGCGCGAGGCGGCATCGTCGAACGTTTCAACGGTGCGGACCGCATATTCAGCGCTTTCGCGGCCGTCAAGCGGCAGCCGGCGGTCCTCCTGCAAACTCGACGGTTCAAAGTAGACGATGAAGTCCAGGCCAAACCGCCCGAGCATCCGCTCGAACAGAAGGAACAGCACGAACACGCCCACAGCCACCATGAGCCCAAAGAGCAGGCGCTGGGCGGGTGGGGACAGGCTTTGCATCACGTGGGTTGCACTGGGCCGTGGTGAACGATTGTAGGGGCGCGAGGCGACAGGCAGTCTGAATTCAGCCGTCGTCGCTGAAGTCCAGGATGCCCCCCATGGTTGCGCCGGGCACGCCGGCGCTTCCCGTCACCGCTCAGGTCGTGCTGTAGGTCAGGTAGGCGTCGCGCAGAAACGAGAACAGGCCGCGCCGCCGCCGCCGGTTTCGACTTCCGCACGCTGGGCAGCCGCGGTCCACCGGCCCCCGCCCAGTCTCGAAGAATCGCAGCAGCACGCTATAGCGCCGGCCGCAGTCCAGGCAGTCGTACGCTTTGGTGGTCAGTGAAGGCATTGTGTCATTCAGGGTAGCCCAACTGCGATCCGGCAAAGAACCTGGCTGCGGCGCGTCACACTTCGCGCATGAGCACGATTGATGTAGTGGCGGGCCTCCGGCCATGACGGTGGTCCTGCTCCTGGCCGAGGCCCGCCCCCTCCCCTCGTCCAGTGCCTGAGTCCCTGCTGGGCCCGGCCCTCGTCAGCGCGGGGGCAGTCCTTGCCGCGCTGGCCGCGCTCTACCTTGCCGTCCTCAGCGGACGGCCCGTAACCCCGCCCGCGCTGCGAACCGAGACCGCGGCACGCGGTCGCTTCACGCGTAACGCCATCACGCCGCTCCTGGCCAGCGGCTTCGACCGCGCGGTCTTCTGGGTCTTTTGGATCGTGGCGCTGCGAATCCTCGGTCCCGAACGGAACGGCGAGTACGCCTTTGCGGTGAACCTGCTCACGTACTTTGCGGCGCTGACCGACTTTGGCCTGGGCACGGTGCTCACACGCGACCTTGCTCGACGCGACCGCGACCTGCGTCCCCTCTTCGGCGCCGGCCTGGTTATCCGCCTGCGACTGGTGGGCGTCAGCGCCCCGCTCATGGTTGGACTGGCGTTGATCTACTACGCGACAGGCTCAATCTCGGCAGCCACAGTCGTCACGGCGGCCGTTTTGGCGTTCGGCCTGCTGCCCACGGCCCTGGGCCAGGCCTATGCCTCGGTTTACGGCGCATGGGAGCGCATGGACCGCCGAGGCCTGGTCGCCGCCGGCACGTCGGCGCTGACCGTGGGGCTGGGACTGTTGCTGCTCGGCGCGGGAGCGGGCGTGATCGGGCTGGCCGTCGCGGGCATGGTGTCGGGCACGGCCTCGCTGCTGGTACTGGCGCGGCCCGTCGGCCTTGATCTTCTCAAGACCAGCGGGCAGGGCCGAATCCACCGCGGCGCGTTGCTCACGGCCGGCTTCCCGCTGATGCTCAACGGCCTGCTGGCGACGGCGTTCGTCCAGCTCGACATCCTGATCCTTCAGGCGATCGAAGGCACCGCCGTGGTGGGGCACTACAACGCGGCCTACAAGTTCATCAACGCGCTCAACGCCGTTCCGGCCGCCGTGGTCCTTGCCGCATTTCCGCTGATGGCGCGCATGGCGGAGGATCCCAAGGCGCTGGGCCGTTGGGCCGCCCGTACCTGGCGCGTCTTGATCTCGTTCGCGGCCGCGGCGGTCGTACTCCTCTTCGCCTATGCCGAGCCTCTCGTCGCGGCGCTGCTGGACGAAGAGTTCCTGCCGTTCACGGCTCAGGCCCTGTCAATCCTGATCTGGTTTCTCCCGCTGAGTTATCTGAACGGAACGCTGCAATACGTCGTCATTTCCCTTGACCGGCAGTGGTGGCTCACGCCGGCATTTCTGCTAACGACGCTGTTCAACGCCGTCACAAATCTCGCGCTGGTCCCGGTGTTTGGCTTTCGAGCCGCGGCGGCAACCACCATTGCCAGCGAAGTCGTGCTTCTCATCACGCTTGCCTGGATCCTTCGTCGCCAGCGTCTGCTGCGGCAGCTGATTGAACCCGCGCTTCGCCCGACCCTGGCCGCGGGCTGCCTCGCGCTGGCGGCCTGGCTGCTGCGTGACGTGGCCTGGGTCCCAGCCGCCGCGGCAGGCGTGGCTGTCTACGTCGGCGTTCTGGCGCTTAGCGGTGGCATCAGCCGTAAGCAGCTACTCGCACGTGGCGATAGCTAGCGAATCGGCCCGCCCAGCGCCGCGCGCAGCTCGGCCTCATTGGCCAGCGGAACGGTCGGCGGGGCGATATCCACCGGACCCAGCCAGACGTAGTCCACGCCCGGATGTGCAATGCCGGTCAGCTCGCCAACGGCGGTGAGCGGCCGATCGTCCGGTCGCAAGAACGTGATGTACGCCTGATAGGCGCCTGCTTCAGCCTCCGCGGGCACCCATAACGCGGTCCGCAACTGATGCACGTCGCCCGGCTGCCACTCCGACGTGCGACGCAGTTGGCGATCCTGGGCATAGAGATCCTTGGTATAGATCACACCGCTGGGCGTGCGCAGCCAAATTCGCAGACGGAGGTCGTAGTCCACCGCCTGCCGGGCACGGATCACAACCGTGAAGCGAACCCCGTCGCCTGCTTCGCGAGGTCCCTGGTCGGCCCGCGCTCCCGTGTACTGAATCAGATCAATCTGAAAGTCGCGGCCGAGTTTGACGTGTCCGCGCCGGTTCACCAGATCCAATACGTTGGTCATATACAGTTGCAGAACGCCGTTCCGGTAGACCTCCGACCGGGCCTGCCACTGTGACGTCAGCCAGGCGGCGACATGCCCCTCGGGATCGGCCTGCTCAAGACCCGCCAGGACTACCCAGAGCCTTCGATGGTTGTTGGCAGCCCGCTCGAGTTTCCTGTTGACTTCCTTCGCCGTTACGGCCGGCGGTACTTCGTCTGGGAGAAACCAGACATCGACCTTGTCCAGGAAGTCCGGAAAGTAGTGGCGCCAATACCACCCCTGCCAGGGACCGGCCAGGACAACCGCATCCCTGAATTTGCCTTCGTCGCGACCCGGACGCCGGGGCCGGGCCAGGTTCTCAATGGTCGAGGTAATCGAGCGGTAGTCGCCGCGCCGGTAATCGTCAAAATAGGCGCGCGAGGCGTAGACGGGCCCCGCCAGACCCACGAGCAGCACGGCGGCAACCGGCGCCGCGACCCAGGCGCGGCGCGGCGCGAGACCCAGCGAGGCCGCCGCCAGGATTGCCAGCGCTGGAATGGCCGGCAGCAGGTAGCGGGCCTGATAGTCCTTGTCGAACACCAGCAGGATCACCAGGAATCCGATCACGGCCGCAATCTTTGCCAGCATCAGGCCGGCCGAGCGGCGCACGCCGGCCCAGGCGGCGCCCACCAGCGCGAGCGCACCGAGCACTCCGGCGACGTAGGCGCCGGCCCGCCCCCCGCCGCGTACCGTCGCATCGCCTACGAACACATCCAGCCAGGCGCTGGACGCCACGTCCCGAATCAGGTCCAACCCAAGGCCGCCGGTCCCGAATGCGGGAAGACTGTCCTGAATGCCGCGAGCCAACAGAATCCATGGCATTGCAATGGCCAGGCACGCCACCTGAACGGCGACGAAGGCCAGCACGCGGCCACGCTGGCGACTGAAGCGCCACGGAAGCGTCAGGTTCATGGCAACCAGGGCCAGCGCCGCGATGTAGTCCACGTAGGCGCCGACCACAATGGTCAGCGCCAGCCACGTCCAGTCGCGGCGGCGGCCATGTCGCATCGCTCGTTCGAACAGCCACAGCGCCAACGTGCCGAACAGGGCCGCGGCGGCGTACATTCGAGCCTCGCGGCTGAAGAAGATCAGCATTGGCGAGGCGGCTACCACGGCAGCGGCAAACACGGCCGGCCACGGGCGCAGGTACATGCGCGCAAGCTGGTAGGTCGCGGGGATCAGCAGCACGCCAAACGGAACGGAGAGCCAGCGCACGATTGGCTCCTGCTCGCCGAACCAGGTCGCCCAGTAGTGAAGGGCGATGTAGTAGAGCGGCGGGTGCTCAAACGGCGCCTCGGCAATGGCCGCGACGATGTCCAGCGGGAGCGACCGTGCGTACCAGACCGCCGCAACTTCGTCGAAATCGAAGTCGCCCAGGTTTTGAAGTCGAAGACTGCGCAGCACGGCGCCGGCGACAACAACCGCCAGCAGCACGGTCATCGGCGTCACATGCCGTGCCAGCCGCTCCGCGAACCGGCGTCCACCGGTCGCGCCCACGCTAGGCCGAGTGGTCATACGCGTCTAACGTCCGCCTGGCGATTTCCGACCAGGTGTGCCGGGCGGCGATAGCCTGGGCGCCCTCGGTCAGACGTTGCCGATGTCGCGGATTGTCTCGAATCCCCGCCAGGGCCTCCGCCAACCCGCCCTCATCGTGCGGCGCCACGAATCCCACTTCGTCGGCCTTCACGTCCACGGTCCCCTCCACCGGCGGATAGGTGGTAATGACGGGAATACCGTGGGCCACGGCATTCATGAATGACCCGCGGCGAGCCGAGAGGCCGTCCAAAAACGGGAGGGCTATCGAATCGCACGCGACGAGCCAGCGCGAGATGAGGTCTGGCGGCAGCACACCCGTGTCGACCAGGCGAACCCCGTCGAATGTGTGCGTGGCCACCGCGGGCTCCGCCCGTCGCTCGTTGGTTGGCGGTTCCGCCGCCCCGATCAAGGCCAGCAGCGTCTGCGGCCCAGCCAGTTCAGGACGCCGCAGGGCCCCGGCCAGCACGCCCACGCCCTTGCTGCGCTGCCGGAAGCCGAAATAGCCAACGATGAAGTCCTCGCGATTGAGACCCAGAGCCGCCCGCGCGGCACATCGATTGCCTGCGCCGGCGGGCGGCTCGATCGTGGGTCCGGCCGGAATCCAGAATGCCCGCGCCTCATGGTCAACCTGCGCCACGGCCCGGCGCCGGTCCAATTCGTCAACGTAGAGCGCGGCGTGGGCGGACCTGGCGAGACCGAAAACCACGCGAGCCCGCAGCCAACCAGCCTTGGGAAACAGATACGGCTGCAACAAGTCGTGGAAGGTCACGACCAGCCGGCCGGGAATCCCGGCAAGGCGCAGGGCGTGTCCCAGGCCCATCAGTTCTCCGGGTCGCGCAAATGCCCCGGCCTGGTAGTGCATGTGAATCACGTCGGGCTGAAGCCGCCTGGCCAGGCGAAGCGTGCTCCGGAGCGCCTGCAGCGGCACCCGGTTGGCAACCGCGTAAACGTTCGCAGCCGGATCGCTGGTGGCTCGGGACTCGGTTGCCACGTCACACGCGACGCCGCATGCGGCCAGTGCCGCCGCCAACCTGGCCACGTGATCGCCCACGCCGCCAACGAATGGCGGAAACTCACCCGTGACGAAGAGGACGCGGCGAGTTGGCCTCACCCCCACATCGGCGCCTAACGCCGCCACCCGGTCCACTGCCACAGAGTGACGGCCGCGATCTGGCGAAGTTCACGCCGGGCTTCGGCGCGCGCCGGCGGACGCAGCAGCCGCACGAGCTGCTCCAGCAGACGCAGCACGCCGGTCATTGCCACGAACAGGCGCATCAGCGCAGCCACCGGCCAGCCCCAGGTCTTGGTCACGTAGCGGTAGCGGCTGTGAAAGAAACGCCGCTCGCGGGCAATCGGGTCCTGTTCGGAACTTGCCCCGCCGCGGTGTCGAACGCTTGCATTCCGCGTGACGCCGCAGCGCCAGCCGCGAACGCCAAGCTCGCGCAGCAGGTCCACTTCTTCCGCATACATCTCGTAGCCGACGTCGAACCCGCCCGTTTCGGCCAGCGCGCGGCGCCGAAAGCACAGGCAAGCGCCGGTTAGCCACTCGGGATCATCGTCCGCCCCGTCGCGCATGTAGTACCGGCGCAACGCCGGCAGATCTGGCATGAACCGTTCGACCACCGTTCCATCCGTCACCGCCGCCGCCAAGGTAGGCAGGCGACGCCCGGGCCAGGCCGCCGGCCTGCCGTCCGCCGCGTGCATTGGAGCCACGCACGCCATATCCGGCTCACGCTCGAGATGGGTCAGCATCGCCCCCAGCGCGCCCGATTCCAGGTGCGCATCCGGATTGATCAGCAGCACCGCGTCACCCGTAGCCTCGGCAATCCCGATGTTGGCGGCCGCGCCGAATCCCAGGTTGCGATGGGCCTGAACGAGGCTGACCCGTGGAAACTGCTCACGGACGATCTCCACGGTCGCATCGCCGGAATCATTGTCGACCACAATGATGTCAAGGTCTCCTGGAGTCTCATCTTCGGCGTCGAACAGAGCTGCCAGGCACGGCTCGATGTCGGCCGCGGAATTCCAGGTCACGACCACCGCCGTGACCGACCGAAGCGGCCTCACCCGGCCGTCCCTGCGCCGTCCGCCTTCCAGCGTGCGCGCAGAGCCCGCTGAACCCGCCATTCATGCTCCGCCATCAGGGTGGCCAGCAGCACGCCAACGCCCCGATCCTGGTACCCGCGCAAGCTGACCAGCCGTCGCCAGAACTCGCGCAGGGGTTGCAGCGCAACCGCCGTGCGTCGCCGTCGCGTACCGGACCTGTAGAGGTCATCGGCCACCGCGTCGGCGTAGCGCCGCTGACGCGCCCGGAACTGGGCCACGCTCGTATAGCTCAGATGCTCCAGATGGTGCTCCATTCGTCCGACGGTCCCGGTCACGTGCACCAGTTCGTGTACCGGCCGATCGGATACGTAGGCGGCGTGGTGCCGGTTCATGATTCGCAGCTGGTCATCGGGCCACCACCCGGCCCCGCGCATCCACCGGCCAAAGATGCGGTTGCGGCGCGGAACCCAGTACCCGGCAAATGCTTCCGTTCCCACTCGTGTCCGGATTTCCAGGCTGAGATTCGGTGGAACCCGTTCGTCAGCATCAACGAATACCACCCAGTCATGCACGGCCAGGCGCAGTCCGGCGTTGCGCTGGTCGGGAAAGTCGGTCCAGTTGCGCTCGATCAGGCGAACGTCGGGCGGCAGCCCCTGGGTGGTTCCGTCCGTACTGAATGCGTCCATGACCAACCGTTCATCGGCCCAGGCCAGGGTGGCCAGGCAGTCGGCAAGGTTGGCCGTCTCGTTTCTCGCGATAACGATTGCGCTGATCGCCGCCATCGCAGTCACTCCGGCTTCAGGGCCACCTGGGCCGCGGCGTAGGCCTCACGACGAGGTCCAGGCAAGCGTGCGCGAACCCCAAGCCCCAGCCACATCAAGCCGATGGCGATGCTTGCCATTGGACGGGGGCCGTGCTGTCGGTACCACCGCGCCCGACTGCGAAAGAGTTCCGGCAGCATCTCCAGGTCGCGGTCGGCGGTTGTCGACGCGCGGATATGCGTGACCTGGGCCGTGGGCACGTAGCGAACCCGCCAGCCGTCGTCCCAGAACCGCCGGCACAGATCCACCTCCTCCGCATACATCCAGTAGGCCGACGAAAACCCACCCACCAGGTCCAGCGCCCGACGCCGCATCAGCATGAACGCGCCCAGCACATAACCCACGTCCCGCACGGGCCCGTTCGACCAGAGCCGCCCATTCAGGCGGGATCCGCGAAGCCGAGCCGGCAGCGGCAGAAGATCGAAGACCGCCTGCCCAAGCCCCGGAAAAGCAAACGCGGAATCCTGGGGAGAACCGTCCGTATTCAGCAGCATCGGCCCAACGCACGCCACGTCTGGCGCGTCGTCGATTGACTTGGCCAACGCCTCCAGGGCGCCGGGATGCACCCAGACATCGGGGTTGGCAACCAGGACCAGCGGCGCTCGACCCAGGGCGACGCCGGCATTTGCAGCCACGCCGTAACCCGGATTGTCGGGCCGAGGCAATAACCGCGCGTCAAGCGTGGCGTCGTCGCAAAGAGCGGCCACCGCCGGATCGCCGGCGGTGTCCACAATCGTGAGCGACTGCACCAGGCCGCCCGCCGAGCGGATGCTGGCAGCCGCGCGGCCTGCCACTGCCGCCTGCCCGTGAGCCACGACCACGGCATCGATCATGCTCGGCCGACCTCATCCTTCTCGGATCGCGGGCGACGGCACGCCGCCCGCCTGTGCCGTAAGCGCTACTTCACCTCGACGGTCGCGCCCACCTCTTCCAGCTTGGCCACCATGGCGTCGGCTTCCTCGCGCGACAGGCCATCCTTGATCGTGCCCGGCGCGGCGTCCACCACCGCCTTCGCCTCGCGGAGTCCAAGACCCGTGATCTCACGCACGGCCTTGATGACCTGGATCTTGCGTTGGCCGGCGCTGCTGATCTCCACCGAGAACTCCGTCTGCTCGACTTCGACAGCCGCCGCGCCATTGTCGGCCGGCATGGCCGCCACGGCCATCGGCGCGCCGGAAACGTTGTACTTGTCCTTCAACGCCTCCACCAACTCCGAGAGCTCCAGCACCGTCATCGAGTCCAGCGACTCCAGAATGTCGTCCTTCGTGACCTTGGCCATTACGCGCCTCCTTCGGCAGCTTGCAGCTGGTCAACGCGCTCCTGCAGCGCGTACACCAGTCCTGAAATCAATCCATCCAATGTATGCACCAAATTGGAAATCGGTGCGCCAATCGCCCAGACCACTTCGGCGTTGAGCTGCTCACGGCCCGGAATCGCCGCCAGTTTCAGCACCCGATCGCCATCCAGCACCTCGCCGTTTAGCGCCCCGCCGCGAATCTCAACGGTCGGGTGCTGCTGCGCGAAGTCGCGCAGCGCGCGCGCCGCGGCCGGCACGTGCTCGCCACTGAAGGTGAACGCCGACTGCCCGTTGAGCAGCGCGTCCAGGCCCTGGATCCCGGCCCGGTCAGCCGCGAGCGCGGCGAGGTTGTTCTTGACGACTCGAATCGTCGCGCCCGACGCCCGCACTTGCGTTCGCAGCTCCTGCTGATCGGCGACCGACAGATTGGCAAACCCGGACACAATACTGAGTGAGGCCGACGCCAACTGGTCGGCGAGCGCGTCTACCACGACGGCCTTTTCCGCACGTGTCGCCACTGGCAACTCCTCCGTTGGAATGGACAAAACAAAATCGAACGGCGCGCCGGGTCGGCTTACCGCTCGATCATCCGTTCGCGCCTCGGCGGGCTCTCTCGACGCGAGAGATTGCTTGGCCCGCTGTCTCCGGCTATGCAGCTGTTGGGGTCAGGGTCGAACTGGGCTCCTGTCTACTCCATCGCCGCGGCCGCTTCGGCCAGCGCGGCCTGCGGGTCCAGGCGGATGCCCGGGCCCATGCTCGAACAGATGCTCATTGTACGGATGTACGATCCCTTGGCGGCGCTGGGACGCGCCCGTATCACGGCGTCGATCAGAATGCGCAGGTTCTCGATCAGCGCCTGGCGCCCCATCGAGGCTCGGCCCGCCACCACGTGCAGATTGGCCAACCGGTCCACGCGAAACTCCACGCGGCCTGCCTTGAGTTCCTTCACCACGCGCCCCACGTCGTTCGTCACCGTCCCGGCGCGCGCATTCGGCATCAGCCCGCGCGGTCCGAGGATTCGGCCCAGCGGGCCAATAATCCGCATGTTGTCCGGCGTCGCCACGGCCGCGTCAAAGTCAAGCCAGCCACCGCGAATCCGCTCGGCCAATTCGTCGGTGCCCACCTCATTCGCGCCGGCGTCGCGCGCCTCCTGCGCCCGGTCACCGCTGGCGAATACGATGATGCGCTGCTCCTTGCCGGTGCCATTCGGCAGCGTCACAGTGCTGCGCACTTGCTGATCGGCGTGCGTGGGATCGACGCTCAGATTGGCGTGGAACTCCACGGATTCATCAAACTTGGCCATCGGCAAGCCCAAGAGCACGTCGACCGCGTCACCCAGCGAGTGTTGGGCATTGCGGTCCACGCCTGCTCGCGCCTGCTGATACCTCCGGCTGCCTCGCGCCATGCTCAATCCTCGACTTCGATGCCCATGCTGCGGGCGGTGCCGGCCACAATCTTCATGGCCGCCTCGACTTCATAAGCGTTCAGATCCGGCATTTTGATCTCGGCGATCTCGCGAACCTGCGCCTCGGTGACCGTTCCCACCTTTTCCCGGTTCGGCTCACCCGAGCCCTTGTCCACCCCCGCGGCCTTCCGAAGCAGATCGGCCGCCGGCGGCGTCTTGGTGATAAAGGTGAACGAACGGTCCTCGTAGATCGTGATCTCGGCCGGGATCACCGAGCCCATCTGCTCGCGCGTTCGCTCGTTGTAGGTCTTGGTGAACTCGATGATGTTCACCCCGTAGCCGCCCAGGGCCGGACCCACGGGCGGAGCCGGCGTCGCCTGCCCGGCTTCCAATTGCAGCGTAATTGTCGCGAGAACCCGTCGTGCCATGGTTCGTAAGCCGCCTGGTTAGATGATGGACCCGCCGCCGGATTTTTCGACCTGGAGGAAATCCAGTTCAACCGGCGTGTCGCGTCCAAAGAATGAAACCAGCACCCGCAGGCGCTCCTTGTCTTCCATCACCTCGTCCACCGTGCCAAAGAAGTCGGTGAACGGCCCATCGATAATCTTCACTCGCTCGCCGATCTGGATGCGGACTTCCGGCCGCTGGCCCTCGCCCTCCATCTGCCGGAAAATCGTGCTCGCCTCATCGGGTGAGAGCGGAATCGGCTTGTGACCGGACCCGGCGTCCGCGCCCACGAAGTTCACCACGCCCGGCGTGTTGCGTACGACCTGCCAGGCGGCGTCCGCCTCATGCTTGGCTTGCGGGTCGCTCGAGTTCTTGGTCTCGTCCAGCGACAGCATCTGCACCAGCACGTAGCCGGGGTACATCTTGCGCTTCACGGTCCGCCGCTGCCCGTGGCGTGACTCCTCGACTTCCTCCTCGGGCACCACGATTCGGAAGACCTTGTCCGTAGCCTCCATGGAGCGCACGCGCTGCTCCATATTCTGCTTGACCTTGGCTTCGTAGCCCGAGTACGTGTTCACCACGTACCACTCGGCGTCGGCGGGAATCGGCCGATCCGGCGAACTGTCGTCGACGGGTACCTGGGCGGCTGCTTGACCTGCCTCAGCCATCAGCTTCCCGTGCCTTCCATCAGGAGGTGATCAATTCGAACAGGCGGTCGAAGCCCAGATCGGCCAGCCCGAGAATGATCGCCATCAAAACGCTGATCGCCAGCACCAGCGCCGTCAGCCGAGCGGTTTGCTCCGGCGTCGGCCACTGGCACTTGCGCAGTTCCTGGTACGCGCTGCGCACGAATCGCGCCAGTGGCGCCCGGCGAACATTCCGGCGCAGTTCCCGTGTGGACAGCATCGGCGATCACCCGCTAACGCGTCTCACGGTGGGCCGTGTGCGTGCGGCACGCGCGACAGTATTTCTGCAACTCAAGCCGGTCCGGGGTGTTCCGTCGGCTCTTGCTACTCACGTAGCCGCGCGAACCGCAGTCCCGGCACTCCAGGGTGATAACGAGTCGATCACCTCGGCGAGGCATGTCCAACTCCGCGGTCGCTGGGCGACCGTCCATTCAGGGGCGCGCCTTGTGACTGCCACGGTCACACGCGCCCGCCAAGCACAATAAAACCCCGGCGGGTGGCCCGCACGGGACGCCTCAGTATACGACGAATCGGCCGATTCGTCGCCCAAGCGGCCGGCTAGCCCGCGAAACGGTCCACGGCGGTAGCAATGGCCACCGCCGCCGTTATCGAACCCAGCATCAGTCCAATCATCCACTTCGTCAGCCGCGATTCCAGCGCGTGCAATTCGCCCTTGAACTCGGCCCTCAGCACGGCCAGGTCCGCTCTCGTGGCGAGGCTTTGGTATGAGGCCTCTGAACGAGTGCTTCGTTCTCGGTCGCACTTCGCGCTGACGCTAGCCGGCCAACCGATCCACCGCCACGGCAATGGCCACCGCCGCGCTCACGGATCCCAGCATCAAGCCGACTATCCACTTGGTCAGCCGGTTCTCCAGATCGCCGATGGCCTTGTGGAGATCGGCTTTCGTCGCCAGGTGCTCGTAACCGCCTTCCAGGCGGCTGAGCCGGTCTCGGTCTTCCATCGAGAGAGCGGTCAAGGTTCTGCCTCCATGTGGTAGGTAAAACGTCTTCCGCCCTGCACAAAGTCTACGACCTCGCGACCAACCCCCCAGGGCCTCGCGACCTCCACGTTTCGCAACACCGTCAGACCGCAAGCGAGTAGCCTCCACCGGCTTTCGACGGCCGCGCCCCCTTTGGCAACCGCGCCCACGCACCGCAGTATTGGGGACCGCACGGCTGGAGATTCGACCTATGTCCACCGCTGGACTCACCTACGCCGGGCGTTTGAGCGATTTCGCCGCCGGGAACTGCCACCGAGTGCGCGCGGGCGACCGCACCCTGGTGCTCATCCGCAACGGCGACGGCGTTTACGCCCTGGACAACCGCTGCCCCCACATGGGCTTCCCCCTCGATCGCGGCAGCGTCGACGACGGCATCCTCACCTGCCACTGGCATCACGCCCGCTTCGACCTGACGACGGGCGGCACCTTTGACCTCTGGGCCGACGACGTGCCGGCGTTTCCGACGCAGGTCATCGACGGCGACGTCTGGATCGACCTGCGTAACGGCCGCGACGAACTGGCCCACCACCGCCGCCGCCTGCGCGCCGGCCTGGAGCAGAACCTCTCGCTGGTGATCGCCAAGGCCGCGGTTTCGCTGCTTGAAGGCGGCGCGGATCCCCGCGAACCTTTCCGTATCGGCCTCGAGTTCGGCACCCGCTACCAGAGCGACGGCTGGGGCCCCGGCCTCACGGTCCTCACCTGCATGATGAACCTTCTCCCGCACCTGCCGCCGGAACAGCACGCGCGGGCGCTGTTCCACGGGTTGTCGAACGTCGCCGGCGATTCCTCCGGATCGCCTCCCAAGTTCGAGGTCGGTCCCCTGCCCGACGCCCCCGCCGATTCGGCCACCCTTAAGCGCTGGTTCCGTCGCTTCGTCGACGTGCGCGACGCCACCGGCGCGGAGCGCTGCCTGCTCACGGCCATTCAGGCCGGAGTGGACCAGGCCGCCATTGCCGACATGCTCTTCGCCGCGGCCACCGACCACCGTTACCTGTCCAACGGCCACGTGCTCGACTTCACCAACAAGGCCCTGGAAGCCCTGGACATTGCCGGCTGGGACCTGGCCGAGACGGTCATCGGCTCCCTCGCCCGCGGCTACGCCGACGCCGGCCGCATGGAGGAATCCAACGCCTGGCGCCGGCCGATCGACCTCGTGGAGATCCTGGAAGAAACCTTTGAGGATCTGCCCGACATCCTGGCGGCCGACATCAAGCTCACCCAATGGGACGGCCGGGCGGCCCTCATCGAAACCGTGCTGGGCGAGGATCCCCAGGCCATCGCCGACTCGCTCACGGACGCCCTGCGCCACGGCGCCGATCCCGTCGAGCTCGCCGACGCCGTCACCCAGGCCGCCATTACCCGCGTCGCCCAGTTTCACGTCACCAACGAGTTCGGCGACTGGGACCGCGCGCTTCACACTCTCTCGTTCGCCAACGCCGTACGCGGCGGCCTGGAGCGATCCGGCTCGCGCGAACTGGTGCGCGGCATCTACGACGCCGCCATGAGCGTCTACCTGGACCGATTCCTCAACGTCCCGCCCGCTCGTCTGCCTTCCGCCAACGGCCACACGTCGGGTGACGAGTTGCTAGAGAGCTGGCCAGACCTGCTGGACCGTCAACAGCAAGTCGACCAGGCCGCCGGCCTCGTCGTGGACTACCGCTCGACCGACGCGCCCGTTGAGGCCTTGCTCGCCGCGCTGGGCGGCGGCCTCTTGCGCGAAGACCGCAACTTCCACACCATCCAGGCCGTCGAAGCCAGCATTCACCAGGCCAACCTGAGCGACGACCCCGCCGACGCCACCCTGGCGCTGGTGGCCGGCGCCCGCTATCTCGCGGCGCACGCGCCCACCGTCCGGTCCCAGGGCCAGACGTTCCAGATTGCCCAGCGCCTGCAGCGCGGCGAACGCCTGTTCGAGGAGGCGTCCGACTGACCGGAAACAACTCCGAAGGTGTCGTGGCCGTATTCCACGGGATCAAGCAGCCCTTCACATTTCTCAGCTTCCCGATTCCCGAGCCGGGCGCAGGCGCCGTGGTCCTCAAGATGCGGCTCGCCAACATCTGCGGGTCGGACCTGCACTACTGGCGCGGCGACGCCGACCTGGTGGGCCGCGGCTTCGAAATGCCCTATGCCCTCGGCCACGAGGGCGTCGGCGATGTCTTCCGCCTTGGCAAGGGTGTGACCACCGACTCGGCCGGACAGCCCGTGCGCGAGGGCGATCGCGTCGTCTTCCGTTACTTCGACCCCTGCGGCCGCTGTGCCGTCTGCCTGAAGGACCACCCCTACGCCTGCCCCTACCGCCAGCGTGAACGCCTGCGCGGCGTGCGCCACTGGCCCCACTTTCGCGGCACCTTCGCCCAGTACTACTACCTGTACCCCGGCCACACGATGTTCCGCGTCCCCGAGCAACTAACGGACGCGTCCGTCGCCGGTGTGAACTGCGCGCTGACCCAGGTCGTCTCGGGCCTTGACCGGGCCAAACTCCGCCCCGGCGAAAGCGTCGCCATCCAGGGCGCCGGCGGCCTGGGCCTTTACGCCGCCGCCATTGCCAAATCGCGCGGCGCCGGCCCGATCATCGCCATCGACGGCATTCGCTCGCGGCTCGAACTGGCCCGCGCCTTCGGAGCCGACGAAACCGTCGACATCATGCAGGCCGACACCCCCGAGGCCCGCATACAAGCCGTCCGCGACCTGACCGGCGGCCTCGGCGCCGACGTAACGCTCGAACTTGTGGGCCACCCGGGTGTCGTCGCCGAAGGCGTCTACATGACTGCCCCAGGCGGCCGCTTCGTCGAGATCGGCAACATCAACGTCGGCTGGGCCGGCTCGTTCGACCCGTCAGACGCCGTGCTGCGCAGCGTCACCCTCATCGGCGTCGCCCACTACCGGGCCCGCGACCTCGCCGCCGCGCTGGCCTTCGTCGCCCGCGAGTCCGGACGCCTGCCCTTCGATCAAATGCTCGCCAGCCGTTTCGACCTGTCTGACATTAACCAGGCGTTCGAGATGCAGGATGCAGGGCGCGTAACGCGGAGCGCGCTGGCGCCACACCCCGCCCAGCAGGTGTAGCACCTCCCACAGCCACGCCTGCGTCGCCCCTGCGGCATCGCGCCACAAGCCGCCCGTGCGGCCGATCGCCGTCCCCGCCGCGGCCCGGCTGCTGGCGGCTGCGGCCCGGAGCGGCGGCGCAAGCGGGCTTGGCTCGCCGACGCCCGCCGCAGCCGCATCCAGTCGCGAGGGCCACCAGTTCCAACGCCCCAGCAGCAGCACGATGCTGGGTACAAACAGCGCCCGCACGATAAACGTATCGATCAGGACCCCCAACGCCACCGCGAACCCCAGCTGGTAGACGTCCCGCAACGGGAAGGTCGTCAGAACCGAGAACGTGCCGGCCAGGATCAAGCCGGCCGACGTGATGACCCCTCCGGTCTGCGCCACCGCGGCGCGGACCCCTCCAGCCAGTCCACGCGTCCGAATCTCCTCTCGAACCCGCGAGATGATCAGAATGTTGTAATCCGCCCCCAGCGCCGCCAGGAATATGAACATCCACACGACGTTTTGATAGCCCAGCCCGGGATGCCCCAGCACCTGCTGGAAAATCACGACTGAAATGCCCACGGCGGACAGGAAGCTCAGCAGCACGCTGCCCAGCAGATAGGTGGCCGCCACCAGGCTGCGCAGGAGCAGCAGCAGGATGATCCAGATCATCGCCGCCACGATCGGCCCCACCACCGCAATGTCGCGGTTGACCGCATCGCGAGCGTCGGCCTGCAAGGCCGTTGGACCGCCAACCACGACTTCCGCATCGTCCAGCGAACCAGTGGCCGCACGCCGCGCAACCTCGCGAATCTCGGCGACTCGCTCGATCGCCGGAAGCCCGTAGGGGTCGTCCGTCATCACCACGTCCAGCCGAGCCGTGGTGCCGTCCGGCGAGACAAAGCGGCGCCCGGCCAAATAGGTCGCCAGCACGGCCCGCGTCTGCTCATCCGCATCGGCTGGCCCGCCCACGGTCGGCGCCGAGCCCGCCGGTTCGCCGGGCGGCGGCCCGGCGCGCAGCGCGGGCGGAAGCTGGGGAATCACCGCCTGGAGCGTCGCCGCGTCGACCGCAGGCTGGTCACCGGTTGGGCGTGTGGGACCGGTCACGCGGGCCACGCCCGGCACGCCGGCCACCGCCTCGGCCACCCGGTCCAGGTCGACCAGGCTGGCATCCACGTTCGCGGTGCGCACCACAACGCTGGAAGGCGCCAGTTCCCCCGCGCCGAAGCGCTCGTCCAGGATCCGGGCCCCTACCTTGGCCTCGGCGCTGTCCGGAAATCCGTCGATGAAATCGAAGCTGGACTTGGTGCTTGACGCCCCGGCTGCAAATCCAACCAGCAGGATCAGCGTGGCCGCCAACGTGGCCAGCGGATAGCGAACCACCGCGCCCGCCACGCGCGCCCAGAGGCGTGAGCGCTCCGTTCCGCTCACCTGCATCCGGCCCGGCCAGAACGCCGCGCGACCCAGCAATACCGTCAGGGCCGGGATCAGCGTCAGCCCGCTCGCCACCATCAGGAACATCGCCACGGCCAGCATCGGCCCCATCGCCTGGAACGATCCGAACGTCGCCAGCAGCAGCGCCAGCATCGCCACGATCGTGGTGCCCCCGCTCGACGCAATCGATGGTCCGATGCGTTGCACCGACACTCGCATGGCCCTCCAGCGGTCGGGCTGCCGTCGCAGTTCCTCCCGATAGCGGGAGACGATAAACAGCGTGAAGTCGGTCCCGGCCCCGAACATCAGCACCGACATCAGCGCCGTCACCTGGCCGTTCAGCGTCAACCCGAAGTTCTCGGTCAGCAAGGCGGCCACGGCCTGCGCCATCAGCACCGTCCAGCCCACCCCGACCAGCGGGAGCAGCGCCAGCGCCGGCGAGCGGTAGATCAGCAGCAAGAGCGCCAGCACCAACAAGACCGTGAACACGGTGATGCGGAAGTCGAACGCCCCGATAACCTCCGTGGCGTACGCCGCAATCCCCGCCGGACCCGTCACCGCGACCGTCAGGCCCGCGGGTTCCGTTCGGGCCCGCGCCTGCTCGCCAATCCACGCCAGCACGTCCAGGAACTGCGAATCCGCCGGCGAGCCCGTGATCGTGACGATCGCCATCACCGTCGTCCGGTCAGGAGCCAGCAGCGACCCGGCCAGGTGGGGCGTGGTGCTCAGCGCAACCACCGATTCGATGTCCGGCGGCGCCCCCTCCGCCTGCAACGCCGCGTCCACCTCGGCCACCGTCTTCAGGTCCGCATCCGACAGTCCGTCGGGACGGTGAAAGACAACGATGGCCGGAACGCCCTGGCTGCCCGGAAACTTCTCGGCAACCAGTTCCAGCGCCCGCTGGGACTCCGAGCGGCTCGGCAGGAAGTCCGCCTGGCCGTTAGTCGTGACGTCGGAGAGAGGCGGCGCCGTCAGGTAGAGAACGAGACCGACGACCACCCAGGCGAGAATGACGCCGGCGGCCCGTCGCCAACCGCCGCACGAACCGGCCAGCAGCCCAAACATCTCGCGAAACCCCGGCGCGCCTGCGAACTTCCACCGCTACATAGAATCCTGCGACCGGTGAAACGCGCCCGTCGTGGTATTCCCCACAGTCCGCCTGCGCCGCGGCCGCCTCGGACCGGGACGTCGTCAGGTCTGCCTTGCCGCCGTCGCTGCCGCTTTCTGAGTCTCGATTCGCGACGGCCACCAATTCCAGCGCCGCAGCAGCAGCACGATGCTCGGCACGAACAACGCCCGCACGATAAAGGTGTCCATCAGCACGCCCAGTGCGACTGCGAACCCAAGCTGATAGATATCGCGCAACGGAAACGTGGTCAGAACCGAGAACGTCCCAGCCAGGATCAAGCCGGCCGAAGTAATCACCCCGCCGGTTCGCGCCAGGGCCGTGCGAACGCCTTCCACCAGCCCACGCTCCTGAACCTCCTCGCGCACCCGCGAGATGATCAGGATGTTGTAGTCGGCCCCCAGCGCCGCCAGGAAGATGAACATCCACACGGGGTTCTGATAGCCGACCCCGGGGTGATCCATGACGTTCTGAAAGATCACGACCGAGAGCCCAACCGCCGACAGGAAACTCAGAACCACACTGCCCAGCAGGTAGGTCGCCGCCACCACGCTGCGCAGCAAGGCCAGGAGAATAATCCAGATCAGCACAATCACGATCGGACCGATGAGCGCCGTGTCGCGATTCACGGATGCCCGCGCGTCGGTTTGCAACGCCGTCGGACCGCCAACCAGGATCTCCGCGTGCTCCAGCGACGTTCCGACAGCGACCGATCGCGCGATCTCGCGGATGTCCTCAATGCGATCGATCGCCGGCACCTCGTACGGCTGGTCCGCCATCACCACGTCCAGCCGGGCGGTGGTCCCGTCGGGCGATACAAACCGTCGGCCGGCGAAATAGGTCTGCAGGACGGCCTGCTGCTGCGGATCCGCGTTGGCCGGCGGACCCGCGGACGGCGCGCCTCCAGGCGGACCGCTTGGCGTTCCGTCCCGTACCGCCGCCGGCAACTGCGGAATCGCCGCCTGCAGCGTTGCCGCGTCAACCGCCGATGCTTCGCCGGTGGGACGCGTAGGCCCGCTGACCCGTGCGACGCCCGGCACTGCCGCCACGGCCTGCGTGAGCTGATCCAGGTCTACCAGGCTTCCGTCGACATCGGTCGTGCGGACGTAAATGTTCGTCGGCGCAAGTTCGCCCGCGCCAAAGCTGTCGTCCATGATCTGCGCGCCGATCTTCGACTCGGCGCCGTCAGGGAATCCATCGATAAAGCTGAAGTTCGGCTTCATGCTGGGTGCGCCCGCCGCAAACACCACCAGGAGCACCAGCGTCACCGCAAACGTGGCGACCGGACGCCGCGTCACGACGTCTGCCACCCGCGACCAGAGCCGCGAGTGCTCCGTGCCGGTCACGTGCATCTGGCCCGGCCAGAAGGCTGCGCGGCCCAGCAGGACCGCAAGCGCCGGCACGAGGGTGAGACCGCTCACAAGCATCAGGAAGATCGCCATGGCCAGAACCGGACCCATCGCCTGGAACGATCCAAAGCTGGCCAGTAGCAATGCCAGCATGGCCGCGATCGTCGTGCCCGCACTCGAAGCGATCGCCGGCCCGATCCGTTGGAGCGATACCTCCATGGCTCGCCAGCGATCCGGCTGCCGTCTCAGCTCCTCGCGGTACCGCGCGACGATGAACAACGTGAAATCGGTACCCGCGCCGAACATCAGCACCGACATGAGGGCGGTGACCTGCCCGTTCAGCGACAGCCCAAAGTTGTCGGCCAGCAACGCAGCGACCGATTGCGCGACCAGCAACGTCCAGCCCACCCCCGCCAGTGGCAACAAGGCCAGCGCCGGCGAGCGGTAAATCACGAGAAGCAGTACCAGGACCAGCAAGACCGTGATCATCGTGACCCGGAAGTCGAAGGTTCCAAAGACCTCGACGGCATCGGAGACGATTCCGGCCGGGCCGGTGACCGCCACCGTCAGGCCGATGTCTTCCACCTCGGCCCGCGCCTGGTCGCGAATCCACTGCACGGCCGCTCCGAACGTCTCGGTGTCGCGGGCGCCCGAAAGCGTGACGATCGTGGTCACGGTCGTTCCGTCGGGCGCCGTCAGCGCGCTCGCGGCCTCGGGTGACCCGCTCAATGAGAGCACCGACTGAATTTCCTCCGGCGCGCTATCCGACTGCAACGCCGTGTCAGCCTTGGCTATGGCCGCCAGGTCGGCATCCGACAGCCCCTCAGGGCGATGAAAGACGACGATGGCCGGCACTCCCTGTCCGCGCGGGAACTTCTCCGAGACCAGTTCCAGGACGCGTCGGGACTCTGAGTCGCTCGGCAGGAAGTCTTCCTGGCTGGTAGTCGTCACGTCGCCCAGCGGCGGCGCCGCCACGATCACGACCACGCCCACGACGATCCAGGCGACGATCACGGCCGCCGCCCGGCGCCAACTGGCGGCCAGGCTGGCCAGCAATCCAAACATCGACACCTCGCCCCGCCCCGGACCTACGACCGCAGAGTGTGGCAGGTTTTCAACGCAGATTGTGAAAATCTTCACCAAGTCGGATCAGGCTGGGCCGCCACCGACCGTCGCAACCCCGTTGCGGTCGGGCTAGAGCAGCCCCAACTGCTGCCGGAATCCCAGCGAATCGAACATCGCCCAACTCTCGGCAATCCTGTCCCCCTCGAACCGGTAGATGTAAATCGCCGACGCCTCGAAGGTGTTGCCGCTCGGCTGGATCCCCAGACCCGGCCCCGTGTGCGTGCCGCGCCAGGTCACCCGCGCAATGACCTTGCCCGGCGCCATGATCCACTCGTCCGCCGTAATGCTCAGATCGGGAAACGAGCTGCGCAGTTCCGGGATTTCGATCTTGAATCCATCGCGTCCGATCGTCCGTCCGTCCTGCATGTGCAGCACGTAGTCCGTCGTGAACAGCTCATCGATCAGGCTGATGTCGCCGTTGTTCCACGACTCCTCGTAGAACCGTTCGATCAACGCCCGCTCAGCCGCCCCGGCCACGCCCTCCGGCTCGCTGCTCCCCAGCGCCACCGACAAGATCGCCCCAACCACCGCCCCAACCGCAGCCGCCAGCAACGCCGACACGAGCACCGTGTACATGACCGGACGCCCCGACGTCGTCTGCCTCACAGAATCCAGTCCTCTACAGCACGGACCGTTGGCGACGGCCAGTCTAAGACGCACCGACCCCTCAGCAACTCACCAGATCTAGCGGGAAGTTCGTCACTTTGGTCAGACATCACTCGGCGCAGTGATCCGGGTTCCTTCTGCCTCTCTAGGACAGGAACCGCGGACAGTGTGCCCCCTCTCAAGGGGACGCCGGTCTTTACCCTCTCCTGGGGGAGAGGCAGATTCGGGCGTCTTCGG